>JAEXSP010000009.1 GCA_023453795.1 Bacillota bacterium
GAATATACCCACGCCGGGTGTTCCGGAATCCTTCCGCGTGCTTGTAAAAGAGCTTCAGTCTCTTGCGCTTGATATACGCGTTCTCGATGAGGACGGCAACGAAATAGAGCTTTCGCAGCTCAGTGACCTTGAGGATGAGGCAGGTCCCGTATACGTTACGGAAGACGATGTCGGCGCAACGGTTGCGGGCGAAGGCGAAACTGACGATATGCTCGTTGAAGATGAAAACGGCGAAGTCGTTGAAGATGACGATGATTTCTCCGATGAGTTTTCGGAAGAGTATGACGGCGGGATCGATGATGATTTCGGCGATGATGAATGAGAGGGGAGAAATATAAATGGCAAAAAATGTTTTCGATTCTATAAAGATCGGGCTTGCCTCTCCCGAAATGATAAGAAGCTGGTCTCACGGCGAGGTAACAAAGCCTGAGACTATAAACTACCGCACGCTGCGTGCCGAAAAGGACGGACTTTTCTGTGAGAAGATATTTGGACCTACAAAGGACTGGGAATGTCTTTGCGGAAAGTACAAGCGTGTGCGTTATAAGGGTAAAGTCTGCGAAAAGTGCGGCGTTGAAGTAACGACAAAGAAAGTCCGTCGTGAGAGAATGGGTCATATAGAGCTTGCAGCTCCCGTATCCCACATCTGGTATTTCAGAGCCATTCCTTCAAGAATGGGAACAATACTTGACATCTCTCCCAGAGCGCTTGAAAAGGTGCTTTACTTTGCGCAGTATATAGTTCTTGATCCCGGCAACACTCCGCTTGAAAAGAAGCAGATGCTTTCCGAACGCGAATATCGCGATATGTACGAAAAGTACGAAAACGATTTCCGCGTCGGTATGGGCGCCGAAGCTATAAAAGAACTTCTTCACGAGATAGATGTTGAAAAGCTCTCCGAAGAACTTAAAGCCGAGCTTGACGCTTCATCGGGTCAGAAGAAGCTGAAGATAATAAAGAGACTTGAAGTTGTGGAAGCTTTCCGCCGTTCGGGAAACAAGCCCGAATGGATGATACTTGATGTTGTTCCCGTAATTCCGCCGGAAATCAGACCTATGGTTCCACTTGACGGCGGCAGATATGCGACGTCGGACCTTAACGACCTTTACCGTCGTGTTATCAACAGAAACAACCGTCTTAAAAAACTGATGGAGCTTATGGCTCCCGAAATAATCATAAAGAACGAGAAGCGTATGCTTCAGGAAGCAGTTGACGCGCTGATAGACAACGGTCGTCACGGCAAGCCCGTTACAGGCGGTTCAAGCAGCCGTCCGCTCAAATCTCTTTCGGAGATGCTTCGCGGTAAGCAGGGACGTTTCCGTCAGAACCTGCTTGGTAAACGTGTCGACTATTCGGGACGTTCCGTTATCGTTGTCGGTCCGTCGCTTAAAATTTACCAGTGCGGACTTCCGAAGGAAATGGCGCTTGAGCTCTTCAAGCCGTTCGTTATGAAACGCCTTGTTGAAACGCAGAATGCGTCGAACATCAAGGATGCAAAGAAGAAAGTCGAAAGAGTAAGCCCCGAAGTATGGGACGCTCTTGAAAACGTAATAAAGGATCATCCTGTTCTTCTCAACCGTGCTCCTACGCTTCACCGCCTGTCGATTCAGGCGTTCGAGCCGATACTTGTTGAAGGCAGAGCAATAAAGCTTCACCCGCTTGTTTGTACGGCGTTCAACGCCGACTTCGACGGCGACCAGATGCCTGTTCACGTTCCGCTTTCAAGCGAAGCTCAGGCAGAGGCGAGATTCCTTATGCTTTCGGCGAACAACTTCCTTAAACCTGCCGACGGTAAAGCCGTTACCGTTCCTTCTCAGGACATGGTGCTCGGTTCTTACTATCTTACGATAGACCGTGCGGGCGAAAAGGGCGAGGGCGGTTTTTATCGCGATTTCGACGAAGCTATGATGGCTTATGAAAACGGATATCTCGGAATTCACGCACCTATAAAGGTCAGAGTTTCAAAAGAAATAGACGGCGTGGTTCACACGGGAATAATAGATGCTACGCTCGGTCGTCTTATATTCAACAAGCCGATTCCTCAGGATCTCGGATTTGTTGACAGAAGCGATCCTGCAAAGCTTCTCGATCTTGAGGTCGCTTTCCCGACGGCGAAAAAACAGCTCGGCGAGATAGTTGACCGCACGATAAAGAAACACGGTCCTACTGTTACCGCTCAGGTGCTTGACGATATCAAAGCCAACGGCTTCAAATATTCCACAAAGGCTTCTATCTCCATCTCCGTAAGCGATATGACGGTTCCGGAGGAGAAGAAAGAGCTTATTGCTGCGGCTGAACACGAAGTTGAACAGATAACAAAGAACTTCCGTCGCGGTCTTCTTTCCGACAAGGAGCGCTATGACAGCGTAATCAAGGTTTGGGAAGAAACAACAAAGAAGGTTGAGGAAGCGCTTCTTGCGTGCCTCTCCAGATATAACCCGATAAAGATGATGGCTGACTCAGGTGCGCGTGGTTCTATCGCGCAGATGAAACAGCTGGCAGGTATGCGTGGACTTATGTTCTCCGCAACCGGTAAAACAATGGAAATACCGATTAAGTCGAACTTCCGTGAAGGACTTAACGTTCTTGAGTACTTCATCGGTGCAAGAGGTTCCCGTAAGTCGCTTTCGGATACGGCTCTTAAAACGGCTGACTCCGGTTACCTTACAAGACGTCTTGTCGATGTTTCACAGGATGTCATCGTGAGAGAGGACGACTGCGGAACAAGAGAAGGCATCTGGGTGAGCGACGTAAAGGACGGCAACTCTGTTATCGAGCCACTTGAAGACCGTCTGCCCGGAAGATATCTTATCGGCGACGTCGTTGACAAAACAACGGGCGAGGTTATCGCTCATGACGGCGAGTTTATCACTCCCGATACGGCGAAGAAGATCGTTGCTTCCGGCGCCGAAAGAGTACACGTTCGTTCGATACTCAAATGTAAATCAAAGCACGGCGTATGCGCTCACTGCTACGGTTCGGACATGGCTTCAGGAAAGACTGTCAGCGTAGGTGAGGCGGTAGGTATAATCGCAGCTCAGTCTATCGGCGAACCCGGTACACAGCTTACGATGAGAACTTTCCATACCGGCGGTATCGCGGGATCGGATATTACTCAGGGTCTTCCGAGAGTCGAAGAACTCTTTGAAGCACGCAGACCGAAGAAAACGGCTACGATTGCCGAAGTCGACGGTACTGTCAGAATTGCAGACGCAAAGAAGACAAGAAACGTTATCGTTACCACAGCCGAAGGCGAGGAAACGGTATATCCCATTCCGTTCGGAACAAAGATACTTGTTTCGGAAGGCTCTTATGTATCGCGCGGCGATGCGATTACGGAAGGTAATATGAGCCTTGCGGATATTACAAGAATCAACGGTCTTGACGCGGTTTATGATTATATCATCCGTGAAGTTCAGCGAGTTTACCGTTCACAGAGCATCAAGATAAACGATAAGCATATTGAGGTTATCGCTCGTCAGATGACAAGAAAGGTGAGAATCGAGGACGGCGGAGACACGACGCTTCTTACGGGAAGCATGGCAGATATAACCGAATTTGTTTCGGAGAACGAAGAGATCGAACGCAGAATCGCCGCAGGCGAAAGAACGCTCCGTCCCGCTACGGCAACTCCCGTTCTTCTCGGTATCACAAAGGCAGCTCTTCAGACGGATTCGTTCCTTTCTGCGGCTTCATTCCAGGAAACAACGAAGGTTCTTACGGACGCTGCAATCAAGGGTAAGGTCGATAACCTTCTCGGACTTAAAGAGAACGTTATCATTGGTAAGCTCATTCCTGCAGGAACGGGACTTGCATGCTATCGCGATGTTGAAGTCGAACGTGCACCCAAGCCCGAAGACGAAGAAGAACAGCTTTACCGTCGTCGCGGTCTTATGCCAATAAACCTCGACATTCGGTGAGCTTGAGCGAAAAACACAGTTAAAAACAAAAGGCATGCGTCAAAAATGCGCGTGCCTTTGATTTTTGTGCAAAAAAACGGAAATAATACTCTTTATAAGAGAGAAAATTTCTGAAAATTCCGTTGACAAAACGACTTTCTGATGGTATTATATAAGATATGTAAGTGTGTGATTAAAAGTGCGCACATTTGCACAAAAAACGGTATCTGTCTTTCGGAACCGCCCGAAAGGATAGATATATAAACATTTTATTTATTAAAAACGAAAGGAGGAAATGATTAATGCCTACCTTTAACCAGCTTGTCCGCAACGGTCGTCAGGAACGTCAGTACAAGTCCAAAGCTCCCGTGCTTCAGAAAGGTTTCAACTCCATCAAGAAGTCGACAACCGATCTCAGCTCGCCGCAGAAGAGAGGCGTATGCACAAAGGTGACGACGCAGACCCCTAAAAAGCCTAACTCCGCTCTCCGTAAGATTGCCAGAGTAAGACTTACAAACGGTCTTGAGGCGACATGCTACATCCCCGGTATAGGCCACAACCTTCAGGAACACTCGGTTGTTCTTATAAGAGGCGGCAGAGTACGTGACCTGCCCGGCGTACGTTATCACATCATTCGCGGTACGCTTGATGCACAGGGCGTTGCCAACCGTAAACAGGGACGTTCTCTGTACGGTGCAAAGCGCGGCAAGAAAGCCGCAAAATAAGACCGCATAACAAATGCGGAAAAGGTATTAAAATCTTATCGCAAGCGCTTTTGCTTTTGATAGATAATATGTTTATATTACCCGCGCAAATATGTGCGGGCGGACGGCAGAGCATCTTTTCAAAATGACAAAGCACAGCGGGAGGAAACTTTCGAGTACCTATGATATTCATTTTATGTGAAGGAGGGAATAACAGTGCCAAGAAGAGGTCAGATTTCCAAGAGAGATGTCTTGCCGGATCCGCTTTATAACTCCAAAGTAGTTACAAAGCTCATCAACAACGTTATGGAAGACGGCAAAAAGGGCGTAGCTCAGAAGATCGTTTACGACGCATTCGCAACGGTTGAAAGCAAAACGGGAAAGCCTGCTCTTGACGCATTTACGGAAGCATTGAACAACATCATGCCCGTACTTGAAGTCAAGGCTCGCAGAGTCGGCGGTTCGACTTACCAGGTCCCGATGGAGGTTCGCCCCGAAAGAAGACAGACTCTGGGACTTAGATGGCTCGTGCTTTTCTCAAGAAAACGCGGCGAGCGCAACATGTCCGAAAGACTTGCCGGAGAAATAATGGACGCCATAAACAATACAGGCGCCTCCGTCAAGAAGAAAGACGAAATGCACAAGATGGCAGAAGCCAACAAGGCTTTCGCACACTACAGATATTGATCATTTTGCCGACGAATTGTTCGCAGCGAGTATCAAACTGAACAACAAAAATTTATTTAAGGAGCTTAAACATGCCAAGAGAATATACGCTTGAACACACGCGAAATATTGGTATCATGGCTCACATCGACGCCGGCAAAACGACTACCACCGAAAGAATTCTTTATTACACCGGTAAGACACACAAGCTTGGCGAAACCCATGACGGCTCTGCCACCATGGACTGGATGGAGCAGGAGCAGGAAAGAGGTATTACTATTACTTCGGCTGCTACTACTGCTGAATGGAAAGGTAATAGAATTAATATTATTGATACGCCGGGGCACGTTGACTTTACAGTCGAAGTTGAAAGATCTCTTCGAGTTCTCGATGGTTCAGTAACACTTTTCTGTGCAAAGGGTGGCGTAGAACCACAGTCTGAAACCGTTTGGAGGCAGGCTGACAAATATGGTGTTCCACGTATTGCATATGTCAATAAGATGGATATAATGGGAGCCGATTTTTACAATTGTATAAAGATGATGAAGGACAGACTGCAAGCCAATGCTGTTCCGATTCAATTACCAATAGGCAAAGAGGATTATTTCCAGGGAGCTGTAGACCTTGTTACAATGAAAGCATATTTCTACAAAGACGACTTGGGAAAAGTAATTGAAGAAGGTCCTATCCCAGATGATATGAAAGATGTTGTAGAAGAATATCGAAACATTTTGATTGAAGCTGTTGCTGAACAAGACGAAGAATTAATGATGAAATACCTCGAAGGTGAAGAACTGACTGAAGAGGAATTACGTGCAGGCATTAGGAGTGCTACAATTGCCGTTAAAATTATTCCGGTAGCTTGTGGTTCTTCATACAAGAATAAAGGCGTACAGCAGCTGCTGGATGCTGTTCTTGATTACATGCCGTCCCCATTGGACATACCTGCAATTAAAGGCGTTACAATGGATGGCGAAGAGGAAATCGAAAGGCCTGCTGATGACAATGGGCCGTTCTCAGCTCTTGCGTTTAAGATTATGACTGACCCGTATGTCGGAAAGCTTTGCTTCTTCAGGGTCTATTCCGGATCTCTTAATTCAGGATCATATGTACTTAATTCTACAAAGAACAAGAGGGAAAGAATAGGAAGAATTCTGCAGATGCATGCCAACCATAGGGAGGAAATTACCACAGTTTATTCGGGAGATATTGCTGCTGCTGTTGGTCTTAAAGATACAACAACAGGAGATACTCTTTGTGTAGAAGATAATCCCGTTATACTTGAATCTATGGAATTCCCGGAACCGGTTATATCTGTTGCTGTTGAGCCTAAAACAAAGGCAGGACAGGAAAAGATGGGCATAGCGCTTGCAAAACTGGCTGAAGAAGACCCAACCTTTAGGGTTTCAACAGATCCGGAAACAGGGCAAACAATCATTGAAGGTATGGGTGAACTCCACCTCGAGATCATTGTTGACCGTTTGATGAGGGAGTTTAAGGTTGAAGCCAATGTAGGTAACCCACAGGTTTCTTACAAGGAGACAATCAGAAAGCCTGTCAGAAATGAATGCAAATACGCAAGGCAGTCCGGTGGTAAAGGTCAATACGGTCATTGTGTCATTGAAATTGAACCTAGGGAACCCGGATCAGGTTACGAATTTGTTAACAAGATCGTCGGCGGTGTTATTCCGAAGGAATATATACCAGCTATTGATGCCGGTATTCAGGGAGCTATGAACAATGGTATCCTCGGCGGCTATCAGGTTGTTGACGTAAAAGTAACTCTTGTCGATGGTTCATACCATGAAGTTGACTCCTCAGAAATGGCGTTTAAAATTGCCGGATCAATGGCCTTCAAGGAAGGCTGCCAAAAGGCAAGCCCGGTATTGCTTGAACCTATTATGAAGGTTGACGTTCAGGTACCTGAAGAGTACATGGGTGACGTAATGGGTGATTTGAACTCAAGAAGGGGAAGAATAGAAGGCATGGAAGCAAGGTCGGGTGCTCAGAACATAAGAGCACATGTTCCGTTGTCTGAAATGTTCGGATATGCAACAACTCTTCGTTCAAGAACACAGGGTAGAGGAACCTTCTCTATGGAGAAGAGCCACTTTGAAGAAGTTCCGAAGAGCATCCAGGAAACAGTGCTTAACGGAAGGGTTGCAAAGAGATAAAATACCCTGTTGCAATATTATGGATATCAGTATAAAATGTTTATACATTATAGGGTATACTGCAATACTATAAGGTATTTATAAGCAGGGATTATACATCAAATGATGTATGATTCCTGTGGTAAATTCAAATATAATTTAAATTAACAATTCATAATCAGTACTTTTACTGAAAAAGGAGGAGAATTAATAATGGCAAAAGCTAAATTTGAAAGAACGAAGCCCCATGTCAATATTGGAACAATAGGTCACGTTGACCACGGCAAGACTTCCCTTACAGCTGCTATTACAAAGGTTTTAGGCTTCTCGGGAAAGGCTCAATATACTGCATATGACCAAATTGACAAGGCTCCGGAAGAAAGAGAAAGAGGTATCACAATTTCAACTGCTCACGTTGAATATGAAACTGATGCAAGGCACTATGCTCACGTTGACTGCCCTGGCCACGCTGACTATGTTAAAAACATGATCACAGGTGCTGCTCAGATGGACGGAGCTATCCTTGTTGTTTCAGCTGCTGACGGCCCAATGCCTCAGACAAGAGAACACATTATCTTGGCTCGTCAGGTTGGCGTACCATACATAGTTGTTTTCTTGAACAAATGTGATATGGTTGATGACGAAGAATTGATCGAATTGGTTGAAATGGAATTAAGAGAACTCTTGTCAGCATATGAATTCCCAGGTGATGATATTCCGATCATTAGAGGTTCAGCTCTTGTAGCTCTTGAATCAACTTCAACTGACATTAATGCTACTGAATACGCTCCAATCATGAAGCTTATGGATGCAGTAGATAAATACATTCCAACTCCTGAAAGACCAACTGACAAGCCATTTATCATGCCTGTCGAAGATGTATTCTCCATCACAGGCCGTGGTACAGTTGCTACTGGTAGGGTTGAAAGAGGCGTATTGAAGGTTGGAGAAGAAGTTGAAATCGTTGGTTTGGCAGAAGCTCCAAAGAAGACAGTTGTAACAGGTGTTGAAATGTTCAGAAAGCTTCTTGATTCAGCTGTTGCCGGTGATAACATCGGTGCTCTTTTAAGAGGTGTTCAGAGAAATGAAATCGAAAGAGGACAGGTTCTTGCTAAACCGGGATCAATCAAACCTCACACTCATTTTGAAGGTCAGGTTTATGTATTGACTAAAGAAGAAGGTGGAAGACATACTCCTTTCTTCAATGGTTACAGACCACAGTTCTATTTCAGAACAACAGACGTTACTGGTGTTGCTGAATTGCCACAGGGCACAGAAATGTGTATGCCTGGTGACCACATCAAGATGACAATCAAGCTGATCACTACTATCGCTATGGAAGAAGGACTCAGGTTCGCTATCCGTGAAGGCGGAAGAACTGTTGGATCAGGCGTTGTTACAAAGATTATTGAATAATAATCATATATAGAAAAAACCGATTCTAACGAATCGGTTTTTTTTATGGATTTTTTCTTGACATCTATTTACAACTCTTCAATCTTAAGCGATTTTTAACTCACCCCCGACCCTCTCTTTACAAAAGAGGGGAAGTTTACCTCGCAACTACTTTTACCCTTCTCGTAACTTCCTTCGCTACCCATGAAGCGACAATAATCTTTACAATATCCCATGGCAGATATAACAGGAAGTACTTAACTATAATAGTTGAGAAATCTTTGTCTACATGCAGTACGAATTTCAGAATCATATATAAATAGGGTATGCCTACTGCATAGGCAGCAAGAACGCCTATAAATGAAGCAACCGTATATGTAACCATTGTAGGTTTGGAACTCTTTTCTGTTATGAAGCCGACAATAAAGGCTGTCAGTGCAAACCCCAAAAGAAAACCGAAGGTTGGGTTATTGACATATTCTATTCCCCCGCCGTTTGCAAATACGGGAACACCTACCAATCCTATCGCTACGTATATCGCTTGTGATGCAAATCCTAAACGGGAGCCTAAAATCATTCCTGCCAATATCACAAAAAAGATTTGTAAAGTAAACGGTACAGGCGGTAAGGGTATCTTAAAAAAGGCTCCGATTGCTGTAAGTGCTGCAAATAGTGATACTAAAATCATTTTGTAAGTCTTGTTCTGCATAGCTCCTCCATATTGTTAACTAGAATTATAAATAAGGTTGACAATTAACAGGATAATGCCTAAAGGCTGTCATGTCAAGATATTTTTTCTATTTAGATTTATGTGAAGATTATTATTACACAGTATTTTATGTAAAGTCATATATTGAGTATATAGGTATAAAAGGAGGCTGCTTAATATATGAACGAACTATTATCGAATCTGGCAACTGCAGGTATGGACATCATTTCGGTTCTTGTGCAGATTATAATATTTACTGTGGCTTATTACGGTTTAAGATTCATTAAGTCAAAGCTAGGGGTGCAATTTGCTCAGATTTTTGTAAAATCTATAGAACAGACATTAACGATAGAAGGGGCTGAAAAAAAGAAGATTGTTGCTGACTTGTTGAAGAAAAAGCTGGGGTTTCTTTTCAGTGCAGATGATATTGATCATCTGATAGAGGCGGCGGTTTTCGAAATGAAGCAAGTGTCAGCAAAGCCCTCTGTTGACCTAAAATCTGAGGCAAGTGATATAATCTCGGAGCCGATAGAAAGTTCAATCTCTCTGACAAACCATACTTCTCAAGATGATTCCTGAAGGGGGAGTATTTTATGCCGTATAACATTTTAAAAGAGCATATAAATTACAATTATAGTCCCGGTGTTCATCTGACGGATTTATGGGGTATGGTGGTACATTGCACGGCTGACCCGGGAGCTGCAGTGAAAGATGAGTTTCATTATCTGAATACCGGGAATAGGAATGCTTCGGGGAGTGCATATATAGATAATACTACGATTGCCGAGTTTGTAACACTAGACCCAGGTAAGGTGGAGAAGGCGTGGCACGCCGGACGTATTGCAAATGATCACTATATCGGGGTTGAGCTGTGCATGCCCCAAAAGCATGACGTCACATATTTCAAAAACGTATGGGATAGGGCTGTGTGGTATTTTGCATATAAATTCGTTACTGTAATCAAACAAACAAAAATCATTGCTCCGGTGTATAAAAAAGGACTGCCTGTTGAAAAAGGAAACCTCATGAGCCACCACGAGGTGACTTTGTTATGGCATCAGAGTACACATGTCGACCCGGATGCTTATTTTGCCGAGTATGGAAAGACGGTAAATGATTTCAGACTTGCGGTTCAAAATGAAATTGACAGGCTATCCCAGGCAGACATGTCGATTGACGAAGCTATCGACATCCTTTCGAATACGCCTTTCAAGGACGGCGGGTTTATGATAAACAATCCGGACTTATGGAAAAAAGCCTTTAAGGAAAAAAAGTTAAATACTAATTTTGTAAAGCTGGAGTTCATAAGGATGGCAAAATATATTGACAGTATTAAATAATCAGGGTTTAAGCTGGGGTTGGAGAAAGTCTTCTGACCTCAGCTTAATCAGCCACTATTTATTTCAGCACCTTCATCATAATATATTCGGTTACTCCGCTTTTATAAAGACTGGGAATTTCACCTACTTGCCGGTAACCTAAATTCACATACAGCTTCTTTGCTTCGGGGTTAAAATCAGCTACAACCAGAAATGCTTTATCAGCAATCTTAATAACCTGAGCTTCAAAAAATTTGATTAATCCTTTCCCGATTCCCATTCCACGGTATTCTTCCCTTACAGCAATGATGTGAAGGTAAGGGTAACTGTGGAAGGCTCCCTTAAAAATAAACCATATGAAACCCAGACAGGTGTTATCCTCATTTAGGGCAACATAAATTTCTTCTTTCTCAAACCCTTCAACTAAAGCAGATTGGGAATTCTCCCAGCAGTGGAAGTACTGTTTGCCAAGCTCGGAGTTTATAAGAGCTGTTGTGCATGCTTCAAGATTCTGGAGTGTTCCTTTTTTTATAGTATAACTCATTAGATACATGCCTTTCGTAAATTCTGATACCGAATTATACCATAATGGGAATTAAGCCTGCAATAAAGTATAAAAACTATTGACTCTCCGGTTACTGGAGACACTACAATATAAATCAGACAAAGGAGGCGGTATATATGATTATTGACTCTCATGTGCATCTTTTTCCTACAAAAGAGGTCGGGAAGATGGTGCTGGAAAGCTTTGATGAGCAGTATGGAGAAGGAATGAAAGATAAAGGCGTTGCACATTATGTCAGCTTGGGGACACCTGATGAGTATGTGGAAGATATGAAAAGAGCAGGGATAGACAAAGGAGTGGTATTAAGTTTCGCTCCTGACAACCAGCTTAAGAACAATAACTTCTGGACTGTCGCTATAACCAGGCCGGGCCGAAATAAACCGGCCAAATACCCTATGCTGATACCTTTTGTTTCCGTAAGCCCGACAATGAAGGGCAAAAAGCCTGTAGAAGAACTTGAACATAAACTGGAATGGGGAATGAAGGGATTGAAAATACACCCCATTGCACAAAAATTTGCTCCTGATGATAAGAGGATGCGGCCTGTATATCAGTGGCTTGTTGACCATGATTTGCCTATAACAGCCCACTCAGGAATCAATGTCATACAGGATGAGACAACACATTACGGTGAACCAAAAAGGTGGCTGAGTGTCCTTGAAGAGTTCCCGAAGCTCAAATTGATACTGGCTCATCTCGGTAATGGTTTTTGGGACCAAACAATAGAAATAGCTAAAAAGTACCCTGGTGTAATGTTTGATACTGCGGTTGCAATCTCGTATATAAACAGTGACAGTAGGCTTGATGATAATGAAGCTGTAGAGCTGATCAGGACCATCGGTGCAGAAAGGATCCTGTTTGGCAGTGATTATCCTTGGATAGATCCCAAAGGGGATATTGAAAGGATTAACAGCCTCAATATAAGCGATGACGATAAAAAGCTCATACTGGGGCAGAATGCAGCCGGATTATTTGGCTTGAAATAATATCGAAAATAGGTTCCTCTGTGGATTTGTGATAAAATGAATTCAAACAAATCCAAGGGGGAATCACATAAATGGAATACCAGATAGGTGACTTTTCAAAAATATCAAGATTAAGTATAAAGACGCTCAGATATTATCATGAATACGGGCTTCTTTCTCCCGTAAGGATTGATGACGAATCCGGCTACAGGTACTATGACGAAAGTTCTCTTGAAAAAGCCAGGATAATCGAACAGTTAAAAGAATTGGAATTTTCCTTGAAGGATATAAAAGAGATATTGGAACACTCTACGGATGATTCTGATATAACAGGATACATCACTTTAAAAATTAATGTAATAAAAGATAAACTGGATAAGTACGATCGGATATATAAAAAACTGGATTCCTTCATTGAGCGTTCAAGACATGAGGTGGAAATTAAGATGACTGACAGAAGGGAAGATATAGTTATAAAGGAAATACAGGATATCCTTATTGCGTCAATAAGATTCAAAGGAAGGTATGCTGACTGCGGACAAGCTTTTTCAAAGCTGTTTAAAGGCTGCGGAAGGTATAGTGCAGGAGCCCCTTTTTCTCTATACTATGACAACGAATTCAGAGAAAATGATGCGGATATGGAGGTTTGTGTTCCGGTTAAAAAGGCAGTGACAGGGGAAGGAATCTCATGCAGGCTGCTGAAAGGCGGGAAAGCAGTCACAATAATACATAAGGGTTCCTACGATTCTATAGGTGAAGCCTACAAGCAGATTATTGATTATATTAATTCCGCTCATCAAAAGGCCGCAGTCCCATCCAGAGAAATTTATTTGAAGGGCCCGGGCATGATCCTGCCCAGAAGTCCGAAAAAATTTATAACAGAACTCCAAATAATGATATTTTAGTTCCGGGCAGCCTGTATTAAAAAAGTTTAAATTGATTTATAATGGGAATATATAATAACGTTACGGAAGAACTCATTATAATTTAAATAAACTTTTACCAAGGAGCTGATACAATGCAGGAAATTAAGAAAAATGTTTTTTGGACAGGAATAAGGGATTGGGAATTAAGGTCGTTTCACGGTCATGAATTGTCAACCCATCGGGGGTCAACATATAATTCCTTCCTAATAAAGGATAAAAAGACAGTGCTTGTAGATACGGTCTGGTATCCCTATAAGGAGGAATTTGCCGAAAGGCTTGAAAACGAAGTCGGACTTAAAAATATTGATATGATCGTAATAAACCATATCGAGCCTGATCACGGGGGCAGCTTGGGACACATTATGTCAGTCATTCCCGATACACCGATATATTGTACAAAAAATGGCGCTGAGATAATAAAGAAGCATTTTCATAAGGATTGGAACTTTAACATAGTCAAGACCGGAGATACTATAAATATTGGAGAGTATGATCTCGTTTTTGTTGAAATGCAGATGATTCACTGGCCTGACAGCATGCTTACATATGTAAAGGGAGCTGAGCTTGTTCTTTCAAATGATGCATTCGGACAGCATTTTGCACCCCCATCGTTTTTTAACGATGAGGTGGACAACTGCGAACTGTATCAGGAGGCTATCAAGTATTATGCTAACATCCTGACACCTTTCAGTCCGCTGATCAAGAAGAAAATAGAGCAGATCAAAGCATTAAATCTTCCTATAAGTATGATTGCTCCGAGCCATGGTGTAATATGGAGAGACAATCCCCTTCAAATTATTGAAAAATATTATGAGTGGTCTCAGGATTACAACGAAGGCAATGTCGTTATTACTTACGATACCATGTATGAGTCTACTCGTCATATGGCTGACGCAATTGGGCGTGGACTATCAAACAAAGGGGTAAAATACAAGATATATCATAGTGAACTCACTGATAGAAGCGACTTAATAACAGAAATATTTAAAGCAAAGGGTATCATTATCGGCACCTGCACAGTTAACAACACGGTTCTTCGTTCCGTTGCATCTCTTCTGGACGATATAAAGGGACATAAGTTCAGGGGTAAGGTCGGAGCAGCTTTCGGAAGCTACGGATGGAGCGGAGAGGGTGCTAAAATTATTACTAAAAGCCTTGAAGAAAGCGGAGTGAAGGTTGTGAATGAACCTATGCAGTTCAAATACAGGCCTACTGATGAAGAACTTAAAGCTTGCGTTGAATTTGGGGAGAAGTTTGCTGAAGGTTTGAAATAAATAGTACAGAAACGGTTGCATTGATAATTGAGATGCAGCCATTTTTTTTTGAAACTTGCCATTTTAAAAAACATAAAAAAAGACACCATATAGCCGAAAAACAGACACTATAATATGAAAATAATATGTTAGAATTGAATACGTGGAATATAAAGTAGGCTTATGCAAAAAAAAGTACGGATGGAGGAGTGCGGCAAATGGAACTGAGTCAAATTAAAGCACTGGGTGAAAGGATAAAAGGAAACATCACCAAGGTTATAGTCGGTAAAGACGATATAATCGATCTGATGCTTATTTCACTGTTTTGCCAGGGGCATATTCTTCTTGAGGATGTTCCCGGTGTAGGAAAGACAATGCTGGCTAAATGCCTGGCAAAATCTATAGATTGCGATTTTAAGAGGATACAGTTTACACCTGATCTGCTGCCGACGGATTTAACGGGCATAAATTATTTCAACCAGAAGCAAGGTGAATTTGTATTCAGACCGGGGCCTGTTTTTTCTAATATAGTTCTTGCGGATGAGATTAACAGGGCTACGCCAAGAACCCAGTCCAGCCTTCTTGAATGCATGGAAGAAAGACAAGTGACAATAGACGGAGAAACAATGGAATTAAAAGGGCCCTTTCTTGTTATTGCAACACAGAACCCCGTTGAAACTCAGGGAACCTTTCCGCTTCCCGAAGCACAGCTGGACAGATTCTTTATGAAACTGAAAATGGGTTATCCTTTACCTGCCGAAGGTAAAGAAATACTTGACAGGTTTCAGACGGGGAGCCCTTTCCCTTCTGTCGAAGCTGTGGCTGAGGCCGGAGAAATCTTAGAGGCACAGGCAGAATGTCTTTCTGTAGGAATAAATGATGCGGTTAAGGAATACATAATTGAAATAATCGAAGCAACAAGAAAAAACGACCGAATTTCGCTGGGAGTCAGTCCGAGAGGAAGCATTGCGCTTATGAAGGCTGCTCAGGTCAGAGCTGTTTTTATGGACAGAAATTTTGTGACGCCTGATGATGTCAAATATGTTGCCGTAAATGTTTTGTCCCACAGAATCCTTATGAAGGGACAGGCAATTTTCAGAGAAGGCAAGAGGCCTTCTGAGTTGGTAATAGAAGAGATTTTAAATACGGTCAAGGCCCCCTTGGAGGACTTTTGATCCAGTGAAACATGTCTTTACTATTGCAGCTTGAAAAGAGGCTATTATGGATCTAATTGTATTGATATTGATTACCGCTGCTGTTTTTATACTTCAAAGTATTCTTTTTAAAAAAAGAACATTTATAAATCTTAATTACAAATGCCGCTTCAGCAGATCAGAGGCATATGAGGGAGATGAACTCCAGCTTGTAGAAACCGTTGAAAACTGTAAGCGGCTTCCGGTTCCATGGCTTAAGGTAAGTATTCACTCCTCAAGATGGCTGGATTTTGCCGATTCTTTTTCACATGTAACACAGGAAGGAAGGTATGCTACAAGCAGCTTTTTTCTTAAGGGCTTCCAGAAGGTGACAAGGCGATGGAGGCTTAAATGTCTTAAAAGAGGAGTCTATGAAATAGAAAACGTTACTTTTCTGGGGTCTGACCTGATAGGCTTCAGCACGACCTCTATTGCGGTCTCGGTAAATGAAACTATTAAGGTGTATCCGTCGCTTATCGATCTTGAGGAGTATTTTATTCCTGTAAATTTCATTCAGGGCAACACTATTGTAAAACGTTGGATTGTAGATGACCCGTTTCTTGTTGCGGGAGCAAGGGAATATACCCCAAGAGACTCAATGAACAAAGTAAACTGGAGTGCGACAGCCAGGACGGGTCATATTATGGTTAAAAAAAATGACTTCACTTCCCAGTTGAGCCTTTGTTTGATACTTAACATACAGTCTTTTGAAAACGAGTATTCGGATTTTGGGGATAAAAATAAAGTTGAATTTGGTATAAAAGCGGCTGCCTCAATACTTGACAGGGCCACACGTATGGGGATGCCTGCAAGGCTGATGGTTAACGGATCTGATTCAAAAGCCGGTAATATGACGACTATTACAAAGGAAGCAGGAGGTACGGAGCACTTTTTTGATTTGATGGAAGTTCTAGCAAAACTAAAACTTAAAGCTGCAAAGGACTTTGAACTTTTTCTGGGGGAAATCGGAGACCAGATCGAAAACTCTCATGTTTATGTAATAACTGCTTATATTACCGACGCTGTAATAGAGAATATCAGGAAACTATCTGCTGCATCAAACCGTATTACGCTGATGCTTCTTGATGAAACCGTAAAAGCCGCAGTTCCGGAAGATATTGAAGTGTATAAGTTGAATTAAATAATCAGTACATAATTATTTTCAACTTATATGTATGTCTAAAGAGAGAATGAATTCTTTATTTTAGGGGATGCTTGAAATGAATAAATCAGGTGCAATCATGAAAATCATTTCTACTATAGGGGTTATGGCATTTTTTTATCCCGTCGCAATGCTGATCAATTTGCCGGTCAGGGATTTTTGGGGGGGCAGGGGTGCTGTATTTGCCTTTTCATTTGCTCTTGCAGGATTTCTGACTGCAGCCTTGATAAACAGGCGTTCAAAGATTTTTGTGTATTGTTCCTTAATAATACCGGCGGTGGTTGTGCTTGTCTTTTTCAGAGACTTTCAGATTGCATCGGTCAGTTCAAAAATATCATCAGAGAATGTTGCAAATTGGCGTATTGCGTTAAAGCTTATAATCGCAATGGTTTCTTATATCATAGGGCTTTCAGGATATCGGAATGAGTATAGTGAAATGCTTAGTGAGAGAAAAATAGCCTTAGGGGCACTTTTGGTCACAGTGTCATACATAATCTTCGACTTAGCGGCCGATGGTGCGATTATCCTGTACTTTGCCCTTGCATTTATATTATTGTCCATAGTAGTTCTTATACAGGCCAATACCGACAAATTGTTTGCGGGCTCTGAAAAAAAGTTCCGTGATTCTTCCGGGAATGCACAAAAGTTTAATCTGACTTCAATAATTTTATTTTTTTCAGCTATTCTGCTCCTTTTCAGCATGCGAGATGTCTTAAAGGTCTTAGCATACCTTAAAGCAGCACTAAGCAATTTCTTTTTAAGATTAGGAACCGGAATAGACAATTCCGTAACAGAACTTAGCAAAAAGCAATCCAATAATAACCCGGCGGTGCACAACAAACACCCTAAAACCAATTATCTGGGCATTGCTTTGGAAATCCTGCTCCTTATACTGGCGATAATTGTTTTACTGTATTTCCTTTATAAGATATTCTGCTTTATTAAAAGTAAATTAAAAGATAAGGGCAATAGAAATTCTGTGGAGAATGATGATTTTTACGACGAAGTAGAAGAAATAGTTGTAAAGACTCATAGTAATCCAATCCCAAAAGTTAAAAAAGAAAAAAGATCACTAAAAAAGGTCTCTGAAATATCGGATCCTGTCTCAAAGGTAAGATATATATACTCAATAATATTAGCCAAGCTTAAAGAGCTGAAGATAGATATCAAAAAATCCAGTACTTCAAATGATATTCTAAAAAAGGCATCGGCCTTGAAAGGAATAGAAGGATCCTTATCAGAAGCTACAGGCATCTATGAAGAAGTCAGATATGGAAATCATATTCCCAATGAATCCGAAGTCGCATGTATACTTGATAATTGCAGCAAAATAGCGGCAATTGCCGAAGATAAGTAAGCGCTCCCTGTTATTCCATATAAAACAATTGAAATAAAAAAGTGTTAAGGTTATAATGATGACGATTAGAACATTGTAGTTCTTTTATTCCACTTTCAAGAAATTAATTTGATAATATCTGATATGAAAAGGGAATATATAGATTAAATTTACGATACAGACGTTAAAAAGAGGGGATGGTCAAATGTCTGAGGCTAAGAAAATTGTAAAAAAACAGGTTCTGCCGCTTTTACCTCTCAGGGGTCTTACAGTGTTTCCTTATATGATTTTGCATTTTGATGTAGGCAGGGTAAAATCCATTAAGGCTTTGGAAGAAGCTATGATAAACAACCAACTGATTTTCCTTGTCACACAGAAGGATGCTAAGAATGATTCGCCGGGCGAAGAGGAAATTTTCAATGTTGGTACCATATCGAAGGTCAAACAGCTCCTGAAGCTTCCGGGGGAAACCATAAGGGTGCTTGTTGAAGGTATAAGCAGGGCTGAAATAGGTGAATATACCCAAACAGAGCCTTTCTTCATGGCAGAGGTAATTGAAAGGATTTATGTTACAGGGCAGGAGAACGAGGTTGAACTTGAAGCCATTAAAAGAAAGGTTGTCTCAACCTTCGAAGAATACAGCAAGCTGAGCGGAAGGGTAACTCCGGAAACAGTTTTGTCTGTTACTTCAATTGATGATGCGGGACAGTTATCCGATATTGTGACATCCAATATGGTTTTGAAGGTTGAACAAAAACAGGAGATTCTTGATATTTTTCACCCGAAAGACAGATTGGAAAAGCTGTTGGAAATAATGATGAAGGAAATAGAGATACTCGAGATAGAAAAAAACATAAGCGCAAAGGTACGCAAACAGATAGACAAAACCCAAAAGGAATACTACCTGAGGGAACAGCTTAAGGCGATTCAGAACGAACTTGGCGACAAGGACGGAATCACAGGCGAGGTTGAGGAATATAAGGCTAAAATGAAGGAAGCTGATCTTCCTGAAGAGGCAGAAAAGAAAGTATTGAAGGAATTGGACAGATTATTGAAGATGCCGTCAGGTTCGGCTGAAGGTTCAGTAATCAGAACATACCTTGATCTTATTCTGGAACTTCCCTGGAATAAGACTACCGAGGAGAGTATTGACCTTAAGAAGGCTCAGGAGATCCTTGATGACGAGCACTACGGACTTGAAAAAGTTAAAGAGAGAATAGTTGAGTACCTGGCAATAAGGAAGCTCAAAAACAGCCTCAAAGGCCCTATTCTTTGCCTTGCAGGCCCTCCGGGGGTTGGTAAGACGTCAATTGCGAAGTCTATTGCGAAAGCCCTTAACAGGAATTACGTAAGGATGTCCCTGGGCGGAGTGAAGGATGAGGCTGAAATAAGAGGTCACAGAAGGACCTATGTCGGTGCAATGGCAGGAAGAATAATTACGGCTGTAAAACAGTCAGGTTCAAAGAATCCTTTGATACTATTGGATGAAATAGACAAAATGAGCAGTGATTTCAGGGGCGACCCGGCTTCAGCCATGCTTGAGGTTCTCGACGGCGAGCAGAACTTTGCATTCAGGGATCATTATCTGGAATTGCCTTTTGACCTTTCGGATGTCATGTTCCTGACGACTGCCAATAATCTCGATACAGTCCCAAGACCTCTGCTTGACAGGATGGAGATTATAAACATTACAAGCTACACGGAAGAGGAAAAGGTCAATATTGCAATGAAGTACCTGGTGCCCAAACAGATTAAAGCACACGGACTGAAAAAGAGCAATATGAAAATGGATGAGCCTGCAGTAAGGGATGTCATAAACTTTTACACCAGGGAAGCGGGAGTAAGAAGCCTTGAAAGGGAGATTGCGACTGTATGCAGGAAGGTTGCCAAAACACTGATATCAGAGAACAGGAAATCGCTTAAGGTGACCTCCGCCAATTTGGAAAAATACCTTGGGACTAAAAGATTCAGATATGATAAGGCAAATGAAAAAGATGAGGTCGGAATTGCAACCGGTCTTGCATGGACTCCTGTAGGAGGGGATACCCTTTCTATCGAGGTCAACCTCATGAACGGCAATGGCAAGCTTGAACTGACCGGACAGCTCGGCGATGTGATGAAAGAATCTGCGAAAGCGGGTATGAGCTTTATCCGTTCCAGAGTTGATGAGTTTAAGATAGACAAGGAATTCCACAACAAGTATGATATTCATGTTCACGTACCTGAAGGAGCTATTCCAAAGGACGGGCCGTCTGCAGGAATAACTCTTGCCATAGCCATGATATCGGCTTTAACAGGAATACCTGTAAAGAAGAATGTTGCAATGACCGGAGAAATTACCCTCAGGGGAAGAGTGCTTCCTATAGGAGGCTTGAAGGAAAAGGTTCTTGCGGCGAATAGAGCGGGAATTGATACAATCATAATCCCTATGGATAACAGGAAGGACATTGACGATATTCCTGAGAACGTAAGGAAAAAGATCAAATTTGTTTTTGCTTCAGATATGGATACGGTCATCAGCACTGCTTTATCAAAGCAAAAAGCTAAAAAAACCACAGTCAAGGTAAACAGCGAAGAAACCGGGATAATAATTCCTGATAACGGTATTATAGAAGATATCGGGCATGGAATGACTGTTGGCAAACAATAAACTAAAAAGATCTAAGGGGCATCCTGCCTCTTGGATCTTTTTCAGTATTTCTGGTTGATATAGCTGTCGACAACAGAATCTCGTATCTCGGGTGAAAAGACATTTTCCTCTTTAAGCATTTGCAATATATGTTCATTCTTCGAATGCAGCACCAGGTTGTCAAAGTCTTCAAAAACCATTTCAAATAGCTTTTTTTTAAGGTTCGGAGACTTAACTCTTACGAAATATGCTTCAACGCCGCGGAAATCAATTATCTTCAATAATTTCTCCGTAGCCTGGTCCTTTTTGAAATAATAATGGTCGGCAAGCTCGAAATATTCTTCTCTGGCCTGGTGGGACTTTTTAAGGTTATGTGCCATCTTTTGATAGTACTTTGCAAGAACATTATAGTATTGGTAATTGTATATTGCTTTCTTTTCGTTGTCTACCCGCTGAAAAGGCTTTATATCAATTGAGTTTATAAACTGATAGTTTGCCCGGATAAACTCATCCTTTGTAAGGTCACCCTTAGTATATTGGTCTATGAGACTCTGTCTGTTTTTTAAAAATTGTTCAAATTTATTATTTTGCATTTCTCAACCGCCGTTTGAAATTAGTTCCAATAATAGCATTCCTAATAATATTAAAATATATCGCTGAAAAAGTAAACATTTATGGATTAGGACCTTATGCCAAAAATTTCATTGAAGTTTTTTTAAATGATGCCGATATAATAAACGAGTTTTATTTTCTATTTTGAAAAAAAGCAGGAATTATTATTTTTTATATCGAATATTAAAAGACAAAAGGCAGCTTGCTTAATATAATCTGATGTTATTTCCGTTTTTATTCAAAATAATATCTGTTTTTACATAAGAAAAGGTATGGGGTAGGAGGGTGCACGTATGGTTATATATTTCATTATTGTTTTAGGTATCGTTGCTATCATTTCGGTGGCTTTCGGTGCACTCTTAAACAAAAATAAGCTGCTCAGCCTGCATACTATTTTTGCAATTGCCTTTAGTTCCATAATTATAAGTGCTGCCATGCCGTTTGTTTTTGGCAGATTTATTTCCCAAAGCGGGCAAGTGACATTTGATAGAAATTTTATTTTGGCTGTAGTAATTTCATTGGTCATATACGCCGCAGCCCTCCTTTTATCAACAGGTCTGATATCGGCCTTTACCTCAGGAGAAAAAGGAAAAGAATCCGAAGAAAATGTCACTAATAAGAAAAAATGGAATAGAAAGAAAAATTTACTTGCATTCATCGAAGAACAAACAGCAGGGGAAGAAGTGGAACCGGAAGGTGCTGTTTTACAAGCCTTTGAGCCCGATCAGACTGAAAAACAGACTGACATGACGCAAGCGGGGTATGAAAATATCTTTGAGAAATCTGTTGACAGTGGACAAAATATTGATAAAATGGGAGTAGAAACAATAGATATAATAGGTGATGCTGTCGAAGATACAGCAAATCCTAATATAAATGGTTTACACCTTGACGATTCTTACGACAAAAACGGAAATAATGCAATAAATATGGATGAGCTTGGAATCGGTGAGGATTTCAGTTTAAATAACGAACAGGAAATTCAACACATTAATTTAGAAAAAAATGCAGATAATATTAATGATGATTCACCGAACGAATCACCAACCATAGAGGAATTTATCGATAAAGCGTTTGATCTTAAAACAGAGGGCAATTATGAAGAAGCTGTATTGAATTATATGTATGCTTTGGAAAAAGGGCCTGAGAAGGAATTGGTTTTCTGGATTATACTTGACATATGTGTATTGTATAAGAACTTGGGACAAGCTGAATTGGCTGCGGAAATATTGGAAGGTTACATAAGCAATTACGGTGATTTGATGGATGAATCGGTAAAGATGGAGATTGAACGGAACTTGTCATATACTTGATGCAATCATTTAACCGTAGGCAAGTGAAATTTAAGGGGGTATATCAAGTAATGAAAAAGACTCAGGAAATTATAAGCTTACCTATTATCAGCATATCTGACGGTATGGAGATCGGAAAGGTCAAAAGCATAATAATCAATGCTGATAAAGGAGCCATTGACTACATAGATGTTGATGGCGGGATACAAAGCCTAAGCACAAGGGTCATTCCTACAGAGAACATTCTAGGCATTGGTGAATATGCTCTCACAATAGAAGATGAAACAGCTATAATAGACATTAACAAAATTCCTGCAGCAATAGATTTGATTCAGAAAAATGTCCAGGTCAAAGGAACTAAGGTGCTTACTAAAAAAGGCAATCTGATTGGTGAAATAGGCGACATTTACATTGACGAAAATGATGTTTGCAGGATTTCCGGTCTTGAGTTCATTGCAGACGCCACCCAGAAAAGAATACGCATAATACCCAGAGAATCTGTTATAACCTTTGGGAAAAATCTTATTGTTGTAAAAGAAGATGTGGAGAGCTCATTACTTGATAGACCTACACAGTTAGGATCCGGCGGTGGTTTCTCCGATAACGAAAAAAAAAATCTGACAACATTTGATAATATTAACCAGCCATATGAATACATGCCGGTTCAAAATGAAGCCGCTTATGTTACTGAGAAGCAGACAAGCGAAGGGGAGAATGTCTTAAATGCTTCGATTCCCCAGGAAAATATTACAGTCAGTGATAATGCTGAAAGCAGCATCACTGGTCAGGAGGCCCCCGCTTTCGGGGGAGGGTTTCCCGAAAATGAAGTTTATACTGAGGCGAATACTGAAGAGCTTGATGATCCTTCAGAACAAAGCAATGCGGCGAGTTTATTCGAACAAAGGCAACGCCAGTATCTTAATGGCAGAAGGGCTACCAAAACAATAACAGATAACCAAGGCAATATACTTGTAACTGAAGGCGTGTTGATAGACGATCAGATAATAGATGCGGCAAAAGCAAGTGGGAAGCTGATTGAACTTGTTATGAACAACAAGGCTTAACATTTATTGATGATAAAGGGAGTATAAAACTACGTTGTTTTATACTCTTTAATTTAATTGAATTGTTTGCAAAAGATGAACTTATTAATTCATTTATGGAGTGACCCTTGTGTTTAAAACTCATAAAAAACGGACTATTTTTCTTCTAATTCTAATGCAGACCTTCTTAGCGATTGCAGCAGGTCTTACTTTAGTTTTTCTGATTTCGCACAATCGATTGCCTTCAAGGGTTTATGTAGAGAATACAAATATCGGGGGGCTCAACAAGAATGAAGCCGCTCAAAAGCTTGATAAGGCCTTGGGCAGTACAATCACCGGCAAAACATTTAAACTGAAATTCGAGAAAAAGATATATGAGATTAAATACAGTGATATTGATGCCGCAATAGACAGCAAGGCAACAGTGGATTCGGCTTATGGTCATGGGAACGGACGCATTTTGGCAAACCTTTTCAACGGAAACTTTTCTCTGAAAGACAAGGATATTTCTCCGGTAATCACATTTAATGAAGGCAAGTTAAGAGAAAAACTGAAGGACTTCAATGTTATTCTTAACCGCAGCAGGAAAAATGCATATATTTATTTAGACGGAAAAAAAGTAGTAAAGGTGCCTGGAAAATTAGGGTACAGGTTCAATATGAGTAATGCAGTAAATAAAATTCGCAAAGATATTAGCAAGGACATGGAATCCCCTGTTGAATTCAAAATAAGTAACAATTATGAGATTTCAACTCTTGTACCAAAGATAACCATTAAAGATTTTAACGGAATAGATGAAATTATTGCTCAGTATACAACCAAAATAACAGATATGGATAATGCCGATTCAATAAAACAGGCAGTTTCGGCAGTTAATAATTCCATAATATACTCTACCCATTCACATAACGGACAGGGATCAATTTTTTCTTTCAATAAGCACCTGCAAAAAGCCAACCTTTTAAGAGCACAAAATAATGAAGGCTATAACCAGGTTGCATCCACCCTTTATGCTGCAATACTGATTGCAGGCATCGACCAAAATACCATTACCAGAACACCGCATGAGGAAACAGTAGACTATATTGAGCCGGGGTTAGATGCATGCGTTTTGTCGGATTCCGGGGATCTTAATTTCCAGAATACGCTGGACGGCACGATCCTTGTTATCGCTGAAGTAAAAGGGGACAAGGTAATTGTAAGCATATTGGGGAAAAGACTGAATAATTCGTCCAACTCAATCAAAACTGAGGTGCAGCAAAGGTATACACCTACAGTAATCAATACGGAGAACCAGGATCTGAAGCCCGGAGAGAAGAAAATGATAAGCCAGGGTAAGGAAGGGTTGAAAGTAAACGTATACAGAGTAATGCTTTCAGGCGGTCAGGAAGTAGACAGGCAATTGCTTTACTACGATCAGTACAAGCCTATTGATGCAGTTGTCCAGATCGGCCCTAATACAAACTGGCATGATAGCGGCATTTCCAAATAGACGATGAAAAAAATAAAAGGAGCAGAATCGCCTGCTCCTTTGTTTTATGCAAATTTAGAAATAATTGCTTATGACTTCTAATGCATTATAATCTATGATTTTTGTTCCGTGCTCGTTAAGGAGCCCGTCATAAAACATAACATTTGCTACTTTTCTCCCGAAATCACTTAAAATAGCTTCAAATGCCTTGTTATCATCCGGGTTGAAATTATTTCTTGCAAGTACCATGTAGTAAGTATTCTTATATTTGTAAAGCGAGCTTTCCCCTGTGTATGCCGGCATCAACTGGCGGCAGAGAGCACATATGTCCTCGAAATCATTAAATGAGTATATCATTATAGAAGAGAGAATCTTGTGGTTTTTTTTCTTTACCCTAAGGTCGTTCTTTTTGAATCTGTTTTTAATATACTTATGGATCGATTCAAAATCACCGTCTTCGTCTATTCTTGTTATCGTAATCACAAACCCTTCGCCTGAATCGGGGATGGCTTCTATGGCTAATTGCGAGTCGGAAGTATTAAAACCGAATTCGATTTCAGCCTGTTCCATCATATCCCAGAATAATTCCTGTGCCGCAGGAGAATTATAATTCAGAGAGCTGAGATCTATATTCCGCTCTTCCAAATCATCTATAGATATAGTGACTTTAATGACATTGTCATTTACTCTTTCGATTTTCATCTTTATCACCAACTGTCTAATAATATTTTACGGTTCATACAAACTTTTATATTTAGTCTCTTATTTTACTATCATGTCAGGGGCGATTCAACCCCGCAAATAATGGATAAAACTTTTAAATGCGTTAATGATACTTTATTAAATATATTATACTTCCTGTAAAGAAAAAAGAGAAGAAAAATTATTTTGCAATAAATTTCTTATTTTTTACAATAAACAACATTTGCCAGAGTTTTACCTTATAATGAAATATTAGTCATATTAGATTATTTGATTTACTCAAATACTAATGTCGTGAAATCTATTATATTTTAACGTTAAAACTCTAAAATATAGACATAATGTTGAAAATGGTTTGTTGTATAGTTATAATGGAAATAGTATGGTTGAACTTATTAATATTTGTTTATGAGGTTCTATGAAAGATATAATACTTGCATCTGCTTCACCCAGACGTATGGATTTGCTAAGGCAGGTAGGCCTCGAATTCAGAGTTGAGCCTTCAAATATCGATGAAAAAAACGATATGGGGTGCAGTGCGGAACAATTGGTAAAAAAGCTGTCATACGAAAAAGCTTTGAGCGTAGCAAAGAGCATAAAGACGGATTCAATGGTAATAGGCGCCGATACTGTCGTTTTCAGGGGAAATATATTGGGAAAGCCTGAGGATAAGATTCAAGCTTATGAAATGTTGAAATTCCTTCAGGGCGACTGGCATGAGGTCATTACCGGGCTGTCGGTAATAGAATGCTCCAGTATGAAAAACGTTACTTGCTGCGAAACAACACGTGTGAAGATGAGGACAATGACCGACCGGCTAATTAAAGCCTATATTGACACCGGGGAACCCATGGATAAAGCCGGGGCCTATGGAATACAGGGCTTTGGTGCTCTACTTGTGGAAAAAATCGAGGGTTGTTATTTTAACGTGGTCGGACTGCCTCTTCAGAAGCTAAGCGTGGTGCTTGAAGAGTTTGGAGTAAAGATTTTATGAATAAAATCAGTTGACAGTGTCAAAGGCAGACAGGGTTGATAAATAGTTTCAGGGTTCGAGTAAGAAACGTAGTAAGTTAAGCCGAATTGAACGAAGGAATGTACCTTGAACTGAAATCTGAAGGTTGGGGGCATTTTATGAAAGATGGCAAGAAATTGAAGATGAAAGAGCTTCCTGCCAGTGAAAGACCTTATGAGAAGCTTGAGAAATCAGGCGCTGAGGCTTTGTCGGATGCAGAGCTGATGGCTATCATTATAAAGACAGGAAGCAAAACCGAGACATCTGTTGCAGTAGCACAGAAGCTGCTGAAGCAGGGCTCCGATGAAGGGTTGAACGGCCTGCATGAACTCTCGCTTGAACAGCTTAAGAAAATAAGCGGTATAGGAAGGGTTAAGGCACTTCAAATAAAGGCTGTTATGGAACTCTCAAAGAGAGCAGCACTGTCAGGTATGGGGGACAAAATAGTAATAAAATGTCCCGAAGACGTTAGCAGGATTATGATGGAAGAAATGAGACACTTAAAGAAAGAAGTTTTTAAAGTTATACTGCTTAACACAAAAAACAGAATAATCAGAACCGTAGTGGTTTCGACAGGAAGCTTGAATGCATCCATTGTACATCCGAGGGAGGCTTTCAGTGAGGCAGTGAAATCAGGTGCTTCATGCGTAATCTTCGTACATAATCACCCAAGCGGCGATCCTGAACCAAGTAAAGAGGATATTGAAACGACAGGGAGACTGACTGAAGCGGGAAATGTGCTGGGGATTGGTGTGATAGACCACATAATTATAGGAAACGGCAAATACATAAGCCTTAAGGAAAAAGGGTTTATATGATTACAAAGAATAAAATTGCCGGCGAGGTTGCTTTATAAACATAGGATAGTTTTCATAATATACAGGAGGATTAGATAATGAGCTTATTCGCAAGAGATATAGGAATTGATTTGGGTACAGCCAACACGCTTGTTCATGTAAAAGGAAAAGGAATTGTGGTAAGAGAACCGTCTGTAGTTGCAATGAACTCCAAAAGCGGTGAAATACTTGCAGTTGGTGATGATGCAAAAAGTATGATAGGAAGAACTCCGGGAAATATTGTTGCAATAAGACCTATGAAGGATGGCGTTATTGCTGATTTCGATGTTACGCAGACTATGTTGAAATATTTTATCAGAAGGGCTATTTCCAAAGGGATGATTAGCAAGCCCAGAGTTGTTATATGTGTGCCTTCAGGTGTTACGGAAGTTGAGAAAAGGGCTGTTGAAGAGGCGACGATTCAGGCCGGTGCAAAGGAAGCATATTTGATAGAAGAGCCTATGGCTGCCGCCATTGGAGCAAATCTGCCTGTAGAAGAGCCATCCGGAAGCATGGTTGTAGATATTGGGGGAGGTACAAGCGAAGTTGCTGTAATTTCCCTCGGAGGAATAGTCACAAGCAAGTCGTTAAGGGTAGCGGGCGATGAATTCGATGAGTCTATTGTGCATTATATTAAAAAAGAATATAATCTAATGATAGGAGAAAGAACTGCTGAAGAAATAAAGATGGCGATCGGAGCCGCATACCCAAAGCCAAAGGAAGAAAAGCTGGAAATAAGGGGCAGAGATCTTATTACCGGATTGCCGAAAAATCTTGCCGTGACATCAGCTGAGATTTCCGAAGCTTTGAAAGAGCCAATAAATTCAGTAGTGGATTCAATTAAACTAACTCTTGAAAAGACTCCTCCCGAGCTTGCTGCAGATATAATGGACAGAGGTATAATGCTTACCGGAGGCGGTGCATTGTTGAGCGGACTTGACAGGCTGATAAAGGAAGAGACCGGTATGCCTGTTTCCATTGCAGAAAATCCGTTGGACTGTGTTGCAATAGGGACAGGAAAAGTGCTTGAGGAAATAGAAATATTGAAAAAAGTGTTGATATCTCCAAAAAAGCTGAAATAAATTTGAAGGGGGACAATCCTGTTGTTGCGGTTATTTAAAAGCAAAGCTTTCGTAATTATTTTCGTGACGGTACTGCTGTTTACCATTATGATAGCTTCATCCGATGGAAACAGTAAGCTTAACATTGTAAGTAATTCCGTAAGCACTGTGTTTGACCCTTTCCAGGAATTCTTCTCTTATTCCGCCAAAAAGGTTGAAGGATTTTTTTCTATGTTTGGCGATAAGAAGGCATTGATTGAAGAGAATAAAAAGCTCAAAGACGAGATTGATAAGCTTAAAAGCGATAAAAGGCAGCTGCTGGAATACAAACGTGAAAATGTAAGACTTATGGAAGACTTGAACTTGAAAAAAGAGTTCAGTAATTTCTCTCAGACAGGTGCAAACGTTATTGCAAAGGATATGGGCAACTGGTTCAATACCTTCAAGATTGACAGGGGCAGCAAGGACGGAATTAAAAACAATATGCCCATAGTCACAAGCAAGGGGCTCGTGGGAAGAATTCTGTCTGCAGAATTTACGTCTTCCAAGGTAATTCCAATTATTGACCCGGACAGTTCGGTTTCCGGCATAATCGTTAAAACCAGGGATGATGTAATTATTAAAGGCGATGTAGCTTTAAAAGACCAAGGGTACTGCAGAATGGACTATATTCCGCTTGATGCCGACATAACTGTCGGAGATGAGATCATAACATCAGGTATTGGCGGAATATACCCGAAGGGCATCCTTATAGGAACGGTCAAAGAAATAAGAAGATCAAATAACAATCTGAGCAGGTATGCCATAATAAAGCCCAGCGTTGATTTCAGAAGACTTGAAGAGGTTTTCGTCCTGGAGAATAAAGTTAAATAAATTATAAAGTAGGTTTAAAGCAAGGAATGAAAACTAAGATTCTGGTATATACCGTCTGTATTTTTGTCATAGTATTACTGCAGTCCACTATTTTGGACTATATCAAGATTTTTAGCATAAAGCCGAACCTTTTGATAATTTTTGTGGTTTCAGTCGCTTTGTTGCGGGGAAATGTTGAAGGTGCTGTCATTGGCTTTTTCTGCGGACTCCTTCATGATATGGTAACGGGAAGAATTCTGGGTTTTTATGCTTTGTTAGGTATGTATCTCGGATTGATCATGGGGTCTGTTAACAAGAGACTTTATAGAGAAAATTTTCTGGTTATCATATTTTTTACATTTATATCATCTATAGGATATGAATTGGCAGTGTGCTTCCTGAATTATTTATTCATAGGTAAAATAGACTTGATTTATTCGGCAAGAAGCATTATTTTTCCCGAGTCGGTTTACAACAGCATAGTCTCGGTATTCATATATGTGTTTGTTATCAAGCTGAATGACAGGTTCCAATCTGTAAAGAAGGTTTCCAGAAAATATTGAAAAGCGTTGAGATAAACATTATTTACGGGGGTTAAAACAAAATGGATTCGTGTAATGTAACTTTTAAAGCTACTGTCAATGGTTTGATCATATTGATGCATGAAGAAGATGATTTTGAGTCGATATACAATCAGATTGAGAAAAAGGTGGCTTCAGCAGGAAGGTTTTTCAGAGATGCTTCAATCAGCATAAAATATAGAGGTAAAAAGCTGTCCAAAGAACAAGAAGACAAGATTATGAATCTTATGATAGCTAAAACCGGCGCAGAGATAAAGGGTATAAAGGAAGACCTGGAAGAGGATGTAAAACCTGTTTCGAGGAAAAGCGAGCCGGTAGATAAGATAACGATGAAGAAATTCTTTTTTAAAGGAATTAATGAGGGTGTCACGAAGTTCTACAGGGGTACTGTCAGGTCAGGCCAGCTTATTAACTTCGATGGTAATCTTGTTGTAGTAGGGGACGTCAATCCGGGCGGGGAAGTCATTGCAACAGGAAACGTCCTGGTAATGGGTTCACTCAGGGGCATGGTGCATGCAGGCGCGGACGGCAATAAAGAAGCTTTGGTTGTTGCCTTTAACCTGCAGCCTACACAACTCAGAATTGCAGATGTAATAACAAGAGCTCCCGACGAAAAAAGCAGTGTTTCACCTTTCATACCCGAACTGGCTTTTGTAAAGGATGATACTGTCTATATAGAACGCTATTTGCCCCAAAGATGAAATCGAGAGTTTCAATTGACAAAATGCCAAAAGGAATATATATTTTTATATGTAAGCATGTACAATCACACTTAAAACATACATTCGATCCTGTATTAGGTGTTTCGTATACGAATAAAACTGGGGGTAAGATTGATGGGTGAAGTCATTGTAATAACATCAGGTAAAGGCGGTGTAGGTAAGACCACTACAACGGCTAATATCGGAACAGGCCTTGCATTACAGGGTAAAAAGGTTGTACTTATTGATACTGATATCGGTTTGAGGAACCTTGATGTTGTAATGGGTTTGGAAAACCGCATTGTTTATGATCTTGTTGACGTTATAGAGGGAACTTGCAGAATAAAGCAGGCATTGATCAAGGACAAGCGTTACGAAGGACTCTTCCTTCTTCCTGCCGCTCAGACACGGGATAAATCGTCAGTTAATCCGGAGCAGATGCTGAAGCTGTGCGAGGAATTAAAACAAGAATTCGATTACATACTAGTCGATTGTCCGGCAGGTATTGAGCAAGGTTTCAAGAATGCCATAGCAGGGGCCACCCGTGCGATTGTAGTTACAACACCTGAGGTTTCTGCGGTAAGAGATGCCGATAGAATTATAGGGCTTCTTGAAGCCAATGAACTAAGGAATCCAAGGCTGATTGTAAACAGGGTAAGGAATGATATGGTCAAACGCGGTGACATGATGACAATTGATGATATCATAGATATTCTTGCAATTGATCTGATAGGCGTGGTTCCCGATGACGAGAAAATAATTGTATCGACGAATAAGGGAGAACCTGCTGTTACTGATTCAAAAGCATTGGCAGGACAGGCCTATCGCAATATTACCAAAAGAATCATGGGAGAAGACATTCCTATAATGGATCTTGAGACTGATGAGGGTTTTGTCTTCAAAATCAAAAAGTTATTCGGACTGAAAACCAATTGAAAGGAGAAAGCATATGCTTCTTGATTTATCAAAGTTATTTGGAAAATCCAAAGCATCAAAAGATGTGGCAAAGGAAAGGCTTAAGCTTGTTCTCATTCATGACAGGGCTAATGTTTCTCCGCAGTTTCTCGAAATGGTCAAAAGCGAGATCATCAAGGTAATTTCAAACTACATGGATATCGATGAAAGTGCGCTGGATATTCAAATGACACGTACTAAAAGCGAAGAGGGTGACAGGATCGTTCCGGCTCTTGTTGCAAACATCCCTATAAAAAATGTAAAAAGCAGCGGAAAATAAAGTCTCAAGGTACACAGCGTTCTTGTAATTTTGAGCATCTCGAAAGAAAGTTTCCCCTAATAAAATCTCGAGGACATCGAGTCCTCTTGATTTTGAACACATGCTTTGGCATGTTTCACTAATAATCAAAGAACCCCTTATGGGGTTCTTTATGTTTCTATTCCATTCTTTGCTCAAGCTCATCATATACCTGTTCGGGGGTCATGCCCGTAGCATCTACTACAATAGCTTTCGTACCGGTGTCGTTCACTCCGAGAAAGTTTTTATCCAAGCCGGTAACTACAAACGCATCATATTCGTCACTCTTTTTAGTAGTCATTTCTCCGAAATTGATATTTTTTACTATATAACCTTTTTCAGAAAGAAAGTCTTTTACAGGTGTTAAAGCCGGTTCCACAGCAACAGTTCTTTTCATGTTTCTTCCTCCTTCAATAGTAAAATCGAGACATTGATATTTTCTGTACATTTAAAATAAACTATTCAAAATTGATTGTTTTAATTGTCAAGAAGGATAAAGCGATTTGACTTGTTCAACAGCCGGATTCTTTGGACAGTCATAAAAATGTATTCGAGCAAATATAAATAATTAAACAAAGGATGTGTTATTTATGGAAGATATTACAGTAGCAAGACAAAGGTACCCAAGACATAATGTTCCTGTAAAAAGACGGAATAAAAAGACCTCAAACGCTTCAGGCAGCTACCTGGAACGTATGATGTTCAAAGTTTTAGTATGTGTTGTGATCATGGTTGTTATCGGTATAATAAAAAGCGTCAATACGCCTGTTACCAAAATGATGTGCGGAAAGATAAAAGCAGTTTTGATGCAGAACATAGATTTGAAATCAGAATACAAAAGCATCAATGATTTTATAAAAAAATCTGCGGGAACCTCAAAAGAAAATAAAGCACCAAAAGTGCAAGCACCAAAGAATACAACAGTTAAAAACGCAGTTCAAAACGTAGTTCAAAACAATAGCGTACAAAAGACATCTGGCGCTTCTGATGAAGGAACCGTGCATTTTATCGCACCGGTTGAAGGTGCTATAACTTCTCCCTTCGGAATGAGAACAGACCCATTCAGCGATACACGGAAATCACACAGCGGAATCGATATTGAGGCAAATAAGGGTGAAAAAATAAAAGCTGCAGCTGATGGTGAAGTGATTTTAGCCGGTGTCTCAAAGGTCTATGGTAATTACCTTAAAATAAAGCACAATAACGGACTTGTCACTTTATATGCCCACTGTTCAAAAATTATAGCTTCAAAAGGGCAAAAGGTCAGGCAGGGAGATATCATAGCAGAAGTGGGAAGTACAGGGGCTTCTACCGGCTCCCACTTGCATTTTGAAGTAATAAAGGCTGGAAAAGCTGTTAATCCCATAGATTATGTCACTATTTCGAAATAAGCTGTAAAAAAAGGCGGTGATGTCATTAAAGATAACAAGAATTAAGAATGTTAGTATACATTTTGATGCATTCTTTCTAATTGTTCTGATTTTTACGCTGTTTGCAGGCTATTTTAAGGAATTTGTTTTTTGTTTTATCTGTATGGCATTACACGAGTCAGGTCATGTTTTAACTGCGATACTTATTCATGCAAGAGTACGTTCTATTAAAATAATGCCTGTAGGCTTTAGTGCAGTTATTGACGATGACTTTTGCAGTGTGCCTCAAAGGGCTGCAATATCCGTTGGTGGACCTTTTGCAAATATAGTTGTTTTTTTTATTCTATCCGCAGTAAACTCATATTTTTTGATTGATTCAGGAAATATGCGTTTTTTTATCCTTACAAACTTATTGCTTGCTGTTTTTAATATGATCCCTGTTATGCCCCTGGACGGGGGAAGGCTTATATGGGTTGCACTATCCGGGAAAATAGGACTTTTCGCTGCGACCAACTGCACTTACAAGATATCTATTGTGTTCTCATTGGGGATTATAACAGCAGGCTTGATCCTTTTATTGGATGAATCATGTAATTTCAGTCTGCTGTGCATTGGATTATATATTTTTTTCTTTTTAAAATCAGGAAAAACGGAGGCAGCTCTTATGAATGTGAAACATGTAATATATAGGCGTTCAAGGCTTCTTAAAAGGGGTATATACCCTGCGCGGGATCTTGTTGTCATCAAATCCGTACACTTGTGTGAAATACTTAATAACATTGACTTTGACAGATTCCACATTATTTATGTGCTTGATGATGACTTGAAGATTTGCAGTATATTTACCGAACAGCAGATAATAGACAACATGCTGAAATACAACGCGGATATGACCTTTGAGGAGCTTATTAGCTTGGATTCCAGTTTAAAAAATAATTGAACAATATTTTATAGGGCGGATATGGAATCCGCCCCTACATATCAAAAATAATCAATTATCTTTTACGAGTCCTGCTGCAATCAGGATTTCCCTGCTGGATTTTGGCCTGTTCATTATATAAAGATGTATTCCGTGGGCACCGTTGTCCAGAAGGTCGCATATTTGTGAAGCTGCGTATTCAATGCCTGCCTTGCGCAGGTCGTCGGGATTGTCGGCATATTTATCCATCATCAGTACAAGCTTTGCAGGTATGGAACAGCCGCTTTTCGCGGTTATGGCTTTTATCTGGTCAGCTTTGTATATCGGCATTATACCTGGGGTTATCGGACAGTTGATGCCCAAGGCTGCAGTTCTATCCAGGAAGTCATAATATAATCGGTTATCAAAGAATAATTGGGTGACTAAGAAATCTACTCCCGTTTCAACCTTTTCCTTCAGATTAAGGATATCATCTTTTATACGGCTGCTTTCAGGATGCCCTTCAAGGTAGGCGGCTGCTGCAATGCAAAAATTGCTGCCCTTACTGTTATTTATGTGTCCTATCAATTCATTGGCATGTTTGTATACATTCTTGCTGAAATCAAAGCCGGGATCGTTAACCGGAGGATCGCCCCTTAATGCCAGTATATTTTCAAGCTTCTTTTCAGCCAGTAAATCCAGCATTGAATCGATATCGCTTTTGCTGTGACCGACACAGGTAAAGTGGCACATGCTTTCTATACCATAGTCGTTTTTGATTTTAGCAGCAATGTCAATAGTTCTTCCCTTTTGGCTTCCCCCGGCGCCATAGGTTACACTTATATAATCGGGTTTCATATCAGTCAGCTGCTTAAGAGTGTCGAAAATGGATTCCAACGGCATATCCGATCTTGGAGGTGATATCTCGAAGGATATGACCGGCTTTTTACTTTTATACATTTCAATGATTTTCATTGTTACCTCCGGATGATAATACTAAAATCATTATACCACATCAAATGCTGCTGTCAAGTTAAACCAAATTCATTCAAATACATCCAAATACACCTAAAGCTCGAACGGATATTATTAATAAGCTTGCGCAATTTCATGATGAAAGTACTTAGTAAATATGCAAAATGTTGTTTTATGCTTTATATAAGTTGACTAATGCATCGGCAGGTAATAAACTTAAGATATTAATTAAACAATTTACTAGATGCAAAAGAGGTGTTCAAGGTGTATAAAATAGTTACAAAAAAGGTGCTTAATCCTTCCGTTAAGCTGTTTGAAGTTGAAGCCCCTTACATTGCAAAAAAAGCAGAGCCGGGCCAATTTATAATGCTTCGTACAGACGAAGACGGCGAAAGGATACCATTAACGATAGCTGACTATGATAGGGATAAGGGTACTGTGACCATCATTTTTCAGGAAGTCGGGAAAACTACCAAAGTCTTGGGTGCAATGAATGTAGGCGACAGCCTGCTTGACTTTGCCGGCCCCCTTGGGACTGCATCCCATTTTGATGGATTAAAGAAGGTAGCGGTAATAGGTGGGGGATTGGGTACGGCAATAGCGTATCCTCAGGCTAAAAAGCTTCACAGCCTTGGAGTGGAGGTTCATTCGATAGTGGGCTTCAGAAATAAGGATTTTATAATCCTCGAGGAAGAAATGAATGCTGTAAGCGATAAACTTGTTATTGCAACGGATGACGGGTCGAACGGCAACAAGGGCTTCGTTGACGCAATGTTGAAGAAGCTTATTGATGAGGGTAACAAATATGATATGGTCATAGCTATAGGACCATTGATCATGATGAAGGTAATAAGTAATCTTACCAGACAGTACGGTATTAAAACTGTTGTAAGCATGAATCCTATTATGGTTGACGGAACCGGGATGTGTGGGGGATGCCGTGTAACCGTAGGAGGAAAAGTTAAATTTGCTTGTGTTGACGGCCCCGATTTTGACGGTCATGAGGTGGATTTTGATGAGGCTATGAGAAGGCAGCTTATGTACAAGACCGAAGAGAAGGAATCAACAGAGAGGCACCAATGCAGGTTAGGGGGTATGGGAAATGCCTAATATGTCATTGAATAAGGTTAAAATGCCGGAGCAGGAGCCGGAAATTAGAAATAAAAATTTCCTTGAGGTAGCAAAGGGGTATAACGAAGCAATGGCTGCGGAAGAAGCGCAAAGATGCCTTAACTGCAAGAGCAGGCCATGTGTGGAAGGGTGCCCTGTAAACGTTCAGATACCGGAATTCATAAAGCTTGTAGCTGAGGGAAAGCTCGAAGAGGCCTATAACAAGGTTAAAGAGACTAACAGCCTCCCGGCGGTCTGCGGCAGGGTCTGTCCTCAGGAAACACAGTGCGAACAGCTGTGCGTAAGAGGAAAGAAGGGTGAACCGGTAGCTATCGGAAGACTTGAAAGGTTCGTAGCCGACTGGTTTATGTCAAACAAAGAAGCTAAAATAGAAGAAATCAAGAAGCTGAATAAGAAGGTTGCGGTCGTAGGTTCCGGACCTGCAGGCCTGACATGTGCAGGGGATCTTGCGAAGCTTGGCTATGATGTCACTGTTTTCGAAGCCTTCCATGTTCCGGGCGGCGTACTGATGTATGGCATACCCGAATTCAGACTTCCGAAAGCGCTTGTTCAGAAAGAGATTGATACCTTGAAGAAATTGGGCGTTGAGATTAAAACCAATATGGTAATAGGCAAGGTTTTTTCGGTGGATGAACTTGAAGAAGAAGGCTATGAAGCAGTTTTTATAGGTTCGGGAGCAGGATTGCCGAGCTTTATGGGTATTCCGGGTGAAAACTTGAACGGAGTATACTCTGCAAATGAATTTCTTACAAGAATAAACCTGATGAAAGCTTACAAGTTCCCAGAAACCGATACGCCTGTTAAAGTTGGTAAAAACGTAGCTGTTGTAGGCGGCGGGAATGTTGCTATGGATGCGGCCAGGAGCGCAAAAAGGCTTGGGGCTGAAAATGTATATATCGTATACAGGAGATCAGAGGCAGAAATGCCTGCAAGGGTAGAAGAAGTGCATCATGCAAAGGAAGAAGGAATTATTTTCAAGCTTCTTACCAACCCGACTGAGGTTTTGGGAACTGAAAACGGATGGGTCAAGGGTTTAGAATGTGTTGAAATGGAACTTGGTGAGCCTGATAGCTCCGGAAGAAGAAGGCCTGTAGAGAAAAAGGGATCAAATTATGTAATTGACGTCGACAATGTAATAATAGCGATAGGACAAAGTCCGAACCCCCTTATCAAATCTACAACACCGGGACTGGAGACTCAAAAGTGGGGCGGAATCATTGCTGTTGAGGAAACAGGAGCTACAAGCAAGGAAGGAGTTTATGCAGGTGGAGACGCTGTTACCGGCGCTGCAACTGTAATACTTGCTATGGGCGCTGGCAAAAAAGCCGCAAAAGCAATGCATGAATATATACAGGACAAAAAGAAATAGGAAGGTGATATTCTGCATTCATTTACTGTAAATACACCGTCAAGAACCTGTTTTATTGATATAACCTCAAGGCTTCAGGAAGCAGTAAGCAATTCGGGAATAAGATCGGGGATTTGCACGGTTTTTATTCCTCATACCACTGCTGCGGTAACAATTAACGAGAATGCCGATCCGGATGTTGTATCCGATATAACGAAGGAAATCAACAAAATAGTTCCGTTTAATGATGGATATGCTCATATGGAGGGAAATTCTGCAGCTCATATAAAAGCAAGCCTTTTCGGATTTTCCGAGCAAGTGATTATCGAGGACGGAAGGCTTGTTCTCGGCACCTGGCAGGGAGTTTATTTCTGTGAGTTTGATGGCCCGAGGACAAGAAAAGTGCATATAAAGATAATAAGCGGCTAAAATGTAAGGTTTACAGCATTTACGCCTATTGTCCGCAAGAAGTATGAAAAAATCCAAGGTATTGCCTTTGGATTTTTTTTTAGACTTTTAGGTTTATCATTCGTATAATAGGTTATATAAGCTATTCCAAGGGGATGAAAAATGGAAAAAACAGTTTCCGAAATAAGTTTAAGCGAAGCAATAGAAAATTTGAAAGATGAGTATGTAAATATATGGCGGGATACGGAGGATAGCTGCCCATGCCTTGATATGACTTACAGCCGCGGTGAACAGTCAGAAAAAGAAAAAGAACTGGACAAAAGAATAAAAAAGTTAACGAAAGAACTTAAAGTATCTCCTGTTTCGGAAGAAAAGAAAATTATCTGGCGTGATAAAATCAAATGGGCTGCACGTGAAATTGGAGGAAGTTTTTTTGGGTTTAAGGAGGATGAAACCAGCAGGAGAGTTTTGGATGAATTCTCCCGGTCAGCAGAGGATTTCATCAAGGAAGCAAGGCTTTTCAACCCGGATATGAGTTTAGAAGACATAAATCAGGCAATAAGGAACCTTTGGATAGCAAACAGCATCCAGAACATGCTTGACATAAGAATCGGGCTTACTCCGTCAATATTTGCATACAGCATGCTTTACCCGTATACGGATAATTTTCTTGACGATCCCTATGTAACAGCTATACAGAAAAAAGAAATTAATGCCAGATTCAAGAAGCGGCTTGCAGGTGAGCATATTTTACCAGGGAATAGTTATGAAGATGCTTTATTCCGTCTGATAGAAATGATTGAGAGCGAATATTCAAGAGAAGCCTATCCAAAGTTATTTGATAGTTTGCTGGGAATTCACAAAGCACAAGAAAAAAGTCTGCTTCAGCACGTTCTGCATAGGGAAATGTCTGTGGAAGACATAATAGATATAAGCTTTGAAAAGGGAGGAACTTCTGTGCTTGCGGATGCTTTCCTTGCCGATGGAAGGCTATCTTGGAAAAATGTCAGCTTCATGTTTGGATTTGGGGTATTCCTTCAGCTGATAGATGATGCTGAGGATTCTTTTGAGGATTTAAAGAACGGACACATGACAATTTTCTCCCAATTGGCCGGGAATGGCAAGCTTGACGAGGTTACAAACAAACTTTTTCATTTTATTGATAAAGTCATGGATGGGCAGGATGGTGAGGGACTGCCAAACTTAGGGAAGCTAAAGGATATCATAAGGAACAACAGCTATTTTCTTATTTTGGAGGCTGTCGCAAAAAACAGCAGTGCCTATTCCGCCTCATATGTCAAGGAAATGGAAAGGTTCTCGCCGTATAGCTTTTCATTTCTGCTCAAGATGAAAAAGAAATTGAGAAAGCAGTATCATTTATTTGATCTGAAAAAAATAGAGGTATAGTGATAATTTAAGAAATAATCGATAATTTAAAAAACCCGGAGAAATCCGGGCATTTTTTAAAGCTGTTGTATTGTTGACTGAATAGTGTTGAAGCTCTGCTGTATAGTGTTGTACTGATCTTTTGGGGCTGCTTCAACTTTATACCAGCCTTTTTTGTTCATAAGCTGGAAGAGATTCTTCTGGCTTTGCAAAGATTTTGTCAGAAGACTGGTTGCGTGATTCCTTACCTGATCACTTGCACTTTCCAATGCAGTGGAGCACAAAAGTGTGGATTCGAGTTTTTGCAAGTATAATAAGGTTCCTGCCCATTCTTTTTCTTGCGGTTGTGTATTCATGTAATTCCCTCCTTATTGAAGATTGTTGTTATTTACTATCGATGCGGTAGATGTAATCCATTGCTTGTGCTCTTGAGCCATTGACTGCACAAGGTTCTTGAATTCCGGATCATTGGACGAATTGGCAGCAAAATTGCAATTTTTTACAATGGATTCAAAAATTTTGCTTGCATCTTCGAGATAAAGAAGTTCCCGGGTAGTAAGATTATTCATTAAAATACCTCCCTTTCTAATTTATTAGTATTTTGTGCAAAAGGGGATATTTTAATTCATATTATAAAGTCTGGTAAAGAACCTAATTTTGGAGTGCGTCAAGAAGGTTCTCCGACAGCAGTAAGCTAAGACTAAGCGACCCTGACTTGAATTTTATATTTGATGTCCATACGTCAAGACTTTGATATTTAATAAGGGCCTTGTCCGAATAAATGCCAATCGGGGAAGAAACCATTATCATATTTTCGATGCCCTGAAACATTTTGAGGGAGCCTCCAAGAATAATGTTAGAGCATTCGGAAATCGATTCCAGGACATATTTTTCAAATTCTCCCTGATTATCAGGCATATATTCTCTGGCTATTTTTACAGCCAGCTTTTCATCATATGTCATTACAAAATTTGCACCGATTATTCCCTTAATGTTTATAATAGTGCTGTATTTGCTTAAAGGAAGTGTATCGTCCTTAATTACATTAAAGGAATCGTTAGAAAGCACCTTTTCGTTCAAGTGTCCGGATAAGTAGTCGCAGGCTGATGCAATCAAAGGATTCATTATATCTTGTATGGAGGTTTCAATGGCCTCCGAAGCTGTTTCATAGGGGAGATAGAAACGGAAAGTAGTGCCTTTCCCAAAAATGCTTTCTACTTCGATCCGTCCGCCAAGCTTGTCTACCTCTCTTCGAACAGCAGAAAGGCCTACTCCTCTTCCCGATATTTCAGTGATATCATCTTTCGTGGAAAACTCGTCCTTGAAGGTCAAAGCTATCAGCTCATTTTCAGAGAGCTTTGAAATTCTTCTTTCATCAAATAAGCCCTTTTCAACTGCCTTGGCTTTTATTCTTTCCAAATCCATGCCGCGCCCGTCGTCAGATATTTCTACTACTATATTTGAATCAACTAAATCAATATTGCAGCGGATTGTTCCCAATTCCTCCTTGCCTGATTCATACCTTTCATCTGCACTTTCTATGCCGTGATCTATCATGTTTTTGAAAACATGAACAAGGGATTTTGTAAAATCATAATAAAGCTCGGTGTCGACAGGGATATCCTCGCCTTCTATTATAAGAGGATTCAACAGCTTTTCCATGTTCTCCGCTTTTTTCATTACATACTCCGGATAAATTTTCAACAGTTCGTTAAATGGCTTGTACATCAGCCTTTTCAGATCAGGAAGAAGCATTTTGCACTCAAAGGGAGAGAGTAAACCAAGCGCTTTTTTTTCGATTTCCAATACTCTGGATTTCTCTATGGTAAAAACATTTTTTTGTTGGAAAAACTGTTCTCCCAATATCCCTTTTAGGATGTCCATGTCTTCAATAAGACTGTCAAATGGACTCAGGCCGGCTAAAAATCCTTTTAAGACTTCAATATTCATGCTTTTAATATCCAGCCTCATACCAGCCATCTGAGATTCCAAATTGTGAAGGAAGCCTACTGTGTTAAGCATATCGAATTGACTGAATGTACCCTTAAAGGTATGTATGTTTCTGAAAATCTCAAAAAATATTATTTCGAAGTCCGATTTGATCCTTAATATGCTATGCACCTTTTTCTTGAAAAAGTTTTCATAATCCCTTACGTATAAGCAGAAGTCCGAGTAATTAACCACAACCTTTACTACCATTTTCAGCATGTTCTTTTCGCGTTCCATCTGATTTTCGAGTGTACGCTTCTCGGTAATGTCCGTTAGTATCGCCATGATTGTTTCGGAATTTTCGTTTTCTATTATCTTATAAATAATATTGATGTGACGCTGGCCCAGAGTTATTTCATCGGGAATTAACGGCAGATATATTTCTCTTTTAGAATAATTTTGGCTGTTAAATATCTTTAAAAGTATTTTTTCAAGGAAGGCCCTTTGTTCGTCGTTTTCAGGAAAAATCAACTCCGGAAATTTTAAGTTTTCGATTCTTTTGCCGAAAATATTTATGCACTCGGAACTATATTCCTCATTTACTGTTAAGTCCGGCCCAAACAGCAGAAACCCCTGTCCTGCGTTATTAAGCAGGTTCTTGATGGAAGCTGTCCTTGTAGCTACGATACGTTCAAGCTCTTTGTTCCACTCGGCTATTTTATCTCTGGATTGCTTTACCTCTTCCCACATTTGACTTAAGGTTTTGTTCTTTTCCTCTATTTCGGCTGAATAGGCAATAAGCTTGTTATAGACCTTGACAAAACGCAAGCCCAATATGTAGACCATTGATAGTATGAAGAAAAACATTCCCCATTGGGTAACGTGATGATTAAAATATTTAGAGCTATCCAGATAGAAAATCTGAATAATGTCGGAGATTCCTGTGAAGCAAAGGACTGAAACGCCAAAAAGTAAGATTTTTGCTTCCTTATTGCCTTCCCTTGCTGCTGAAATAATCGTGTAAATGACAATTATCATTGCAATAATAAGGGACAGCTGGAAAAACTTCAGTGAATAATAATAATGATATATACCGGTGAAATCAAGAATAAAGGTTATCACGCTATATACAATAAAGTATTGCCAGGCTTTCCTGAGAATAAATTTAAGCCTGCCCCCGAATATATTTTCAATAAAGGATAAAAATCCGATAGGAACCAGTTGAATCAATATGACGGCAACATTATTCCAGAATACTTGGCAGTCAAAATACGAAAGAATAATCTTGCGGTCAGCAATTAACCAAAGGCCTAAAGTAAATGAGGAAAAGCCCATTGAGAATTGCTCGATCGGACACCCTCTTCTTATAAAATAAATGAACATCGTTATAATGCCTATAAACATATAAAGGAATGCAAGTACCGGAAAATCAATTTCATCTTTGAATAAACTTAACACTTTATTGGTTTTATATTCATAAATGGCTTTGCTGCTTCCGATGTACCCTGTTATTGAATGGCCGATTGAATAGGGAAGAGGAGCATATGTTCTGAAATAAATCGTTTTGCCTGCTGAATCAGACGGAAGAGATACAATATTCCATTTGGAACCATATTTAAATTTTGATTTATTAAAGCTGCCATGCTTATATAAACGATGAGAATCAAGATATACTTCTGAGGCAAAGTCTTTTGAAAGATACAGCAGCTGTGAATCCGGCATGAAACTGCTGAGCTTTGCTTTAAACCAAACTGTTTTGGCTGAATGAGTTGATGCTTTGTTTTCGGAATAGTTTATATTTTCCCAGCCCTGTTCGGAGCCTTTTCCAGTTGTCCACAAGGGAGTCCCGTTTGAATCGGTCGGTGAATCGCCGATTCTCATTTTCCATCCGGAAGTCAAGTCACCCAGTGATTTTACATTGCTGTTTTTATTATCATTTCCGGCAGTTAACAGAGAGCATATTAGAAATATACTCAGAATGCTCATAAAAAAAAGTACAATAAAAGTGAGTAACGTTCTACGAGGCTTTATTCTGGCAGTCATTTTATTTTCTCCTTAGTTTTGGATGAGAAAAACATGAACATGTTCCACATTATGCATAATAATAACCACTATTTAAGTATACAATAAAAATATGCCAACATCAAATTTGAAGTTTGTTGATTTTTATATTAAAATATATTATATTATTTAAGCGGCTAAGGTCGCAGTGCGCAATGGAGCGTAAGGATAATAGCCTTACGCTGTTTGTATTTTTATGCAGTACATATTATTGATGGAAAAAATGTATGATTGTGTAGAATAATTATTGTTTTATCGCAATATTGAACGGAGGAATGAAATGAGAAAAACCAAAATAATCTGTACACTTGGTCCGGCTGTTGATGATCATGACATACTAAAGAAGCTTATGCAAAAAGGAATGGATGTTGCTCGTATAAATTTTTCACATGGCTCCCATCAGGAACACAAGAAAAGGATTGACGCCTTTAAAAAAGTTAGGGATGAGGTGGGGCGTCCGGTACCGCTTCTTCTGGATACAAAGGGACCTGAAATCAGGACAGGCAGATTTGAAGACGGTGAAATAACCTTGGTCGAGGGAGATACTTTTATACTTGTCAATAATGATATCATTGGCAATAACAAGCAGTCTACAATTACTTACAAAGAGCTTTACAGGGATGTTCACAAGGGAAGCAGGATATTGATCAATGACGGACTTGTCGAACTTGAAGTCGAAAGGGTTAAAGGCAAGGATATTTACTGTACCGTATTAAATGGCGGAACCATAGGCAATAACAAAGGCATTAACGTTCCCGGAGCGGAAATACACCTTCCCTCATTAACAGATCAAGATATAGCTGATATTAAGTTCGGCATAGAAAATGAATTTGACTTTATTGCAGCCTCTTTTGTCAGAAAGGCTACCGATGTCATAGAAATCAAGAAAGTTCTTGATAAGCACAACGGGCAAGGAATAAAGGTAATTGCAAAGATCGAAAATCGTGAAGGAATACAGAATTTTGATGAGATCATCAAGGTTGCTGACGGAATAATGGTTGCAAGGGGTGACCTTGGGGTTGAAATCCCTGTCGAAGAGGTTCCTATTGTTCAAAAGACCCTTATTGAAAAATGCTATAAGAACGGCAAGCCGGTCATAACGGCAACACAGATGCTGGATTCGATGATAAGGAATCCAAGGCCCACAAGAGCTGAAGCGAGCGACATAGCAAACGCTATTTACGACGGAACAAGTGCAATAATGCTTTCGGGGGAAACAGCAGCAGGAAAATATCCGATTGAAAGTCTAGAATTAATGTCAAAGATAGCAGAAAAAGCGGAGAACTCCAGCAGCTATTGGCAGAGAATCACAACGATGCAGCACAATATATCGCTTGGTGTCACAAATGCCATAAGCCATGCTACATGTACGACTGCTCTTGACCTCAAGGCTTCAGCAATAATTACCGTGACTCAGTCAGGCCATACAGCAAGGATGATATCCCGTTTCAGGCCTGAATGCCCGATTATTGCTACGACAACCAGCCTGAGGGTACAGCGCCAGCTTTCTCTTTCATGGGGTGTTATGCCGTACCTGGTTAATCAAGCGACCAGTACAGACGAAATGTTTGATACCGGTGTCGAAAAGGCAGTGGAATCAGGTCTTGTAAGAAACGGCGACCTGGTAGTTATTACGGGAGGCGTACCGATTGGAGTCAGTGGGACTACGAATATTTTGAAGGTTCACCTCGTTGGTAAGGTTTTGGTTCAAGGCAGCGGAATCGGCGGAGGCTCCGTAACCGGTCAAATTTGTGTAGGCATGACGAATGAGGACTTGAAAGAGCATTTTATTGAAGGGAACATACTTGTTGCACCTTTTACAAATAATGAAATGCTTCCGATAATGAAAAGGGCGTCGGCAATAATCGTTGAAGAGGGCGGATTGAACACTCATGCTGCGACTGTTGGCTTAACCCTTGAAATACCGGTTATAATCGGGGCTGAAAACGCTACCAGCATACTGAAAAGCGGTTCGGTCGTAACAATTGATGCTAACCGCGGGATAGTATATTTCGGAGTAGCTAAAATATAAGCTGCACTAATACATAAACAGGGTAAAAATTACTGCCCTGTTTTTTGTTTTATTTATTATAAATATCAGGTGCCTTGATATAGTATTTCATAAATTTTTATTATTTTTTCCACCATATCTGTTCTGTTGCTTCCCAATACAGGCTTAATAATTTTCAGGGTTGTTATAAGGTCTTCTTTACGGAAAGCCTTGCGTGAATTGCTCCTATAATGCTCCTTTAGCCCCTTGTATGCATCAAGATACCTCTTGCTGGTTTCCGTGGCCTGGCCTAGCAAAGCCTTGTGATAATCCGGAGCATAATCGGTTAAGACCCTGAACATCTCAATAATTGTCGATGCACTGGACGGATTAAGGGCCATATTGCTTTCATTGTATTTCGCGTTTCCCAGCTTATGTATCATGTTTGCAGCATGTATACCGTTTGCGGCATGTGTAAGCGATTTATTTACTTTCATATTCCCACCACTAAACATTTATTTGTATATATTATGTTAAATTGCTTGCCAAGGTTACAACTCCGGAATAAAATCAGCTGCAGGACTCGAATTGGGTCTGCCTCGTTTGGTGTATACTTCCATTGGTTGAAACCGTGGTTTAAAGCCACTTTTTTGTGGCAAATAACGGATAAATAATGTATAATAACTTTTATTAAAAGACTTTTTATTTTGAGCCTTTAAAAAATAAGGGGTAAATGGTATGAATAATGAACGGAAGCATTTGTGCAATGCAAAGAGAATAGTAATTAAAATCGGTACTTCAACGCTGACATATGAAACCGGAAAGATTAATTTTACCAGAATAGATAAACTTGCACTGACAGTCTCGGATCTTATGAATCAAGGCAAGGAAGTTGTATTGGTTACATCAGGGGCAATAGGAATCGGAGTGGGCAAGCTGAATCTTAAGGAGAAGCCGAAGAGCATACCTGAGAAGCAGGCTGTAGCAGCTGTAGGACAGTGCGAACTTATGCATATTTACAGCAAATTCTTTTCGGAGTATGGGCACACTGTCGGTCAGATACTTCTTACAAGAGATGTAGTAGAGACCGAGCACAGACGGACTAACGTCACCAACACATTTGAGAACTTGCTGAAAAGAGGGATAGTTCCTATAGTGAATGAAAACGATTCTATTTCAATTGAAGAAATAGAGAAGATAAAAAACTTCGGTGACAACGATACATTATCAGCTGTAGTTTCCGTATTGGTCAAAGCCGATTTGCTTATAATTCTTTCCGATATAGACGGTTTTTATGACTGCGACCCAAGAAAAAGCAGTTCCTCCAAGCTTATATCGATAATTGAAGAAATCACGCCTGAGATTGAAAAATGCGCAGGAGGAATAGGTACGAAAAGGGGAACGGGCGGTATGGCGACAAAAATATCAGCGGCAAAGACGGCAGTTTCAGCCGGTGTTGATATGGTTATAGCCAACGGCTCAAAACCTGAAACTATTATGGACATTATCGGCGGCAAGGACGTAGGGTCGCTGTTTAAAGCCAACACTTAAGGAATAGATTTGAAAGAATAATATGGGAGTGTGATATATATGAATCAGGAATTGATAATAAAGGGTGAAAAGGCAAGAAAGGCGGCGTTTAAACTTGCAAATCTTTCGGAAACTGCAAAGAATAACGCGCTGAAAAGGATCGCAAAGGCTCTTGCAGATAAGGAGCAGGAAATTCTTGCTGCCAATGCAATCGATGTAGAGAATGCGAAAAATAAAGGAACCTCCGGCGCTCTGATTGACAGACTGACACTAAATAAAAAAAGAATAGAAGGCATGGCGGACGGACTGCTCCAGATCGTTTCTCTGCAAGACCCTGTAGGGGAAACGGTATCCGGATGGAAAAGGCCTAACGGACTGCAAATAACTCAAAGAAGAGTACCTATAGGTGTCATAGGAATGATATATGAAGCCAGACCGAATGTTACGGTTGATTCTGCGGGACTCTGCCTGAAGTCCGGCAATGCCGTAATACTCAGGGGCGGAAGTGAAGCTATCAATTCAAATAAAGCCATAGTGTCGGTAATCAGTGAGGCCTTGAAAGAGGAAGGTCTGCCTGAAGGCACTGTCCAGCTTATTGAGGATACCGGCAGAGAAACTGCTGTTGAATTGATGAAGCTCAACAAATACATCGACCTGCTCATTCCAAGAGGTGGTGCAAGCCTTATCCAGACAGTTGTACAGAATTCTACAGTGCCTGTCATTGAAACAGGAACAGGCAATTGCCATGTATATGTTGACGGAGAAGCCGATTATGATATGGGTAAAAATGTCATTGTCAACGCAAAGACAAGCAGGCCCGCAGTCTGCAATGCCGCAGAGACGCTTCTGGTAGCCGAGGCTGCCGCATCGGAATTCCTTCCGAAGGCATTAAAGGCATTGAAAGACATGAACGTAGAAATAAGGGGCTGTGAGAAGACCTTGAGCATATACAAGGATGCGAAGCCTGCAACTGAAGAAGATTGGGGCACGGAATACCTTGATTTTATACTGGCTGTTAAAGTCGTAAAAGATATTGATGAAGCCATAGACCATATAAACAAGTATGGAACCAAGCACTCGGAGGCCATTATTACCACCAATTACGCAAAAGCACAGAAATTCCTGGATGAAGTGGATGCAGCAGCTGTCTATGTAAACGCATCGACAAGATTCACTGACGGAGGCGAATTCGGGTTCGGAGCAGAAATAGGGATCAGCAATCAGAAGCTTCATGCCCGGGGGCCAATTGGGCTGAAAGAGCTTACGACCATCAAATATGTCATTTACGGTGACGGACAGGTCAGATAGGAGTCTGAACGCGATTAAAGGATTATAGGATTAACACGATTTTTTAAAATGCTTACAAGCAGTTTTGTGTAAGCATTTTTTTATTTTTTTCAAATTTGATATTGACAAATTGATAATAACAGTATTATTATAATAGTAACAGATAGATAATAACAAAATGTTAACAACAAGGAGGTGAGTTGGATGCAGACCGCAGATGAAATAATGAGCTTTTCAGAACCGGGCGAGCTTTTCACTGACAATATAGCAGCTATGAAAGAGGAGTACTCCGCGCTCGCTAAAATCTGGCATCCTGACTATAACGGAAATTCTGATGAAGCTAATGCAGTGATGTCTAAAATAAACCTTTTATATAAGAGCGGCTTGGAAATGCTTCGCTGCGGCAAGTGGAAGAAACCGGGCTACGTTAAGTATATGAGTGTTGACGGCAAATCGCATCAGATTAATTACCGTAAAGAATCAGTTTTTGAACTTGGGACTTCATATATCTGCGACAGTGTTGTTGTCTACATTATTCACAAGGAATTTAAAGATCTGTTTCAGAATGCTGTGAAAAGGATTAACAGCTTTGAATATGCCAATGACAAAATGAAAAATGAAATATCGAAGTGCCTTCCGAGAATTGTCTCACAGTTTGAGACTCCTGACAATTTTATGGCAATGGTTGTTGAAAAGGAACATGATATGTTTCTCCTTAAGGACGTGCTTGAATTATATGACGGCAGGCTTCCTGACCGCCATGTGGCATGGATACTCGGATCACTTTATAACACGGCGTGCTACCTTGATTTTTCCGGGATATCCCACAACGCAATAACGACTGATACCTGTTTTATATCACCTGAAAAACATAGCATCAAGCTTCTGGGCGGGTGGTGGTACTCGGTTCCTGTGCACAGCAGGATGGTTGGGGTTCCTGAAAAGATATTTGCTATTATGCCGCCCAAGGTAAGGACTTCAAAGCTTTCAAATATTATTACCGATCTGGAAGCAATCAGGCTAATAGGCCGTGAGCTTATGGGTGACCGCACAGGGGCAAGCCTTGCGGGTTTGGGAATGCCTTCTTCTTTTGCAGAATGGCTTAGAGCTGCGGCTTTGGACAGTGCGTTGGAGGAATACAGCCGCTGGAATGATGTTTTAATAGAAAGTTATGGAGCCAGACGGTTTGTTCATATGGAATTGACCGGAGAAATGCTTTATACGAGAAAGAAATCTAATAAAATTTAAATTATTAAGGAGGAATGGATATGGGTTCAGGACGTTGGACAGACAGGGATTGGGAGATGTATGCTTCAGCTCATGTAAGAAGCAAAGGATCTGTAGATGCTATTTATACTTCAAGGTCACTTGCACCGGAGTTGGATCCGAGGCGCATAAAGATAAGGGAGTCATGTGATTCTGCTGATAATCCTCAATCAACGTCCCTTATAGTAGCACTTGATGTAACCGGTTCAATGGGGATGATTCTGGATGCTATGGCCCGGGATGGATTGAAAACTTTAGCTACTGAGGTGTACAAAAGAAAGCCTGTATCTGATCCGCACATCATGTTTATGGGTATAGGCGATGCGGAAGCGGGTGACAGAGCACCGCTGCAGGTTACACAATTTGAAGCGGACATACGTATCGCTGAGCAGCTTACAAAGATATACCTTGAAAGAGGTGGAGGGGGAAACACCTATGAATCATATGCTTTGGCATGGTACTTTGCTGCAATGCATACAAGAATCGACTGTTTTGAAAAAAGGAATAAGAAGGGCATTTTATTTACAATAGGAGATGAAAAGCCTACACCTTATTTAAGGGCATCCGACATAGAACGGGTTTTCGGGTATCGTCCCCACATGGATATGTACGGGGCGGAAGAGCTTCTTGCAATGGTTTCCCGACAATACGAGGTGTTCCATATAATGGTAGAGGAAGGTAGCTACTTTAATGTAGCTGAAGATGCGGTTGTAGATAGTTGGACCAGACTTCTCGGGCAGAGAGCGATAAGGCTTTCCGACCACAGAAAAATCAGTGAAGTAATAGTCTCAGCGCTTCAGGTACTAAATGGGGAAGATCCTAATTCTGTAATTTCAAGCTGGGCCGGTAAAACAAGCCTTGTCGTATCAAGGGCTATCAATTCATTGACTAAGGCTGATGCCCCGAATGGAGGCCTTGTCAGATTCTAAAATTTTGCTTATGGGAGGGAGTTCAGGTGAAAAACATAAAAGCAGTTATAGGAGCAAATTTCGGTGATGAAGGAAAAGGGCTTATGACAGATTACCTGGCTGCCTCCTGCAAAAACGGGATAGTGGTAAGGTCCAACGGAGGTGCGCAGGCAGGGCATACCGTACAGCTGCAGAATGGCAGGAGGCATGTTTTCGGACACGTAGGTTCAGGTGCTTTCTGCGGTCTGCCCAGCTATCTGAGTGCTTACTTTGTAGTTAATCCAATGCTGTTTGCCAAGGAAACTTCCGAGTTGAAGGCTTATGGAATAGTACCCGGGGTATTTATTGATGGCAGCTGCATGGTAACTACGCCCTATGATATCATGATAACCAGATTGCCGAATTAAGCCGCGGCAGCATGAAGCACGGAAGCTGCGGTGTCGGCTTTAATGAGACGATAACACGCTGCCTTTACGGAAAGGACTTCGGCTTGTACGCAAGTGAGTTGAGCAGTCCTGATATCGTAAAGGAAAAGCTTTGCCTGATAAGGGACAGATATGTCCCGCTAAGGCTGGCACAGTTGGGAATAAGCAAAATCAGTACAGCATATGAGGAGCTTCTGAGAAATGACGGTGTAATACTGTGTTACCTTGTCGATGTGGCTGATATGCTCAGAAACGTAAGAGTTTGTGATGCTGGAATCATGTTTGAATATGAATCAATCCTCTTCGAGGGAGCGCAAGGGCTTTTGCTGGATCAGGCCCATGAATATTTTCCTCATGTTACACGTTCCAACACGGGAATTAAAAACATGGTTGAGCTTCTTAAGCTGGCGGGCCTAACACATGAGGATACAGAGGTTATATATGTTACCAGGGCTTATATGACACGCCACGGTGCCGGGCCGTTTCCGACAGAACTGCCAGAAAAGCCATATCCCCGGATCGAAGACAGGACAAATGTCCCCAATCCCTATCAGGATACCTTGCGATACGGATTACTCGATCTGGATGCCCTGGCAAAGACAATCAGACAGGATTTGAAAAACGCCGGCGGAGTTAATTGCATTCCCAGACTGGCGGTTACCTGCATGGATCAATTAGATGCCGAGGTGGATTATTTCTATAATGCACAAAGGGTGAAAAACGGGCAAGATGCGTTTGTTGAAGATGTTTTTAAGGGGCTGGACATGAAAGAGGGGTATTTGAGCTTCGGGCCGGCAAGGGAAATGATACGAAGGATATAATCCGGCATATGTGATATGTTTTGATTTTTTGCTGCTTTTTAGATATACTGAATATAAATAATCCCAGGAGGAGCTGCTAATGAATAAAAAAATTAATTATTATAATACCGGACAATAACATCAAAAATCTCGAGGCCCTCCACATCATTATGAGAAGAAAGATGAATTAATGATTAATGATTTGGAGGATTTGAAGAATGGATTTGATATTTTTTTATTTTTACAAGGTAACAGGTCAGTTATTGCCTGTTTATCCGATATATGTGCTGTTTTTTCAGTATAAAGGACTTTCACTGTTATCTATTTCCCTGCTGCTTATAATCTGGAGTATACCCAGCCTATTATTAGAAATACCCAGCAGCATATTGGCCGACAGATGGAACAGGCGAAATTTACTGATAATAGGCAGTGTTTTAAAAGGTTTGTGTTTTTTTACTTGGGTTATTTCAGATGCTTTTTTGGGGTTCGCTATAGGTTTTCTTCTATGGGGGATAGGTGAAGCCTGTTGCTCCGGAACAGAAGAAGCTTGGCTATATGACTGTCTTAAAGCAAAATCTCAGGAAATCGAATTTGACCGTATTTGGGGAAAAAGTACATTTTATTCCCAGCTTGCTGTTGGAGTTTCCAGTATAGTTGGAAGTTTACTTGCAACTGTCAGTATGAGTTTGACCTTGTGGCTTTCAGTGTGCCTGATAATAGTAAGCGCATTATTTGCAGGCTTATTAAAAGAATTCAACCATCAGGAAAGCACAAATAGCGGAAGTCAATTCAGAAACTATCTCAATACGCTGCATGAAGCAGTAAGGTTTTGTCTGACACATAAGTTTGTACCGCTTATGATAAGTTTTTCTGTTACAGTCTTGATTACGGCAGGAGTACTTGATGAATATGATCAGCTTATTGTTCGTTCAATGGGTGTTCCGCTGGGGCTAGTAGGACTTTGGGGTTTTTCTCGGTATGGTATGGAGGCATTAGGCGGAATTGTAGCTTGGAGGTTTAAAAAGCTTTTTATAGCAATCGGAATTACCAGACAGTTTTCTATGCAGATATGTCTAGCTGTTGTTTCAGGATTAATGCTTTTGTTTGTGGCAGGATATCCAATATTGATTCTCTTACCGATTTATGGTCTGTATTACTTTTTGATGTCTTGTGCAAGTGTGCTGTTTACAGATTCCTTACAACAGAGTATAGAGCATCAGGGACGCGCAACCGTACAATCGTTAACTGCTTTGTTGGAATCGGTGGGTGGAATATTGATTTGTTCGGTATTCGGGGTTGCCGGAGGTTTCGATCATCTGCATGGAGCGATGAAAGTTGTAGCAATTTGGATTTTGGTAGGGTGTATCTTGTTTTGGACTCTTCAAAGAAGAAGAAACTTTAAAGACTAATGAAAAGAATGATCGGGCTCTGTTAAGGTAACATTTGAATATTGACAAGCTGTAATCGTATATATTATGATTGTACCATGTTAAGAGGGAGTAGTTTTAATTACAAGGTCAACATACTTGTGAAGAAATTTATCTGGCATTGTAACCAAGTTTGGTAACGAGACTTTTAACATAATCCTTCTTCAAGGGTTATGTTGGAAGTCTTTTTTATACTTATAAAATTTCAGGAGAAAATGCCTTACAAAGGAGAATTCATGGCATCAATAACCCGATTGTTTGATTTTTTAATAAATATTGACACTCATTTGGCTGAGCTTTTACAGTTATATGGGGTTTGGACATACTGTATTCTTTTCTTGGTCGTTTTCTGTGAAACCGGCTTGGTTGTGGCACCTTTTCTTCCGGGGGATTCGTTGCTTTTCATTATTGGAGCGCTGGGTGCCTCTGGAGATGTAGATTTCCCTATTGCATTAGTGATCTTAACTATTGCTGCCATATCCGGAAACACTCTTAATTACTTTATCGGTAGGCTGATTGGAGATAGGGTTCTCAAAAAGAGAAAAACGCGACTTATAAAGAAAGAGCATCTTGAGAAAGCTCATTTGTTTTATGAAAAGCATGGGGGCAAGGCTATTATCATTTCCAGATTTTTGCCTGTGCTGCGTACATTTACGCCTTTCGCGGCAGGTATAAGTAAAATGAATTTTATAAAATTCTTCAGCTATAATCTAATAAGCGGAACTGTGTGGGTGCTGGTCTTTATGTTTGGCGGACGCTTTTTCGGCAATATACCTTTAGTAAAAGACAATTTCTATTATGTGATTTTGGGTATATTTGTGGTATCGCTGCTTCCCGCTCTTATAACATATATAAGAACTAGAATACTAAAGTCGGTTTGAGATTATTTTGAACACGATTGAAGGATTTCTTTAGAAATGAGCATAAAACTTAGTATGTCTCTGGAGTAGCCTAAAGCCTGTCTTTCCGCTTTTCACCGCCGGAAATCGGAGGAAAAGTCGCTGTTCAAACGCCACAGGGGCTTGCTAGGGCTCAATGAAAAAAATCCTATGCAATTAGCGATTCGAAAATCTTCCTTTGGCGGTCGCCTCTATTCCCATCCATGGTCAGCTCCGTCTAAAACAATCATCCGTGATTGTTTTACCGCGTCGTTGATTTCCTCATCGATTGCATCACGGATTTTTTTCAAACTCATATTAGTGTCTCTGAAGAAACGCTGGGGTGCGAAGCTCAAAACACCTTCAAAGCCGCTATTATGTGTTTGAAAGGATTTCGTCGTACTTTCAGATTATAATTGCAACGACTCTGGAAAATAAACACGATGTTTATTTTAGGAGCAACTGCGCCACGGATGGCGTCATTTGCTCCGACAGACAAAGGTAGCAAGTAGAATCTGCTAAAAGTACAGAAGTCTTTTCATTGTGCCCTAGCCAGATTCCACGTCGCATGAGTGGCGATTTTTCGTTACATTTTCATCGCTGAAAAGGTAAAAACAGTATTTATGAGTATTTGATGCGAAGGGTATCCGGTATATGCCGGATTTTGTTTTATATAAATGTTGTGGTATAATGTAAAAGAATGTAATTTAAAGGCGCTGTCTTGAACACGATTGAAGGATTAAAGGATTGACAGGATTATAGGGATAATAGGGAAATTGTATGGAAAAGATGCAAGATGGGATTGAGAGTCTAACTCACAAAATAATAGGATGTGCAATGCAGGTGCACCGGACGATAGGGAATGGTTTTCAGGAAGTCATTTATCAAAGATGCCTGGCTATTGAAATGGAGCATCAAGGCTTGAGCTTTGAAAGAGAAAAGGAAATGCCTATATATTATCGAGAAACTCAAGTAGGAACGCGAAGAGTCGATTTTTTTGTTGAAGGGTTAGTCATGGTTGAAATAAAAGCACTTGAGAAGTTGGAGGATGTTCACAAAGCTCAAGCGATTAACTACCTTGAAGCGTATGGAATTGCGGATGGGCTGCTGATAAATTTTGGAGGAGTCAGTCTGGAATTTAAAAGAGTTTATAACAAGAATATGAGAAATCGTTCTGAACACGATTGAAGGATTAAAGGATTGACAAGATTATAAGTGATTATATTTTGGGGGAGTCAGTCTGATATTTAAAAGAGTCTATAATAAGAATTTGAGAAATCGTTCTGAACACGATTAAAGGATTAAAGGTATTATAGGGGATCACAAGGTTCAAGCGATTAAATTTTGGGAGTTAGTCTAAAATTTAAAAAGAGTCTATAATAAGAATATGAGAAATCCTGCAAATCGTTTAATCCGTTAATCATGTTCTGAACACAATTGAAGGATTTACAGGATTATAAGGATAATAGATGTCCCCAAGTCTCAATTATTTGAAGGGGCAAGCCCCTCGAACCCTAACCCTCTCAGTCGCTTTGCAACAGCTCTTCCTCGGTAGAGCCTGAATATAAAGCCTCTTCTGCAGGAGAGGTGGCAGACGCAGTCTGACGGAGAGGTTTCTCTTGAATTTTATATTTAACCCAATTGACAGCAACAATGTCGAATAATACAATTTATTTATTGCACAGGCTATTTTTATAGAAAAGATGGGGGCGTATCATGAAAAGCAATAATGATATGGAATTTATAAAAAGCAAAATAGAAAATTGGTATGCGAATAAACCTATAACCTCATTAAAAGCTGAATCAAAAGAATTATTCGGATATGAGATTGAAGATGGCGGAGTGCCAAAGGAGATGGAGGATGGAGAACCTGATAAAGAAGGGTATGTAAGGTGGAAAATTACACCATCCAAAATCAGTGATCTTGAGCTTCAAGGAATAGAAAAAGAATATAAGCTTCAATTTCCTGAACTTTATAAGCTTTATTTAATGGCATATTGCCATTTGGGGATAAACCTTAAATTTGGTGATAGGCGTATTTTTTTACCGGCGCTGCCATCAGACTGTCCTCTTAAAGAAATCGAGTTTGAGCTTAATGCATGGAAGCCGTTATTGAATGCCGGATTTATTCCGTTTGCTGATTTTGAAGATGGATGGGGACCGGTGTGTTTTGATACTTTGAATGATTGTCAAATAGTTTGGTTCGAGCATGAAGAACTTTTCAACAGCAACTTTGAAAAAAATGCAGGTTTTGATAAATTTAAGAGAAAAATTTGCTCTGGTTTCAAGGAACTCTATGAATGTCTATGCTAGGCTTAGCAAATATCTGTTTGGAATGGTTTTGAGACTGTATGCATTTGTTATACTGTTTGCACCAGGGTCCTTCACAGGTTGGATATTTGTTCAGTAGAAGGAGCCGGCATATTGGAAAAACTGAAATCATGAAGTGCAGTTTTTTATATACTTCCATAAGGTTAAAATCATTGAAATAGTAAATACTACATGATAAATGTAATTACAAAGTAATAACTGGGAGGTGTTTTGTAAATGCTTGTTGATGTCGTAAAAATCGGAAATTCGAAAGGTATAAGAATACCGTCTGTAATACTTAAAGAATGCAAAATTAATGATAAAGTTGAGCTTGAGGTTCAAGATGGGAAAATAATTGTTATTCCCCAAGTAAAGCCCAGACAGAACTGGGATCAAGAATTTAAAGAAATGAATAAAAATGGGGATGACAAATTACTGATTGATGATATGCTTGATTTGGACATGGAGGACTGGCAATGAAAATTAATCAATATGAGATATATTGGATTGATCTGGAGCCGACACGGGATTCAGAACTGCAAAAGGTAAGGCAGTGTGTTGTTATCTCGCCGAATGAAATGAATCATAATATAAACACAATTATAATAGCACCCTTGACATCAACTTCAAAAAAATATCCCACCAGAATAGAGCTTGACCATGAAGGCAGGACGAGCTGGGTAGTGCTTGACCAAATAAGATGTGTAGATAAGACACGATTAGTCAAGAGAGTAGGCGAAATCAACGAAGAGCAGATAACTGAAATTAAAAAAGTGATTAAGGAAATGTTAGTAGATTAAAATCCTAACCTAAATGTAAATTCTGTTTACAGAGCTGTCCACCATAAGCGGATTGATCTCAAGCGATACAATATCGCCGGTTTGAGCTTCAATTCCGGTGAGATCGACAATAATGCTGTACATGCTTATCTTTCCGAGTATTCTGGCCTTTTTGCCATTAACGGTAACATAGAGTTTTTTTCTGAAGGATTTCAGATCACTGTAGAGATACCTTAATATGTCCCTGAACCTAAAGGCGTCTCTAGTTTTCTCCAGTCCGAATCCATCCTTATAACCTACAGGAACGACCCCTACACGCTTTGGCTCTCTGGTTCGATAGGTATTTGAATAGCCAATGTGGTGTTTAGCGGGAAGATGCTTTATTTCAATTATGTGCGATTCCATAAAACCTATTCTTTTAAGGCCATACTTATTCTCTATCGGAAATCTGCCTAGAAAGGCTGAGCCGACCCTTACTGCATCAAGATGAAGCTCAGGATACTGTAGGAATGCACATGAATTTGCAATATGCAGCATGCCCGGGTTTATGCCGTTCTGCCTCAAGCCTTCAACAGCCTTCATGAACTTATCCGATTGTTCTTTGACAGCCTTTATGTCCTTTGAGAAGGAAAACGACAAATGAGAGTATGTTCCTGCAAAATTTAAATGGTGGAGGGACCGGAACAAATTATAATACTCTGAAAGCCCTTCAGAAAGAAAACCAAACCTGCCGAAGCCGGTATCAATTTTAATGTGAACATCCGATACTATTCCAAGGTCAGCACACACCTGATTCATGACTTGAGCTGATTTTTCAGAGCCTATTGTCGGGAGGATATTATTTTCTGCTATCAGCTTTGCCTCTGCTTCTATGCATGTGGATGAAAGGAGCAGTATTCTGGCGTTACAGCCATTCTTTCTGAGCGCAAGAGCTTCGTCTAATTCTGCCATAGCAAAATAATCTATGCCGTTAGCCATGAGAAAATGGGCATATTGAAGGAGATCCAAGCCATAGCCATTACCCTTTAAAACAGCTATAATTGTGGAATTTGTCATTGCTTTTATTGTGTCTATATTGTGCTTTAGCTTTTTTGTATCAACAACAAGCCTTTTCATAATTTGTCGACCCTCGCAAAATCTTTATTAAAACTCATGCCATTTTAAGCTTCATTCTCCTTAGGCTGCATAGGGGCTGTGGATGGTTGCCTGTTTTTCCTGTTTCTAAGATTGAATAGCCCTTTTCTCAGTTCTCTGAAAGCCTTTCCTCCATTTTCAACTAGTTCATATATCATAGGCATGAACACATAGTCCAATTCACCGATGAATTCAGTAAACTTTCCATTGAAGCCTTTTTTAAATTTATAAAGTCCATATAGAGGATTACTTTCATCCAAATCACCCGAAACGCCCCTGAAATCATAGATATCGCAGCCTTTTTCAATAGACCACTTGATCATTTCCCATTGAAGCAGGTAGTTCGGCATTACATTCCGTGCTTCATTGCTGCTCGCACCGTAGAGATACCAGCATTTATTTCCGTAAAGTACTGCTATGGTGCCTGCTATAAGCCTGCCCTCATGATGGGCGAGATAAAGCCTTAAATGCTCAGGCCCCAGGCAATCATACATTTTTTCAAAATAGGCCGCATTTCTTATTACAAACTTATCACGTATTCCTGTTTCCAGCATGATCTTGTGAAATTCTGGAATGCCCTCTCTGCTGCCAAGTGAAACTGTTACACCTTTTTTTGCTGCAAGCCTGATATTATATCTTGTTTTCTGGTGGAAAATTTGCATCATTTCATCTTCTGTTTTGCCTTTAACCTCAAGTCTGAAAACGAATCTTGGCTGGATACCCTCAAAGTTCTTGGAGTCGCTTTTCACCTTGAAGCCGGCATCTATAATAATATTACCAAAAATTGCATCTTCCTTTTCTATATCGGGATCGAGCTTAAGGACATAACTCCTGTGCTTTTTTGCCAGCTTTTTCGCCTGATTGATGAGCTCGTTGAAGGTTTGGGCATCATGGGGATCGCAGACAGGCCCCCTTGGAGAGTACATCATTGTATACGGCAGAAAAGGAAGCTTCCTTATCAGGATGTTCATTGATCCTTTTATATTACCCGATGAATCATTGACAGTAATGATCTCGCTGGTCCAGTTTGACTTGACCTTGGCCCATTCCGGCGATTGCATGAAATGTCCTTTGGGATGTGATTCCAAAAAGGCCTCATATATCTTTACATCAGTACTGCTGCTTAAGTTCATTTACAACATCCCCGTTAATTTATTTTAATTCTGACACTATTTTCTCAAAATCGCTAAAATATATTATCTTGAATTTATATTGCCGGTACGCTATTTGAAGAGCCTTGAAAAAGTCATTGCCCATTTTTTTGTGCAAACTATTAAAATAGAATGCTGAATCATAGTATGCGATTCTGTAGTACTCCTGCCGTGAGGTATAATCACTGAGGCGCATGTGCAAAAATTTCCGGCTTCCGCTTCCATTAAAGGTGCTGCCTGACAGCATACCCGAAAGATAGCTTGTCAGTCCCTCATCAAGAAAAGGTTCATTGAGCTGGTCAGTGCCGATTATTCCATAAAACCACTGATGAAAGACTTCGTGGTATGCAACCCTTTTCAAAAGGTTGGGGCTGCTGAAACAGGAATCAGATAAAAAAATCATATTGGAGAATTCCATGCCTTCATGATACAAAGGCATTTTTACTACAAACAGCTCCTTATAGGGATAAGGGCCAATCATTTTCTGAGCATAGTCAAATGCAGTCTTGACACCCGCCGAAGCTTCATACGAATTTATGAAATAAATATTTGTATCTCCATTTCGTATTACCCTTACGTCCGCTTCCTTCATAATGACGGCCGAAAAATCCCTTATATCCTGTGCTTCAAATATGACAATTTTGTTTGAGCCAAAGGAGTGCTCTTCCTTTTTACCGGGCGCATATACTTCCATATTGCTGTCAATCCTGAATACTGCATAGTAGCTATATGTTTCATATATATATGGATCTCCGTAAACGCTCTTGTACCCCAATATTGGTTTGCCGCCGTCATACACGGCAGGTGTTGCCAGAAAGTTCCCCAGATAAGTCGAACTGCCTGAATACGATAGAATATTGTTATTCTGCTTAAGTTCTATCTCGTATTCAATGCATATTTTATCCGGTATGGAATTGCAAACTATTTCCAACATGGCTTCATGTCTAGTTACTTCAATTTCTCCGTTATCTGAGATAACATTTTTTATTTTTGTTTCAGCTGTATTAGCGGATGGCAAATAAATATTAATTCTTTTACCGGTATTATTTACCGCTATGTCTTCTTTAATACTTACTATGTTGTTTGACAGGGCAATCTCGGCTTTAATATCATAGGAGCCGCTTGACTTAAGCTTTTCATGCGAGTATTCCGTAATCGATACAGTTTGTTTGCCAATGGAATAATATGCATGCATATTACCTGAGAGAAAAACGATTGTTATCATCGTTATAGTCAGCGCGGTGCTCAGACTAATTATTATTACAGCAATAATAATGATTTTCCTCTTCATATGGAATTCAGACCCCGCATAACAGCTTTGTATCAAGCATATTTCAGTTTGTTTGGAACTCAATATATTTTTTGCATTAAAAGCTGGTGTGAAACTGCTTTGGAACAAGATAAGCAACTTTAATTATAGCATAGGGCAATACATTGTCAAAAACCTTTATTTTCAAGGGTTTCCGAGATGTTTCCAGCTAATATTTTCAATAATTAAAATAGCTCTTTCATTAATAATCCATACATGGGCATCAACCTTGTATTTTAGCAAAAATTACATTATAATTAGACTGGTGCAAGCGGGAAATGGGCCTTATTGGGGAAATATGCCTATTATGGGACAGGTAAAGAGGATAGGCTTATGATAAATACTGAACGATTGTAAAAATTACACATAAAATGGCAATAATCTGTATATAAGTTTTGTATAAAGAAGGTTGGACTTATGAAGAGATATAGAGTTGAAGAGTACTTGAGAATACTTGAAAATAACGGTTTAGTGGTCTCTAGGGAAAATACCGGTGATATCATGTCGAAGCCGGTAAAAAAGGTGGCTTATAACTCCGCCAAGGTGACTCAGAATACACTTTTTGTATGCAAAGGGGCCGGATTTAAGGAAGAATTCCTAGATATGGCCATAGAAAAAGGTGCAATGGTCTACATAAGCGAAAAAAATTACCGCAAGTCAATACCTTGCGTTATTGTGAATGATATCCAAAAAGCTTTGTCGCTGGTATCAAATATTTTCTATAATTTCCCTTGGCAAAAGCTTAATTTGATAGGTATTACCGGTACGAAAGGAAAATCTACGACATCCTATTATGTAAAGTACATACTGGATGAATATTTAAAGGATAACAGCGCATCCGAGTCCGGCATTATTTCATCCATCGACACCTACGATGGGAAGGTTAAGAAAGAATCCCACCTGACTACACCTGAATCCTTGGAACTGCAGATGCATTTTAATAATGCGGCAAGTAAAAACCTTCAATATATGGTAACCGAAGTATCCAGCCAGGCACTGAAATACGGAAGGCTGTACGGGGTCAATTTTGATATAGGCGTATTCCTTAATATCTCGGAAGACCATATAAGCCCGATAGAGCATAAGGATCTGGAGGATTATTTCGAATCCAAGCTGACGATTTTCAGGCAGTGCAGGATAGCCTGCATTAATCTGGATTCCGATTTTTTGCCAAGAGTTAAAGACGCGGCGAGTAAGGCCGAAAGGCTTATAACCTTTGGGACAAAGCCCGAGGCAGACATTTATGGCTACGATATCGGGAAAGACGGCAGCGATACGGTTTTCAACGTCAGATCGGACAAGTTTGACAGGCAGTTCAGACTGACAATGCCAGGGCTTTTCAATGTAGAAAACGCACTTGCGGCCATTGCCGTAGCGTACGCTCTTGACATACCCCATGAATACATATATTCAGGCCTGAAACAGGCAAAGTCAAGCGGCAGGATGGAGATTTACGAAAGCAGGAATAAGGACAGAATCATAATCGTTGACTATGCTCACAATAAATTGAGCTTCAGCAAATTATACGAATCTGCAAAGAAGGAATATCCAAACAGGAAAATTTATACTGTCTTCGGCTGTCCCGGTGGTAAGGCATATATAAGGAGAAAGGATTTGGGGACCTTATCAGGACTTCATTCCGATAAGGTTATTCTGACCTCCGAGGATCCGGGGGATGAAAGCGTCAAGGATATATGTGAGGATATTGCGCAATATGTGAAGCTGAACAACAGCAATTATGAAATCATAGAGGACAGAGAGGAAGCAATCAAGAAGTCGATCATGTCTTCCGATCCCAATACCGTAATACTTATAACCGGTAAAGGGAATGAGAAAAGGCAGAAGATCGGCAAGAAATATGTTTCGTGCCGTTCTGATGTGGAGAATGTAAAAAAGCACCTGAAAAAGTATGACGATGGTACAGGCGCGTCGGCCACAACATCAAGGAAGTAGATTTGTATCACCTTGAAAAGACTAAATTGAATGTGATACAAACTGATAGTGGTCTGTAATGTATTCTGTCCAGGGTACGCATACCACAACATCAAGGAGGTAGATTTGTATCACCTTGAAAAACTTCTAAATTGAATGTGATACAAACTACTTGTTGAAGGGAAGGTTAAAATGTTGGAAACTAAAGATAAGGATTTTATACCTGTTCTTCTGGGAAGCGATATAAATACATATAGTATGGCGAGGGCTTTCTATGAAGAATACGGTATCAAATCGACAGTAATCGGAAAGATAAATACTGGCCCAAGCTGCAATAGCAGAATAATAGATTTTTTTTCATATGCAAATCTTGATAAGCAGGATATCTTTCTAAGGGTAATAAATGGCTTTGCGGATAAGCATCCGGAAAAGAAAATACTGCTTATCGGCTGCGGTGACAGCTATGTAGAGGCAATAATTGAGAACAGGGAGAGCCTGAGGGACAATGTCGTCACGCCGTATGTAGGCAGACAGCTTATGCAGGATCTTCTTACCAAAGAGAAGTTCTATCAGATGTGTGACCGATATAAGGTTGATTATCCGGGTACATTCATATATTCAAGGGAAATGGGAGAGGATTTTAAGCTGCCCTTCGGATTTCCGGTAATATTGAAGCCATCCAACGGAATTAACTATTGGGAGCATGAATATGAGACTCAGAAAAAGGTCTACAAGTTAAATACTCTGCCTGAATTGAAAGCTGTGATAAAACAGATTTATGATGCCGGCTACAGCGATAAATTGATTATACAGGATTTCATACCCGGCGATGATTCGAATATGAGGGTAATGATATGTTTTTCAGGCAAAGACAAAAAGGTTAAGCTTATCTCCCTTGGGCATGTAATGCTTGAGGAACATACGCCTCATGGACTAGGTAATACGGCAGCGATGATAAACGAGTACAATAGGGAATTGTCCGAGACTCTGAAAAACTTCTTGGAGGATGTAGGCTTCGAGGGCTTTTCCACTTTTGATATAAAGTACGACAGGAGAGATGGCAGATATAAAATCTTCGAAGTCAATCTCAGGCAGGGAAGAAGCAACTATTATGTAACAGGGGCAGGGTACAATCTTGCTCGTTATGTGGCTGAAGAATATATTTATGGCAGGAAGCTTGATTATAAAATAGCCGATAATGAGAACCTGTGGACTGTAATACCAATGAGGGTCGCATATAGGTATGTCAGGGATCAAGCCCTCATAGAAAAGATCAGACAGCTTGTCAGGGAAAAAAAGGTTGTCAATCCTTTATTCCTGAAAGGCGACGGCAGTCTGAAAAGGCGTATATACCTTTATAAATCGCATATGAGCCATTTCGTTAAGTTTAGAAAGTATTATAAGTAGTGCAGGAAGGCAAAGCCAATTTTTAAGGGGATTTTGATATGACAGGTATTGAGGTTAATGAGTTTGAACGTTTTTTACAGGAGTCACTTGACGGTGATGTACTCACCAGGGAATTGAGACTGTCTTCAGAGGAAAAGGAGCTGGTCCAGAGCAAATATCCAGGTGCGTGCTTAAGTATCCTGCCATCAAAAGAATATCGGGATGGGAAACAGTGGTACCAGATTGTCATTAAACAGGAGGAATAGATTTGAATAGTCAGTCGGAAGCATTAAGAGATAAATATAAAGCATTTTTGGAAGCAAGCCCTAAGGGACATTTTATGCAATCCCCGGAGTGGGCTGAAATAAAGTCATTTTGGAAAAATGAAGTTCTTGTTGTAGAGGACGGAAATGGAAATATAAAGGGTTCTATGAGCATACTTATAAGAAAAGTGCCTTTATTGCCCTTTACCATGATGTATGCTCCCCGCGGTCCGGTATGTGATTCGCATGATTCGGAAACGTTGAAACAGCTTTTCCTGAAAGCCAGGGAGCTTGCGAAAAAGAACAGGAGCTATGTAATTAAAATGGACCCTGACATAGAGATCGAGGATACTGAATTTGAAGAGCTTATAAAGGGCATAGGGTTCAGAATCAAACGCGGCTTGAAGAACTATGAGGGTATACAGCCGAGATTCGTATTCAGACTGGATATAAAGAACAAGACTGAAGAAGAAATAATGCAGGCTTTTCATCAGAAATGGCGCTACAACATCAGGCTTGCTCAGAAAAAAGGGGTAGAGATCAGGATCGGCTCAAGGGAAGATATAGCCGAATTCTACAAGATCATGGTTGAAACAGGGAAAAGGGACAATTTTGTAGTTCGAAGTCAGGAATACTATGAGAAGGTGTTTGACTGCCTTGGTCCGAACCATGTCAGGCTGTATCTTGCCTATTATGACGGTAAGCCGATCGCCGGTACTATCGGGATACTATACGGAAATAAGTGCTGGTACTTGTACGGAGCAAGCAAAAATGAGCACAGAAGCCTTATGCCCAATTACCTTCTTCAATGGGAAATGATCAAATGGGCGATTGCTTCGGGATGTGACATATACGACTTCAGAGGGGTGCCCGGAAATATTGATGATAATAATCCTTTAGTAGGACTGTATAAGTTCAAGGTTGGATTTAAAGGTAAATTTACGGAATTTGTAGGTATGGCTGAGTATGTTTTCAATCCGTTTGCTTACTTCATTGCGGAAAACGGAATTACAGCCTTCAGAGAGCTGAGAAGGAAAATATACAAGAGAAAATGATATGCTGCTTAATGGATTTTCGCGGAGACTTATAAGGGGTTAATATGGTACAAAAGCAATCGATCTCAAAGGGCTTCACAGCTTTGAGCATAGCAGGAATCTTAAATAAAGTTATGGCTGTAATATATGTTCCTTTTCTGACGTTTTTTCTCGGAAACTATGGAAATGGAATTTATAATTCAGGATATACAATCTATACGATGATTTTTGTTGTTACAAATGCAGGGGTTCCTATTGCAATATCAAAGCTTGTTTCTGAACAGATAGCCTCTTCAGAATATAGGCTTTCATTCAGAACGTTTAAAATATCTGGAGTGCTTCTTATTTCAATGGGGCTTATTTCAAGCATAGTGATGGCTGTTTTTGCAAGGCAGTTTTCCGAGTTTATACGTTTCCCGGAAGCATATCTGACTATACTTGCTCTTTCGCCTACCATGTTATTCACAAGTATATCCTGTACATTCAGAGGGTATTTTCAGGGACGGTCCAATATGATACCGACCAGCATATCCCAGATCATTGAGGGGGCAGTAAATTGTGTCCTTACAGTTGTATTTGCGGGGCTTTTGCTTGGTTATGGAAAAAGCTGGGCCATATCACATGGCATAGAAGGTGCAAAGCAAATCAAGCATAAGTCTTTGGAATTTGCAGCTGCAGGGGGGACAATCGGTACATCGGTGGGTGCATTATTCAGTGCCGTCTATCTTATATATGTCTACAATAAAAATAGAGTCAGTATACATAAGGAGTTAAAACAGTCATCGACGACCGGGAGAATTTATTCCTCCGGTAGGATACTTAGAAAGATTTTTAAATATGCCGTGCCTATAACACTTGGAGCAGTGGCTATTTATTCTGCCAATATTATTGACCTCAGATTTGTAAAGGAAAGACTTGTCTATTCGGGGTTCAGTAAGGATGCTGCTACTGCGCTCTATGGAGTCTTATCCACGCAATACCTTAAGCTGATATATATACCTGTTTCCATTTCAACTGCACTTGCAACCACTATTATACCTGCCATTTCATCTATTGCAGCCAAAAGGGACAAGGACTTGCTTGGAAAAACAATAAATAAAAGCATGAAATACCTTCTTATGTTCAGTATTCCGTCAGCGGTCGGATTATCTGTACTGGCTAAACCTACCGTTCATATCCTTTTTCCCAATGCACCTGACGGATGGGATCTTCTGATGATGGGATCATGGATTTTGGTTTTAATTTCGATTGTTACCATACAGACAGCAATACTTCAGGCCGTAGGTAAGCCATATATACCTACAATACACTTATGCATAGGCTTTATATTTAAAATATTTTTAAATTATAATCTTGTTGCAATTAAAGCGATCAATATCAAAGGAGCTCTTATTGGAACCGCCGTCTGCTATAGCTTTGCATGCTACACGAATTACAGATCCATAAAAAAATACACAGGAGTCAGAATAAAGTATAAAAAAGTGTTTAACCGTCCCCTTTCGGTGTCTATTATAATGGGGGCTGTGATATATCCTTTATACAAGCTGCTGGATATTATAGCAAAGCTCGCAATCAAGCCAATCTTCCTAAGAAGTGTATTGTGCGGGGGCACCGCAATAATATCAGGCTGTTTTGTTTATTTTTCATTTATGGTTGTTGCAGGAGGAATAAACGGGGAAGATATAAAGAGGTTTCCAATGGGAGGCAAAGTTCTGAGAATTGTTACAAGAGTGCCTTTTTTCAAGAAACGGCTTTCAGTCCGGAAATCATTTTGAATAGTTGAGTACATAAATTATTTTCAACTTATATAGGGCGGCATAGCAGCATTTCATACTGTTTATATTAGCGGGGAAAATCGGTGAAATTTTAGTGAGGTTTATATTATGAAAGAAAAGCTTAACGACAGGTATAATATTCTGGCAATGTTTTTTATTGCTATCGGCATAGCTATCCTATTGGGGCTGGTCAACATACAGATTCTGAATGGTAAAAAGAATGATGAGGCGTCCCAAAAGGCCCTGCTCAATGTTAAGCAGGTTAAGGCTCCGAGGGGCAATATTTACGATAAAAACGGCATGCCGATTGCATTAAACAGGATAGGCTTCACAGTAGAGGTCATGGATGCCGGTCTTAATGATGATGAACTGAATGATATGCTTT
>JAEXSP010000042.1 GCA_023453795.1 Bacillota bacterium
CTGCTGGTATCAGGAATTCTGTTGCGAGTGGCAGAACCAATTGAATTGTTCCGCTATTTTTGGTATAGTCTTTGTGTAGTAATATTTTGTTCACAACTATATTCTACCACATTTGGTGCATCTTAGGATGCACTTCTTGCGTTTTTTCGACGAAAAAAGAGCTGCCTCAAAGTTTATTTTGAGACAGCCCCTTTGGTGAATTAATATTAAATTTTAAATCTTTGTATAGTCCTTTGCATTTCTTCTGCCATTGAATTGAGATCTCTTGCAAGATCTGCCAGCTGGGATGAAGAAGCAATCTGTTCTTCAGTTGTTGCATTTATCTCCTGAGAGGCAGCAGCGGAGGATTGGGAGATAATTGTTATAGTATCCATTGAGGAAATCGCCTTTTCTTTAAACTCATCCATTTCCTTTATTACCGAATTCATCTTTTCAAGATGTACTACTATTTCTTCGGTAGCAGCCAATATATCCTTGAAGGTCTTATCTGTGTGGCCGACAGCGATCATTTGTTTGTCGAGTGTCACAGCTGCTGTATTTGCCTGTTCAACAACATCTTTTGATTTTCCTATGATTTCATTAATTATGCTGCTTATTGAAATAGATGCATTTTTAGATTGCTCTGCGAGTTTTCTAACCTCATCTGCAACTACTGCAAATCCTTTTCCGGCCTCGCCAGCCCTTGCAGCTTCTATAGTAGCGTTCAAAGCAAGCAGGTTGGTCTGCTCAGATATACTTACGATTACTTTTACTATGCTTGTAATCTGTTTCATGTCATGGTTAAGGCTTACAATCTGAGAAATGATGCCGTTTGTTACCTCACTTGTGTCTTTGGCGGAAATACTTAGTTCATTTATTACTCCAAGTGAGTTCTCGCTCAGGGATTTGGTTTTTTCAGTTACATGCTGCATTGTTGCAGTGTTTTCAACTATCTTGTTCAGTCTTTCAGCAAGTGAATCCATTACTTCCTTACCCTTTTGGGATTCGAAAGCCTGTTCGGATGAACCTGTAGCCATTTCACTGACTGCAGTTGCAATTTGCTCTGCAGCACTTTCGGATTGAACCGAGTGGGTTGATATCTTTTCGGAATTCTGAACGACATCATAGGAAGCTCTTGTTATATCCTTTATCATCAACTGCACATTGGATACCATGCTGTTGAAATTGGCAGAGAATTTTGATATCTCGTCATTATAGCCTACACCTAACTGTTTCGTAAAGTTTCCTTTTTTGAGCTCTCCAATGGCATCGTTGATTCTGGATATAGGCAAAGATACACTTCGTGTAACCATGTACGATATCAGGAGGGCTAAAATACTGATTATTATTATTAATATTATTGTTAATGAAGTAATTTGCTTTGTCGCAACCATTAACTTGTCGAATGGAACCGCACTTACCACTTTCCAGCCATTGTTAAGGTATTTATAGCAAACCAGCATGTTCTGTCCATTCATATGGGCATAGAAAGATCCTTGAGTTAGTACATTAGTTTGGTCTTCCGCAGTTGTTGAGTCCTTTTTTGTTTTCTTAACAGCTATCTTTTCAGCGCCTTTTTTAGAATTAAGATTATCTGATATCTTTATCTCAGTATCAATCAATTTGCCGATATTACTTTGTTTGCCGGAAACCGATTTTTTGGAAAGTATTCTGTTCTTGTCATCAAGGACATAGAATTGCTGTCCTTTAACTCCCAGATCAATATTATCTAAAATAGAGGAGAATATTTCAGGTTTTGGATTTAACTGCAATATACCACCTGTAGGAATTGAATCTCCCATGTCAGGGTTGTACATGTTAACAAATAAAATCGGTATCTTGACAGAGACTGAAGAATCAATTTCCGAAGTATTCATATAAACCCAGTAATTATTTGATTGAGCAGGAAGCTTTTTTACTTTCTTGTATATAGCACTCTTTTTATCAATTAGCGAACTTCCAAGCTGATCATCATTTCTAGCAGAATAAAAACAGACATTATCAATTGTTTTTGAGCCTAATAATAAGCCGTTTAAGTAGCCGTTGAAGTCACTTTGAATCATTATTGGGTCTAAAGCTACAGAATCAGGGTCGTCTGGATCAGGCGGATTAAGTATTACGTTTTCATAATCCTTGTAATACTTCGAATTTCTAATGTTTTCAGCAACATCCTGAACTTTTGTCATCTGGCTGTCAATATTTACTTGAACCTGGGAAATGAGCTGCTTTGAATATTTGCCTATATTGCTCTTCATTGCGGATCTAAAACTGCCTAAAGAAATAGAACCGATAATTATAAGAGGCACGACAGATAATAAAATAAAAGCAATAATCAATCTAAGATTAATCGCAATCTGCCTCAAAAGTCTTTCTGAGACAATATCCAACAAAGATGCAACCTTAGATAACCCTTTTTTTATCTTAGGGTTGTTTAACAATTTGAGCGGATTGATTCTCCCCAAAAGATTTAATATTTTCATCTTATTCTCCCCCTGTGTAAAACTCTCTCTATAGCTTATTTTGATTATAGGATATTAATTTAAAGTTCTATACTAAAATTCGACAAATTATTTCAAAGTCCTCCTAAGTTACATAAAATGATGAAATAATTAAGTTGATAGAAACCTAAAATATCTATTATAATTATAATCAAAATATACATTATTAACAAGAATATTATTTAATATATGCAAAATACAACTATAAACTACAAAATATTGCTATATTACGTAAAAAATTGATATATCCACATTGCTAATATCATTTTTTTGATATAATATTATCGTAATAAATTCCTAGGAGTGAAAGGTATGGAAAATAGAATAGCTGTTATAGGGATAGTCGTAAGCAATAGGGAAGAAACGGCAAAAAAAGTGAATGATATATTGAGTAATTTCGGCAAAATCATAGTCGGAAGAATGGGAATACCTTATAAAGAGCGGGAAATATCCGTCATGTCAATTATAGTCGACGGAACAACAGATGAAATAGGTGCTCTTACCGGAAAGCTCGGGCACATTCCGGGCATTAAGGTTAAGGTTGCACTGACATATTAAGATAATTATTGAGATCTTTTTTGCTTTCAAAATAATTAACTGCATTATTATGTAGAGCAGGTTCCGATAAACTTTAAGTAATTCTTTTCTTATTCTTTTATTTCCGAGAGGCATTATGAAAAGGTTTACTTCATATTATTTTTTATAATATTGATAAAAAGGTGAACTATGATATACATGGATAATGCCGCAACATCATTTCCCAAGCCAGATAAGGTTTATGACGAGGTTTTGAGGTGCATGAAGGAATATTGTGCAAATCCGGGACGTTCCGGGCACGTTCTTTCGGTAGCGTCAGGCAAGGCAATTTTTGAAGCAAGGGAAAAGATCAGTTCATTTCTTAATATAAAAAACCCATTGAGACTTTGCTTCACAAAAAATGCGACAGAATCATTAAATATGGCGATAAAAGGAATACTTCTTCCGGGGGACCATGTAATTGCTACAAGCATGGAGCACAACTCGGTTATAAGACCGCTTAAAACCCTTGAAAAAGACTCGGATATTGAAATAACTATTGTTAGAGGAAACAGCTCGGGCGAGCTTGACCCGGATGACATTAAACGGCAGATTCAGGATAATACCTCTTTAATAATATGTACCTTATCCTCAAATGTAAATGGAATGATAATGCCTGTAAAGGAGATAGGGAGCATAGCAAGGCAAAGCGGCATACCTTTTCTGGTTGATGCATCCCAAGGTATCGGTTCGGTCGAGGTTGATACAGATGAAATGAATATCGACCTGCTTGCTTTTTCCGGACACAAAGGATTAATGGGGCCTCAGGGCACCGGAGGACTTTATGTCAGAGAAGGAATTGACATAAGACCTTTGATTCAAGGAGGGACAGGAAGCGATTCACAGAATGTATACCAGCCTGGGCATATGCCTGATATGTTTGAAAGCGGAACCCTAAATACACCGGGAATAATAGGACTTAAGGCCGGAGTTGACTTCATTACTTTTCTAGGAAGAAATGAGATTAGAACATACAAGCATATGTTGATAGAGAGGCTTGAGGACTGGCTGAGAGAAATCGGAGGGATCACTTTCTATCACAGCAGCGAAATGTCAAAAAATTCGGGAATTGTTGCAATAAATTTCGGGCAAAGATCTTCAACAGAGGTAAGTTCAATACTTAATGATAAATATGGCATTGCTGTGAGACCGGGTTTACATTGCTCACCGATGGCGCATGAAACGATAGGAACGCTTGAAAGCGGAATAATACGGTTAAGTCCCGGGTGCTTCACAACCTTGGAAGAAGTGGATTTGGTAACCAATGCTTTCAGGAGACTGAAATATTCATAAAAATAAGAGGGGAGTGAATTTATGAGGTATGACATCAGATCAATTATTGCTCTGTTTATTTTGATTATACTTGCTGTTATCGTAGTAAAGATACTTAAGGGAATAATAAGCCTTCTTGTTCCTGCGGCTCTTATAATTATAGCAGGCTACATAGTTTACATTTTAATAAGGAAAAAACGGTAATCACCTCGAGAGGTTTTCTCAGGAACTTTGTGCTGTTATTTTTCTAATGTTTTGTGGAGCACATGTATAAGACAGGAATATAATATATGGGTGATTGTTATGATATCTGATTATGATGCATATGAAGACGACTGTTGTACACTTGAATGCAGCCACGAGTGGGTAATTTGTCAGGAGAAATCCGGCAAGTCAGGGTACTTCATGTATTGTAAATACTGTGGTATGGAATATCAGAAGGGTAATACGAATTGTACAGTTCAGTGAGGGAAATTCCCTCACTTTGAACTGCAGTTGAAATGAAGAGTTTTTCTTTCATTATAATAATTTGATCATAATTTTGACAAGCCATGTACATATAAAATCAGTAAATATATAATGATGTAAAGTCGTCATTATATTATTGGCTTTTAATTATATCTTTAATGTCATATATGAGTGCCAGACAATCGGCAATGTCTGATGAAAGAGCACGGCATGCAAATTTATCCTGGATAAAAAATAGTTTTTCCCATTCAACTAAGATGCTGCGGGCATCCAACAAGCTGGATACGGCATTGTTGAAAGTCATTTCCAGAGCGGGAAATATCATTTTATAGATTGAGTATTTTGTCTTTTCATATTCGTCTTCCTCGAAGGAAGGTACCTCAAGGATAATTGTAGCAAGCCTGCTAAGTATCTGATTTATCAAATCCTTTAACGCTTCTTCTGGTGTCAGCTCTTGTTTTAATAGTATAATCCCGGCCAAGTTGTCTCCTCCTTATTATTACAGATGAACGGTGCTTAAATAGATGCGGATTTTCGCTTTATAACAAATATGTCAAGATTATACTCTCTGTAACAAAAAAAGGAAAGTAAAAAGTAGAAAATAATATAAAAATAAATTGTTCTATCAGAATTTGCAATATTACTTGCGAATCTTCCTTTCCAATCTTTCGGCTCTGTTTTTTAAATCGGAATAGTATAGATTCCTTGAAAAGCTTGCTCTGTGGCATAATTCAATTGCGGAGCTTACTATTTCCAACGCTTTGGTGATGTTCTTAACCCTATGTTCATATTGCTTTGCCAGTTCGATCATAATAGGTATATTGGGCAGTTTTGATTCATTTAGCAGCATTTCAAGAAATTCTATTGCCTTGTGGTAGTCCCTGTTTTTCTTGTATATTCTTATAAGCCTTTTCAGGGACATTTCTTTCAGCATGGCACTTTTAGAATTTATGCAGCAGAAATAGCATTTAATAGCGGTTTCATAATCATTAAGCCTGTCAAATATATTACCGGTGCCGTAAAGTTCAGCTAAGCCCCTGGCTGAACTTAAAGGGTCGCGGAGCAGGGAGTTTATTCTAAGCATAAGCGATACCATGGATATGACGTCATTTTCATTATGAATGATTACCTTCTTCAAATCTAAGGCGTTTCTATCTGACAGATATCTGAAATAGACCTCCGGTATTAAGGCTCCCGGGATATCATCATGCCTTTTGATGCCAAGAATATTTTCCTCAAGAGAGGAAAGTCTGCAGTTTTCAAGCTTATGCTTCCAGATCGCCCTTGCGGGATATAAAAGATCAACGTGAATCGGATCTTTAATTCCAACCCTCATTCTGTTTGCGGTAAACCTTGTTAAAAGTAGATTCCAGTCAAAAGACTTGCCGTTAAAGGATACGAGGATCTTCTTTTCTTTTAGCACTTGATTTAGGGAAGTCATCATGGCACATTCTTCATCATAATCCCTCATAAGAAATTGCTTTATAGTAAAGCAATCATCCTGAAAATAGCCGATGCCGACCAGAAAGGCCACTGTACCAGTGCCTCCGGCAAGCCCTGTCGTTTCAGTGTCAAAGAAAAGCATGTCTTTTACAGTGAGATGGTTTATATCGTTTTTTAGAATTGCGGAAATCGGTGACACATCCATGTTTGCAGCTTGTCCGAGAGTATATCCTCCATGACAGTAAGTGAGGGGATATCTCTTCTCAAGTGAAAAGAATGACCCTGCCTCATTGGTGCATACCAAGCCGTTCAGCAGCTGATGAATGTCGGGCCCTTGAGCCTTGGGCTTTTCTGCCTTGACGCAGGTTTCTTTTTTATATAAGTCAAGTTTGCTTTTTAAATCTAGGTACATATGTCCTTCACCCCTGAAAGAATAGTGTCAATCAGCTTTAAGGTTACTTCTTTGGGATTGCCGCTGCCAGAAAATTCATTGAGAGGTCCTACGCAGGAGGGGCAGCCGGATTCGCACTCGCATTGCTGTATCATAGCCTTTGCAGTCTTGAAAAGGTCTTCATGGAGGTTGTACAGCTTCTCACTGAAACCAACACCTCCGGGATAACTGTCATATATATAGAGAGTCGGCCTTTCGGTAAAGGATGATTTAACCTGGAAGACAACATTAATGTCCCTTGGATCGCACATAAGATACAGAGGAGCGGTATTAGCAATAATATTTGAGAGCCCAAGCAAGCCGTTCTGCAATTCCGTATGGGGTATAGACGCTGCTATGCTTTCAGATAAACTGACCCAGTAGGAGGTAGTATGCATTTCTATTTCAGGCAGATCCACAGGGCCGGCACCTATATTTTCGTGGGTGTTGAATTTGATCTTTTTAAACATTGTTACAAGTGAACTGACCATGACTTCGCCACTGCATTTCTCAGAAGTGTTGCTTTCATGGCGCTGTAATACATCAATTACTTTTAAGTCTACAGCAAGGTTTGCGTCAGTATAATAATCAACATTAACCTTCCTTACATAAGCCTTTTTATTGTCAAAATCAAGCTTTTCCACTTGATACTGCTGACCCTCATGAATATATATAGCTTCTTCGTGCAGCAGCATTGGAGCGCTGAATCTGTCTGTCTCGCCTATAACTCTATGATGGGGCTCCGAAGTATCAATTATTATGAAGTTTTCATTGGAAGCACTTCTAAGACTTATCTCGTCCGAAGGGAACACATCCGACATCCAGTGCCAACGTGAGCCTACATGTCTTATTATTTTTGCGTCCTCCATATAGGAAAGTATTTCCTGAGTCGTCTCAACGCCAAACCTTTCATTGTCTTCAAACGGAAGTTCAAATGCCGCACATTTCATATGGCTGTAAAGAATCGTAAGATTGTCAGGGTTAATGAGCCCGTTTTCAGGGTTCCGGCCGAAGAAATAATCCGGATTGTTAACAATGTATTGGTCCAGGGGGCTGCTGCTTGCTATCATGAACGTGGCGGAAACGCTGTTCCTTCTGCCGGCTCTTCCGGCTTGCTGCCAGGTGCTGGATATTGTTCCGGGGTAACCGCAGATAATGCATGCTTCGAGATTTCCTATATCAATGCCGAGCTCAAGTGCATTTGTGCTTACAACGCCTGTAATACTTCCGTTTCTCAACCCTTTTTCAATTTCACGCCTCAGGCTGGGAAGATAGCCCCCGCGATAGCCCCTTACATTATCCTGGCCGGTAATTTTTCCGAAGAAGATGTCTTTGAGATAGGTCACAAGAACTTCTACATTAAGCCTGCTTCTTGTAAAAACTATAGTTTGAATATTGTTCCTGATGAGGTTTTCAGCAAATGATTTTGCTTCAACAAGGCTGCTTTTCCTGATGCCCAGTTCCTTATTTACAACAGGCGGGTTATAAAAAATAAAATGTTTTTTGCCTGACGGAGCTCCATTATTATTAATCAGGGTTATATCGGTTTCGGTTATTTTCGCAGCCAGTTCATCGGGATTTGCTATAGTAGCCGAACAGCAAATGAACTGCGGATTAGAGCCGTAAAAAGCGCAAATCCTCACAAGCCTGCGAATGAGGTTGGCAAGGTGGCTGCCGAAAACTCCCCTGTAATGATGGACTTCGTCAATTACAATGTATTTAAGGTTTTCAAAAAGCTTTGTCCATTTTGTGTGGTGGGGAAGGACGCCGCTGTGAAGCATGTCAGGATTGGTGACTACAATATGGCCGGCCTGACGTATGGCTTTTCTTGCGGATTGAGGAGTATCGCCGTCATAAGTGAAGGTTTTGATGTCTACACCCACTTCAGTAATAAGTTCATGCAGTTCAGATACCTGATCCTGAGAAAGAGCCTTAGTGGGGAAGAGAAAGATTGCCCGAGACTCTTCATCCTTAAGAATGGAATTGATTACAGGTATGTTATAGCACATGGTTTTTCCAGAAGCAGTCGGTGTAACAACCACAACATTCTTTCCTTCATTTACTCTTTCAATGCAGGAAGCCTGATGAGAGTAAAGCCTGTTTATGCTCCTTTTTTTCAGAGCTTCTATTATCCTGGGGTCGACGCATTCCGGAAAATCCGAATAGACCGCTTCCCGGGCCGGAACTTCAATCCAGGATGTGACATTCGACATCACTCTTTCAGAAGATTTCATGTATTGCAGCAGTTGATCAAGATTCATACCGACAGCTCCATTCTACTATATGTAAAGAGACTTCTTATGAGGATAATTATATACCGAACACGCGTTCTTTGTAAAGAGAGAAATGAAGTAAGGCTATGATGCAAAAGGACTAAATATTATTGAAATATTTTATGATAAAGTATGATGAAGAAATTAATATAAATATGACAGACAGTTGTCATATAAGCATGATATTATTGAGCAAAAGGAGAGATGAAACTATGCTAACGGAAAAAATACCTTCAAGAGAAACATTAACAGAGTATATTGGAGATGCTATTTTTGCATGGGATGAACTTATTAATTTTATAGATACCAATTATGGCTTTGAATCACAATGGAATTACTCTGAAAAACATGATAAATATGAGTTTAAGTACCGTAGAGGGGGCAAAACTCTTGTTACCTTTTATATAGAAAAAAGTACTCTTACAGTTCTTATAGTCTTTGGTAAGGCTGAAAGAGAAAGCTTCGAGCAAGCACAAAATGAGTTTTCCACTAAAACGATAGAATTATATAACAATACTCACCAGTATCATGATGGTAAATGGCTATGGTTTCCACTTAAAGATAAAAGTATGATAGAGGATATTAAAAAATTGATTTTAATAAAAAGGAAGCCCAAAAAGTAATAGGTAATAACAAGGTAATTTTGATATTTTTGAAAATGAAAAAAGCGAGTTTCATCTGAAACCCGCTTATCTTTGTGGTCGGAGTGACGTGACTTGAACACGCGACCTCTTGCACCCCAAGCAAGCACTCTAGCCAAACTGAGCTACACCCCGATAACGAATTTAAATTATAGCACACAAGACTGTAAAAAGCAACCCATTATTTTAAACCCCAATATTTCAAATGAATAAAGACGAATAATTTGCAAAGATTATTTAGTGGAATCAAAAATAAATTTGCAAATTATGATGTTTAAAACGAACATCATTATAAGGAGGATGCTAATAATGACAAGCGATGAGGCACACTCATCACCTAAACAAAAAAGTACCTTTTCGCAAAGCTTGTTTTTTGAAAAATTAAAATCTTTTTTCAATCATTTTAAAAGCGGGAAAGCTTTGGCGATAATTTTCTTTCTAGCTCTGCTGTATTTCTATGCATATTCTTTGAATTCATATAATTCTTCCAAGATAGTAAAAAGCGGTTATTTGAACATAGTGCAGACTAAATCTCAAACTTCGAATGCAGAAAATGCAAGCCTCTCCGATAAGTATCAAAAACTTCTTAAGGAATTTGAAATACTCAGGAAGAGCAGCAGTGAAATGCTTCTACAGAATAAAAAAGTCCTGCTGCAGATTAAAGAACTCAAGGAACAGAATGAACAACTGAAAGTAATTAACAGGGAATTGACCAAAGATAACATTGCACTTCAGAACTCATTGAAGATGGCTGCATCTGTAGGTATCAAGCCGCAGAACTTCAGAAAATTCAACGGGATAACAAGAGGGGAAGTGGAGCGTGGAGAATATGCAGGCTGTTTCTTAGGCACTGCATATACGCCAAGTATTGAAGAATGCGGTAACAACGAGGGAATAACACATTCGGGAATACCGATCATTCCGGGTGTATCGATTGCAGTAGATACAAGGTATTGGCCGATAGGGACATTGTTCTATATCAGAGGCTTGGGCTATGCGGTAGCGATGGATACAGGTGCTGCGATAAAGGGAAAGTACAGATTTGATTTTGCGGTTTTTGATAAAAAATTTGCTGACGAGCTGGGAGTACGGTATTGGGATATGTATGTCATAAAATACGGTAACGGCAAAATAAGCAAAATACATTTTTGATATATCAAATATATTTAAAATTACACAAAAAAATAGTATGATATTAATAAAGATACTTAACAAAAGCTAAGGGGGCAAATGTTTTGAAGAAATCACATTTGATTTTGGTATCATCAGTTGTACTGGTTATTGCAGTGATAGTCATAGGAATATATTTACTGGATAGAAAAAACGATAAGCCGGTAGATAAACCGCAGAATGTTACTTCATTAGAAGCTTATAGAAGCGCAGATAAAAATGAGACTTCGATTCCGATGGACGGGGACAAGGACTTCGAAAAAGCAGATATAGATTTGGACAAAGACGGAATAAAAGAAAATATAAAGGTTTCAGCTGTTACTTCTGGCAGCGGTGAACAGGGCGGTATCCAAGAGGTTACAGGACGGCTTGAGGTAACCGGAAAAGACGGAACAGACGATATATCATTTGTTTTAAAGCCTCAAAGCGCGTCAGGAATAATCTCGGGGATAAAATTTATTGATTTGGACGGCGACGGAGTAAAAGATATATTTATTTCCATACCCGACACCGGAGAGCTTTTTACGACAAACACATTGTTCATTTTTAATTATAAAACCAAGAAAATGTACTCGTTCCCCGGCGATAAGAATGATTTCAGCTTCGATAAGTTTGCAAAGGGCTTTTCTTTCTCATACAAGGGCAAGGGAGAGCTTGAAATATCAAACGGGGACTATGCTTTCAAGGGTGTCTTTAATATGAAAAATAATGACAATATAACCGGTTCTGAAGAAAATAATAAAAAGTACGATGCATCACGTGTAGATACTACACCGGTTATGCTGGATGACAATTCAAAATTGAAGCTGGTGATGGATAAGGACAAGAAGGTATTTATTAAAATGCCTCTTGCAATATACGGGATAACCAATACAGATGTAATTGGAGAAGTTGAATTATATTTTACTGTGAACTCGGATTTTCAAACAGAATTCAAAAAGTTTTCGGTTATAGGCTATGACGGAAGCAATAAAGTCAAGATAGGGGAAGCAGGCGTCCCAAAGGGTAATTAAGAATGAAAATTAAACAGATAGAGTTCTCTTGATTTAAACAGCATGTTTCATCAAATATAAAGCGAAGGATCATTCGAAGCCTTCGCTTTATAACATTAATGATGATTGATGATTCTGTACTATTCCAGAGCTTGCTTCAGGTCTTCGATTATGTCTTCAACATTCTCAATGCCTACGGAAAGCCTTATTAAATCGGGTTCGATACCGGCAGCGAGAAGCTGTTCGTCAGACAATTGCCTGTGGGTTGCGCTTGCGGGATGGAGAACTGCGGTTCTTGCATCGGCAACATGCACGACTATCGTAGCAAGTTTCAGCTTATCCATGAATTTTATAGCACCTTCACGGCCACCCTTTATCCGGAAGGAGATTACGCCGCTGCACCCTTTCGGCAGGTATTTCTGAGCAATGCTATAGTATTTGTCGTCCGGCAATCCGGGATAACTGACAGATAATATTTTATCACTCTCATTAAGAAATTGGGCCACTTTCATAGCGTTTTCGGAATGCCTTTCAATCCTGAGATGAAGGGTTTCCAAGCCCAAGTTCAATAGGAAAGCAGACAAAGGAGCCATATAATTTCCAAAGTCTCTCATGAACTGGTACCTTACTTTGACTATATATGCAAGGTTCCCAAAATCTGTGTATACAACTCCATGATATGAATCGTCCGGAATTGTGAAGGAAGGAAATTTCCCATTCTTCCAGTTAAAGTTGCCCGAATCAACAATGACTCCGCCAACACACACCGCATGCCCATCCATGTATTTTGTTGTAGAATGGATGACTATATCGGCGCCGTGTTCTATTGGCCTGCAAAGGATAGGAGTTGCAAAGGTATTGTCGATCAATAGGGGAACGTCGTTCTTGTGAGCGATCCTTGCAAACTTCTCTATATCCAGCACGCTTATCTTGGGATTGGCGATTGTTTCTCCGAAAAGTGCTTTTGTGTTAGGCTTGAAAGCCTTTTGTATTTCCTCCTCCGAGCTGTCGGGATCTACAAATGTAACATCTATGCCCATCTTTTTAAGTGTCACCGCAAAAAGATTATATGTACCGCCGTAAATAGTGCTTGACGATACGAAGTGATCGCCGCTTTCGCAAATGTTGAGGATTGCGTTCAGGGAAGCTGATTGGCCTGAAGAGGTGCACATAGCGCCAACACCGCCTTCCAATGCAGCTATCTTGCTTTCAACGTATCCTACTGTCGGATTGCTTATCCTTGAATAAATGTGCCCCTTAACAGGTTCATCGAAAAGATTGGCTACTTGTTCAGTCGAATCGTATTTATATGTCGTACTCTGATAAATCGGAAGGACGCGGGGCTCTGCATTTCCAGGCTTATAGCCTTCCTGAATGCATTTGGTTTCAATTCTCCATGAATCCATTCTACCAACTCCTATTATTTATTAAATAAACTGCTTTTTTAAATCATAAACTTTTGAATACATAAAATCAATATTTATTCAAAATTTACTGGTTGTACAACCGGAATAATTCCGAATGAATGTCTTGCTGTATGGGAGAATAATATTGAATGTATTATTGATAAGAAAAATTTTATAATAAGTGCCGGAAAACGATATAAATGTAATAAAATATGGTAATATAGTTTATAACAACTTTTATTAAGGAGGCATATATGGAATATTATAATGATAGTCAGGCTATTGAATCAAAAAGAAGCCTCAGTGCTCAAATATCCAGAGTATATGGTTGGATGTTTATCGGTTTGGTTGTGTCGGCATTTACTGCTTTTTTGACAATTGCCGATAACTCGCCGCTGTTGTCACTGGTTGCAAACCGGTTTTCTTTCATCTTATTAATTGTCGCTGAGTTCGGTTTAGTTTGGTTTCTTTCAAGCAGAGCAATGAAAATGACATACGCAGCGGCTGCGGCAGCATTTCTTGTATACTCGATTCTAAACGGATTAACTCTGTCGGTTATATTCTATGCATACACATTGGGCTCAATTTATTATGCATTCCTTGTTGCTGCAGGTTTCTTTGGATTCATGTGCGTTTATGGTCTCATTACAAAAACCGATTTGACATCAATAGGATCACTGCTGATTATGGGGCTGTTCGGAATCATCATAGCATCGCTCGTTAATTTGTTCATTGGGAGTTCGATGCTGAACACCGTAATTTCATTTGTTGGTGTTGCGGTGTTCCTAGGCTTAACGGCATATGACAGCCAGAAGATAAAGAACCTGCATTACTCTTATGCCGGCACGGACAGAGAAAAAAATGTAGGAATCATAGGTGCTCTCCAGCTTTACCTTGATTTCATAAACTTGTTCCTCTTCATTTTAAGAATTCTCGGAAAAAGAAGATAACCACCGATAAAACTAAATTGTAGGAAAAACAAAAAGACCGGCTAAACTAACCGGTCTTTCATTTTGGCAGGGGAGACAGGACTTGAACCCGCAGCAAATGGTTTTGGAGACCACTACTCTACCAATTGAGCTACTCCCCTTCAAACGACGTATATTAGTATACAATAGGCTGGATAATGTGTCAATGGTAAGTTTAAAAGTTTTGTTATATATTTTATGAATTTTATGGTATTATAATGTAAGTATGCGACGGATGAATTGGGATTTTTGATTAATAAAAGAATAATTTTCTTCGAAGGGAGTTCAATTATGGATATCAGGTTAGGCTTCATAGGTACCGGGAACATGGGAACGGCTATGATAAAGAGCATTGTGAAATCGGGAAAGGTTCCGGCGGAAAGGATATTTCTTTTTGATGTCGACAAAGACAAGCTAAAAGCTCTTTGCAGGGAAACAGGCACTACCGCTGTCGAAAGCAGTGAAGAAGTAATACAAAAATCAGATGTTATAATTCTTGCGGTTAAGCCCAACATGGTCAAGACAGTGCTGGAACCGCTCAAAGGTCTTTTCAATGAGAATAAACTGCTTATTTCAGTAGCAGTTGGCATACCAATAAAATTTTATAAAAGTATTTTAGGCAACGATGTAAAAATAATACGAACAATGCCCAATACACCGGCACTTGTCGGAGAGGGAATGACTTTGGTTTCAACTGACGGAACTGTTAAAGAGGAAGAAATACAAACTGCAATATCCTTGTTTGAATGCTGTGGAAAAGCAGAGCAGCTGGACGAGAAACTTATGAGTGAAGTTACAGCGCTTACAAGCAGCAGCCCTGCATATGTATTCATGTTCATTGAGGCTATGGCAGATGCAGCCGTGCTTTCAGGGATACCGAGAAACCTTGCGTACAAGCTTGCTTCACAGGCAGTACTGGGATCAGCTAAAATGGTTTTGGAGACAGGAAGGCATCCGGGCCAATTGAAGGATGATGTATGCTCGCCTGGCGGAACTACGATCGAAGCAGTTGCTTCCCTTGAAAAGGATGGGTTCAGATCTGCTGTTATTGAAGCTATGAACGAGTGTACTAAAAAAGCCAAAGAAATAGGGAAAATATACGGCTGATTAAGAAGAACAGGGTTATAAAGCTCCCAATATACAATTACAGGAGAGTATATGAAAAAGGTTATCATTTATACTGACGGCGCTTGCTCAGGAAATCCGGGCGCTGGCGGGTGGGCTGCAATTCTTCGGTATGGAGAAAATGAGAAAGCACTTTCAGGCTTCGAAAAGGATACTACAAACAATAAAATGGAGCTGAAAGCCGCCATTGAAGGATTAAAATGCCTCAAAGAGTCTTGCGCTGTTGAGTTGTACAGTGACAGTGCATACCTTGTCAATGGGTTTCAAAAAGGATGGATTGAAAAATGGAAGAAAAACGGGTGGAAAAATTCCGGCAAGGAAGAGGTTAAAAATAAAGAGCTTTGGACAGAGCTTGACAGGCTCAATAATACACACAACATCTCATGGATCAAGGTTAAGGGCCATTCAGACAATGAGTATAACAACAAATGCGATAAATTGGCAACAGGTGAAATTAAAAAGCATAATTAATAATTTAGCAGAGGTGAATCATGAACTACGAAGAAAAAACAATTGCAAAAAAGCAAATTTATGACGGCAAAATAATAAAGGTCGATCTTTTGACTGTAACACTGCCTGACGGCAAGGAGGCTGCAAGAGAAATAATATCACATCCGGGAGCATCGGTTGTAATACCCATTTCCGATAGCGGAGAGCTTTATATGGTAAGGCAGTACAGGAAGCCTATAGAAAAAGAGTCTCTGGAGATTCCGGCAGGGAAACTTGACGAGGGCGAGGATCCCAAAAAATGTGCAGAAAGAGAGCTCGAAGAAGAGACAGGCCTTAATGCGGAAAAGGTAGATCACATACTGAGCATGCACAGTACACCGGGCTTCTCGAATGAAGTGCTGCATATGTATGTTGCAAGAGGTTTGAAAGAAGGAGAAGCGCACGCAGACGAAGATGAATTCATTTCATGCGAGAAATATCCTGTTAATGATCTTATTGATATGGTTTTAAAACATGAAATTACCGATTCGAAAACTATTATTGGGATACTCCTTGCAGACAAAATAATCAAAGGTGAGATAAACTTATAACCAATATAGACCTGTTTTAATCGTTCCTTCCTATGTAAAAGGAAATGATTTTGTAAAGTTTACAATACTTAACAAGTATTGTAATTTTTTTATTGAAAACGGCATAGAATCTATTAAAGGCAGGTTGGAACAAGGGGGTCTAAAATGATTTCCAAGGTACGAGAGATAATAAAAGAACACGTTAAAAGCAACGCCAAAACATACTTTTTTTTACTTATGGCTTTTGTAATAGGCATATCTGCAGGCGCCTTTACAGTAAACGGATTAAGTTCATTTCAAAGGGATGAACTAAAGAATTATTTTCAGGGTTTTCTTCAGATATTGGACAGTCAGAAAACACAAAGCAATGAGCTCCTCAAGATTTCAATGACTGATAATTTTAAGCTGGTCGGAATACTTTGGATATTAGGAGTTAGTATTATTGGAATACCCTTTATTTACATCCTTATAGTAATAAGGGGCTTTATGACTGGTTTCAGCACAGGTTTCATTATTCAAACGCTCGGAACCAAAGGAATGATATTCACACTTTTGACGCTTGTTCCAAAAGAGCTGATAATTATTCCTGCCTTGATTGCCCTGGGGGTAAACGGAATCAATTTTTCACTGAAGATAATAAAGAACAGATCCATTAAAAATATATCTAAAGAAGGTATTAAATCAAACTTTGCAAAATATTGCTTTGTAACTGCGTTTTTTTCCTTTTTCATCCTGGCAGGTGTATTGATTGAAGCTTATATCCTTCCGATAACAATCAGAATGATGTCTTCAATTGTCCCTGCATGATGTATAACTATGGAAACTAAGGTCAATAATACTACACAAAGGTTGTTTAACAGATATGTAATAATTTAGAACAAATGCACAAAAATGTTTTGATAATTTGTAATTATTTGTGAAGGATTTTTTTAAATAATAAAGAATATTTTACATAAACGAGTTATATAATACTAGGAATATTTCTTTTAATTTACATAAAAATGTATTAGAATAAGAAAATATTCTATATATAAATTTAAAACTCGATATTTTAAAGGAGTAGTTAGTAATGGAAGTATTAGTACAAAAATTCATTGGTTTTCTTGAAAAAGATAAAAGATTATCCCTTAATACATTGCAGTCTTACAGGAGAGACATAGAACAATACATAGTTTACCTTAAGGAAATTAATCTGCATAATGTCACGAATACCAATAAGACAACAGTTATTGCTTATCTTCTTAACTTACAGAAAAAAGGACGTGCAACTTCAACAATTTCAAGAAATCTGGCTTCTATTAGATCCTTTTATCAGTATTTAGCTAAGAATAAAGTCATTGAACAAGATCCCACTGCTGATCTGGAATCACCGAAGGTTGAGAAGAAGCTTCCGCAGATACTTTCAACTCAGGAAGTGGAATTGCTGTTGGAACAGCCTAAATGCATAGACCTTAAGGGTTTTAGAGACAAAGCAATGCTTGAACTTCTTTATGCAACAGGGATAAGAGTCTCAGAACTTATATGCCTCAACCTTACAGATATAAACCTGGATATGGGATTTATTAAATGTAATAAGGGTTCAAGAGAGAGAATGATACCCATAGGTTCAATAGCTATAAGCGCACTGCAGGAGTACATAAACAAATCAAGAGGCCTTCTGATTCAAAGAAGCGATGAAAAAGCCCTTTTTGTTAACATCAATGGCAGAAGGCTCACAAGACAGGGCTTCTGGAAGATCATCAAGCAATATAAGAATCAGGCGAAAATAAGCAAGGATATTACGCCTCATACATTAAGGCATTCTTTTGCGGCTCATCTTCTTGAAAATGGGGCTGATTTGAGGTCTATTCAGGAAATGCTCGGGCACTCCGACATATCGTCAACTCAAATCTATGCTCAAATAGCAAAAAACAAAATAAAGGAGATATATAAGAAAACTCACCCAAGAGCGTAGATTTGTGTGAATTAACCTTGTACAAATGAAGCAGGAAAATTATACTTGTGCTTGAGGAGTACATTGTGAACAAATTATGAAACCTATTGAATGCAAATATGGTTGCTGGTATACTAAGCTATACAGAGTGATTTAACTTGATATTGTAAGAAACTATACAACAAAAGTATATATATTAATTCAGGTATAATTTTATCTCCTATTGATTTGAAATGAGTAATTATGGTACAATATTATATAAATCAATACAATGCAAGTAACGGTTGGGTGTAATTTTACACTTTCAAGAAAAAAGGCTTTTGGGGTGGGAAGCTTGTTTATTTGAGTTTTCGCACCCTTTTTGTAATATCGGGTACTAAAAAGCTTAAAGCTTTGAAGTTTATTTGGTATTTAAAATGTATTCTTCAAAAAATTAAATAATCATACACGCTGAATCTTCATGAGCGGGAAAACCAATATTGGGGTGAATCCGAGCTAATCTCTTTTTAGTAAGGTAGGGTTATCTTTCGACCCGAATCCGTCAGCTAATCTCGTAAGCGTTGAAAGAGAAGGTGATTGATATGCTATGATCGTACCTTTAATCGGTATACTCATTCAAGTCAAACGCTACAGACTTCTCTGTAGCGTTTTTTAGTATCATTCGAAATAAAGGAGGTAATAATTATGATTAGGGTATGTATTTCAGGTCTGGGCAAGACCGGTAAAGAAATTGCAAAGGTTTTGCTAGAGCAGGAAAATATAAGACTTGTATCGGCAATCTGCAGTCCCGGAAGTGATAAGCACGGTAAGGATCTTGGGGAAATACTGGGCTGCAGCCTGACAAACATTATAGTGGAAAGCTCAGATTGTTTGGAGCAGGTAATATTCAGCACAAAACCAGATGTTGTCGTGGATTTTTCTAATCCTGCTTCTGCAATCAAGAATGCAAAGATTTTCTCAAAAATGAAAGTTAGCCTGGTAATCGGGACAACGGGCTTTTCAAAGCTCGCTCTTAAAAAGTTATTTATTCTGACCCGAAAATACCACAATGGTATTGTATATGCGCCTAATATAACTTTGGGAGTAAACGTTCTTATGCTCCTTACAAATCTGGCGGCGAATATATTAAATAACTACGATTTTCAGATAACCGAAATTCATCACAAGCATAAAAAGGATGCACCATCAGGTACGGCAATAAAGATTTCAGGCGAGATTGAGAAAGGGCTGGCATCTTCAAACACTGTTAATTCCAACAGGGATATTCCTATAAATGCTGTACGGGCAGGTGGTGTTATCGGGAAGCATGATGTTATGATAATAGGTGAGGATGACAAAATTGAAATATCTCATGAATCCTTTTCAAGGAAGGCCTTTGCCTTGGGTGCCGTACGTGCTGTTAATTTCATCATAGGTAAAACCGGATACTATGAAATGAATGATGTCCTGAATCTCAAGAAGGTACTCAACGACTACCTTGACAGGGAAAACCATTCTCTAAGAAAAAGGTATATGCAATATAACGTTGACTTCGTTCAGCATGATGAGGTTCATGCTTAATTAGGGACAACCTATTCAATTATATTTCGGGGGTTTGTAAATGATTTTTTCTTCATATAAGTTTTTGTTTGTTTTTCTCCCAATAGTACTTTTAGGATATTTTATACTTATCAAGTTAAAAAAACAAACAATATCAAAAGTATGGCTTGCTCTAGCTTCGTTCTATTTTTACTGGCAGGGCAGTATGAGTTTTTTCCCGTTTTTTGTTTTCAGCGTGCTCTTTAATTATCTAATCGGGACAAGCATGAAACGTATACAAGGAAAAAACTCAGTCTTATTTAAAAGAATTCTGCTTGCTGTCGGTTTGACTGAAAATATCCTTCTTCTGGGTTATTTCAAGTATACTGATTTCTTAATAAAAAATGTGAATATGCTGACAGGAATGGACTATGCACTCAAAGGTATCGTTCTTCCCATCGGCATTTCGTTCTTTACCTTCCAGTTAATTGCATTTCTCGTTGATTCTTACAGGGGAAAAACAAAAGATTATAATTTTTTGAACTATCTGCTGTTTATTACATTTTTCCCTCAATTGATTGTTGGCCCGATTGTTCACCATGGTGATATCGTGCCGCAGTTTGAAAACCCGGAACAACCAAAATTCAAGGTTGAAAATCTGATGCTTGCTGTTTTTCTGTTTTCAATCGGATGTGCTAAAAAATTACTTCTTGCTGATCCTTTAACATCCTTTGCGGAAGGATATTTTAATAATATTAATGTCTATGGTATGTATCACTTTTGGCACTCCTGGCTCGGCGCTATTTCTTATACGGTTTCCTATTACTTTGATTTATCCGGCTACGCTGACATGGCAATCGGACTAGGTTTGTTGTTCAATATTAAACTGCCTCCGAACTTCAATTCACCTTATAAGGCACGCAATTTTGCCGATTACTGGCGTCGCTGGCATATGACACTTTCAAAGTTCCTGAGTGATTATGTTTTTCGTTCAGTGTACCGCAAAGGTGCCGGGAGCTTGAATTTTTATTTGGCTGTTATGGTAACCTTTTTTGTTTCGGGTTTCTGGCATGGAGCAGGATGGACCTTTGTCGTTTGGGGACTGATAAATGGTTTCTTTGTAGTTTGTGCCCACTTTATGGAGCGAAAAGGCTGGAAATTCCCGTGGCTGGCTGCACATCTCCTTACATTGCTTGGGGTTGTCGCAACCCGTATACTTTTCGTATCCAAATCATTCTCTGATGCTGCTGCAGTATATAAGACCATGATAAATATAAAGGTATTCAACGGGGTATCTATACAAGGCATAATGTCCAGTTTTACAACAACAGTGACCACCCACTCGGTTGATTTGCTTATTCTGCTTGCAGGTATTACCGTGGTATATTTCCCCAAAAATACTACAACGATTTCTCAGGAATTTAAACCATCTCTGCGCTATGCAATTCTCGCGGGAATATTGCTTGCGGTATCGATTTTCTGGATGGGTGGAGTTTCAAGATTTTTGTACTTCCAATTCTGATTCTGGTGAGGTAAGCTATGAAAAGTTATAAAAAATGGTTTCTTACTTTTGTTATTTTCTTTGCAATTACTTGTACAATACTGATGACCTTTAACTATATAGTTGATCCATTTGGTATTTTCGGAGACAGATTCTTCAAAATGTACAATTATAATATGACCACTAACTTAAGAATAGCCAAGATAGGGTATCTTGACAGAAATTATAATAAATTTGATTCATATATAATAGGCGGCTCCAAGTCAGGTTCTTTTCTTCCTGAAACGGCAGATAAATATTATCCGGGTGCACATTTCTATAACCTGAATATGACGGGCGGCAGGTTTTATGACTATGAAAAGACAATACAATATATTGTCAAGCACTATAAAGTTAAAAATATTATTCTTCAAATCAGTCAGCTTGAAGCAAACAAACCGGGTACTTCAAAGGGTGTGACGGGAATGCTTCATGGGAAGCTTGTCTCAGACTTCTCGATGCCATTTTACCTTAAAATCCTGTTTCAAAATCCGTCTTTTTCCTTCGACAAGATCAAGGAAACAGCCAAGTGGACGCCGAAATATGAAGCTGACTATTTCTATAATATAAAGAACGGTTCCTACAACCGTATACCACAGGAAAAAGAAATAGCTGCCAATCCGGAAACGTACTTCAAAAAGAAAATCTTCTTTCCGGATACTGAAACAAAGGTGACTGACACTTGCTTTGATTATAATCTTGAAGTTTTTAAAAGAATAGTGGATTTCTGCAGAGAAAAGAAGGTTAATCTCCTTGTTATTGCAGCACCAACATATAAAGGCGAACTGGAGTCATATCCTCTGGATAAACTTGCACAATTCATGAAAGATATCGCAAAGGTGACCGGTTACTGGAATTTCAGCGGTTATAATTCGGTCAATACCGACATGAAAAGTTTCTATGATCATAATCATTTCAGAGAAAAGGTCGGCACTATGATTTTAGCACGCATTTTTAATGATACCTCTGTTAAATTGCCGGATGACTTTGGAAGATATATAACTACAGAAAATGCCGAAAAGGAAATAAATAATGCATTTCATCAATAAGGCTTGAAACATCAGCTTAGTAAAAACAGATTATATTTTCAATATAAAAGAGTCAAGTGGTAGTGTATTCGACACAATCCACTTGACTTTTGTATTTATTCAAAGCAAGAAGAAAAGAAGAAGGTATATTGCTGAAATCGCAATCGTCAGAAGCATCATCGGAAAAGCCTTTTTAAAGAAGTGTCCGAAGGTGATCTTGCACCCATGCTCTTCAGCGATTCCAACTGCAATAACATTGGCACTGGCACCTATTATTGTACCGTTTCCGCCAAGGCATGCACCCAACGACAGAGCCCACCATAATGGGGTAATATTCATATTTGAAAGCGTGCCAAGCTTTTGTATAAGCGGGATCATGGTGGTAACAAACGGAATGTTATCAATAAAAGCTGAAGCTATAGCAGACAGCCATAAAATGGACATGGAAGCCAGGACAACATTCCCGCCTGTAATATCAAGAGTTTTCCCAGCCAGTAAATCTATTACACCAGTGGCTTTTATGCCACCTACCAAAATGAACAATCCTATAAAAAAGAATATTGTTTTCCATTCTACTTCATGGAAAATCTTTTCCGGACGCATTCCTGATAACAAAAGCAGCAGAACTGCGCCTCCAATCGCAATAGTAGCTGATTCATAATGAAATACTCCATGTAGAAGAAATCCGGTTATAACTGCAAAAATAACTATTATACTCTTTACCAGAAGAGCTTTGTCCTTTAAATAGCTATTTTCATCAAGCGCAAGAACTTCTTTTTTTACCTCATCTGAGGCTTTTAGCTTTTTTCTATACATTAAAGCAAAGATGAAGGTGGTCAAAAACAATATTGGAAATACTATTACTGCAGCATTTTTAATAAAGTCCATAAAGCTTAGCCCGACAGCACTGCCTATCAGTATATTAGGCGGGTCTCCCACAAGTGTTGCCGCTCCTCCTGTGTTGGAAGCAAACACCTCTGCAATAATAAAAGGTATGGGATTAAGCTTCAGATCCTTTGCAATAGTCAGAGTAACAGGCAGTATTAACAGGATAGTGGTAACATTATCAAGAAGTGCAGACAATATACCGGTAGTTATTGATAGAAGTATAATGATTTTGAATGGTTCAGCTTTAGCCACCTTAACCAATTTAACTGCCAGGTACTCAAAAATACCGCTTCTTTTTGTAATCATTACAATTATCATCATTCCAACCAGAAGCCCTATAGTGTTGAAATCAACCTCTGCAAAGGCTTCTTTCTGGTTAAGAAAATTTAATAAAATCATCAGGGTGGCCCCGGATAATGCAATTACCGCCCTGTCAAACTTATCCCATATAATAAGGGTATACGTTGCTATAAAAATAACTATCGACACTATCATTTCAACACTCAAAACCGATCGCTCCTTTTTTTTATGATTATATTATTCCCATGATTTTTTTACTTCTGCAAATTTACAACACAAAAAGGGCAGGTGCTCGTAAAAACGAGCTTCCCACCCCGAAAGCCTACTCTCTTGAAAGCGGACAAATCCGCCCAACCGAAGGTAAATATGAATATGCGAAAATTATAGCATAGCGATGGAATTAAATCAATTGTGAAAAATATAAAGGAAAAATGAAATTGGATAAATTAATTTGTTTTTGAGGACATTCCGTATGGTTTGTCCTTTCAAATTATAATATAATTAAATTTGGATAGAATTAGAACGAGATAGAATAATAACCAAATGCGAGTTTAGATAAGGAGGAAACAAATGAAAAGAGCAATAATTATAGTAATGGACAGCGTCGGAATGGGTGAAATGCCTGACGCCGGTAAATACGGCGATAAAGGAAGCAATACTTTAGGAAACATATCCTCCGCCGTCGGCGGACTGCCGTTGAAAAATCTTCAAAAGCTAGGACTTGGTAATATAGATGGAATGATGGGTTATGAAGCAGAAAGCCAGCCTTCCGGCAGTTACGGCCGGATGGAAGAGAAATCTGCCGGGAAGGATACAACAACAGGGCACTGGGAAATGTCGGGAATAATACTTGAACAGCCCTTTCCGACATTCCCGGAAGGTTTTCCGAAAGAAGTAATTGAAGCCTTTGAAAACGCGATTGGTACAAAAATAATCGGTAATGTTGTTGCTTCGGGAACAGAGATAATTAAGAAACTGGGCCAGGAGCATGTAAATACGGGTTATCCGATCATATACACGTCAGCCGATAGTGTTTTTCAGATTGCAGCTCACGAAGAAGTGATCCCGATTGACAAATTATATGAGCTTTGTACAACAGCCAGAAACATGTTAGTCGGCAAATATGCAGTCGGAAGGGTAATCGCACGGCCTTTCACCGGCACTGAGGGCAATTTCACCAGAACAGACCGAAGAAGAGATTTTTCACTGAAACCTATTGAGCCGACAATTCTTGATTATGCTTCGGAAAAAGGACTGAAGGTCAAAGCAGTAGGGAAAATCGAGGACATATTCAGCAAGCAGGGGATAACTGATGCAGTTCATATACATAACAACATGGATGGCGTTGACAGGACGATTGAATACATGAAGCAGGATTTTGAAGGCATTCTGTTTACTAATCTTGTGGATTTTGATATGTTGTATGGACATCGTAATGACGTGATGGGGTATGCAAAGGCTTTAAAGGAATTTGACGGAAGGATACCGGAAATATTGGAAAATCTGAAAGAGGAAGATTTGCTGATGATAACTGCCGATCATGGCTGCGACCCTACGACACCCAGCACAGATCATTCAAGGGAGTATGTTCCATTGCTGGTTTACGGAAAAGACGTTAAAAAGGGTGTAAACCTTGGAACCAGAAGTACTTTCTCAGACATAGCAGCAACAATTGCCGAATACCTTGGAATCGAAGGGCCTAAAAACGGAAACAGCTTCTATAAGGAAATTGCGGGCATAAAATAATTCCATGGGAGGGCTATAATATGAGGATGTACGATGTAATCGAAAAGAAACGGGATGGAAAAGCATTAACTAGAGAAGAAATCAGTTATTTCATCAGGAATTACTGTGAAGGGAAAATCCCGGATTATCAGGCTGCGGCTCTGCTTATGGCTATATTTATAAAAGGCATGAATGATGAGGAAACTTCTCAGCTTACGGAAATAATGGCCGGGTCAGGCGAGAAAATCGATCTTTCGGAAATTGACGGCATTAAGGTTGATAAGCACAGTACAGGGGGCGTCGGCGACAAAACTACGCTTATAGTAGCCCCTATAGTGGCAGCCTGCGGAATACCTGTGGCAAAAATGTCCGGCAGGGGGCTTGGACATACAGGAGGGACAATCGATAAGCTTGAGTCGATTCCGGGCTTCAGGACATCTTTAACAAGGGAAGAATTCCTGTCTAATGTAAAAGAAATCGGCATTGCTGTTGCAGGCCAGACAGGCAATCTCGCTCCGGCCGATAAAAAGCTTTATGCTTTAAGAGATGTGACTGCTACAGTTAACAATATTTCTTTGATAGCGAGCAGCATAATGAGCAAGAAGATTGCTTCCGGCGCAGACCGTATAGTTCTTGATGTAAAAACGGGCAGCGGTGCGTTTATGAAGACGGTTGGTGAATCCATAGCATTAGCCAGAACCATGGTTAAAATTGGTGAGAGAGTGGGAAGAAAAACAGCCGCAATCGTCACTGATATGGATGTTCCCTTGGGATTTGCCATAGGTAATTCGCTGGAGGTTATAGAAGCTATAGAAACCTTGAAGGGGAACGGGCCAAAAGACCTTGAAGAAGTTTCTTTCGAGCTTGCAGCAAGAATGCTGGAGCTTGCAGGGATAGGGAATACTCAGGAATGCAGAAGTAAGGTTGTCGAAATTGTCAAAAGTGGTGCAGCTTTAAAAAAGCTTTCGGAAATGATAGAAAGACAGGGCGGGAATTCGCAGGTTGTACATGATTACAGCATTTTTGGAAAGTCCGTTCACAGTATTGACTTTTGCTCGGAGCATGACGGCTATATTGAATCGATAAAGACAGATTCCCTTGGAATTGCATCAATGATATTAGGGGCGGGAAGAGAGACGAAGGAAAGCGCTATCGACTATTCAGCCGGGATAATACTTAATAAAAAAACAGGAATGCAGGTAATGAAAGGCGAGTTGATAGCCAGACTTTACACAAACAATGAAAACAAGTCGGCTGATGCATTAGTCGTATTAAAAGAATCCTTCAGCTACAGCAGTGAACCGGTTGAAATAAAGCCATTGATACTCGACTATATTGCCTGAAATTCAGGTAATATTTCATATGCTGCCGGGGTGCGGAATATGCTTGGAATGCCTGTAAATAGAGCATTTGTGAAAAATCATAAATGACAAGGCATTTTTTTACGTATCAAATGACTTTAATGGGTTGTATAATAATTATGAAAATTATTGATCGCATTTTAGCCTGCACATTTCATTACAGCATATAGTTAAATGCTTGTGCATAAAGATTATAATAAATTCTCTTTCATACATTATACCAACAAGGAGTGGACAATGAATGACTAAGAAGCTGATTACCGCCTACACGGTTATAATTATTACTTTATTCAACATTATAGCAACGCCTGTCTTGGCAGTCACTGACGACACACAGTACAACTCCATACAGGTTAATAAAATAGAACAAAAAACAGACCTTAACAACTTAAAGGCAAAAGGGGCTGTTCTTTTAGATGCTGCTACCGGCAGTGTGCTATTCGAAAGCAAAAGCCATGAAAGGCTGCCTATAGCAAGCGTAACTAAAATAATGACAATGCTGCTTACTTTGGAAAGAATTGATTCCGGTAAAATAAAATACGAGGATATTTGTACGGTATCGCCTTATGCTATCTCCATTGGCGGATCGCAGCTGTATTTCAAAGAAGGAGAGCAATTTTCCGTCAGAGATTTGCTGAAAGCTGTTGCTATACATTCTGCAAATGATGCCGCAGTCGTGCTTGCAGAGAAAATTTCGGGAAGCGAAGAAGCATTTGTAGACCTGATGAATAAGAAAGCACGCGAGCTTGGAATGAAGGACACATTGTTCCGTGACTGCAACGGCTTAAATGATGAAGGCTACAGTTCCGCAAACGATGTCGCTCTAATGTCTAAGGACATACTTATTAATCATCCGGAAATTACAGAGTATGCTACCAAGTGGAGCGATTCACTCAGAAACGGTAAAACGGCTCTTTATAACAGAAATAAGATGATACGTTATTATGAAGGTGCAACAGGGCTTAAAACCGGAACTACCGGCAAAGCAGGGCAATGCCTTTCGTTCTCTGCAAAAAGGGGAGACCTTCATTTGATTTCTGTTGTTCTTGGGGAGCCGGATGTCAACTCAAGATATGCCGAAACCAGAAAGCTTCTCGACTATGGTTTTGCCAACTTTGAAATGAAGCAGCTGAATAAAAAGGGAGATTTTGTTCAAAAGATTGAAATAAAGAAAGGTGTGCAGACAAAGGTAAACGGAGTATTCTCTAAAGATATAAGTCTTGTACTTAAAAAAGGCCAGAGCTCAAAGCTTGACAAAACAATTATATTGAATAAAGACTTAAAGGCACCTGTTAAAAAAGGACAAAAGCTTGGTGAAGTAGTTTTCAAAGCAAATGGTGTTGAAGTAGGGAAAGCAAGCTTAGTAGCCGAAAAGAAGGTTGAAAAGGCATCATTTATAAGACTGTTCTTCAGAATGGTTGGAAGATGGTTCGGTTTGGGAAAATAATAAAGCTATAAAAGCTTTCATTGAAAAACGTCGGGTACCTCATCCTGACGTTTTTTCTGTCTCTTGAAATACTGTGCCGATTATGGTATTTTTTAGAGGTATGCTTTTTTGATGAGGGGTAGGATATGAAGGAAAACGAAAAAATGCTTAAACCTATGACTTTGGGTGATGTGCTTGATTACTCGATAGAGGTGTTTAAAAGGAACATTAAGAGCATAGCGGTTATTCTTCTTGTAACCTTGCTGCCGTTAACTGTTTTATCTGCCGTAATCAACGGTTTATATCAGAGTATAAAGCTTCCGTATACCCTTAGGCGTTTTTACTATCTCTCAAAAGGCTATGAATTTTTGTATCACTATCTTAAAAAGCCTGATATACCTTTTGCATTGAGTCTCCTTTCGATTCTGGTTTCAATAATCTGGTTTATTCATTATTTGCTGCTCAGGCCGGTTATAAATGCCGCAATAACAAAAGTTATTTACCATGATGTTGTAAAACGTGAGAAGCAAAGTGTAAAACAGGTCTTGAAATGTTGTTTCGGAAGCTTTGGCTCTCTTGTCGGGAACTGGATATTGTACCTTTTGATAATGTTTGGAATCATTATGGCCTTATTCTTGGCAGGGTGTCTTGTTTATGCAATTATTGTCATAATTGCAGCTTTATCCTCAGCGTTAGGTTTGGCCGGAGTAGTTTTGGCAGTCATATTGGACAGCCTTATAGCAATAGCCGCAATTTGCGCCATAATTGTATTTTATTATTATTTCAAGGTCAGGTTTTATAGCATACCTCCGGTAATTATTGAAAAAAAATCAGCAGCAGGGGCATTTTCCAGAAGCTCGGAGCTTACTAAAAAGAATTTCTGGCATATTTCACTGGTTACTGCTTTCGCAGGGCTGTTCAGCTGCTTGCTGACATTGCTTTTTTCATATGGAACCTATGCGGGAATACTTGTGAATAAGACATTTTTTATATTTATATATATTCTGGGACAATTGTTATCTGCTTTTGTTGGGGCATTCATGACAACCGTTCTTACAATGGTATACATAAATATGAAGGTCAAAAAAGAAGGCTTGGATCTGGAAATCAGGGTAGATCAGCTGCTTGAGAGTAAAAAAAGATCTGAAACAGGGGAAGCTGTTAATGAATAAGTTCAAAAAGTTCCTGTTAAGCTTAAATATCAAGATAATTTCTGCTTATTTGAGTGCTGCGGTATTGTTGACAGTGCTTAAAAGCAATGCGTCTTGCATCTCTAAGGAAAGGGAAAATGAGGTTAACGACAGAATTAAAAATATACTCTCTTCCGGTGAATTCAGTCAAAGTGACAAAAAACCGGGCAAGACAATAGGGCAGGTGATTTCCGATGCCTTGAAGGATTTCTGGAATTGGCTTACCGGCAAGATCGGCAGGGACGTCGGCAGGATAGGACCCACAAAAAGGAGCTCTTCTGCGGGAGATACGATAGGTGATATATTGCTGATTGTCATAAAGGTATTTTGCATTTTCTTCATAATTGCTTTACTAGGGGCTATCATATTCTTTGTATTCAAGGGCTTCAGGCGTTCGAAAAAAATCAGGAGGTTTCAGGACTCACAGCTCCTGTACAGCATAAAGGATCCGGAGTCTTTGAAAAACAAAGCCTTGGAATATGCAGATAAAGGCCAATTCAGGCTTGCAGTAAGGTATTTGTACATATCAATGCTTTTGTATCTAAATGAATCAAACATAATCAAAATTGACAAGTCAAAGACTAACAAGCAGTATCTTAATGAGATTAGAATAAATGACGCTGATAAATTCGATTTGGCCCATGCATTTACTGATGAGTTCAATAGAAGCTGGTATGGAAACAGGGAATTGGATAAGGAACGCTTTGAGTACTGGCACCGGAATTATAATTTATTGGCAAGGGGAGGCAATTAAATGAAAAATCCCCGATTAACTAAAAGAGCAAGCATAATAATTTTCATAACAATTTTGGTAATTATCGGAGTATTAACCATTACTTTTGGCAAGAAGCAAGGCATATACCCGGATTACTCGACCTACAGCGCCAATCCGGAGGGCTTTAAAGCACTATATATTCTGACAGGACAAATGGGATATGACACTTCCCGATATGTACGTCCTTCAAGGTTTCTCCCGCAAAATGCTTTAATGGTTGTCGTGAACCCCTTCCACAGCATAATTAATTCAGAGCTTGAACAAAAGTACCTTGACAGGTGGGTAAAAAAAGGAAATGTTCTGCTGATAATAGATAAGCCGTCAAATATCGATGATTATAATATCTTAAAGCCGCTGCGGAAGAACGAAAACAGCCTTGAAAACTACAGCAGCTTCAAAAAAGGCAATGGCAGGGTGATCTATTGCAGCGACCTAAAGGGATTGACAAATTCCAAGCTGGACAATATGCAATCCGGTATTGATTTTATAAATGCTCTTGACCGCCAAGGGGTTAATGACATCCTATTCAACGAATACTATCATGGCTTTGGAGCCCGGGGTGTGACGATATCGGATTTGCTTGGAGAAGCAGGTTTTCTTGTAATTATTCAGGTCATAACAGGGATTATTCTGCTTCTGATGATTTCGGCCAGGAGGTTCGGGAAGCCTGTACCTGTAATGCAGGTCATTAAAAGGATGGAGAATGAAAACCTTTTTGCCCTATCCAACCTGTATATCAAATCAAAATCGAATTCAATAGTGCTGCAGACAAATCTTCAAAGGATGAAAAAGGATATTTCAAGGTTTCTGGGGTCAAATACAGTGCTTGATGATGATGAAATAGTAATAATGTCTAATGAATACAAGTTCCTATCGGATATGAACATCAAGGAGCTGCTGAAAGCGTGCAATTATCACTTGGATAGCGGCAAAATAGGCCTTAAAAGGTTGCATTTCCTTATTGCCAGAATCGAAGAAGTCAGAAAGGGGATTATATAATGAGCGAAGAAAGATTAACTGATCAATGTGAATTTACAAGGGAAAAGGCAAGGCAGATAATGAACGAGGTTAATAAGGCTGTAATCGGACAGGACGAGTTCATCGAGCAGCTGATTGTTGTCCTGCTGACAGGCGGGCATGCTTTGATCGAAGGAGTTCCGGGCCTTGCAAAAACCCTTGCGGCTAAGACTATTTCTAAAACCGTAGATGCTGAATTCAAGAGGGTTCAATTTACTCCTGATCTTATGCCTGCGGATATTCTCGGAACTAAGATATATGATCTCAAATCGGGCAATTTCTATATGAAGAAGGGGCCTCTGTTCACGAATATCCTTCTGGCAGACGAAATAAACAGAACTCCCCCGAAAACGCAGGCAGCCCTTTTGGAGGCTATGGAGGAGAGAGCAATAACGATTGACGGCGAAAGCCACAGGTTGGAGGAGCCTTTCATGGTTCTGGCCACACAAAACCCTTTGGAATATGAAGGCACATATCCTTTACCGGAGGCTCAGCTGGATAGATTCATGATGAAGCTGGTCGTTGACTATATTCCTCAAAAGCTTGAGGATGAACTGCTTTCAAAATTCAATTCCGGATTTGACAGTTCCAGGTTTGAGGAAGTAAATATAAGCGCTGTTTGCGGTTATGAGGATATTAAGAAGTGCAGGGAAGAGATTCAGAAGGTTGAGGTTAACAGCGGTATCATCAGCTATATAACATCTATAATAAGAGCAACCAGGAATTCTCCTTCATTGATGCTTGGAGGCAGTCCAAGGGCTTCCATTGCGCTGCTTCGCTGTTCCAAAACATATGCAGCCATACAGGGAAGAGGCTTTGTTACACCGGAAGATGTTAAAGAACTGGCATTGCCGGTGCTCCGCCACAGGATAATACTGAAGCCTGAAGCAGGAATAGACGGTGTTAGAAATGATGATGTAATAAAAGGAATATTGGGTAAGGTCGAAGTACCGAGGTAAATACAATAAAGAATTAAGGAGATAGTTGAATGCCGGTCAGCAGGTTGTTTTGCGTTCTTGTGCTATTAGGAATAGTTCCGGTTATCGTCGGAAGCTTTATAGGGGTTGGTTTTATTTCCTTCCTGCTCTATAATGCATTGCTTCTTATTCTTTTAATCATGGATATTATTATGACTCCTTCGCCGAAAATGATTGAGCCGGAAAGAATCTGCGAGGATAAGCTGTCCATGGGTACAAGCAACACCATAGTTTTGAAAGTGAGAAACAACAGCGGCTATTATCTGGACATGGAGCTGACGGATGAAGTACCCATGTTTTTTAAGCTTAAAGACAGCGTAGTCAGGATAAAGGCAGAACCTCATGACAGTACGGAGGGCAGCTACGCAATAGTTCCTGAAAAAAGAGGGGAGTATCTTTTCGGAAGGATACATTGCAGATATAAGGGGCTGTTAAGACTATGCGTAAGGACTTTAAGGGTTGATGCGGCTAAACATTACAAGGTTTACCCTAATCTAAAGGATCTTAGAAAATATAATATTGCTGCGCTTAAAAAGAGTCAGTTAATGCTTGGAAACAAAAGGACTAAGGTCTATGGAAGCGGAACGGAATTTGAAAGCCTTAAGGAATACAGCGAGGGTGACGATTACAGGAAGATTAATTGGATGAGTACCGCACGGGCCGGAAAGCTTATGGTTAATACATATCAGCCTGAGAAGAACCAGCAGATATTTGTCCTGCTGGATTGCTCCCGTGTAATGAATTCAGAGATCAATTATATCAAAAAACTTGATTACGCCATAAACTCTTCATTCCTGCTTGCCGATTTTGCAATAAGAAGAGGCGATAATACAGGCCTGCTGGTGTTCGATTCAAATGTGAGGCGCTATGTAAAACCGGGAAAGGGAATGAAGCATTTTCAGCTTATTGCCGACAATCTTTACAATGTTGAGGAGAACTTTGTAACGGCGGATTATGCCGGTGCCTTGACCTATCTGAATGAACACCGGAAGAGACGCAGTCTTCTTTGCATCTTTACGGAATTATTCAATGTAGATGAAGCAGTCAGAATGATTGCGGCTTTGAAGGGCGTTGCCGGAAATCACATCCCTCTGGTTATAACTATAAGGGATATGAGGATTTATGACATGGTAAATTCTGAAATTCACGAAACCAGGGATTTATATGATAAAACAGCTGCCATAAGGCTCATAGAGGAACGGGAAAAAATAAAAAGGCTTTTCAATGAATCCGGCATTGCCTGTATGGATGTACCGCCGGATCAACTGAACATTGAGGTGTTGAACAAGTATATTGCTATGAAGTCTATGATGCAGATATAAGGGGGCTAAAAAAGTGACAAGCATATACTTTGTAAGACATGCGGAGCCGGATCATGATTGGGAGGATGACAGGACACGTCCTTTGACCCGGGAAGGGTTGGAAGACCGCATGAAGGTGCTGGAAGTCCTAAAGGATAATAAAATAGATTGCTATTTTTCGAGTCCCTATAAAAGAAGCTTTGATACCATAAAAGAATGTGCCAAGTTCCATGGTAAGGAGATTACTTCAGATGAAAGGTTCAGAGAAAGAAGAAGAGGCCTGAACAGTGATGTTGACGGTATGCTGCAGAAAAGATGGAGTGACTTTGATTTCCATGAAGAAGATGGTGAACCCTTAGGAGTAATTCAAAAACAAAACATTGAAGTGCTTAAAGAAGTCCTGAAAAAGCATTCCGGGCAGAATATTGTTATCGGAACCCACGGAACTGCTCTCAGTACGATTATAAACTATTTTTATCCGTCATATTATTGTGATGACTTTCTAAGAATTATTGATTATATGCCATATATTATCCGACTTGATTTTGATGGTACAAATTGCATCGGGAAAGAGGAGCTGCTTATCATCAAAAAAGAATACAAGGGTAAAAAACGTGCAGATAAAAGATAACAAGCATGGAACAATTCCGTGGTAAAAAGTCAAGTGTTTTAGGATGAAAAAAAGTTTATTTTTTTTGTTGTTTTATATAATTGACGCTATATATTGTGTATGGTATTATTTACTTAAACTAAATATTGTTGTGGCATGGGTTCGTTTCTGTAAATGACCTGCCTGTATTGTACAACTCAACTCCATAGGGAACAGAGGAAACCGGAATATTGTAATGAACTCAAACTGCCTTTTGACACAACGTCTTTGGGCATTAATTTTCATGTAACAAAAGAAAAGTTTAATTTGAGGGGAGAAAAATGCGTATTTATGATTACAAAGATTAGAAAACGTGACGGAAGAGAAGTACCTTTCAATATTGAAAAAATTGCAAATGCCATATTCAAGGCTGCAGATGCAACCGGAGGCAGGGATTATGATACCGCTCTTACGTTGGCCGAGAAGGTTGTAGAATATATTGAGAACGAGCTGAATAAAAAGGTTCCGTCAGTTGAAGAAATTCAGGATGCTGTTGAGAAGGTGCTTATTGAAACGGGACATGCTCGGACTGCAAAGAAATTCATACTTTACAGGGCTGAAAGAAATCGTGTAAGAGAGATGAATACGCGCCTCATGAAGATTTATGAGGATCTTACCTTTAAGGAAGCTAAAGACAACGACCTGAAACGTGAAAATGCAAATATAGACGGTGATACTGCGATGGGCACCATGCTGAAATACGGGTCGGAGGGTGCGAAGCAGTTTAATGAAATGTTCATATTGAAGCCGAAACATTCAGCTGCGCACAAGGAAGGGGACATACACATCCATGATATGGATTTTCTAACTTTGACCACAACCTGCTGCCAGATTGATATAGAAAAACTGTTTGAAGGCGGGTTTTGTACAGGACATGGCTATCTCAGGGAGCCTAACGATATTCACAGCTATTCGGCTTTGGCATGCATTGCCATACAGTCGAATCAGAATGATCAGCATGGCGGACAGAGCATACCGAACTTCGATTATGCAATGACAAAAGGAGTAGCAAAAACTTATGCCAAGCTGTACAGACAAAACCTTGCAAAAGCTTTGGAATTATTAGCCGGCCTTAATAACGCCTTGGAAAAAGTGAACGATATTAATAAATCAATAGAAGAAAAATGTGGTCTTTCAATTTCGATGGGCAGAATTAGAAGCTATCAGGAATATGAAGCTGCTATGCTTAAGGATTTGGTAGCTGATGAGAGCGTGGTAAACAAAGCTCAGGAGTTTGCAGTTCAGAACGCTGAAGCTGAAACCGACAGGAATACATACCAGGCGATGGAAGCCTTTGTACATAACCTGAATACAATGCACAGCAGGGCAGGCGCTCAGATACCCTTCAGTTCCATAAACTACGGTATGGACACCTCACCGGAGGGAAGACTGGTCATAAAAAATGTACTTCTTGCAACGGAAGCGGGACTTGGCAATGGAGAGACACCCATTTTCCCGATTCACATATTTAAAATAAAAGAAGGCATAAACTACAACCCTGGTGATCCAAATTATGATCTTTTCAAATTGGCATGCAGGGTAAGCGCTAAAAGGCTTTTCCCGAACTTCTCTTTTATTGACGCCCCGTTCAACGCTAAATATTATCAACCGGGCCATCCAGAGACTGAGATTGCATACATGGGCTGCCGTACGCGTGTAATAGGCAATGTTTATGATCCCTCAAGGGAGATTATATACGGCAGGGGAAACCTTAGCTTTACAACTGTGAATCTGCCAAGGCTGGCTATAAAAAGTAATAAAAACATTGACCTTTTCTTTGAAAAGCTTGATGAAAGCATTGAGCTGGTAATAGACCAGCTTCTGGAAAGGTACGAAATTCAGGCAAGCAAAAAGGTCAAAAACTTTCCATTCCTTATGGGACAAGGGATCTGGATTGACTCTGAAAAACTGAAGCCGGAAGATGAAATAAGAGAAGTGCTCAAGCATGGTACTCTATCCATGGGCTTCATAGGACTTGCAGAATGTCTTAAGTCTTTGACAGGGAAGCATCACGGCGAATCGGAAGCTTCACAGAAGCTGGGACTCGAGATAGTAAGCTATATGAGAAACCGTATGGATGAAGCATGTCAAAAGTACAAATTGAATTTCACACTGCTTGCCACTCCTGCAGAAGGACTTTCGGGCCGTTTCCTGAAGATGGACAGAGGGCTCTTCGGAAAGATAGAAGGTGTTACGGATGAAGAGTATTATACCAACAGTTTCCATATACCGGTTTATTATAATATCGGAGCCTTTGATAAAATAAATCTTGAAGCTCCATACCATGAATTTACAAATGCAGGACATATCACATATGTTGAGTTGGACGGTGATCCTACCCAGAATCTGGAGGCGTTTGAGAAAATCATACGCTGCATGAAGGAGGCCGGCATAGGCTTTGGGGCCATCAACCACCCTGTAGATCGTGATCCTGTTTGCGGCTATACCGGAATTATCGGAAACCAATGCCCGAAATGCGGAAGGGAAGACAAGGAACCTAATTTTGAAAGGATAAGACGAATTACCGGTTATCTGGTTGGTACGCTGGACCGTTTCAATGATGCCAAGAAAGCTGAGGTAAGAGACAGAGTCAAGCATTTTTCTGTTAAAACCCAATTATAAATGACTGACGGAGGCGTGTCATGGGTGCTGAAATAAGAATCGCCGGTATTGTAAAGGAATCAATCGTAGACGGTCCGGGAATAAGATATGTAGTTTTCGCACAGGGCTGCAAGCACAAATGTCCTGAATGTCACAACCCTGAAACACATTCATTCAGCGGGGGGGAACTTGTAAAAGTAGATACCGTTCTGGACAGCATAATGAAAAATCCGCTGCTTGACGGAATCACAATAAGCGGCGGTGAACCGTTTGAACAGGCAGAAGGCTTTGCTGAGCTTGCGCAGGCCGCCAAAAAGAAGGGGCTAAGCGTAATGACATATACCGGCTACACCTATGAGCATCTTGTCGAGAAAAGCAAAGAACTCTCCGGGTGGAATAACCTGCTTGAAAACAGCGATATGCTGGTTGACGGCCGGTTTGAAGCAGAAAGAAAAAATTTGCTCCTTAAATTCAAAGGGTCTGATAACCAAAGGCTGATAGATTTGCATAAGTCAAGAAACTCAGGAAAAGCAGTACTTGGTGAGTAAAAGACAAAAATAAGATTTAAAAAGTTATTAGATTATTCTAATAGCTTTTATTTTTGTGCTTAAGTCCTCTTGACTGTAAAATGTTCGGGAAGATCAGGTAAAACAGAAGCAAAAGCAAGGTGAAAAATGCAAAATACAGCTTAATATGCGGGTCGATATCCATTGGAGTAAAAAACCCCTCAATTAGGCCGGCAACAACCAGTATAGCGGATGCCCCTGCTACTAGCTTTATAGCAATTCGTCCGTTTATGATAAGTGAATCTTTTCTTGAATATTTACCGGGAGCGATAATGGCGAAGCCGATTTTAAGTCCGGCTGCACCACATAAAAAAATACAAAACATTTCAAGGAACCCATGCGGCAGAAGCAAAGACCATAAGCCCGTACCGGTTCCGTGGATCAATCCCAGTGCCGCCAGGCTTCCGATGACGGTGCTGGTGCTGTTGTATAAAAGCATCAATACCGTACCGACGACAGTTACCCCTGCAGCGAAGGATGTGACTGCAACCTTGATGTTATTGGTAAATATCATACTTGAAATCAATGAGCCCTGTGATGCGTCTATTACAGCCTTTCCTGAGTTGTCGGTCTCCATTTTTGTAATTACACTCTGGGGAAGATAGGCTGAAGCATTTTCATCGGAAATAAGTGTTGTAATAAAGCTGTAAAAGAATCCCGTGAAAAATATAGCCATTGCAACAATGAGAAAAATAAGATTCTTTTTAACTAACAGAGGAAATTCAACGAAAAAGAAATTTAAGCATTTTCTGAAATTAGATGACTTGCCGGCATATATATAGCTGTGTGCGGCTGAAACAAGCCTATTTAAATAAGCTGTTGTATTTGTGCTGCCGTAATTGGTTCTGGAATATGACAAATGTCCGCATGAACTGTTATATAAACTGATAAAATCATGCAGATCATTGTTTGAAACCTTTGTAAAGCCTTTGGATTTAAGCTTTTTCAGGATATTTTGGAGTTTAGTCCAGGTTTCTGAATTTTCTCTTATGAATCTGTCTTCTTTCATATAATTCTCCAAATAAAATCGTTAAAAACATTTTAACAGAAAAGATAATCTGTTACAATATAAGTGCAGAAAAGATAAGCACCGAAATTGAGCGGCTGACCTGTGCTTCATGCAACTTCGGGAACTATATAATTTATGAAAAGAAGGCTTGATATGAGAAAGGTACTTGAAATTCTGACACCTGAAAATGTATATGTTGAATATGAGCTTGCAGGTTTGGGTTCGCGGGGAATCGCTTATTTCATTGACAGTCTCATCAAATGGGTACTGACGATTGTGGTATATATAGGATTACTCCTGACAATAGACTTAAGAAGCTATTCTGCAAACGGCATACCGTCCTCAAAATACCCCCTGCTCGCAGGTATTGGTTTCCTGGTTCTGTTTTTGATCAATACAGGCTATTTTATTATATTTGAAATGATAATGAAGGGGCAGACCCCCGGGAAAAAAGCAATGAAGCTGCGGGTTATAAAAGAAAACGGCGAACCCATCAATTTCTTTGACTCTTTGCTCAGAAACCTGCTTCGAATACTTGAAAACACATTTACATTTAATATACTGGGCTGCCTGTTTATAATCTTTTCTCCCAATTACAAGAGAATAGGCGATTACGCTGCAGGTACAATTGTGGTAAAGGTCCGAAAGGAAGAGAAGATGCTGACTGCGGAAGCCTTGTTGAAGCAGCTGCCCTTAATAGATGAAACCGAAAAGCTTTTAAACATATATCCTGTTAATAATTTCGAATATGGAATTCTAAAAGATTTTTTGAATAGGTACGGCAATCTGGGTGCAAGAAGGACTGTATTTGAATATCATTTAAATAAGTACTTCATTGATAAATTTGGCTTGGAGAAATCTTACGCCAGCCCGAAGCAATTCTTTGAAGAGATTGTTCGGATGAATTCGGAAATCTGAGTGATAGGAATTGTACAGGAACCGGTTTTGCAGGATTCCAACTTGACTCATGCAAATATTAATGATACCATTTAAATGCAAATAATTGATTATATGAACCAGGGGTGATAGGATGTTTGTAACTGAAACGGCAAAAGTTAATGATAAGGGAAACCTGGAGTTCGGCGGTTGTGACTGCACAGATTTGGTAAAAGAATATGGAACTCCGCTTTATGTTATGGATGAATCTCTTATAAGGAAAAACTGCAGTATATATAAGAAATCTATGGACAAATACTATAATGGAAAAGGAATGGTTCTATACGCAAGCAAGGCATTTTGCACCATGGCAATGTGCAAGGTTGTTGAAGAAGAGGGGCTTGGCCTTGATGTAGTATCCGGAGGAGAGCTTTATACAGCTGTTAAGGCCGGATTCCCGATGGACAGAGTTTATTTTCACGGCAATAACAAAACGTTGCAGGAAATAGAGCTTGCAATAGATCATGATATAAAAAGAATCATAGTAGACAACATACAGGAGCTTAAGAACATCAATGAGATTGCATCAAAGAAAGGCAAGATTGCTGATTTATCCTTCAGAATCAAGCCCGGCATAGATGCACATACTCATGATTTTGTCCGGACAGGGCAAATCGATTCAAAGTTTGGTGTTGCATTGGAAAACGGTGAAGCCCTTGAAATCATAAAGGAAGCCTCAAAGCTGAAAAATGTTAAAGTAGTTGGAGTGCATTGCCATATTGGATCCCAGATATTTGACCTTGAGCCTTTTGAATTGGCTGCAAGAGTAATGCTCAATTTCATTTGTGAAGTAAAAGAAAAGCTTGGAATAGAGATTGAAGAATTGAATCTTGGCGGAGGGTTCGGTATAAAGTACATACCTGAACACGACCCGATTGAATACGATAATTATATTGAATCTGTTTCCAAGGTGGTTAAAGGTCTGTGCGAAAGCAAGGGGATCAAACTGCCCTACATCGTTATGGAACCGGGAAGGTCTATAGCTGCATCGGCGGGATTAACTTTATATTCAGTAGGGGCAGTCAAGGAGATAAAGAATGTCAGGACTTATGTGTCTGTTGACGGTGGAATGGGCGACAATCCGAGATATGCTTTATACCAGTCTCAATATGATGCTGTTCTTGCAAACAGGCCGACCGACGACAAAAAAGAATTGGTGACTATTGCCGGTAAGTGCTGTGAGTCAGGGGATTTGCTTATTAAGGATATTAAAATGCCTGACATCAAAGTAGGGGACATCCTTGCGGTTTTCGCAACAGGTGCCTATAATTATTCGATGTCGAGCAATTATAACAGGATCCCGAGGCCGCCTGTAGTATTTGTTAAAAACGGAAGCTCACGTATTGTAGTTAAAAGAGAGGACTTTGAAGATATCCTTAGAAATGATGTTCTGTAAAATAATGCTTCTTCCTTAGGAGAAAAATATGAAATATAACAGTCAGAGGTTTATTTTCTTAACAGTGGCGGCATTCTTTATATATAATCTGGTTGGTCTGTGGAATCAGGTTACGAGCGATAAGTTTAATATGATTAAGTTCATTGCGCTGCTATTGTTGGCTATTGGTCTTGGGCTGATTGTAATAAGCTATCTGAGAGTTATCTTAAAGCAGATTAAAAAGTAAAGCACTTCAAAATGAAGTGCTCTTACTATATATTAATATCAAATGAAATTCTTTATTTGGTGAAGCATGGGTTTGATGCCCTTCTAATTTATTTTCCCTTAATGAATAAATCCATGAGTGTGAAGCCTTCATCTATGTACAAATCACTTTTATTCTGAATCGATTCATCGTACTTGTCTATGCCGGAAGTCCTTTCAATGCTTTTCTGATAAATGATGAAGGGAACAGGGGCAGAGGTATGTGTACGCAGTGATAACGGAGTAGGATGATCAGGGAGTACAAGAATCTTATAGTCATCATACTTTTCCATTTCCTTTAACATTGTGCCTACTATCTGTTCGTCAATAAGTTCAATCGATCTGACCTTGTTTTCGATTTCATGCCTGTGACCGCATTCGTCGGGAGCTTCGACATGAACATAGACAAAATCCTTACCGGCGTCCAATTCTGCGAGGGCAGCCTTTGCTTTTCCGATGAAGTTCGTATCTATATTGCCTGTTGCGCCTTCAACGTCTATTGAGTCCAAACCTGCACATATTCCGATACCCTTAATAAGGTCTACTGCAGATATTACTGATCCGGTAATACCATATTTATCGGTAAATTTCGGAATAGAAGGCTTTTTGCCTTCGCCCCAAAGCCAAATTGAGTTGGCTGGCCTTAACCCCTTGGCTGCTCTTGCTTTATTGACAGGATGCTCTTTAAGAAAAAGGCTGCTCTTTTTCATCATGTCGAGAAAAAAATCGGAATTAGGTCCCTTGGGAAGATAATCTCCAACTTTTCTTTCGAGTATGTCATGGGGAGGAGTGAGTGTAGATCCCGGAATCCCATTGCTCCATACCATGCAGTGCCTATAGCTTATACCGGGATAGTAAAGTATGTCGTCTGTTTTAAAATGTGTATTTATTTCTTTAATCAACTCGCATGCTTCTGCTGAAGAAATTTCATCGGAGCTGTAATCGATCATTGTTTTATCCTCGTAATTCTCTTCATCCGAAAGAGTTACAAGATTGCATCTGAAAGTCACATCTGTATCCTTAAGATCGATGCCCATACTAACAGCTTCCAATGGAGAACGGCCGGAATAATATTTTTTCGGGCTGTAGCCCATGACTGAAAGATTTGCTGCATCACTTCCGGGAGGGATGCCTTCAGGAACAGTCTTGACCATGCCTGCCAAACCATGCATTGTCAAAAAGTCTATGTTAGGTTTATATGCCAGCTCCAATGGTGTTTTATTCTGCAGCTGCGGTACAGGAGTGTCTGCCATTCCGTCTCCCAATATAACAATATATTTCATTTTTCATAAATCCTTTACTAGATTATTTTGCAGTCTAAGAAATAATTTAACTTATTCCTGCCAATTCTTAATTATATCAGAATGTAAATTATATGAAAAGATAAAAAGTTGAAGAAATAATACTTAAAAATACTCATAAATGCTTGTGCTCATACTTTTATAGTAGTATATTAAAGTGAAGGCAAAGAGAAGAAATAAATTTTTTAGAAACAAATAAAATTGTCGAAAAAATATCAAAATAATGTTGAAAAATATATTAAAAGAATTTAAAATAATACAATGGGCCAATTTTTGAAATTATTAAATTTTTTTTAATAAAAACTAAATTATTAAGTGAGGTAGAGATTATGAGTATTGTAAAATCAAAAGGTAAAGTCGCTATAATTGGTAGCGGACTGGTAGGTTCTTCAGCAGCATTTGCATTAGCAATGAGCGGACTTGCATCTGAAATAGTTTTGATTGATGTAAATCGTGAAAGAGCTTTTGGCGAAGCAATGGATTTAAATCACGGAATTGCTTTCATGGGACAGATGTCCATATCAAGCGGAGATTACAGTGATATTGCAGGTGCAGACATAATAATTATAACTGCAGGTGCTGCACGTAAACCGGGTGAAACAAGACTTGACCTTGCTAAAAAAAATGTTGGAATTGTAAAGAGTTTTCTTCCTGACGTAATGAAATACTACACAGGCGGTGTACTCCTTGTTGTATCAAACCCTGTTGACGTAATAACTTATATCGTTCAGAAGGAAACAGGCCTTCCTGTAGGTAAGGTTGTAGGATCCGGTACTGTTCTTGACAGCGCAAGATTCCGTTACCTGATTGGTGAAGCCTTTGAAGTAGATGTAAAGAATGTTCACGGTTATATCATCGGTGAGCATGGAGACAGCGAAGTAGCTGCTTGGAGCGCTACTCATATTGCAGGTAAAAAGATTGACGATTCTAAAATCGACAAGAATCAGATTCTTGAGAATGTTAGAACAGCCGGTGCACAGATTATTAAGACTAAAGGTGCTACACACTACGGAATAGCAGTTTCTGTTGTAAGAATATGCGAAGCTATCCTTAAAGATCAGAATTCAATAATAACTGTAGGAAGTGTTATCCAAGGCAACTACGGTATAAACGATGTCGCTCTTGCTTTACCTTCAGTTGTTAATATTGAAGGAATAAAGTCAATATATGATTTGCCTTTGACAGAAGAAGAAGTGTCTGATTTAAGAATATCAGCAGAAAAAATCAAGGAAGTATTAAAAGCAGTAGAAGAGTAAGCTTAAATAAATAATTAATTCGCAGTGTTTATAAAAATGTAGAATGCTGAATGTGATATGAATAACCTTAAGCATGGCATACTGAAACTTTAATTGCATCAGAAGCATTGTTTAATATTAAACAGCTTATAATATTTAATATTGAACAATTATTGAAGAATGATAAAGTTATTAAGCGGCCAACAGTTATTCATGTATAACCTTCATCATTCTACATTTTGATTATTACAAAATAAAAAATTTCCGAGGTAAGTATGTTGCATGAATTTTCGAGAACTGAATTGTTGATAGGCAAGGAAGCTTTAGATAAGCTGAAAAACAGTAAGGTAGCGGTATTTGGCATAGGAGGGGTTGGAACATATGCTGTTGAGGCCCTTGTAAGGTCAGGTGTCGGAAAGCTTGTACTTATAGATGATGACTGCATATGCCTTACAAATATCAACAGACAGCTGCACGCAACAAGAAAAACTATCGGGAAGCCTAAGGTTGAAGTAATGCGTGACAGAATACTTGATATAAATCCGAAGGCTGAGGTCACTATGTATCAAAAGTTTTATCTTCCAGAAAGCGCAGAAGAGATGATACATGATGATTACGACTATATAATCGATGCTATAGACACCGTTAAAGGAAAAATTGATCTGGTTATGAAGGCAAAGGAACGTAATATACCTATAATCAGCTGCATGGGCGCAGGAAACAAATTGGATCCAACTAAATTTGAGGTTGCTGACATATATAAAACATCCGTTTGTCCGCTTGCCAAGGTTATGAGGCAGGAACTCAGGAAGAGGGGAATAGCTTCCCTTAAGGTTGTATATTCGAAGGAAATTCCCGTAAAACCTGTCGAGACTGAAGGAGCGAGCTGTAAAACAAACTGCATATGCCCGAAGGATACTGCAAGAACCTGTACTGTGCGCCGTCAGATTCCTGGAAGTCTGGCATTTGTTCCGTCTGTGGCCGGATTGATTATTGCCGGTGAGGTTGTAAAAGACCTGATCGGTTATAAACCTAATGTTGAATAAAATACATAATAGAAAATTTTGGTGATGAAGCATGTTTGAAAAAAGGATAAGTATTTTTACCGGACATTTCGGCAGCGGGAAGACGGAGGTTGCTGTTAACTATGCATTGAAGATGTCAAAAGAAAACAAGGTGGCTATTGTAGATTTGGACATAGTTAACCCATTCTTCCGAACCGCGGATGTTAAAGAGCATTTGGAGCAGAGAGGGATTAAAGTAGTTACACCCGTCTATGCGAACACTAATGTCGATGTTCCTGCTTTGCCTGCCGAAATATATACGTTGTTTGAAAGAAAGGATTACAAGGTTGTAATGGATGTCGGGGGAGATGATCTCGGCGCAAGAGCAGTCTCGAGGTATAGGGAAGAGATAGCAAGGGATGATTTTGATATGTACCTTGTCATTAACACCAGAAGGCCGTTCACTGACACTGCTGAAAAAATCGAAGAGATGATTCAAAGCATTGAAGAGAGCTCCAGACTTAAAATTATGAAGCTGGTCAACAATACCAACCTTTTAAACGAAACTTCCTGTGAGAATATTACAGAGGGTTATCGCCTTATTGAAAAGGTTTCATCAAAACTGGGTATCCCGATATCGTTTTCAAGCGGTCTGTCCGAGCCTGTAACACAATTCGGGAAGCACAGCCTGTCTGATGTTCTGACATTGGAGAAACTAATCAAATTGCCTTGGGATTAAGAGTGTAAAAACTTGCAAATAAAGAAAAAGAGTTTTATAATAAACGGAGTAGATTCGTCCGGTTATAAAGTTTATATAGAACATTGTAAAGTGAGGGATAGTATGGCAAAGGTTACTTTTAATGAAGAGAGATGCAAGGGCTGTCAGCTATGCATAACTGTATGCCCAAAAAAGATCGTCATAATGAATGATCATAAGTTAAACTCAAAGGGTTTTCACCCTGCAGGTGTATCAGATATGAGTCAGTGCATCGGCTGTGCATTTTGTGCAACCATATGTCCTGACTGCGTAATCGAAGTCGAAAAATAATTTGTTGAAATAATGGGGGGACATAATAAATGGGAGAGAAACTGCTCATGAAAGGAAATGAAGTAATTGCCGAAGCTGCTTTAAGAGCAGGCTGCAGGCATTATTTCGGCTATCCTATAACGCCTCAGTCTGAAGTTGGGCATTATTTTGCAAAAAAAATGCCTTCGGTAAATGGGACATTTGTTCAGGCAGAGAGTGAAGTTGCTGCAATAAATATGGTATATGGCGCTGCAAGTGCAGGCGCAAGAGTTATGACATCGTCTTCAAGCCCGGGAATAAGCTTGAAGCAGGAAGGACTTTCGTATATCGCAGGTGCTGAGCTTCCGTCTGTAGTGGTAAATATTGTAAGATGCGGACCCGGACTAGGTGGTATTCTTCCTGCACAAGGAGACTATTTCCAAGCTGTCAAGGGCGGTGGACATGGTGATTACAAGATGGTTGTACTTGCCCCGTGCAATGTACAGGAATTGTATGAGCTTACTGTGGATGCTTTTAATATAGCTGATAAATACAGGATGACAGCAATGATCATGGGAGACGGCGTACTTGGTCAGATGATGGAGGCTGTTGAGTTCAGGGATGAAGAAAAAATAACTCCTGTCGACAAGAGTTGGGCTACAACAGGTACAGGAATGAAAAGGCCGAATAATGTAATCACATCCATATATATTGATCCGGAGCAGCTTGAAAATCATATCCTTAAGCTTCAAGCTAAATACGCTGAAATTACCGAAAAAGAAACAAGAGTAGAGGTTTTCAACTGTGAGAATGCGGATATTATAATTGCCGCATACGGTACGGTTGCAAGGATTGCGAAAAATGTAATTAAAATGGCGGAAAAGGAAGGAATCAAGGTAGGCTTGATAAGACCTATTACACTATGGCCTTTCCCGACAAAAGCATTTGAAAAGTATGCAGATACCGCTAAGGCATTCCTTACAGTAGAAATGAGCACCGGGCAAATGGTTGAAGATGTAAGACTTTCTGTTAACGGAAAGAAGCCTGTGCACTTCTATGGAAGAATGGGCGGAATGATACCGTCACAACAGGAAATACTGGGCAAGATCAAAGAAATACTAAAATAGATAACAGCGTTATAAAAATATAAGCAGGATATGATTGGGTTTGAAATGAGAAAAAGTGGGATTAGTTGTCAATTCTCAATTATCAATTGCTTTTAAAATTGGGAGGTTAATCGAATGGCTGTAGTATTTAAAAGACCACATGCATTGAAAGAAATACCTCTGCCATATTGTCCCGGATGTACGCATGGGATAATCCACAGGCTGGTGGCCGAGGTAATAGACGAGCTTGGTATAGAGGGCAAAACTATAGGTGTATCGCCTGTAGGCTGCACTTACAATAATTACGAATTTTTTAACTGCGACATGGTGCAGGCGTCACATGGAAGGGCTCCTGCGGTTGGAACTGGAATCAAGAGGACGAATCCGGATAATATTGTTTGGACTTATCAGGGCGATGGAGACCTTGCAGCAATAGGAACGGCTGAAATCGTACATGCTGCTACCAGGGGAGAGAAGATTACAACAATATTCGTCAATAATGCCATATACGGAATGACTTCAGGTCAGATGGCACCTACAACACTGATGAATCAGGTTACAACAACCACTCCTTTCGGAAGAAAGCCTGAAGTACACGGCTATCCTATAAATGTGTGTGAAATGCTTTCAACACTTAAAGGGGCTGTTTATGTAGAGAGAACTTCGGTTCATGACATCAAAAACATCAACAATACCAAAAAGGCTATTAAAAAAGCTTTTCAGGTTCAAATGGCCAATAAAGGCTTTTCAATCGTAGAAATATTATCAACTTGTCCGACAAACTGGGGGCTTAACCCTATAGAATCTATCAAATGGCTGCAGGACAATATGATGCCTGCTTATCCGCTGGGTAATTTCAAGGGCAAGGATTTGGAGGTATAATGCATATGGCACATCATGAGATAGTAATAGCAGGTTTCGGAGGTCAGGGTATAATGTCCGCAGGCAATCTTCTGGCTTATGCCGGAATGATGGATGGCAAGAATGTTTCATGGTATCCTGTATATGGGCCGGAAAAAAGAGGCGGTACGGCTGCATGCCATGTAATAGTATCCGACGATACGGTAGGCTCGCCTATTTTGAATAGTGCAACTGCGCTGCTCGTAATGAATACCCCGTCTCTTGACAAGTTTGAAAGCTGGGTTAAAAAAGAGGGGTTCATAATCAGTGACAGCTCAATAACAGATAAGAGTACAAGCAGGAAGGACGTTATTGCATATGAGGTACCTGCTACCCAAATGGCTTCCGATATGGGAAACCTTGCATATGCCAATATAATAATGCTTGGAAAGCTTATTGAAGCTACAGGTGTTATTTCTGTCGAGAACTTTGAAAAGGCTCTGAAAAAGGTTCTTCCGGCCAGGAAGCACCACATGATTCCTGAAGAAATTAAGGCTCTTGAAGCAGGAATGAAATTATAATTATGAAGATATAAGTTGTATTAAATAATATAAAGAAAGCAGCAAAATATAAAAACAAAAATTATTTTCAACTTATATAGTTAACAGAATTGAACCAAAATAACATGGGGCGAATTATCGCCCTTTTTGTTTGTCCCAATAAACTTACTCAGGACCTAAGAAATATATAATGTACAAATAATAGTACATATTAACCATGCCATAAATGATACATATTAACTATTCCATTATATGTATAATAATGCTATTTTTAATATATTAAATTTATGGAGGTGGTTATTATGTATCAAAATAGTATAATATTAGGAACAGGAATTTACCACCCGGCAAATAAGGTTGACAATTCATTCTTTATTGAGCATTTTAAGAAATATGACATCAATGCGGAAAAGCTCATGAATTATTTAGGGAGAAATACAAGATACCTTTCGAACGATGAAAATGAGAGTTCTCTGTCAATGGCGATAGAGGCATCAAAAGATGCAATGGCCAATGCTGCTGTCACACCTGAGGAACTGGATATGATTGTATTTGTTTCGGATACTCCGGAATACACTTCTCCCAGTAATGCGCTAAAAATAAATCATGAATTGGGCGCTGTCAATGCACATATTGTCTATGACATGAATTCAAATTGTATCGGTATGTTAACGGCACTTGACCAGATTTCCAGATATGTTAGAGCGAATACAAAGATTAAAAAGATACTGGTTGCAGGAGGACTATTGATTAGTGCTGTTGAAAGGGAGGATGATGTTGTAGTATATCCGAATTTTGCAGATTCGGGTGCGGCAATTATTTTGGAAAACGCGGCAGAGGAGTCTCCAAGAGGCTTTATTGATTCCTGTTATTTTACAGACTCCAGTTATCACAATACCGTTGTAATGCCAAAGTGCGGTTACTCACATATATATAAAGATAATATTAATACAAATGAAAAGAAATGGTCATGGAATCCTTTCGATTTTGATTTTTTATCGGACAGGTGGGCAGACCTTATAAAAGAATTGGCAGAAACGAATAATATGGTACCAATGGATATTGACCATTTTATATTCTCACAGTTTTCCAAGCCTGATTCGGAGAAAACCTTACAGAAGCTAAACCTTGATATGAGCAAAAAAACTTTTATAGGGGACAAATATGGATACACAGGTGTAACAAGCCCAATTTTTGCTCTGAACAGCTTTTTAAAGGATAACAGAGTGAAGGAGGGGTATAATATTGTTATGATTTCTGTTGGCACAGGGTATACAATGGTGGCATTACTTTATAAATTTTAAATTGTAATCTATTTTTAAGCATAAATGTTTATTCAAGTGTAAAAACCTCTTAATATGTCTTAATTAAGAGGTTTAATACTGAGCTTCTATTAAAATGTATCTTATGATTTTGATAAGCTAACTGCTTCTTCTCTGCTGCTGACAAAATCTGCGGTAATATTAACATTCCTGCCTACTCTTTTTAACTGACTGGTACCCAAAGAACTATCGGGACACACAAAAATGATTCTCTTAAAGCCTGTTGACATATAGAGCTTATAACATTGTTCGAGGTCAGGAATCAGGTCTGCTTTGATCGTAGACAGCTTTTTGCAATCTATGATCATAGTAGTATCTTTGGGATTTAAAGCCTTAACATTGGAAGTATAATCGGTTACAAACTGCTTCGCATCCTCTTGCTGAAAGAATCCATTTAGAATAACCTCAAATATTTTTTCGTTTGTAAATGTGTACATTTCATATTTTTTCATGAGCAATTGCCTCCTTTTTATACTTTTACTCTTATATTCGACAGCATGTGGGAAAATCCTCCTAGTTAACAAAAAATATAAAAAATAACAAATATAATCCTTATAGTTTAACTCAAAACTAAAAGAACATATCTCCGATAATTTTTTAGTGGCTCCAGTGGGCAGCTCAGACGGAAAGTAGAAAACAAAAAAGGAAGGATGACTTGATTCGTCATACCTTCCTTTAAAAATAACTTTATTATACGTTGAACAGCATTTCACCGTAAGTCGGTAATGGCCAGAATTCTGCATCAACTATTTCTTCAAGTGCATCCGCGTCAGCCCTCAATACAGATAACTGTGCAAACACGTCATCCCTATAGGAGGATGCCTGCTTGAATATGTCACCATGCATAGCAGCAGCCTTATTGTTTGCTTTTTCGAGTTTATCGATATTCTTCTTAAAGGATGCTGCCAAGGAAGATACTTCCTTCAGCAATGATTCCTGTACACTTGTGTCAGCCTTTACGCCTGTAGCGTTTATTGAATTGATTGAATCGGCGAGCTCGGTTGCGAAGCTGATAACTGAAGGCAATATCTGGCGCTTAGCAATTTCAAGAGCTGTTAAGGACTCAATATTAATTGATTTGATGTAGTTTTCAAGTCCGATTTCAAAACGGGATTCGCATTCTACTTTGCTGAATACGCCGTGTTTTTCGAACACGTTGATATTTTTCTCAGTCTTAATTGCAGATATAGCTTCTACTGTAGAAGTGATGTTAGGAAGACCTCTCTTAGTTGCTTCTGCTACCCATTCATCAGTATAGCCGTTTCCGTTAAATATAACTCTCTTATGGTTCTTAACCATTTCCTTAAGTATTTTCTTAACTTCAGCACTAAATTCCTTTGCCTTTTCGAGCCTGTCGGCTACCTGGCTGAGGATTTCAGCAACGATTGTATTTAATACGATGTTAGGTGTTGCTATGGATTGTGATGAACCGCACATTCTGAATTCAAACTTGTTGCCTGTGAAAGCAAACGGTGAGGTTCTGTTTCTGTCAGTTGAATCCTTTGGAAGATTAGGAAGCGTATCTACTCCCAAATCCAATAATCCGCCCTGTTTTGAGCTCTTCAAACCGCCCTTTTCAATTTGTTCAAGGATATCGGAAAGCTGTTCGCCCAAGAATATTGAAATAATTGCAGGAGGAGCTTCGTTAGCGCCAAGACGATGGTCATTTCCAACATTTGCAGCTGAATATCTCAATAAATCAGCGTATTCGTCAACAGCTCTTATAACTGAAAGCAGGAATACAAGGAACTGTTCATTTTCATGAGGGGTTTTTCCTGGTTCAAGAAGGTTTTGGCCGTCATTTGATGCCATAGACCAGTTGTTGTGCTTACCTGAACCGTTAACTCCTGCAAAAGGTTTTTCGTGGAGGAGACAAACCAGGCCGTGTCTCAATGCAACCTTTTTCATTGTATCCATAACAAGCTGGTTGTGATCTGTAGCTATGTTGGTTGAACCGAAGATAGGAGCAAGCTCGTGCTGAGCAGGAGCAACTTCGTTATGCTTGGTTTTGGATAATATACCCAATTTCCACAATTCTTCATCCAGTTCCTTCATGTAAGCAGAGATTCTTTCCTTTAATGTACCGAAATAATGATCTTCGAGTTCCTGACCCTTTGGAGGCTTAGCACCAAACAGGGTTCTTCCGGTATATATAAGATCCTTGCGCTGATCGTAATATTCCTTGTCTATAAGGAAATATTCCTGCTCAGGTCCAACGGTTGTTGTTATTTTTGTTACTGAAGTGTTTCCGAAAAGCTTGAGGATTCTCAAACCCTGTTTTGACAGAGCTTCCATTGAACGGAGAAGAGGAGTCTTCTTGTCAAGAGCCTCGCCTGTGTATGAACAGAAGGCAGTAGGAATGTAAAGAGTGCTGTCTTTAACAAAAGCGGGTGATGTACAATCCCAAGCAGTATAGCCTCTAGCTTCGAAAGTAGCTCTGATACCGCCGGACGGGAAGGATGACGCATCAGGTTCGCCCTTTATAAGCTCTTTTCCAGAGAATTCGAGTATGACTTTTCCGTCAGCAGTTGGATTAATGAAAGAGTCGTGCTTTTCAGCAGTTATTCCAGTGAGTGGCTGAAACCAGTGGGTAAAGTGGGTAGCACCTTTTTCTATTGCCCAATCCTTCATTGCATTTGCAACAACATCAGCAACTGAAGCATCTAAAGGAAGACCTTCGTCAATAGTCTTTTTAAGAGCCTTAAAGGTTGCCTTTGGCAGGCGTTCTCTCATAATACATTCATTGAATACACTTGAACCAAAAAGTTCATTTAAATTGGCCATGATATAAACCCCTTTCACATAATTAATTATATTTAATGATGTTTTGATCAAATAAAAAAAGACGTCAAAAAAAATTTGAAACGTCCTCGTTTTCGTTTAATAGAAATTTTCATGATTCCAAACACCATTGTTTAAGAATACTTATTTTATATATAATATATTAACTTCTTTTTTAGGAGATTGCAAGTTATAATTTTACAAAATTCATTTTTTCTGCATATCGTTAGCAGTCATAAAAAAATAAAGGACAATCCATATTTTTATAATTACAAAAGAAGGCGATAATAGTAAAATAAAATTGGTTATATTTATTGAGGGTGGCTGAATAGATTGGAGAAAATAAACCTTATAACTTTATTACTTATAATTGTATTTCTTATACCGGTTATGGCAGGTGCCCTGAAAGGGTTCTCGAGGGAAAGGGTATACTCCACCGTGGGATCCCTATTCAACTATGTCTTGCTTATGATAGGTCTTTTCACCTCTATATATCTTGCCCGCAATATATTCATTGAAAAAGAGGCAGGCGTTTTTGCTTATTTATACGGTCTTTTCCCGGCTGCTTTAAGAGCATATCTGGAGGGAAGAGATGTAATGGTTTATTTGATCGTAGTACCTTTATTTCTCTCGGTGATCTCTATGCTTTTGAAGCTTGTAACGCTTCCATTATATAAATGTATGCTATACCCGCTGTCCGAAAAATCTTATGCTTTTTTAAATAAGATCGGAAATGTACCTAAGAAACTAATTGGTGCGTTAGCGAATGTTCCGAAGGGAGTTGTTGCAGTATTCATATTCAGCTTACTTCTCAACTTCTATACGTACTATTATCCGACACCTTTACTTGGCAGATGGATGAACGAATCAAGGGCATATAATCTGCTCTATAAAAATGCTATATACCCAATGCTTAATTCAAGCATAGCTAAAGGAATTCCGGTATTGCTGAACGATTCCTTCGGAAGGCTTAATGATCAAGAATATCACGGCGCTGCCGGCAGAAATGGAGAAAGCGTTCCGGAAAAGCTTATAAACAGGCTAAAAGGAAATGTTCGAGTTATAGAATATTTTAATGGAGTTACCATAGATGATGCGATTAAATCGAACAGTGAAATAGATGCCAAGGCCAGGCAGCTTGTTCAAAAAGCGAAAACCGACAGAGATAAGGCGTATAAGATATATAAATGGATTAGTTCAAATATAAAATATGACTATGATAAGGCCAGAAAATTGGGCAATGACCCGGGAGGGATTTCGTCAGGGGCTGTTATAGCATTTGAAACCCGTAAAGGCATATGCTTCGACTTTTCAAGCCTTTATGTCTCGATGTGCCGTGCTGTCGGCTTGAAGGTACAGCTTGTAACAGGACTGGGTTATAGCGGCGTTTCCTGGGGAGATCATGCATGGAACCGTGTTTTTATCGGAGATGAAAATAAATGGGTTAATGTCGATGCGACTTTTGGAACAATTGCCAACTATTTTGACAGGAAAAATTTCGGCGTCGACCATACGAATGCCGAAATTCAGGGTGAATGGCCTTCTGACTAGACAAGGGCCTCCCGTGGGGCGGTGTCTTTGAAATAGGCAATTTCTTCAAATGTCAGGCTGCTGAATTCATGTTCATGTCTGTTGTTTTGTTCGAGCACTCCTTCTATTTTATGCACATGCCCATTCGGAGTTTTTATGGGGAGTCCGGTAAACCCTGAAAAATAGTGAGTATGTCCGTTGTAGGAGGAAATACCATAGAAAGAATGTATATGAAATATATTTATTCCTATTGTCCCTTCGGTGTGCCCAACCAGCCTATGCTTGTGCTCACATAAAGTCTTGCTCTCAAATTTATATCTATGAATATGTGAATTCATAACAAACCTCTTTTCTTTATTTTTTATACAACTTTCCTGCTTTGATTAAAGCAGCCATTCTCAGAGGTTAAAAATCAATATAATTTGAAAAATCTTAAAACATCAGATATTTTCAAATGAATGGCTACATAATTAATGTTGCTGGAAAGTTGAATTTGTTATTAAAATGCTCATAAATACGATAGTTTATAATAATTAAAGAATGGTAACCGTAGAAATATTATGTATGCCGAAAAAAATACACTATTATTATGAAAAAAATCCTCTTTTATTTAAATAGGTACAATGAGATAATGTAATTATCAGAGGGGATTAGTTTCGCATTTAATTTAAAGGAGGGCATAGAGTGAGGGGTTTCTTGCGTTTTTTTATAATAACTGCTTTTATTCTGAACAGTTTTTTTCTGACTTCATGCAGCAATAATGTGGATTATCAAGTGTTAGACGAGGAACGCTATTTAAATCCGGTCTTTGACAAAGCGGACACTGAAAAGGATATTCCTTATAAAAAACTAACCGACTCAAACGCTGTCGGACAAAACACACTGGATTTGTATGAGCCTCACGGAGACAAGGATAAGTCAAGAAAGGTTGTTATACTTGTGCATGGCGGAGGATTTACCGGCGGAGATAAAAATGAAATGTCGGAACTTGCATATAAACTGGCTCAAAGAGGCTATGTTGCTTTATCTGTCAATTATACCCTGGGGTGGAGCGACTCAAATTACTCTGAAACGGCTATAACGACAACAACAAGTGATATAGTAGCTGCGGTAAATTGGCTGAAGAGCAACTCAGAAAAATACAGGGTTGACATGAACCAAGTCGCTATAGGGGGATCGTCAGCCGGAGGATATATTTCTGTCGATACTGCTTTAAACAAGAGCCTTTATCGTACAGGACCGAAGTTCTTTGCAGTTATTGATATGTTTGGCGGTATGAGAGCTCAGCGCCCTTCTGAAGAAAGTCCTCCGGTACTTATGATTCATGGTGACAAAGATGATACTGTTCCGATCTCGGAAAGCTATAATCTTAAAAGTGCCTTGGATAATGCAGGCGTCTATAATGAACTGTTTGTAATGAAAGGAGCCGGACACGGTATTGCAAACAAATATTACGATGAAGTACTCTTTAGAATTACCGAATTCCTGTATAAAACAGCCCAAAGGAAATTAAACCCGCTTTTTGAGACCGAACAAAATGAAGCTACCGTAACACTGGGCGAAAGTGCTGTTATACAGCTGAAAGCAAAGAGGAAAGTCAACATCAAAAAAATGAAAATATGCATTCCAAAGGACTGCAAAGTTGACAGCTTTAAGCAAATGGCAAACGGAGATGTGTCCTTTAGTATAGATATTCCCGAGTCCTGTGATATAAGCGGCAATCACATATTATCGGTGGAACCTGTTGCCGAAAAACTTTCATATGGCAAAACGCTTATTCTGCTTAAGGCGGCAGAGCCTGTTGAAATTACTGCAGGGTCACGTATTAAGGGAAGTAATGAAGATACGATTCAAAAGTTCTTTATTATTAAAAACAAATCTAAAACAAGAGATATCAGCGGAAGCATAAATGTAAAAGGAAGTAAAAATAAAACACAGAATTTCAGCTTCAAATCCCTGAAGCCGGGCGAAGAAAAAGAATTCCTGTTATCTGACGATACATTCGGCTATTGCAGCTTCAACGTAGAGTTGAAAAGCGGATTAAAAAGAACATACACAGAAGGGGTATTTGCCGCAAAGGCATATAAAACGAACCAACCTCCTCAAATTGATGGGAGCTTGAACGACTGGAAACAGGAGCCCTCCTTTATATTGGATGATAAGAGTCAGGTTAAGCTTATGACTGACTGGGGTGGATTAAAGGATCTCAGCTGCACAGTTCGCGTTATGTGGGATAATAAATACTTATATCTTGCCGCTTTAGTAAAAGACAACATACATAGTGAAAGATATACAGCAGTTGATATTTGGAACGGAGATAGCCTGCAGTTTTCATTTGACACTCAAAGAGGACTCGGTACAGACGAATTCGGTTTGGCGCTTGACGATAGCGGACAATTGTATAAATGGAGGTGGATCGCATCAAGAGGGCACTCCGAAGGAGCTGTTGACAGTATACGAGCTATCGTAAAAAAGAATGGGGATAATATGACATATGAGGCTGCAGTACCTTGGAATGAAATATTGCAAAATGGGGCTAAGCCGAATCCGAATAGCCTCTTGGGTTTTTCCTTCCTTGTTAATGACAGTGACGGCGAATCAAGGAAGGGGTGGATTGAATTCTCCGGTGGTATCGGAGAAGGGCGGAAGGATTCATCAATGTTTGGCGAACTGTATCTTATGAACTGAAATAAAATATTTAAACTGGGTGGCTTTTAGTCATCCGGTTTTTTTGTTTTGCCATCCCATTAAGCTGTAGGGTTCCACAGGTTTCTGGTTTCTGAGAGCATTTTTCTTGACATCCGAACTGATGTTTGATATCATTGTAAAAATGTAAAAATAAATCCTGATTATGAAGCCTTAAAACGCAGCAAAACGAGGTATACTAAGGGGGAATGCAAATGTCTGCAATTGAAGCAATCAATCTAAGAAAGGAATTCAGGATCAATAAAAAGAAAGAGGGACTATCAGGCGCCTTTATAAATCTGTTTCATCCAAAATATGAAACCAAGACGGCTGTAAACGGTATCAACTTTTCTATTGATGAAGGTGAAATGGTAGGTTATATCGGGGCCAACGGGGCAGGCAAATCGACTACGATAAAAATGCTCACAGGTATTCTGACTCCAACCTCCGGAGAGGTAAGGGTAAACGGAATAATTCCTCATAAGAACAGAATAAAAAATAATCTTCAGATTGGTGCTGTATTCGGACAAAGGGTCCAGCTGTGGTGGGATACTCCTGTAATAGAGTCTTTCAGGCTCATACATAAAATTTATGAAATGCCTAAGGAGAAATATAAGAAAAATCTTGATATGTTTACAGATCTGCTTGATCTGAAGGATTTGCTCGGGGTACCTGTAAGGCAGCTGAGTCTTGGTCAGAAGATGAGGTGCGAAATAGCGGCTACCTTCCTGCATGACCCTAAGATCGTATATCTTGACGAACCGACAATAGGTCTTGATATTATGGTAAAGGATAAGATAAGGGAATTCATTAAAATACTAAATAAAGAAAAAAGGGTGACAGTTTTTCTGACAACACATGACTTACAGGACATAGAAGAGGTATGCAAAAGGGTAATCATCATTGACGGCGGGAATCTTGCATATGACGGGGGCCTGGCGGAAATAAAGAATGAGTTCGGAAATTACAGGATCATTCAGTTCAAGGTCAAAAATGTTAACCCTCAAATAGATAAATTATTTGAAGAGCAGAAGGGTTCAATCACTTTACTCAATAAAGACGGATATGAGCTCAGCCTCAAATTCAACGGAAGGGAATTGACCGCAGCTACTGTAATGAACATGATTTCTGAATATTGTGATATACTTGACCTTTCGATAACGGAACCCTCGATAGAATCGATTGTCAAAGACTTGTACAAGAAATAGGGGGGCATCATGAAACTAATTTCCAAAACCTCTGAATTAGCAAAAATGGTTCTGAAGCAGGGCTTCTCCTATGCCGGCTTTACATGGGCATCAATGGCGGTTAATTTACTCGGTATAATTGTAACCTATTATGTATGGATGGCGGTATATGGAGGAAGGACCTCCATGCATGGGATTAGCAGGGAGCAGATGGTTACTTACGTTATTCTTTCCGGTGTTTTGCTTAATGGAGTGCAGTGGGGGCTCAACCTGTATATCAGCGAACTGATACAAAATGGTCAAATCGCCATGGAAATGCTTCGTCCTGTAGATTTTCAGCTTTCAATGTTTTCTTCCAGGATCGGAGGATTCATTTCATATCTTATTGTAGAATGTATTCCTGTTCTTGCGCTGTCGGCATTGTTGTTCGGAATATCTCTTCCGAAAACGATAACAGGTGTATTGATGTTTGTTATAAGCCTTATAATGGCTATTATGATAACATTTTTTGTGGAGTTCACGGTAGGGTTGATTGCATTTTATACAAACAGTGTGTGGGGACTTCAGCATATGAAGGATGCCGTACTTTTCTTCACTACCGGAGCAGTCATTCCGATGGCTTTTTTTCCAAGCATTCTACAGACGATCATTCTTGCACTGCCGTTTAAGGACATGGTTTATACACCGGTTGCCATATACATGGGATTAATCTCGGGGGAACAGGCTTTAAAGGCAATGCTGTTCCAATTCATATGGCTTGTGGTTTTAATGGTTATATCGAGAGTATTCTTCAGTACTGCCATAAAAAAGATTACAGTACAAGGCGGTTAGGGGGAGCATATGTACATAATTATTAAATATTTAAAACTCTATTTTGAATTTGTAAAACAGAACATAAAGGCAATCATGGAATATAGAGCGGATTTCTTTGTCGGATTTTTTTCGACATTCATGGTTCAGACGAGCGGTATATTGTTCGTGTGGGTAATATTCCAGAATATCAATGACATGAAGGGCTGGGGGTTCTATGAAGTAACCTTTGTCTATGGCATGCTGTGCATCTCAAAAGCACTCTTCGGTCTTTTCCTCGGGAACCTGTGGGATTTTGGTTCTACGATAAGAATGGGGGACTTTGACAGGATACTCTTAAGACCTATGCCTCCGCTGCTGCACCTAGCAGCCAACAAGATTCATCACAATAATCTGGGAGAAGTGGCTGTAGGAATTGTTGTCGTAGCGACGTCAATCCTTAAGCTGAAAATACATCTAGGGTTGACAGGAACAGCGCTTATGGTGATTTTTGTGATTAGCGGAACCTTGATATTCAGCGCTATAATGTTAATCACCGCAACATTATCGTTTTGGATGGTTAACTCAAAGCCGATAACCTGGGCTGTATTTACGATAAGCAGCTTTGCTCAGTTTCCGCTTGTAATATTCGGAAAGATAGTATCTATTGCACTTACATGGATTGTACCATACGCATTTGTCAGTTTTTATCCGTCTACCTATTTTCTTGATAAGGGCTATGGAAACATGTCGTTGCTGTCTCCTGTGATTGCATTGCTTCTATGGATCATTTCATTAAGATTCTGGAAGTTCGGGTTAAAAAGTTATTCCAGTACGGGGTCATAAAAGGCTGGGGCGCAGAAATGCGCCCTTAATACGCCGGCATGTGCTGTGAAATGCAATGGATTCCGCCGCCCCATTTATTTATATTTTCGGCATCGACACTGATGACCTTCCGGCCGGGGAATACCTTTCCGAAGGTTGTCTTAACCTGGTTTTCAACGGTTTTCAAAGTGTCGGAGCGACCGCTTCTCCAATAACTCGGGATTATAACCGCTCTATTAATAACAGCGTAGTTTAAATAGCTTCTTACAGCTACTACACCTGTTTTTTCCGCTTCCCGGTATAAAGTTGGGGGAATGGGTATTCTTATGATCTTGAAATGCTTGCCGTTCTGATCGGTTGAATTTTTCAATATATTATAGTTTTCTTCCAGCCTCAAGTAGGATTCCTTGGAAGCCCAGTTTGCATATCTGTCAACCGGAAGCACCTGTGCCAGAAGAATTGTATTGGGGTCGGAAAAACGAGCAAACTCATTTATGTGCCCGCTGGTTATAGCATCATCCTCTGCAAGTCCTTTCTTAAGCCAAATGACCTTTTTAACACCCAGCACTCTTTTATATTCATTTTCTATCTGCAGCTTTGTCATGCCTGGATTACGCTTAAGCGCAACAGATTCCGTAAGCATTAAAGTACCTTTGCCATTGGACTCAATAGCGCCTCCTTCGGATATAAGCTTTGAATTGACTACATTCAGCTTCAGTACCTTTGCCGTAAGCTTGTCAACCTGACCTTCTGTATTGACATAATATTCGCTCCCGTCCCTGCTGTAGTTGTTGAAGCCGAAATTGACAACATTCAGCCTGTCTTTATTGTCTTTTATGAAGATAGGGCCTACATCCCTGGTCCATATGGATAGGTGGTTTATATTGTAATAGTGGACATTTGAACCTTTGTAGCCACTTGAGGAAAGAAGCTTTTTAACCTTCATAATCTCGCTTGTATTGCGTGTAATAAGATTGACTCTTTCAGAGGCTGCGGCTGCTTTGATTATCTTGATTATTGAGGGAACCACATTGCGGTCGCCTGTTGTATAGGCCTCGGAAGGCCATTGGAACCAGATTGCCTGCTGTGGCTCGAATTCAGCCGGGAACCTATAGGTTACTGCTCCGTTTCCTCCCAAATACCCCAGTATGTTGTATCTGCTGTTTTTGCCTTTATTCAATAAGGGTGACAAAGTTACTGCAAGCGCTATAATAATCACGCAAACAGTACCTATCAGAATAATTGAACGTCTCTTTTTCATTGAAATACCTGCCTTTTTCATATATTAAATGTAGTTTTCCCCAATATTTATAAACAATATTAAAAGTATCAAAAAATAAAATCATAGTGTAGAATAAATAGTGTATCAATTATGAATTAATAATGAGGAGTGAATAATTAAACTAAACAAAAAAAGAAAAGGGATGGCTGAGAGACAAAATGAAAGAGCAAATACGGAGGGAAAAAATGAACTACATATTTTCAATAATGGGAGCATTAGTAATTGGGTTATGTGTTGCTTTAGAGCCTGTGATCAATTCCGGTTTGGGAAAAATCATTTCACCGCGTCTTGCAACAATGCACAGTTTTATAGTCGGGACGATTCTGATAGTTCTGATAAACGTTTTTTCAGGCGGTTTTAAGCAATACGGACTTATTGTTAAAGCACCGCCGTATTTATGGATAGGCGGTATTCTGGGACTTTTGGTAGTATTGCTTGGTGCCATAATAACTCCGCAGTTAGGCGCGGCCTCAACAATCACGCTAATTGTAGGAGCCCAGATAATTTGCAGCATCGTTATCGACAGCCTGGGGCTTTTCGGAGTGCAAAAGGTTCCTTTGGATTTACAAAGGTTAATCGGGGCAGTAATGATACTGATTGCTGTTAAGCTGATAATTCGCTGAAAATGGAAGATATACCGGGAAATGTTTGTTGAGCCCCCATGCGTATGTTATTATTTACCGGTAAGGCATTTAGCGTACCGATATGGGGGTATAAGCGATGAGGGGACGCATAGCGGCTTCTATCCTGGTGATTTGCATGCTTTTGATTACAGGCTGCAACGAGGTTGAAATAGGCCCTAAAAGGCAGGTAACAGAATATTCCGAAAAACTCTTTGATTTGGATAAAAGCCTTGAGCTTGGCTTTGAGAGCAATTCGGGCAATCTGGAGTTTTATTCCTGGGGGAAGAAGCAAATTAAATTTGAAATAACGAAGCTTATCAGGGGAATAGGAACATCTGAGAAATTGCAGGACAAGCTTGCTAATTTCAATATAGAAACCAGCCAAAAAGACAGCAGCATATATTTTAATTCAAGCTATAAAGGCAGAATCAATAATCCGGCGGACAAGCGTACCGATGTAAAGATTTATCTTCCTAAAAAAGTGAAATCTATAAGTTTGTCAGTCGATGTGGGAAAAGTGACTTTTTACGATGACATCGCATGTAACCTGGATATTAATATGGACATGGCAAATATTGATATAAACAGGTTTGAGGGTAAAATCAATCTTAAGGGGGATATGGGCAATTTAAGAATCGGAGGGGGGCGTCTTTCCGGAGAATCAACGGTTGATGTCAATATGGGCAATATAGATATAAAGTCGATATATGACACAAATGGAAACAGTTCTTTTTCAACAAAGCTCGGCAACATATTGCTCCAGTTTCCAGGAAAATCACGAATCTCGGTTGAATCTATAGGGGACTTAAAGCAAAATGACTTCATAAATTCGAAGTATACTTCAAAAGTGAAGGTAGAGAGCGGGATGGGAAAAATAGAAGTCAAAGAATATTGAGAGCAAATCATTTCGTAAGGAATTTTAATTTAAGGGGTTTAATATGAAAATAAAAATTTTATTGAGCGTACTTGCAATTTCTGCGGCGGTTTCTCTGATAGGAGCAGTAACAGTATTCTATGTAATGGTTTCACAGGAGAAGACTGCAGAGACCGCATTAAGTCCGGAAACGTCTGAATCTGCTACGCTTGAACAGAATACAGCGGACAGTGAAGGCACGGATAATGTTGATACAAAGAAGTCTGAAGAGAGTCCGGAAATAAGCATCATTGCAACGGGGGATATAAATATCGGCAGGCAGGTGGGCGTAAATCTCGAAAGGCAGAAAAACAGATACATCTATGCATTTGAGAAGACAGCGGATATTTTAAAGCAGGGCGATGTAGTATTTTCCAACATGGAAGAACCGATCACTGCAAGTACCAAATCCTTGTATGATTTGAAGCAAAAAGGAAAAATTGTCCTAAGAGCGAAGCCGGAAGCAATAAACGGGATTAAGTATGCAGGATTCAACCTTTTAAGTCTTGCAAACAATCATATTTTGGATTATTATGATACTGGATTATTCGATACCATCCAAATATTGAAAGATAACAGCATTTCTTTTGCGGGAGCAGGCAGAAATCTTGATGAAGCCAGATCGCTTGCAATAATAGAAAAGAAGGGCGTTAAAATCGGACTTCTTGCCTACACCGATATGGCTGATATAGTTTATCCCGGTAATCCGAGAATCAGTTTTACGGCGGGTACGGACAAGGCAGGGGTTGCGCCGAATAGGCTTGAATATATTACAGAGGACATAAATAAGGCAAGAAGCAGTGTAGATATACTGATTGTTTCTCTCCATTGGGGTGTGGAATATGCTGAGAACCCAAAACCCGAGCAGATAAATGCAGCGCATTATATTTTGGATCACGGTGCGGATATGATAATCGGCCACCATACCCATAAGTTTCAAGGTGTTGAAATCTACAACGGGAAGCCTATTTTCTACAGTTTGGGCAATTTACTGTTCGACCAGAATGATCCGCAATGCCAGCAGGGTTACATAATGCAAATGAAATATGTCAAGAACAGACTAACAAGCCTTGAAGGCATTCCTTATAAAATAATAAACAAGTCTCAGATAGTACCTCAGGATAAAAAGGGAGCTTCAGAAATTTCTGCGAGGGAAATAAGGATATGTCAAACGCTCGGTACCAAATGTCACGTTGAAAACGACAAGCTGGTATTCGAACTGGGAAATGACAATTAAAAAAGCAGACAAGGGCGGGGATTGAAGATGCAATTGATAAAATGCTTATTTTGCGGAAAGCCTACTACATTACATAAGATAAATGCTCAAAAGAGAATAAGGGGCAAGATCGTTACTTTAGCCGGTGCTCCTGTCTATTATTGCGCTCCTTGCAAGGAAACGTTCCTTTCGAAGGAAACTCAGGATGTATTCAGGTATATACAGGACAGAAGTCTCGAGGAGAAGGGTATATTATACCAATTTGACGATATGATAATCAGAATGAATAAAAACGCATAATAACTAACCTGCTGCTATTTTGTGTTTTTCCTGAATATATGGGTGCAGAAAGCATATTTCTTTCCCGAATTGTCATCCCAATTATTACCGTTGTCTTTGAATGAAATATTAATGCATCTTGAATCCTTCATTAAAAGCTCGATTACGAATATATTAGGACTCGCTTCGACCATCGGCAGGAGCTCAACAGCCTTACTATCGTTTGTATAGTCGACTACTGCGAACAAATCTTTTGATTTGCTTTTTGCCAAAGCCCCCTTATAAATAAGCTTCAGGTGCCCATCGTCAATAACATCCAGCTCTACTCCATGAGAAGGATATGTGTAAGAGTCATAAAGTATATTGTCCTCGTTGTCCATCATATCATGCGAAAATTCGTTATAGAGCTCCAGATTGATTCTCCTCATGTTTCTTTTCACCTTCCGTTTATTTATCAAAAATAGTTTTCTCCAAATTAAAATAAATATTGAAGAAAAATAATCAAAAAAGTGAAAGTTATGATTTTATAACAATTGTATATACTTTACACATATAGTAAAATGTTAAGTAAATTAATTCTGGAGGTACTTAGAATGAACGCAGATTTTATAAATGGAATGGAAGACGGGATGCAGAATCTTCATAAGCAAGGTGCTTTTCTTACGGTTAAAAGCGGTGATAAGGTTAATACTATGACAATCAGCTGGGGCAATATAGGCTTCATGTGGCAAATGCCTATATTTACAATAATGGTAAGGAAATCAAGGTATACCTACGAATTGATCGAAAAAGGCGAAAGCTTTACGGTAAGCATTCCTTACGGGCCCGGAATGAGGAGCGCCCTGGGTGTTTGCGGTACCAAATCCGGACGCAATACCGATAAGGTTAAAGAAGCCGGGATAGCTTTTGTACCGTCCAAAGAGGTTGAAGCTCCAATAGTGGATGGGTGCAGCATGTACTATGAGTGCAGAATAGTCGGCAAGCTTCCTATGAATGAAAAAATGCTGGATACCGAAATGCAGAAGAAATTTTATAGTGATAATGACTATCATGTATTCTACTATGGTCAAATCGTTACTTCTTACGAAAAATAATTAATAAAATTGGCTGATTTGGCATAATTTATTATCTGAGTAATATACAGAGCCTTGAAAGTGAACCTGATTAAGTTCCGGGAAAATCTTTCAGGGCTTTTTTATATGCTGCGGGAAGGTTGAATTAATAACCCTTTCCAGTGCCAGTGTGAACCAATAGCTGTATTTTTCAGGCTTTTCTTTAATATCAGTGATTGCAGCATTAGGATCAATCCATGCATATTCTTCAACTTCGGAGGGGTTGGGGGAGGGCTGTCCATTGAATTCGCCAATAAAAACATGGTCATACTCATTTTCAATAAGGTCCCTATCCAATTCTTTTCTATACATAAATGAAAAAATCTCTTCAAGGGGGCAGTCAAAGCCCATTTCTTCCTGCAATCGCCTATGAGCGGCTTCATTAAGCGATTCTCCCTTTCTGGGATGGCTGCAGCAAGTATTTGTCCATAAGCCTCCTGAATGGTATTTTGACAGCGCTCTTCTGTGTATAAGCATTTTGCCGTCTGAATTGAAGACAAAAATTGAAAAGGCTCTGTGCAGTTCGCCTCTGATATGAGCTTCCATTTTATCTGCAAAGCCTATTTCTTTGTCGTTTTCATTTACAAGTATGATTTGTTCAGTCAATTGTGCACCCCTATGCATATACTTGATGACGTCTCTACATCAATACATATTGTAGTCTTTACATATTTCAATATATACATGATGTCAGGAAGGATTTGGCGGCCGCTATCCATTTATACTTTGAGGATGGTCGTCTTCGGTAAAACTGCCTATAACAAAATAAGAAGCCTGCGATCTTGCAAGAAGCTGCTCATCGCTATAGATTTCGCCGACTGCACGCATTATTGTGTTGCCGTTGCTGATAACACTTCCCTTGACTGTAATTATGCTGCCCGCTGTCACGTTTTTAATGTAGCTGACACTCATATCAATAGTTATAATGCGCTTGGCATAAGTTACACAGGATATTCCCATTGCGACATCTGCAAAAGAAGCCAGTGTGCCGCCATGAGTGAAGCCGTATATATTGCTGTGCATATCCTTAATTTTGGCAGTCAATTCCGCATTACCTTCGGAAAGCCCGACTAATTCAAGTCCGAGAAAGTTTTCAAGTATAGGTGTCTGGTACAAGCCTTCGAGATACTTGCGAAGCCATGAAAGATGCTCTTGCGTCATTATTTATCACCTTATTTTTTTTGAGCCATTTTATCATATATGAGAGTAAGTGTCAAAAGTATAATGGGGAATGATACAGGAAATATGGCCTGTAACAGCTAAAACTTTAGAGTATGCAGGCCACAACATCAAGGGAGTGTATTTGTAACACTTTGAATGAATATATAAGATTGATGTTTTACAAAACACTAGGTAAATAGCTTTTTAATATTAACATCAGCTGATTGTTACAATAACACCTTCATCAGAATCCAATTCAAAAGGTGTTAATTTCCCGTTTATGAACCTGAATCTGCGGGCCGACAGCCTGTTTTTCTCAAGAGTATTAACAATAGCCGGCGGAGTGAGAGAGCTGCCTAAAGGAGATATATATAATCCTGCAAAAGCAAGAACTGATATTAAGCCTAATACCATAATTAAAAGTTTAATTGCATTCATAGCTAGATCCTTTCTAATATTAAATTGTTTAATTGCAAATATTTATTATACTTTGTCCGAGGTGAACCTTCAATGGATTAAACTGCTAACGTAGTTTTATCTGAATAATACCATATAAAATCTGAATAGATATCTGCCGATATATTCCATAGTACATAAACAATACAAAAATTCGGAGGGCTGCTAATGGCTTTAATAAAAAGTTGCACTACTGATCTAAAAACATATAAGAGCTGCACGGCATACGATATGAA
>JAEXSP010000030.1 GCA_023453795.1 Bacillota bacterium
TCTTTGTGTAGTAATATTTTGTTCACAACTATATTCTACCACATTTGGTGCATCTTAGGGTGCACTTCTTGCGTTTTTTCGACGAAAAAAGAGCTGCCTCAAAGTTTATTTTGAGACAGCCCCTTTACAGTTTGGGAGGAAATAATGATAAAGATAAAGATATATATCAACACTGCAGTAATGCAATGAATGTGTTTTCTAATAATTATATTAAAACCTGTATATTGAATTTTTATGAACAGTTTGTTAACTTCACTTGCTTAATTCCTGTAGAAGCGTAAGGCTCCGCATAATATAAACGGCAATTGTTTATAATTCTATTGACAATACTGGTTTATTGAAGTAAACTTGATTTATAGGTTTATTGCGATAGACTAAAGGAGGAATTATGGATACTTATAAATTATTCGATGCTGAATATAAATTTGTCAATATAATCTGGGAGACCGAACCGGTTAATTCAACTGACCTGGTGAGGCATTGCCTTGAGAGGCTTGGCTGGAAAAAGTCCACGACATACACCGTCTTAAGGAAGCTTTGCGAGCGTGGTGTACTCAGAAATGAAAATGCAACCGTAACCTCAATATTGAAAAGGGAGGATGCCAGAAAGCATGAAAGCACGGCTGTAGTTGACAAAACCTTTGACGGTTCGCTGCCGCAGTTTTTAACGGCATTCCTCGGAGAAAGAAAAATCAGCGAAAAGGAAGCTGCCGAGTTGAAACGGATTATCGAGGAGGCGACGAAATGACCGATCTGTTTTCTTCACTTCTGAATATGAGCATAACGGCAAGCTATGTAGCTATAGCGATAATCATAATGAGAATGCCCTTGAGGAAGGTTCCGAAGATATTCCTGTATGTGCTTTGGCTGCCTTTATGGATAAGGCTTGCTATCCCTTTCAGCTTCAGCTCACGCCTCAGTTTTCTGAACATATTTAAAACCCTTTACCCGAAAGATTCGGGAGAAATCAGGCCTGAGGCTTTAATCTCCGGTTTTATACAAAAGAAAACAATAGATCAGGGTACAAATGTAATCGGCAACGCTGCGAACTCAACGCACCCTTCGGTGGTTGCAAACAGTCATGATCCGATGCAGACAGTACTTATGGCTGCCTGTATCATTTGGATTTCCGGTATTGTTCTTCTGCTTGGCTTGAGTATCATTTCATATATAAAAGTATTAAATAATGTCAGAACCGCAACCCGGTTGGAGGGAGATGTTTATGAATCCGACAGAATCATGTCTCCGTTCGTCTTTGGGTTTATAAAGCCCAAAATATTTGTTCCGGCAGCGTTGAGTAAAAAAGAGCTTACTTACGTTCTGGCTCATGAACGGACGCATATCCGAAGGCTGGATTATGTAATAAAGCCTTTAGCCTTCCTGACGGCAGTAATCCATTGGTTTAATCCATTGGTGTGGATATCCTTTGCTTTTATGAGCAGGGACATGGAAATGTCCTGCGATGAAAGCGTACTAAAGAAAATGGGAGCGGAAATAAAGGGCGGCTATGCAAAATCTCTGCTGTCCTTCTCAGTAAAAAGGAGCGGACTGCTGACTGGAAGTCCCTTGGGCTTCGGAGAGAGCAGCGTTAAATCCCGGATAAAGAATATACTGTCTTTCAAAAAGCCGGCATTATGGGTTGTAACAGTTATGATTGTAGTAATTGCGGTATTTGTGATTGTTTTTGCCTCCAATCCCGGCTCGGACAATTCCGGTTCAAAGAAGGCTTCTCATTACGTGGGCAATAAAAGCAAGAGGTTCAACTCTGTAGCGACAGCTGAAAATGACAAAATAGAAAATTACCTTAAAATTATAACTTCACCGGGGGGATCATCTAATCCTTACGATTACATTAAAGCGCACAGGAAAGAATATGAAAGCATAATAAAAATGGGGGACGAAGCACTTAATTACCTCCTGGCGCAGTTCGAGAAGGGCGGAAACAATGACCTCAAGGGTTATATCATGATGGCTCTTTGTAAGGAGCTCCTGGGTGACAGGAACAATGTGACAGATGAAGGCCTGCTGCCTCAGGAATGGTTTTCAAAGCTGTCGCCGTATACCGAAACCAAATTGCCTGATTTCAAAAGCAATTCCGCTGATAAGATTGAACAGCTTGTTTGCAATGCCGCTGTAAAAAGGTATTCCGCTCCGAATAATGGTTTTACGATTGCTGCATCTACAATTCTCGGGAAATATGAGGATCCAAATTCAAATAAACTGATAGTAGTTGCAAATGTTTACAGCGGCAGATACAAACTCTACGGTAAAACCCTTTCAGAAGTAGGCGGCTGTGCATGCCTGGTAAAAATAACTATTATCAAAAATGCTGATGGTACATATACCCTGCAGGAGTATTTACAGGCTATGGATGGCAAATATTATTTAAAATCCCTCAAGGAATTTGCAAGGGCATTAAAGTCAGAAAAGCTTTATCGTACGATTGTGGAAGGTCACAGAAGCAATAATGAGCGTTCAAAGCTGCTTATGAAGAACCTCACAGAGCATCTCAAGGCCAACAATCAAAAAGGAGTATCCGTGAAAGAAGACAACGGAACAATAGTACCGTTGACATGATTTAATAATTCTAAGCCTGTCCATTCTGTATAAGAGTGGATGGGCCTTTTTTGTACTAACTTTTTGGGGTCATTTCACGTCCCGTGTCTATGTTTTAGGAAATTCTATTTTAAACCTATTTCGAATAAATCAATTTATACCTTGCCCGGTATTCCTTGGGGGTTATACCGATAATTTTCTTGAATTGCCTTGAAAAATAGTTGCTGTCAGAAAAGCCGCTTTCCAGTGCTATATCAGCAATACATAAGGTACTGTTTTTAAGCAGGGAGCAGGCATGATTAACCCTGAGTTGCAGAATAAAATTAAAAGGGGTAGTACCATAATTCTCCTTAAATATTCTATTAAAATGCCTAATGGACATATGTGCTTCATCTGCTAACTTTTCAAGTTTTATCGGGTTAAGGTAATTATCTTCTAAAAATAATACAGCTTTCGCTAGATGTATAAATGTATCGTGCAAGTGTTTATTTTCAATAATATATTGTCTTGATAAGTATACAACCATTTCCATAAAATGAGAGTAAATCATGGTTTGATAGCCCTGATCTTTACTTTTATATTCTTCGTTAATACGAACTCCAAGCTCTGACAGGTATTCCAGACTGGAAATAGAGAGTGAAAGGGTGTTGCTGAAGCTGTACTTTTTTCTGAAAAAGGGCTCTAAGACAAAAAGCGCCTGGTAACCGGGAGATTTCTTTATATCATTACAGATTTCGTTTAGCCGTTCAGGTTTGTACATTATATTTATTATCTTAAAGTTATGAGGATTCTTATACCCGTGGGATATAGCCATATTAAAAACGAATACATCTCCTTTTTTTATAAAGAACTCTTCTGAATTGACAATATGAGTGGCAGTTCCGTTTAATACTATCACAAGTTCAAAAAAATCGTGGTGGAAATGTTCCGGCATAGCATGGTCATGGAATCCATACTGAATAAAAAAAGGAAATCCGGGGTCTTGTGTAAAATAATGAAGATACATATACTCCATTTATTCCATCTCCTTGTCTAAATAATGCTATTTTTGGACTAAAAAGTCAAGGAATATTGTATATATTTGTTATATATTTAAATAAAAGTTAATCTCAATGTAAAGGAGGAAAAGTATGAAACAAAAAAAATTACTTGCTTTATTTTTAAGTGTTGCAATAATATGTACATCATTGATTACATCAATGATTGTTGTCAATGCAAGTGCTCCTCAGGGCTGGAGGAACCTTCAGGATTTTTATGTATTTAAGGATAAAGTCAGTGGATGGTCCGGAAGCGGAGCAGGTGAATTAGAGACAGTAAACGGAAACTTGCCGATTGATACCCAAGTTACCTACCAAAGTCTACCTTCCTTACGATTGAATCTTCAAACTCAGCTTAGCTCATATTGGATGTCAGTGATACTTACATTGGCAGAATGGAACTGTCATGATGTATCGCAGTATGTTCCGAATGGATACCTCGAGTTTAATGTAAAAGGGAAAAAAGGAGGAGAGAAGTTCGTAATCGGTGCAGTTGATCATGTAAGCGAGCGAGCATCGGGTGTTGAGCAGAAAATAACAAAACCGATAACTGATTACTGTACTGTTACAACTGATTGGCAACATGTGAAAATACCTCTAAAAGATATTTTAGCCCCCTCTCTGGGTATGGACCCATACAATGCAAAGGCAATTGTACTTGATAAAGTAACCCTTGATCCCTTCTGCGTATGGATTAATCAACTGAAGTTGACTTCTCCAGATAAAGAAAAGGCGTATCCGGCAATCAAGCTGAATCAGATAGGGTTTCGTGAAACTGCTGAAAAATATGCCTATGTTTCAGGATTTGAGGATGAGTTTACTGCCACTACCGGTACGCAATTCCAGGTAAAAAGAGTTTCTGATGATTCAGTTGTATATAATGGTCAATTGACTCTTTTGAAGGATTATGATCAGGATTCCGGTGAAAGGGTGTTTAAAGCTGTGTTTACCGACCTTAAACAACCGGGCGAATATTATATTACAGTTAATGCACCAGGTATAGAAAAATCACCAAAGTTTAAGATTGGAAATGATGTTTACAAATCGCTGTTGACGGATGTAGCAAGATATTTTTATTATCAGCGTTCAGGAATAGACCTTACGTCTACATACTGTCCTGATTATCCAAGGAAAGACAGAACACCACAGGATACGACTGCTGTCTTTGACTCCGACTACGGAAAGACAAGGGATGTATCTAAAGGATGGTTTGATGCAGGTGATCTTGGAAAGTACGTAAGTACCGGAGCAACGACATTAATAAACTTATTTTGGGCTTATGACATGTTTCCGGAGCTATACCAGGATAATCAGTTTAATATTCCTGAAAGCGGAAATGGTGTTCCTGACATACTTGATGAATCAAGATGGGAGTTGGAATGGATTCTAAAAATGCAAGATACTTTAAGCGGAGGCTTTTATGCAAGAGTCCAATCCGATGATGATGGCAATATAACGAAAAGGATTATAAAGGATAAAGAGGGTGACACCACTAATATAAGACCGACAGAAGATACTGCATGTGCAGCCGCTGCCTTAGCTCACGCTTCAATTGTATATGCAAAATATGATCCAGCGTTTGCCCTTACCTGTCTGAATGCAGCAAAGAGTGCGTGGACGTATCTTGAACAGAATCCCAACAATATTAAATCTCCAAACGGACCTTATAATACTGACAACGATATAAGCAGCAGACTCTTAGCAGTAGCATCCTTATATCGTGCTACAGGTGAAGCAAAATATGATAATTTCTTTGTTGCAAACTATTCAAAAGGAAAAGATACTTATGAGAATGCATCGGGAGATTGGGTAGGCAACTGGAATTTTGCATTTTTCTCTTATATGAAAGCTGCAAACCGAAATATTGATGCTGAAAAGTGGTTCAATACTGAGTTTGGAATTTGGGTAAATAACAAAATTGAACGTTACAAAAACAGTGCATGGGGTAATGCAATTGCAAACGCAAACTATTACTGGGGCAGTAACAACCAAATAATGGGTATGTGTATGGAAGCTCTTATTGGCTCAAAACTTCTTGGAACCAATAACGAAACCATTAATAATATGGCACTTTCTTCATTAAACTGGATTCTTGGAGCAAATCCCATGAGAAAGAGCTTCGTGTCAGGTTATGGGGACGATTGTATTAAAACCATATTCTCAACTTTTAATAGTGATGGAAGAACCGGGATAGCCAAGGGATTTATGCCGCTAGGACCTAACAGGTATCAAGGTATTGGCCTTTCAAACTTCCCCGCAAAATGCTATTTGGACAGTGCTGATGAATGGACCACAAATGAGCACGCCATTGGTTCCACTTCCACCCTTGAGTTTATCACCGCATTTGCTAACAGTAACTTTCAAGGTGAGAATCCAGTTAAAATTGGTGATGTAAACGGTGACGGCGAAGTAGATGCCATCGATCTGGCTTCGCTTAAAATAAGTTTACTTAACAGGGAGGTTCTTACGGGCAATGCTCTGAAAGCGGCAGACCTGAACGGAGATAAAGAGGTCAATGCCTTAGACTTTGCCCAACTGAAGATGTTATTACTAAAAATAAAAATATAAGAAGATATCAATATAATACAATTCGCGTTATCGGGAAATCCTTTATGAAGCTGATTGCGTGGATTGTATTTTATTGATTTATAGGGACAGGTAATCACAATTTACACATTATGGCAAATGGGATACTATGGATATGAAACCCAGAACATATTGGCATCCTGCTGCTTCAATCTGTGTAACAGGCTATGACATCTGTAGTACGGACAAATCTTTTATGGCTTTATAGAATTTTTAATATAAAGAATGGGATAAGTCTTTTTTTGCTGTCTGGAAATAATTATTTGGCACATTGTGGTAAAAGTTAATGTAAATTTTCTTGAGGAAAAAATAAAACGTCAAGGAAAATTCGAACTTTTTCCACTTTTTTATGACATGTATAAACTAGCCAAAGCAGTTAACTGTCCCAGAATTTAGAAGAATATATTAAAAATAGCACTTATTCCTTAAAAGATACAAAAAAGAACTTTCAAGGAAATGGAGAATTAAAGCTCAAAAGTTCTCCAAAAAATTAAAATGAATTGTAAGATTTTTATAAATGGCAACGTATAGTTAATGTAGCTACAAAATACAAAGTAGGAGGAAAGAGTTGAAAGAAGATATCCAGATCCATGATGAAAATGTCTATGGTTTATTAGTTGATAAAAACAAGCAAGCTTTGGAATATTTGATTAATAAATATTCCAGTAAAATGTTTATTCTCATTAAAAGAATAATTGCTAATAGTGGCACAAAAGAGGATGCTGAAGATCTAGTCAGTGATATATTTGCTGAATTATGGACAGGAAAATATAAGTTTGATAAAGAGCGAGGTAATATTAGTACTTGGTTATGCATGATTGCTCGCTATAAAGCTTTAGATTTACTGAGAAGAAATACAAAAACAATAAAAAAATTCTCTTCAGTCGACTATAATAGCGTGCCAGATAATATTGACCTAGAGGATATGGTAATTACTGGTCAGTATATAGAAAAGATTTTAAACCTAACAAATGAATTATCTGATCTAGATAAAAAAATATTTATATGTAGGTATTTTTACTATCAAAAGATAAAAGAAATTTCAAAAATATTTAATTTAAGTAGAAGCAATGTTGATGTAAAACTGCACAGATGTAGAAACTTGTTAAAGGAAAAGTTAGAAAGGTGGGAAAAAGATGAAAAATAATAATGACGACCAATTATTTTTTGAATACTTAGAAAAATTAGACCAGCCCAATATTAATGTCAATCTTGACTTTGATATTAAAGCTGATTCTACATTTACCCAAAAAAGCATATCCAAAAGGATAGGGGAAAAAACTTTTGAGAAAATTGGCATAAAGGACAGAAAACCAATATTTAAAATACGATATATTTCTGTTGCTTTATCAATGTCTTTCCTCCTCATAATTCTTTTTATGGCATTTGGTTCAAACGTAATAGCTCAAGTTAAATCGCTTTTCTATTACGCACCAGGCATTGGAGTTGTAGAAAAAAATACGTCTTCCGACGCATTTGTCTTAACAAATTTAATATCTTATAAAGGCAAAGAATCTATTCAAATTACTGGAGCTAAGCTAGATGAGGATGGTTTTAGTATTAATTTAAATGGAAATGGGAATATACCAGATATATCAGATTTCACTGTAGTAGATTCAAGTGGTAAATCTTTCAAATTTAATTCCTGGCTAATATCATCATCTGAAAAAGGATGGGAAGCATTTTTAACTTCTAGCAAGAATTTCGTACTAAAACCTGAAGTAACTCTAAAAAAGGGCTTAGATATAATTAAAATCAATATGAAGAAATCCACCAATTCAGTTGATATGCAAGGTCTAGGGTTAACTAGCTCTAGTAATAATATTGAAATTTCAGCAATTATAACTAGAGATAATGATAAACTTAGGGTTTCTTTAATTGAGAAACCTGGCAATGATACTGAAAGCAAAATAATTCAATACGGTTCTACAAAAAAACCTGTAATTGCTTTAGATCAAAACGGAGAAAGACTTAATATCTCAAAGATAAAGTATAATGAATTTTACGTAGATGGAATTTCTAATGTTAAAAATATTAAGTTCACAGTACCGGAAATAACAATTGAAAAGAAAAAATCTAAAGTTATAAAATTAAATATACCTGAGAGTGGAACGCTTGAATTAAATAAAAAATTTGAACTAGACGGTTTAATTACTAATATAGAATCAGTGAATCGCGATAGTACTAATAGTATAAGCATGGTTATCAATACTTATTTTACAGAGGATTCTACTAGGTATTTAAAATATTTTACCTTTCATAATAAAGCTGTAAAGCTTTTAAATGGATCCTCATTTTCATTTGTTTTAGATCCGGTACATGAATTTGTAACTATGTATAAGGGAATTGAAATAGATTCTGAAAACTCTGCCTTAGAATTGGTTACAGATAATATCATTATCGCCAATAGAGGAAATTGGACATTTGACTTTGACTTGGCGAATTATGAAAAATGATTAATCTGGAGTTTTGATCCACCTGTCCAGTCATATATTTATATAGGGACAGGTAATCACAATTGACCACATTATGGGAAATGGGATGCTATGGATATGAGACCCATCAATGTCTATATAGGGGACAGGTAATCATATTTGACACATTATGGAAAATGGGATACTATGGATATGAAACCCAGCAAAGGAGGACATATCCATGCCCAGAACAGCTAGAAGAAAGGACCCGACCGCAATATATCATATTATGGCACACAGTATAAGCGAATTTAACCTGTACCCTGATAATTTAGACAAGGAGTATTTCCTGGATGTTCTAAAAAAATATAAAGAGAAGTATGATTGCAGGATATATGCCTATTGCCTTATGTCAAATCACTACCACATATTAATCGATACCAACGGCTATGACATATCGAATTTCATGAAAAGCTTGAATCAGGCGTATGTAAGATACATCAACAGAAAGTATAGCCGTAAAGGGCATCTTCTGACTGAACGGTTTAACAGTAAGATAATAGAATCAGATGAATACCTTTTGGCGGTTTCGGCTTATATCCACTCAAACCCAAAAGACCTCCCGGAGTACAACGGAAGAGAATTCAGCTATCCATACTCTTCCATGTGTTATTACCTTGGGAAGACAAAAGACAGTCGCCACATTGTTGATACAGACTTCATACTGGGCTGCATTAATGAAAGCGGCAAAGATAAGGCAATCAAGGCATATGAAGCTATGGTGATAGAGAGAAAAGAAGCTGGAATAAACAAAAAACTGAAGGAATATCTGGATGAATTCAAAGCAGAGCAATATGAATACAAGTCATACAGAGAAGTAATCATGAGGGATATGAATCCAGAAAAGTTAATAAGAAAGATAGCTGAGAAGCTTAAAATCGATGATATAGGAACCCTATCACATAGATGGAAACGTAAGAGTATGAGATTCAGAAGCTTAACAGCATACATGTTGAATAACTACTGCGGTCTTGGAATTAACGAAATAGCAAAGAGGTTCAAAAACATATCGGCATCCTGCTGCTTCAATCTGTGTAACAGGGGCTATGACATCTGTAGTACGGACAAATCTTTTATGGCTTTATAGAATTTTTAATTTCCTGAATTTAACAGGAGGACAATTAAACTTTTGTTTAAATAAATGATAGAAATGACTCAGATTGTTGAATCCACAGTATGCACATATTTCCAAAATATCTTCTGTGGTTTGAGTTAATAGATAAACAGCATATTCCAGTCGTTTGTTATTAATGTATTGTGTTGGTGTTACAGATAAAGTATCCTTGAAAACCCGGCACAAATGATTTTTAGAACAAGCTGATAATTCAAGCATTTTAGGAAACCCAATTTGAAGATTTTCAATTCTTTGCATTTCAATTAACATACGGTCAAACCATTGTGGGATCTTGTTATTTTTTTGTTCAAAATCGTGATAATTAAAAAAGTAGTCGGCAAATATGCTTACTAAAAAACACTTTGCATGAAAGGTAGTGTGCTTGGCAGGTGATGTTTGCATAAGAGTACCAATATGTTTGAACTCAGAAGAAATGAGTTCAAGTGTAGCGCCATCCGTATGGATACATTCCGGAAACTCCGTTTCTAAAAGCCTTTGCATTTTTTCGGTATTTTCCAGAAAGCTCTTAATACTTTGAAAAATCAGATTGCTAAAGCCAACATTCAAAATGCGAAAGTCTTCTGAATGGTAAAAATCATAGGAGTGGGCATCTTGCGGGCGGATAAATACTAAATCACCCTTTGTAAGAGTTTGGACGGTATTATTTACCATATGTAAAGCAGTTCCGTCTGTAACAATAAAAAATTCATAGAAATTATGGGTATGTAATGGAGCAGTTTCTTTCAAGCTGGAATTACGATAAAGTAACCCTGTTTCTTTTTCCAGAAAAGTATGCTCAATTCCATAAACCGGTATCCTCATATACTTTTTCATCCTCAAAACAATTTATAATGATAATATCAATATACTACAAAAAATAGGTGAATACAAACAAGATTAATGAGAAACGCAGTGATATAGTATAAATATAAGGTAGCTACCGTTAAAAAACTGGAAACAACAAAAAGTGGAGGTAATAATAATGAAGCCAACTAAGAGAGCTAATGAAATGACACAGAAAGAGTTAGCTAGGTATATAGATTATTCTGTATTAAAACCTGAATTTACAGAACAAGAAATTATTGAGTTAACTAAAGACGGCGTAAAATTAGGATGTGCGACTATCTGTATCAATCCTGGATATATTGAACTCTGTGAACCTCATGTAAAAGGGAGTGATACCATGCTTTGTCCAGTATGTGATTTCCCATTCGGCACAAGTTCTACAGAATCCAAAATTAAGCAAATTGAGATTGTTGCAAAATATGATACAGTTAAAGAAGTAGATATTGTTTCAAACATTGGCTGGGCACGGGCAGGAATGTATGGAAAGATTACAGAGGAATTAAAGGCTTGTGTTAATGTGGCACATAAGTATGGCAGAGAGATCAAAGTTATTATTGAGACAGATGCATTGAATAAAGAACAGATAAGAGCATTGTGCCAATGCTGTATGGAAGCAGGAGCAGATTATGTAAAAACAAGCACAGGATTTCTAACAGGGTTCGAACCGAAGGGTGCAGCTCCTGAAATTATTAAAATGATGATGGAAGAAGTAGGAGATACATGCAAGGTAAAAGGTAGTGGATGCATCCGGACGAGGGAACACTTTTTGCAATTAATTGATATGGGGATAGATAGAATGGGGGTTGGATACAAATCGGTGCATGCTGTTCTAGGAATTTAAAAAGACATAAAAAACGAGCAAAAAAAGATGCCAACCGGAAACGTTCCAGTTGGCATCTTGATTATATTTAATAATCAACTCTGCTCGTTATGTACGCACTCATGTGCCAGACATCCCCGGTGGAATAGAACTTGAAATAATTGCCTACAGCCTGGTCCAGACCGTAGAGCTTACCCGTTACCCCTGAAGCGACAAGCGCCCCGTTCTTTTTTATATCGAATATACCTTCAATAGTGTCACTGCTACAGTTCGCTATGGACACAAGCTGGAATTCATATGAGATGTTGGCTGCTGCCGTAGGGTCATAGACGGTAAGCCTGGCGTTATAAAAGCCATACCTGGTGTTGTCCTGCCAGCTTATAACGCATTTCCCTTTTACGCTGTCATACCAGGTTCCGGTCAAACCGTCTTTAACATAAAGAGGCTTTTCTGAAACTACATTGTGTACATTGGTCACAGGTATGGGAAGAATTGAAGCCGACGACACGCTTGAAGCAGAACTAACAACACTGATGACTGAAACCAGAAGGGTTAAGGTCAGAATAACTGCTATTCTCTTCATTTTCATAAAAAATAACCTCCTTTACAAAATATGGACAAATACATAATATCATATTTCCTGACAAAAATAAACTGTCCCGATTCACACTTACCCAATTAACCAGCCTTACAAAAATGTGGTATAATTGCATAAGACTACAGAGATATGTTGACTAAATGAAAAATTATAGGGGAGTGTTTCGGTCATATGAAAAAACGGTACAGCAATAAATACCTGGTGTTATTTTTAGTATTTGTATTTGTTTTGCAAATATCTCAAGCAAGTGTAATTGGTTATTCTTCTTTTAGTGATGAAACGAAGTCCAGACTTAAGGATTCTATTGTCCTTTTTATCGGCAGTCCCAAGGCATATGTCAATAATGAGCTGAAGTGGGTAGATGATGTTAATGAAAGAATAGTTCCGATTGCACAAAAGAGCAGTATTCTGGTGCCTGCTGGTTTCATTACCAAAGCCCTTAATGCAAAATTGGTTTGGAATGCGAAAAGCAAAATTGTTTTAATAGATTATAAAGGTAATAAAATCAGTTTAAAGATAGATGACAATTATATGAATTCGCAAGGGAAAAAAGTAAAGCTGAATTCTCCTGCAAAAATAATAAACGCAATTCCGTATGTTCCCTTGCGTGATCTGGCAGAAACAATCGGAAAAAATTTCTTCCGGGACAGTAAGGGCTTAATAGTGGTAAGTGAGAAAACGAATCTATTTGATTCAAACAAAGACAAAGATTTTATAGACACTCTTATAAAAGATTTTAAATCATACAGGGGCAACAGTGTCGGAAATTTAAGCAATCGTCCCTCTATATGGGTTGTAGAGCAAGATGGATGGTTGTACTATTCAAACTGGAATTATAAAGATATCGGCAAGCTATCGAAGATGAAAGCTGATGGAACCCAGGCAGCTGTGTTGGCTAACGATGAAGTTGCCTACTTGAATATAATGGGTGATTGGATTTATTACATAAACTTGGATAATGACGGTATTTATAGGATAAAGACCGATGGTACTGAAAGAACCAGGTTATGTGAAGAAAAAGCAATCAACATAACAGTTTTGGGTGATAAAATATTTTTCAGCGTTAACGGCGGCATTTATAAAATGGATTTGGATGGGAGCGGCAAAAAGAAGGTTGCGGCTGATAATATTGCCAACTTTAACTACATGAATGTGGTTGGGAGCTGGGTGTATTATGTTGACAGTAAACACGGATATATTACAAAGGTCAAGACGGATGGGACACAGAAAACGGTTATAAGGAAAAAGTACTCCAGAGAGTTGAATGTTGTTGGAGGTAATATTTATTTTACCGACTATTCTTCAATGAATACTCAGTGGAAGATTTACAGAATGGATACGAATGGACGTAATGAGGTCAAACTAATTGATAAAGTTACATCACATATAAACGTAGCAGGCAATAGCATTTTTTATAAATACTCCGTAAAAAACCCGAATGGTCAAATTTACAAAATGGACTTAAGTGGAAAAAATCAAAAGATGATCAGCAAGGATTTAATTGATAATGATTTTAGTGTTGCAGGAAATTGGGCTTACTATAAGGAACGTCTGATAGTAAACGGTTATGTTGATTATAAAATGTGCAGGACAAAAATTGATGGCTCGAAAAAAGAGGATTTGGAACATATTATTCCTCTACCACTTAAATAAGTTTTATTATTGTGCTTGGAAGAATTGGCAGAACAAAATTGATTAGCTGTAACAAAACATAATATAGGGGGATAAAGGATGCAGATTGATATTTTGGAGAATGGCTATAGTGTAGATGGAAAGATGTTTTCACACCCTGTAAAAATCGATGATTTAAAACAGCATTTGGGAAGCGGACGTTTTTTTGAAGAGGAAAGAAAGGATGGCAGCGATCAGTATACTTATACTGTTGTTGTATGGGATGACCTGGGACTTTATGCTACACTGAAAGCACCTGATAACTCTGCCGAAAAGAATATAGCATGGAGATTAACGGCAGCCATGAAGGAGAATGCCTCAAAAAAAGGAGATTGTCCTTATCAGGTATTCTCGGGTCATATAAAAGTGCAGGGAAGGGAACTTGGAGAAATTAAGATTAAAAGGGATGATTGGTTTGGAGAGTATGTTTTGGGTGAAAACCGGATTGATATTAACTTTGATGAAGAGGAAATAAAGAAAGTAAGTATTTGCTCTCAAAGAAGGCAGGCAGAGGGTAAGCATGGAATGAACGTAGATATTCAGGATTCTGGAATAGGCATAAATGGTGAACTGTTCGGTTACCCTTTGGACTTAATGGGAATCAGAAAATGTGTTGCGGTAAATCCGGAAGAAATATGTGAAGAGGATAAGGATTTTGACAACGGATTTACTATAGGGCTTGATTATAAAGGGAAAAAACGGGTAGGCATTGATTTCTTTTATTTTGACGGTAAGCTTACTATTAACGGTAAAGATTATCTCAAAGCCAAAAAGAAAAAGGACAGGTACGGCTTTTCAGCAGAAGGAATTTATGGAGACAGCAAGGTGTATTATTCTTTAAAAAATAGTGATGGAAGCATCAAATATCTTGCTATTACCCAGTTCAATTCCGGGCTGATAGAAAAGTATAAAATGAAGCAAACAGATGAAGAAGTCCTGACCTTCAAAGATATTAATTTTAAGCTTTTGGTAATTGATGAATTAATGTATGAAAAAGAGCTGCTGCAGCCTAAATTTGACATTTATGAATTTGCGGAACAATACCAGAAAAAAGATATTGATACAGGCTCTGAGGAACCAATAAAGGAGGCTCTTGATTATTTCAGGAGTTATCCGGTAGAAAAGCGCTTTGCGGGAGAAATTACGGAACTGACCCAGGATGGAAATGAAATCTATATGAATATCGCCCCGCAATGGGATGGCGAAGATTCGGCATTTGACATAAAATCTGCGCAGGATGCACAGCAGTTTCCGAATCTGAAGAAGGTTACTCTGGCTTCAGATAACTTCAGCAAATTGTCAAAACAGTTTGAGAAGCTGGGGATAAAAGCCGAACAGCTTTAAGAACGGGTGAAATGTAAAACGGCCGGATATCCATCTAATATCCCGGCCGTTAGCCTGCTCGTGCGGAGCAGTTTTGAGAGTTAAAAACTTTCAACTTTCTTTCTCCTTACTACTATTACCTTGGTCTAGCCCTAAAATTAATATCCTTTTGGACTCATCCCTTTCATGGTAATTTTTATCAATCACTTTGTGACTGTAATTTAATTATACCACTTTTTTCATGAACTAAACAGATTTTTTGAAAAATTTTTTCTTTATTAAAAGTAACTTTTTTGATTAATTATTATTAATCAGGGTAAATAATAGTCGATTTAATTTATAATAATAAAATGGAAATGAAATCTTAAGATATTAAATAACAAGGAGGAAATATTAATGAAGAAATTTGTATGTTCAGTATGCGGCTATGTGCATGAAGGTAATGAGGCTCCGGATTTTTGTCCGCAATGCAAGGCACCAAAGGAAAAGTTTGTAGAAAAAAGCGATTCAGTTATGCAATGGGCTGATGAGCATAAGATAGGCGTTGCACAAGGCGTCGATAAAGAAGTTTACGAAGGTTTGAAGGCAAATTTCATGGGAGAGTGCACTGAAGTGGGCATGTACCTTGCTATGGCAAGACAGGCAGAACGTGAAGGCTATCCCGAAATCGGCGCTTTTTACAAGCTTGCTGCATGGGAAGAAGCTGAACATGCTGCAAAATTTGCAGAATTACTAGGTGAAGTAGTTCATGCTGATACAAAGAAAAATCTTCAGTTAAGATTTGAAGCAGAGCATGGCGCATGTCAGGGCAAGAAAGACCTTGCAACCAGGGCAAAACAGCTTAATTACGATGCAATCCATGACACAGTGCATGAGATGTGCAAGGACGAAGCAAGACATGGCGCAGGATTTAAGGGGTTGTTGGAGAGATACTTCGGGAAATAGTTTTGACATTAGGTTAAATAAATAAGTTGATAATTTTTGAGGAATGTTGTCATTGCAACATTCCTCAATTTTATGTCTGCTAAGCTGTAATCTAGCCTCGACGAATTTGCTGAATTTTCTTTTAACAGGTATTTGTTATGCTAGAGTAACTGAAACAATAGGAACAGCATATTTTATATTAAATCATCTGCACAGGGAGCATAATTGTGGAGAAATTGAATCCGGATAAATTATATGTTGAATTCAGGCCTGGAGTGACAACGACCGAGCCGACAATAGGCCGTAAGTATACATTAACACACTCAGATGTAACCGCAGACCTTTTTCTAACCATAGGCTTGCAGTTTGCCTATGATAAGGTCACTGCCATGAGAGATGAGGTGCTTGCAGAATGGAGAACGAATAACGGATTTTCATTTCTCTATGTATATGTTTATGTAGATGGTTTATCTGGCCCGTCAGCTTCTGCTATGCGTAATGCAATTTTCAGGCGTGAGCTGCCATTAGCTTTGGAAGCTATCAGGTATGGGGATAGTAGATTTTTTGGTGCTCATCCTGATTTAGACAATGCACCGATATGGATACATTTTTACTCAATAAACCCGAAGTATAACCGGTTTGAGAACTGGGGCACTCCTAATGATTATAAGTAATGCCGGAAAATCCTCTTCAGGCACGGAATACAATAAGGGTTATAGAACTTGTGGAGCTGAGTAATAAGGCTGGTCTATGTTTCACCCCACAAACATATGAGATTCCTGTTGTAATTCCTGATATACCGCTCCTCGAACACTTTGGCGGGAACAGGCCTGCCGAATAAATATCCTTGAACCTGATCGCAGCCAAGCTCCGTCAGGATTTCCAACTGTTCCTGTGTTTCTACGCCTTCTGCGATTGTCTGAATTCCGAAGGAGTGCGCCATGGTAATGGCGGCCCTAACGACATTAGCGCCCTTTGAGTTATAAGAAGATATGTTGTCAATCAGCGACTTGTCAAGCTTTATTCTGTCAAAGGGATATTTGTTCAGGTAGCTTAGGGCAGAATACCCGGAACCAAAATCATCAATCGAAACTGAAACACCTAGGCTTCTTAGCAAAGAGAAGACATCGTTGAGATAATCCGTATCCTTCATCATGATACTTTCTGTGATTTCTGCATCAATCCATGCGGAGTTAATATCATCTGCCGAGATCAAAGCCTTAAAAAGACTTATAAAGCTTTCATCGCTTAATTGCTTAGGCGATATATTGAAACCGATCTTCAGCGGTATAGAATATTGATTATTCCATATTTTTGATTGGCATATAGCTTCATTCATTACCCATTTCCCGATTTTGGATATATAGTCGATTTCCTCGGCAATCGGAATAAAAACATTTGGCGGAATATAGCCATATTCGCGATTCCCCCAACGGATGAGTGCTTCGGCACCGATTAACTTAATATCAGGCAAAGAATATTGGGGTTGATAAAACAGTTCAAAGTCCTTTTCAACATCACATTTTTTCAGCAAAACTTCAATTTCTGTAGCCTTTTTGAAATCCTGACCTATAAACGGGTTATAAAACTGGTATTTGTTGTAGCCTTGGGATTTGGCATTGTACATTGAAATATCGGCATTTTTCATCAATGTTTTCCCGTCGCATACACCATCGGCAAGTGCAATTCCGATGCTAACCGTCATGTTCAGCAGATTATCTCCAATATCAATAGGTTTGCTGCATAAATTAATGGTTTGGACGCAGAAGTCTTCGATATCTTTCTGCGAGTACTTGCCTGCAAACATGATGGCGAACTCATCTCCGCCAAGTCTTGCTATAGTGGCTCCGTAATGATTCCACTCAAGCATCCTGAGAGAATGTTCGATCAGAACCTTGTCGCCAATGTCGTGACCAAATGTGTCATTTATAGTCTTAAAGCGATCCAGGTCAATCAGCAGAATAGCCATAAGGTCGTTCAGGCGTAAGGTTTGGATCGTATCGTCCAGACAGGTCATAAAATAGCGCCTGTTAAAAAGCGTTGTCAGAGTGTCCTGATTGGCCAGAAATTTCAACTCACGGACCTGTTCAGCGACGCGTTGCTCGAGTATTTCATTTTGTTGTCTGAGTAGTGCTTCTTTTTCAATGGAAATCTGGATATATTTACAAGAACCCCAGTAAAAGAATATAGAAAATGCAAAGGTAGACAGGTCTTCAAAATTAACCGGGACATCGATAATTCCGGACACAGATGCAAGGATATAAATACACGGATAAATTAAAAGGTAAACCCAGCGTGCCCGTACGCCTATATTTGTCACCACTGAAATATCAAACACGGAGCTGTACTTGTAAGTCTTCCATAAAGCACCAAACGCAATGATGTATAATGACAGGGCATAAATAAAATCAACCAGTGAATTGGGAGAATATAAATCAGTGTAGTCTATGTAGTAATAGTAAATATCCACAAGTGAGAACAGAACCACTCCAAATGATATAATTCTGATGAATGCCGGAACTTTACCCGAGCGTACCGAAAGGAACCATGAAAAAACACTGATGCATATCAGAACATCGGTAATTATTGACAAAATACTTGTAAAATCCATAACAAGAAGGCCTTTAAGTATAGAAATATCCTTGCGCAAGAAAATAATCCAGAATAAAAATGTAGACATAATACCGCTGATTATCAAATCTATGCTAAACTGGGCGAAAACCCATTTTTTGAACTGCTGGACGGCAAAAATAATCACGGAGGCAAATATAAAGCAGTTTGTCATAACATACAAAAACATGATAATAGTGCTGTCGTCCGGGTTGCCGCCTGTAAAACTCATTAATGCCCATATAGTGTCTGCTGCCCCCCAGAAGAAGCATGCAATCGAATAAAACAGCAGAGTAATGCTTACCCTGACAGAGTGCTCGGATTTCAGATAAGCGAAGTATAAAATTCCACCCGAAGCAAATACGCTGATCGGCGATAGGATGTTACCCCAAAAGTCCGAATGAAACATTGATGAGATAAAATATAAGATTAAGAGGATGGTCAAAACCGCTGTTTTTCTTAAAAAGACACTTTTTGGTGCTGCTATGGGAAATCACCTCCTTGAAAGTACAGCAAAATAAATATCGGCATATTTTGTTTTAAATCTTAACAATAAAGCATCAGATTTGGCAGGATATAAGACAGGTATTAAGCGGAAGGCAGAACTACCTGCAAAAGAATGATCTTAATTCGGTGAATATACTTTATATCATTATATCACTTCTGTAGAAACTTCCAAACTATAGAAGTGTCCAAAATATTAACTTGTTATTTTAAATAATTAACATTACCCACCCAAAAATTTACATAAATGCGAATATTTATTATACTACACCCAGAATGAAATCCCTATACTTTTCAATAAAAAAAGGAGGTTATGTTATGTACAGGAGAATGAGAATCGTGACATTAATACTATCACTGGTCTTTTTGATGAGTTTTGTATGTATTCAGCCGGCCAGTGCAGCTTCCTACAATGCATCAGTAGATGTCAATACCACTTACCAGACGCTGGAAGGCTTCGGGGCTGCGATAGCTTGGTATGACAGTTGGTTGGCGAATCACCCTAATAAGGCGGAAATCTATAAAGTTCTGTTCGGGGATTCGGGATTGGATATTCTGCGCCTTCGCAACCAATATCAGCATAGCGGGGACGATAGTACAATAGACGCCCAGATATTCAATGCCGGAAAACAGCAGAATCCTGCTCTTAAACTGCTGCTATGCTCATGGTCGCCACCGTCCACCCTGAAGAAGAACGGAACAATGAACGGCGGCACACTTGCTAAGGACAGCAGCGGTTTTGTCTACAGTAAGTTTGGAGATTATTGGTACGATTCACTGGTTGCTTATGCAGCTAAGGGTTTAGTCCCTGACTATATCAGTATTCAGAATGAGCCGGACTATGAAAACAGCGGGTGGGAAACCTGCATACTAAAACCGACGGAAGATTCAAACTATCCCAGCTATGGCAAAGCGTTGGATGCGGTCTACAGCAAAATTCAAAATATGGCTAATAAACCGAAAATCCTGGCCCCTGAGGTTGCCGGTATAGACAGCAGCAATGTGCAGAACTATGCCAATGGGATGGATATGAGCAAAATCTACGGAATTGCGCACCACCTGTACAACGGAGGAGACGGCAATAATCCCGACAGCTTCAACAATATTTTTAAAGCTTTAAAGGCGGCATATCCGAATAAGCCGCTTTTCCAGACGGAGTATGACTATGGGACGGCGTTCACAACAGCACAGTTGATTTACAATTCACTTGTAAATGAAGGTGTCAGCGGTTATTTCTACTGGGATCTGATCTGGACAAATGACCAAAGACCCCTTGTGCATCTTGACGATCCGAACAATCCAAACGGGTGGAGCAATCCCAAAGGTTATTCTGTTACAGATTTTTACTACACCATGCAGCATTTTGCCAAGTTTACCGATCCGGGATACAAGAGGGTATCCGCTTCCTGTACTTCTTCGGATATCCCGATAACAGGCTTCGTTTCACCTGATAAGAAGAAGCTCACATTAATTCTTATCAACAAGGGCTCCTCTTCAAATACTGTAACCCTCAATGTAAACGGTTTTACAGCAGCCAGCACGGCGGTTTACCAGACTGCAGGGAACGATAAATTCGCTTCCAAAGGCAGTTTGTCAGGAAATACCGTAACACTTCCGGCACAGTCAATTGTTACTGTCGCAATGGATGCGGGCGTATCGGTTAAGAAGGGCGACCTGAATGGCGACGGAGATGTTGATGCACTGGACCTTGCTTTATATAAGCAATGTCTGCTGAAAATAGTGGATGAAACAACGATTGCCAATTATCAATCTGTCATGGATATGAATAATGATAATTCCAGGGATGCGCTTGATTTTGCGCTGATAAAGATGTATCTGATAAACCGATAAGGAATACTTCAAAATTAAGTATAAACACATAAAAAATTGAGGAATGCTTAAACATTCCTCAATTTTGTGTTTTAATATCTCTTAAAAGCGACTATTATTTAGCGTGCCTAAATCCATAAAAAGTTAGTTGGAGTGCCTTTCAAGCAAGTAAAGCTTTAGCTGGGCAAGATCCAGTGCGTCTACTAAACCGTCTGAATTAAAATCTGCAGCCGATAATGCATCTCCAGTCAGATTGGTTATTTTTAAAAGGTGTGACTTGAGCATTGCATAATCCAAGGCATCTATACCGGAGTCATTATTTATATCACCTTTTTTCAGGGCAGTATCAACTAATGTCAGGGTATCAAACACGTCGGCATTTATCCAGGCAACATTTTTATCTGTTCCGGGAATATCCATAGAACCCATGAAGTTATCACGAGTCATATTGTAGTCGTTATCATTGTATGAAACGCCAAAGCCCATAATCTTGCCATTTGTAAGCGTAACAGGCACATTTGTTGTGACTTTCTCATTGTATTTATCATCAAATACCTTTAATTCAATTTCCCAGGTATAGACATTTCCGTTCTTGGTGCGAAGTACCTTGGCGTGATCATTGTAAAAGCTCTGTGTGCCTGAGGTATTATTGTCTATTATGTCATAGTCCAATTCAATGTGGTAGGCGAACGCATTATAATTGTTTTGGTGGTTTCCTCCGGAATGATTTTCATCTATGAAAAGTTCGACACAGTCGTTGTCATAGTAGTTCTTTAGCGGAGTAGTATTGGGAGCCGAGAGTTTATCATCGGTTATTTCAACAAGATAGTAGAGCCTTTCAGGAGTCCAAACCATCTTGAAACGCCCGCTGAAATCATCAGCCGTAGGAGTATTGCCCAGCCATACATAATTTATATCCTTCCACTGAGCCTGCTGCCAGCAGCTCTCATTTCCGATACCGTCTATAACAGGAGCCTGAGCAGCCCTTGGAGCACTATAACCGCTAGCCGTAAATTCTGCTGTTTTGGTTGTGCGGTTTAAGAAACGGTCATATGCTTCAACAGTTAATTGATGATTTCCGGTCAATCCCGATATATCCACATTAATTGCAGTCATGCCTGATGCAGAAGAAGGTTCGTATAATTTGCCGTCTATATAAACCGATTCTTTTACTGTTTCACTATCAGCAGTCATTGAGATTTTCATATTATTGCCGACAGCCTGCACAGAATCTATGGTTAACTGAGGAGCAGTTTTATCTGTAATTTTTGCTGCTCCCAGTGTAGCCGTACCCTCGAAATACTTTCTGACCTCATCAACCTTCTTGCCGACAATATTGATGCATGTCGGATCGATATTGCCGAGTTTATCTGTATTAAGGTAACGAAGATAACCGATTGATTCCGGATCATAACCTACAACGAGAGATTCTATGCTGTCAACAGCTACTGCATCTTTACCGGCAAGAATCAGCCTCATATTCATCTGGTCTTTAGTCAGATCTGTAGTGTTTGATGGGATAGGACCGTTTTGAAGCCCCTGAAGTCCGTCCATAATTACAAGATCAGCGGGACGGCATTTATAGTAATCGCGAATCCATTTATGCAGATCATCCGAATAATGATCAACCGCATTATTTCTATCAGGTTGAGTTTCGGATTTTCCATATATATTACCCGGTACCGTGCCTATGGCTAAATTCTTGATACCGCCTGTAATTCCTGCATTATAGTGGGTTTTCAATGTAGGAATGCTGATAACAACATCAGCTTCTTTATACTTGCGGTTGAAATAATATTGGGTATGTAAAAGTCCGTCAGGCATATTAACCAGCGTCAAGCCGGCAGAATTCTTGTCCTGCCAAGCACCGCTGTCTTTCTCGATCGCCAGGATTCCGTCTACTTCGGGAATATTTGCCGAAGTGTATTTTAAGGAGTTAAACAACATTGAAGTGTCGATAGCGGAGCCTTCCATAATATAAACCTTGCCGCTGGGATTTACACTGCGCACCAGTTCAGCCACTGCTTTGGTTACACGCCAATCTGTTGTTACACCGTTTGCCTCTGCTGCGTAACCCATTGAATATACAAGATTGGGTTTTAAAACAACAGTGTCTCCATCCTTTACCACACTTCCGATGCCGCCGACTCCTGCTACAGCTTCGGAAACCATCTGTTTTATTTCAGTATAATCTATCTGCTTCACATCGGATTTGGCTGATTGCACTATTGATACATTTGATTTGGCCAGCTTTACAGGAGTAAAATCTGCATAAGCTTTCTGAGCGGGGAAAAAGTGGAGATTCCAGACGACAGCGGCTAAAATTGCTGCCCCGCCTATACCTGCGACGATATAACGTGATGCGTAGAAGCTTTTTCTTAGTTTTTTGAAAATCAGTGCACCTCCGAAAATTCCCGTTAGCCATATGACAAAGGAAGATGCAATCGGAAAAGCAGCTCTCTGGCATGGGTAGGCAGCTCTGCTTGGTTTCGGAATTACACGGATGAAAAACCAGATAAGCGCAGCCAATCCTGTAATGGGAAACAGCAGCTTTTTAAAAAGTTTCTTTTTCTCTGCATGCCTTGCAGAATAGGGGCATACATGTGTCTCGGATTTTTCTGAATGACTTGTCATAAAATTACCTCCTGACTTGAATATTTTAAACTATATGGTAAACTTTAATTTATTTTTTAGGGATATAGTAAGTGGATGCTGGTGCAGGACAACAAAGGCCATAACAGTGAAATTTGGAAGTGTATTACAACAAAAGTTAATGGTGTAGTCATATAGCATACTATATTATATAAAATGTGGTAGAAAGTTCAAGAAATTCTTTATCGGCTATAATGACAATTTTGCCATGTTTTATTATTATAGTTTTATAATAAAAAAGGAAGCAGCTTGTGTGCTGCTTCCTGTCTCATGCTTCTATTTCATCATTCTGAAGCATTTCTTCAACTCTATAGCGCAAATATCTTTTACTAAGGGATGTATCCTTATCAATATAGTCTGTTAGAACCTTGTTAAGGTTAAGAACATCATTCATCTCATAATAACCGCTTTTGCCTGAAATAAAATTGACCGCCCGAACCGCACCGAGCGCAAAAGCCTTCCTGGAAAAGGATTCGTGAGATATTTCAATTTTGTCGTCTTCGCCTATTATCATGACCTCGTGTTTGCCTATTACTCCGCCGGCCCTTACAGCATTTATCGGAATGCTTCCGATTTCACCCGCGTTAGAAGCTTTTAGCCCTTTTTCTATTTCCCCGGCTATTTTCAATGCTGTTCCGGAAGGGGAATCCTTTTTATGCTTATGATGTACCTCCGTGATCTGAAAATCATAATTGTTCAGAATGTTAGCTGCAAGGTTTGAGAGGAGCATGAGTACATTAACGCCAAGTGTTATGTTTGGAGCATAAACAATGGCATTATGATATTTACGCGTTAAAATAAACAGCTTTTTTAATCCTAATTTTGAGAAGCCTGTAGTGCCTATGACGATATTAACCTTCATTTTTGAAAATGCCCTTGCATTTTTCAGTGCAGCTGAGGGATTGGAGAAATCTATAACAACATCGGGTTTTGTTCTGAATACGATCTGCTCGATTTGCTCAGAGCTTTCAACCTTAATTCCGGTGGAACTGCAATCCAAGATCTCACCCAGATCCCGGCCTTTATTATTACTCTGAGGACTGCATAATGCGGATACCAGACATATATTTCCCTGTTGGAGCAAGACTCTTGCAATTTCCTTTCCGGTCTTTCCAAGCCCTGCCAAGCATACTCTAATCATATGTTTACCTCCCTTCGATATAAAATCTCATGGGCATAGGCCCTTTCGATTTATGGTATGTCTCACCGATAAAAAAACTGCAGAGAAGTCCTGCAGTTAATGTTTTAGAGTGCATAAAAACCAGGCACCATCAAAGCATATTAATCACCTTCTCTTTCAACGCTTACGAGATTAGCTGCCGGATTCGGATCGAAAGATGACCCTACGTCACTAGAGGCATGTCTAGTTTAGATTCACCCCAAAAACAATGGTTCTCCCGCTCAAAAATGATTCAGCGCATATTTGTATAAAGCTATAAAAAAAGCAAACCCCAAAATATCGGGCTTTACAATAGATTCTCAGGAAGAAGCAAATACATATGATGCTTGACTTGTCTATTGATATATATGCTTAAACATAAGTTTTTATGATTGCATGTTGCAAGTATAACAAAACTGGGAAAAATTGTCAATACCTAACAACATTTACTTAAAGGTTTGTTGAATGAATATGAAAATATGTATTTGATAATAATAAACTCATGATGAATGGGAAATAAAATAAGGAGTGAAGCTCTTGTCTAAATTCAGTAATTGGACAAAAAGTGTCCTGCTTTTTCATGAACCTAAAAAGAAGGATGAAGGATTTATTCTTGAGGAAACCCCAAGGGAAAAGAAGTACATGGAGGAAGAAAAAATACAGGAATCCCCGGAACTAAAAAGAAAAAATGATGGGGCTTTCATTAAAAAGGTATTTCATAAGGAAAATGACGGGGATAATAAAAAGGAACAAAGTGGACCTAAAAAAGGTGATATAAGCAAAAGACTTTCTGATAACATGGACTACATAAAGAAGGCTTATACTATACCTACCAATGGGGATATAATTTTGAGGGAATTTGATATTATCATCAAAAGTAAGGCAATACCTGCATTTATTGTATTTTTTGACGGAATGACAGACAGGAAGGTCATTAACGATAACATACTCCAACCCTTGATGTTTTTGGCAGATCCGGATATAAAAGGCGATGAGAAGAGCATTTCCGATTACATCATGACTCATATACTGCCTCATAATCAGGTTAATGAGGTAAAAGAATACGAAAAAGTCATAGATGAAGTCAATTTTGGGGGCTGTGGATTATTCATAGACGGAATTGATTCGGCTTTTGCAGCGGATGTCAAGGGTTGGGAGCACAGAGGGGTCGAGCGGCCCAATACTGAACTGGTAATCCGTGGACCGCAGGAGGGCTTTACAGAAATTCTGCGTGCGAATACGGCTCTTATCAGAAAAAGGATGAAGGATGAAGACCTTATAGTTGAAAATATTGAAGTAGGCAGGAGAAGCAAGACCCCATGCTCTATTTTATATGTAAAGGATATAGTTAATGACTCCCTTGTCAAAGAAGTCAGAAGAAGGATAAAGAGCATTAAGGTGGACTACCTTAGTGATTCAGGGGAGCTTGAACAATTTATTGAGGACAGTACCTTCATACCTGCACCTCAAATAATCGCTACCGAGCGCCCGGACAGGGTTGCTTCAATGCTTGAAGACGGGAAGGTAGCCGTTATTGTTAACGGAAGCCCATTTGCACTGGTTCTGCCAACAACCTTCCATGAGTTCATACATTCGTCTGAGGATGCTTTTTTAAGGTTTCCTTATGCAAATATGCTTAGGTTTGTCAGGATTGTTGCATTAATAACATCCCTACTTCTCCCGGGACTATACATCGCAATAACCAACTTCCACCAGGAAATGATACCGACTGATCTTTTAATCGCAATAGAGGCTGCCCGTGAAAAGGTTCCGTTCCCTTCCGTAGTAGAAATACTCATGATGGAGTTTTCATTTGAACTCATAAGGGAAGCAGGAATAAGGATACCAGGGCCTATAGGGCCGACCTTGGGCATTGTCGGTGCGTTAATACTTGGACAAGCAGCTGTTGCAGCAAATATCGTAAGCCCAATATTGATTATTGTGGTTGCCGTAACAGGAATAGGGTCCTTTGCAATACCAAACTTTGCACTTTCATTTGCTTTTAGGGTGCTTCGGTTTGGATATATCATATTAGGTGCAATTGCAGGATTTTTGGGAATAACAGCGGGGCTTTTCTTCCAGGGAATCTGGCTTGTCAGGTCAAAATCCTTTGGGGTACCGTTTATGGTTCCATTTGGGCCTAAAACCGTGGGTGGGTTTGTGGATGCAATAACAAGAGGGCCTATATGGCAGCAAGAAAAACGTCCTGATTATATGAACACCAAGGATAGCAGCAAACAGCCCGAAATAAGCAGGGGCTGGATCAAGAAAGACACGGAGGATCGAGATGAAGGGAAATGATATCGTAATAGGCCGCTGGGAGGCAGCAAGTGTTATTATTAATGCTGTTATTGGGCAGGTGATATTGAATTTTCCCCGTTCAATGGCTGAAATAGGCGGCAACGCAGGGTGGATCATAGCTATATATATAAGTATTCTGGCTTTCCTGGGCTTTTACCTCATACAGAAGCTTTATTTCAGGTTTGAAGGTAAGGATCTGTTGGAAATAGGCGAAATTGTAGGCGGAAGTATCGGTAGAATAGTCATAGGTGTAATCCTTTTGGCTCAATTTGTATTAGCTGTGTCAATTCTTCTCCGTGAATTCAGTGAAGATTTCAAGGTCATATCCCTTGAGGCATCTCCGATAAGCTTCGTTTCACTCTTCTTCATTGCAGGAATGATAATGGGGGCATATGCGGGATTAGAAGCAATTGTGCGTTTTTCAGCTATTGCTGTACCGATTGTCATTATTGCTTATATCTTGATCCTCATTGGAGTTGCCCCGGATTTTGACTATATGAATTTATTCCCGATCTTGGGCACAGGGGCTTTTAATATTTTTGGTGCAGGGTTTCTCAGGATATCCTCGTTTTCTTCAATTGTAATACTGTTCATGGTGTATCCGTCAATAAAGACACATAAGATTTTTAAAGGAGCAGGCTACCTCGGGATAGGTATATCCGCTTTTTTTCTTATTTCATCCTCTTTGGTCTACCTTCTTGTATTCAGATACAAGTATGCCTTAGAAAACTTTTTGCCCATATTCCAGCTTTCCAGACTGATCAATTATGGCAGGTTTTTTCAGAGAATTGAGTCTGTTTTTCTTCTTACATGGGCGATGGTAGCCTTTATGTATTTGTCTGTGTCTTTCTACTTTACTATTTACATTTTCAAGAAAACTTTCAGATTGAAATATATAAAGCCTCTTATCTTTCCGTTTGCAATATTGATTTTTGCACTCAGTATGCTTCCGGAAAATTTGATGTCCGCGATCAGTATTGAAAGCATGTTTTTCAGAAGTGCAGCATGGACTGTTCCTTTCGGTGTGGTTATAGTTCTTCTTGTAATAGCCAGATATGTAAAAAGGGACAGTAATAAAAAGAATGGGAGGCGAATCAGTTGAAATTATCACTAAAAATTATTCTGCTGGTATTGCTGGCTTGTTTATCTTTTACAAACCTTACCGGGTGTTATGACAGCAGAGAGATAGATGAGATGAGCTATGTCGTAGCAGTTGGACTTGATAAAGGCACTACAAATGCGCTTAGACTCACTCTTCAATACGCCATACCAATTGCGACCGGAGGTGGCGGCGGCGGCGGCGGCGGAGGCGGAGAACCATCCAAATCCGTTGGAAATGTAACAATAGAGTGTCCTTCGCTGCTCTCAGGAATTACACTTGTAAATAGTTCCATCGCCAAAAAAATAGACTTGACGCATGCAAAGGTGGTTGTTTTTTCTAAGGAACTGGCGGAAAGTGGTGATATGATCGGATATCTGCATGGAATGACGAAGAGCAGACAGTTCAGGCCTACATTGTATATTGCTGTTTCGCGTTCTTCTGCCCAGGAGTATATTGAATCTATCAAGCCTGTACAGGAAGCGGATCCTTCGAAGTATTACGAAATGAAATTCAGTGCTTACAAGTATACCGGGTTTACCGGGGACACTACTTTATATCGGTTCTATTCTGCAGGAGTATCGAGTACGCAGGAACCTGTTGCAACACTTGTAGGTGTAAATGATGACAAATCCACTAAAGACTTTGCAAATGATAAGTCTACTTATAGAGAAAAAGGAAGATCAAGGCCCTTAGTAGGGGATTATAAGGCAGGAGAGGTCCCTAGAATAGGCGACGTAAGCGGCGAGACTATGGGACTTGCGGCTTTTTCAGGGGCTAAAATGGTTGGCGAACTGGACGGAAGGGAGACCACATACTATTTAATGTGTGCAAACAATTTTGATGGTTCCTCCTTTACAATTCCTGATCCAGTAAATGAAAGGTTTAATGTCATCATAAGTGTCAAAAAAAGTAGATCGCCTTCATATAAGATTGATTTAAACGGCGGCAAGCCCATAATTAATATTAAACTGTTATTTGAAGGCGATTACCAAGCGGTTCAGAGCGGAGTAAACTATGAAAGCGATAAAAACAGAGCTTTTTTTGAAAAGACTGTAGAAAACTTCATAAAAAAGGGAATAGAGCAGTTTCTGAATAAAACCTCAAAGGAGTTTAAAACTGATATATGCGGGTTTGGAAGGTATGCGAAAATTAAGTTTCTTACATGGCAGGAATGGCATAAATATGATTGGTTCAGCAAATACAAAGAGGCTACTTTTAACGTGAGTGTGGACTTCAAAGTAAGAAGGCCGGGACTTACAATCAGAACCTCTGAGTTTATCGGTACTTCAGAGGAAGGAAGTGGGAAGAAATGAGTCTTGGAAAGCTTCTGATATTCATTTTGTTAATATGGATATGCATACGAACCGGAAGTTATGCCGGATGGACATGGAAACAGAAAAACAGGATCGGGTCTATAATGCTGTATATACTTGCTGTTTCAATTATTGTAATACCTATTTATGCAATGTATTTCAGGAGCAGATAAATTTATTTTGGTCAACAGCAGAAAAGCTGGGAACAGGATCGTTGCAAGACCAGGGATTGCCGAACCTACAGTGCCCGGCTTATTATTTTGCCTCATGAGGCAGTAAAACTTAACAAATGAACAATCTGTGTGTTAGAATACTGTATTGGGAGGGAATAAATGAAAATAGGAAATGTAGAATTGGAAAATAACATATTTCTTGCACCAATGGCAGGAGTGACTGACATGCCTTTCAGGATACTTTGCAGGGAACAGGGGTGCGGATTGGTATATACGGAAATGGTAAGTGCGAAGGGAATGCACTATAATGATGCCAAAAGTGAGAAGCTGACCGAAATAGATGAAAGGGAAATGCCTGCCGGGGTACAGATTTTCGGCTCTGATCCGGTAATAATGGCCGGTATCGCAGAAAGGCTGAACAGATCTAAAGCAAGCATTGTTGATATCAATATGGGGTGTCCGACACCGAAAATTACCAAAAACGGTGAAGGGAGCGCACTCATGCTTAGGCCCGAACTTGCCGGTAATATTATTAAAGCGGTTGTTCAGGCTTCAGACAAGCCGGTCACAGTAAAAATAAGAAAAGGTTGGGACGACGAGCATGTAAACGCTGTCGAGATAGCAAAAGTTGCTGAGGAAAACGGGGCAAAGGCCATAGCTGTTCATGGCCGTACACGGGAGCAGTTTTACAGCGGGCAGGCAGATTGGGAAATAATAAGAAAGGTCAAAGAAGCTGTCTCCATCCCTGTTATAGGCAACGGAGACATTTTTAAACCGGAGGATGCCGGACATATGCTGAATCAGACAGGGTGCGATGCGGTTATGATCGGCCGTGGCGCGCAGGGGAATCCATGGATATTCAAGCGAATATTGCAGTGTCTGGCTTTGGGTGAATTTGCCGCAGAGCCGGAACCAAAAGATAAAATAGAAATGATTATAAGGCATATGAATATGCTGACAGAACTGAAAGGAATACATATCGGCGTTAAGGAAATGAGGAAGCATATTGCCTGGTATATAAAGGGTATGAGAAATTCGACATTTGTAAAGGAAAAGATTTTCAGACTGACTTCAAGAGAAGAGATTATAAGCCTTTTGGAGGAATATGCTTTATCTTTGGTATAAGGCAATTCAAAATATATTTTCTAGGGAGGTTGATTTATGCACGATACTTTGAATCAAGAAATTTACAATATGGACGGCAAGTCCCCAAAGTTTTCAGAAGTAGAGATGACTGAACTGGTTCTTCCGAATGATACCAATACTTTAGGTAATCTTCTGGGTGGAAGACTTATGCATTGGATTGATATTGCAGGAGCAATGGCGGCGTCCAGACATGCAGGTAAAGTTGTTGCAACCGTTGCATTGGACAGCCTTGATTTCAGACATCCTGCCAGAATGGGAGAAATGGTAATTCTTAAAGCAAAACTGACATGGGCTGGAAGAACATCAATGGAAGTTTTGGTTAAAGCCTATGCGGAGAATATAAAAACAAGTTCTGTTATAATGACCAATAAGGCTTATTTGACTTTTGTTGCACTTGATGATAACGGAAGCCCCACAGCTGTACCGCCTCTGATACCGGAATCTGAAGAGGAAAAAAAGAATTTTACGGAGGCTGAGGAGCGTAGGAATGAAAGGCTTAAAAGAAGGAATAAGTAATTTTAGTTTTATAAAAACTAAATTTATTTTGTTACGATAATAATGTTTGTATGATATAATTAAAAAGCTGATACAAAACATTGAAGGTGTGATTATATGGATGATAAAATTTTTGACCTGCTTACAATAATGCATAATGATATAAAGGATCTGAAAAATAGAGTGGACTCTATTGATAATAGAGTAAATTCTATTGATAAAAGAGTAGATTCTATTGATAAAAGAGTAAATTCTATTGATAATACTGTTATAAAGATGGAAAATGATAACAAGGCGCAATTTGGTGCATTATTTGACGGGTATAAGCAAAACACAGAGCAGCTTAACCGTATTGAAAGTGAAGTCACAAAGCACGAAGAATTCATTTTAAAGCGTGTAAAATAAAGGTTTACAATAAAAGGGGCGATTAACTTAAAAAGAGTTAATCGCCCCCTTTACATTTCCCGAATTAAATTATTCTTTTTGCTCCGATAAAACGAGGTGCAAAGTATGGATTGCTTAGGTCTGTTATCGTAACACCCTGGCTTGAGCTTGCCTGGATGAATTTATTCTTTCCTATATAAATGCCTACATGTGACGGGCCTGGCTTATATGTGCTGAAAAAGACCAAATCCCCCGGTTTAAGGCTGCCCCCTGATACCCACGCTCCGGAACCGTACTGGTCGGCTGCCGTTCTTGCCAGAGCAACATCGTTCTTATTAAAAACATATTGCGTAAAGCCTGAACAGTCAAATCCTGACGGAGATGTTCCGCCCCACACGTACGGTACGCCCTGATATTTCTTTGATGCCTCAACTACGACGTCATTTTTTAATTCCTTAGCTGTTTTTGGGCCGACAATACCATCAGCAGCAAGATAGTTGTCCTTCTGAAATTTTATGACAGAGCCTTTGGTATTTACCCCGAAATATCCTGTCGGTGCCTTGTCAAGGTAACCAAGAGACCTAAGATCCTCTTGAAGACCTGTAACTTTGCTGCTATAAACCCCATAATGCAGATTCTCTGAAGCAGGATAATAATCCGCTGCAAAAACCTTTCCTGCAAGGAAAAATGCAGGTAAAACCATTCCTATCAATAATGCAATTAATTTCTTATTCATGCCAATTACCTCCTCTCTAATGAGCGGCGAATCCCAAAATGCAAATTCCAAATCGAAAAGAACGATATTCGCTTAGTATTTTTTCAATTTCAATTAGCCGGGCTTTAATTCGCCATTCAAGCCTGCGAGGTTAGTTGACGGGTTCGGGAAGAGTGGTTTCCCGACCGGCTGTAGAACCGGTTTCACCCCAAAATCTTATCCCCCGCTCCTTTACAGGATTAGGCAAAATAATTGAGTCATGACCATGGCAAGTATTATAAACAGACTTACTGAGATAAATCAAATGTAAGTTCTGGAAGGGAGCTTCAATTAACGATGATGAATCAGAATGTAGAATGAGGTATTAATGAGTAAGGTAAACCAATTTTGGATAGACTTTTTGTAAATATATAGTGAATAAAAAAGCTTGAGTAATGAAAATAATCCGGTGGAATGGTATAATCAATTATTAGCAGTTACGCACAAAATACCCGGGAGAAGTATAGATGAAATTTCTGCGGCCTTATTTGCTTAATTTAATAATAATTTTCATTTCAATGTTGGCAGTGATAGCTGTGGTTATCGGAATCAGGGTCTCAATTACCATGGTGCAAAGGCATAACCAGATGCTGGAGAAACTTCCGTCCGAGCAAAATGTTGCTGCCCGGACTGTGAGCAAACCGGCTACTGTAGGATCGCTAAAGGAGCTGACATTCTATTTTAACGGTGAAAGCATTGATGCTGCGGCTTATCTGACTAGCAAGGATGAAGTGTATTTTCCCTTCGATTCGGTTCTTTCAAAACTTGGAACCAAATTTACCTGCTATAGCTCTGATGATATTGTGGAGTCGACTATTAATGGGAAAAAACTATTGATGTCACTGGGAAAAAGCGCTTATAAATACAATAATCAGGATGTTGATATCCTGTCTGTTCCGGTTGCGGCTAAAAACCATATAATTGTGCCCTCGGAGCTTATGGAGCGCATTGAGGGATTCAAGTCTGATTATGTTGAAGATAAGGGTGAGGTATTCCTGAATTACTGGCCGGGTTTCGTGAACAATCACGATAAAGGCATAAAAATAATGGCTATTGATCAAAAGACACCTAAAATACTTGACATGGCAGGGTATCCTTTGGGTAATCTTGAAAAAGTATTGAGAAGTGCGGATAAAATATTGGTTTCCCCGGATAATTCAAAATTCATTGCAGTAAATAAAAATGAAGTATTTTTGGGCGATGGGGGAACGAATGGCGATCTCCGCCGGATACCTGTCAGTACTGCGGCTTCGTGGTCTGCAGACAGTGAGTATCTTTATTGGATCGATAATGCTAAAAAGACTTCTTTTGTCTATGATGTTGAGAACAAAAAGGTTGAAGAGCTTGGGGATTACTATTTCAAGGCTGTAACCTGGGGTGAAAAGGGGCTTGAAAGATATGGCGGAAAAATGCTTTATGTATATAAACAAGAACCTGGGTTCAAGAGAATTGTCCTCACAAATGCTTCATATGATAATAAATACATATTCATTGAAAGAAAAGGAAAGGTAGTTGTCAAAGGGCAATTTGAGTACTCTCCCAATAAGACGAGGGTTTTATATAAAAATTCCGATAACCAATACTATTTGTCCAATCTTGAGGGGACAGGCCAACTTTGCTTGGGCCGATATGATATGGCAAGATGGGTGAACAATGATAAAATATACATGAGTAACGGTGATAAATCACTAATTTACTCAAGAACCGAGCGAAAAAAAATTCAGGTAAAAGATCAATGGTATAAGGTAGGGCAAAACGAAAAAGGTGATGTTTTCTTTATGCACGGCGACACTCTTTATTGTGAGTCTGACTGGGTGGAGAGAAAAATCATGATGATAACGGGAGGCTGCGACTATCTTGCGGCTTTATCCAAAAAGGGCCCATATATTATAGTTTCACAGAAGGAAGATAATATTCTTTATCTTAATAACGACACCATAAGATACTTGGGCAGATTCAGTTCCCTGCTTGAGAGCAGCAAAGACGGTGAAATCAACACCGATTTCGAAAATAATATATTGATCTCACCGGATAAGAAAACTCTTGCGGTTTTCCAAAAGAATAATAATTTAATTTCATTGAATGTTGTGAATTCAGATGGAACTAATTTAAGGAATATATGCTTGAATTATTTATTGAGTGACGAAACTGACATTTATAATATAACTCCTTTATGGTTAGCCAAGGATCAATTATTGTTGTGCTCCGACAAGAAAACATGGGTTATCGGTCTGGGCAGGTCTGTGAAAATATTCGAATGGGATTCAAAAGAAGATAGGCAAATACAAGGAATCCTTAGATAAACATTATTTTGTCATAAGCATACTGCATCTAAAATATTAATAATCAGGACTTATTTTTACCGGTGCGGCATGACAAAAAAATCTTTCATAAGCGGGGCTCTTATTCTTATGGCAGCGGGCTTCATCGTGAGGCTGCTGGGTTTTGTATACAGGATATACCTTTCAAATCTTATAGGTGCTGAAGGAATGGGACTTTTCCAGCTGATTGTTCCTGTTTATTCAACAATAATTCTTACGCTCACTTCCGGTATATCGATTGCGGTTTCTAAAATGGCAGCTGCCGAACTTGCCAGAAATCATGAAATAAACCTGAGGAGAATTACATCATGTGCATTGGTAGTTACTGCTGTTTTTGGTGCAGTGGCATCAGTACTAATCCTTATGTTTATAGGCCCGATTGTTAATGTAGTTTTAAAGGATGGAAGAACTTTTTATTCGCTTCTTTTACTGGTGCCATGTATACCTGTCATTTCTGCTGCTTCTGCAATCAAAGGATATTTCTACGGAATTCAGGATGTGACCCCTACTGCAATTTCACAGATCATAGAACAAATTGTACGCATCGGTCTGGTAATGGTGATGGCCGGGTATTTCCTTAATCTGGGGCTGGAGTATGCTTGTGCTTTGGCAACAATAGGCATGGCCTTTGGCGAGATTTCAAATCTTGCTGTAGTTTTTGTGTTTTATAAAATCAGAAAAAATAAAAAGCAACAGCATATCTCCAAGACCGGCCTGATGAGAAAAAGACGTATTATAGGAGAAATTTTAAAAATTTCTCTTCCTGTTTCCGGGAATAGATTTATAACTTCCGTCATGATGGCCATTGAATTGATACTTATTCCAAGAAGATTCCTGGCAGGGGGGCTGGATTACCATCTCAGCATGGGTGAATACGGCAAGTTGATAGGGATGGCTATGCCTTTGATATTTTTCCCTTCTCTGGTGACATCATCTCTATCCACAACAATTGTTCCGGCTTTGTCTGAAGCAATCTCACTAAAGAACTTCAGAATAGCCAATTATAGAATTTCAAAAGCTTTTCAGCTGACCTTCATACTTGGGTTTACATTTACTTCTATTTTTATTTGCTATCCGAACGAAATAGGAGACATGGTATATTCCGGGCAGAAAATTGGAGGCATGCTATACTTGCTTTCATTTACCTGCGTTTTCATATATATTCAGCAAATGCTTCTTGGCGTTTTAAACGGGTTGGGAAAACAGGGGATATCGCTTAGGAATTATATCATTGGGAGCACTATACGGATAGGATTTGTCTATTTTTTCATTCCGCCTTATGGTGTAAAAGGTTATGTTTGGGGTATTATTATCAGCTCGGCTCTGATATGTATCCTAAATTTCCAGACTGTGGTAAAAACGACCGGAATAACAATAGATATACGCAATTGGATAGTTAAGCCCGGCATTGTCTGCCTTGTAATGGTATTTATCGGAAAATACATATACAGCTTTTTTGAAATATTCGGTTTAGGCAGCTCCTGGACTATAATTTGTACTGTTTCAGGCAATGCCGCTGTTTCACTTTCATTAATGGTTGTTGCCGGCGTGCTTGACAGGGAGGAATTGATTAAATTTCTTCCGTTGAAAAATCATAAAAGAGCGTGAAAGAATAAGAAAATCCAAGATAATTTTAAAAGGCTGGAATAAATACTTCTTAAAGGTCAAGGAAAGTCAAAAACAGTTTTTGTAGTAAATGCATATAGTATGATATAACATATATAGAAGGTCAAAGAAAGTCAAAGTAAGGCGAGCGTATCCGACGCTGCCAAATAATATTAAAAAAAGGAAGGTGCATATTTATGTTCGGTCTTACACCATATAACAGAAAGAGTAATGAAATCACAGGAAGGAACAATGTATGGGATTTGAGGAATGTTTTTGAGGATTTTTTCAATGATTCATTTTTTCCTGTGATGTCCGGCAACCCAATAAAGGCAGACATTCGGGAAAATGAAAAAGAGTTCATTGTAGATGCTGAAATGCCTGGCGTTAAGAAGGAAGACATCAAGCTGGATTTAAGGGATGATACCCTTACTATTTCAGTTGAACGCAATGAGCAAGTGAACGAGGAAAGAGAAAATTATATCAGAAGGGAAAGAAGGTATGGGTCTGTAAGCAGAAGCTTCTACGTAGAAAACGTGAAAAATGAGGCGGTTACAGCCAAATATGATAACGGTATACTTACTATAGTCCTTCCTAAAGACGATAAAGGAGGGCCAAACAGACATACGATAGAGATTCAATAAGGTTCGAAAGCCCCGGCTAGCCGGGGTTTATTTTTGCGTAAACATTCTTTTCAGGATATATTAAAAATCAAGAGTTGGGAGCCCACCCGATATTTATTTCATATAATAAAAAGTATTTACAAATAATAAATAAAAGACATGTGGCCTATTTTGGTTCAGATAGGGTTCAAAATAATTTCGCCTAAAAAATACAAAAAAATATACAAAAAAATATACAAATCAAATGAATAATTTATGTCGATATGACTTGAAATTCCAGTCTTTATAATATATAATACAGCTATGAAAGTATTATGGCATATTGTCATAGGTACTGGAAAACATGTAATTTGCGGTAGCAAAAGAATATTTGGTTTATTATTTAATCCACGACACTCTAATAGATATAACAGCTGATTCATTATTACATATAAATAAATTGTTACATTAGATGTTTTAAAAAAAAGTAAAAAGTTTCAACAATAAAACCTGCTTGAAATTAGCACATCTAATGGTTTGATAATTGCATTATTAGCAATTAGAGGGATATGCTCTTTATTGCTTTTTTTATCTCAAAGGGGTGGTAAAATGCTGGGTTTAGACAAAAAAGAGATTTTGGAAATTCTCCTGAAAGACGGGAAGATCGACGCAGATCAGATGAAAGAAGTGCTTAAAGTGCAGCACGAAACCAAGCAGGACATTGAGGATATCCTGATTACAAACGGATTTGTTCAGCAAAAGGATGTTCTTGAAGTTAAAGCAAAGCTGATTTCTGTTGATTTTTTTGATCTTACGGATTTCCAGATCTTTGACGTAAAGCTCCCATTTATGGTGACCGAAAACATTGCCAGAAGGTATTGCCTGATTCCTGTCGAAAAAGATGACTTTACACTGACCGTAGCAATGAAAGACCCTACGGATATTTTCGCAATTGATGATTTAAGGCTTGCTACAGCCATGGAAATCAATCCTGTCCTATCTCAGCCTGATGAAATACTTAAACAATTAAATAAATATTTTATAAAAGAAGAAAAGCCTTTCAGAGCTCCCGAAATTGAAGAGGTTGTAGTTCCTACTATGGAGGAAACGTTCCAAGAGGTTGCTCCAATATCTGACATAGCTGATTACCATGTTATTGATGAGTATGACTCCATGCAGAATGATATGAGCAAGCCGGGAGACAGCATTTTTAAAGAACGTATAGGAGATATGCTGGTTCGTTCAAATGTCCTGACAAAGGAACAATTGGAAGAAGGCTTGGAAGCTCAGAGGAAAACGGGGGATCGCTTAGGTGAGGTTCTTGTCCAAAAGGGTTTTATTAACAGGTCAACCCTTTATCAATTTTTAGAGCAGCAGTATGGCGTTCCGCATGTCAACCTTGATGAAATAAATATTGAAGATGATGTCGTAAAAATGGTAAGCGAACCGATAGCCCGCCGTTATGCGCTTGTTCCTGTTGCTAAAGAGGGCTATTCTTTGAAGGTTGCGATGAGCGACCCGCTAAACATTTTCTCAATAGACGATCTTCGGCTTGCTACCGGTATGGAAATTATCCCGATGCTTGCTGATGCCGAACAGGTTAAAGCAAAATTGGACAAGCATTATGAGACTATAAAGGAGACAAATAAAGTCATTGAGGAGAAGCAGAAGCTTTTTGACTACGAAGAGGAGATCAGAAAGGTTAATGAAGCGATTGCAGTAGAAGTTTCAGAAGGGGAAGAAGAAGAAGATACTGTTAACATAAGTGATATAGATAATGCACCTATTGTCAAGATGGTAAATATGCTTTTCGGCAAAGCCATCTCCAGCAGGGCCAGCGACATACATATAGAACCGTATGAAGACTGCGTACTGGTAAGATGCAGAATTGACGGCCAGCTGGTTGAGACAATGAAGCATCAGAAGAATATACTTCCTGCATTGGTTGCAAGGATAAAGATAATCAGCGGATTGAATATCGCAGAAAAGAGAATACCTCAGGATGGCAGGATTTCCCTTAAATCAGAAGGGAAAAACTACGATATGCGTGTATCTGTCCTCCCAACGATGTTCGGCGAAAAAATAGTTATCAGAATAGCAGATAAGGAAGGCTTTAATGTAACCAAAGAACAGCTTGGATTAACCGGCGATGATCTTGAGAAATTTGACAACATACTTTCCCATCCGCATGGAGTCGTACTTGTAACCGGACCTACAGGAAGCGGTAAAACCACTACTCTTTATACTGCATTAAAAGAGTTGTGCAAACCGAATGTCAATATTCTTACAGTAGAGGATCCGGTTGAGTGTACAATACGGGGTGTTAATCAGGTGCAGGTTAATGTCAAGGCTGGGATGACTTTTGCTGTGGCGTTAAGGGCATTCCTCAGACAGGATCCTGACATTATAATGGTTGGTGAGATACGTGACGGCGAAACTGCTGAGATTGCTACAAGGGCCGCTATAACAGGTCACCTTGTGCTTAGTACTCTCCACACTAATGATGCTGCAAGTTCTATCAGCAGGATTATTGATATGGGTGTCGAACCTTTCATGATATCCTCTTCAGTTGTAGGAGTAATCGCTCAGAGGCTTGTCAGAAGACTCTGCCCGAAATGCAGACAGGAATATGAACCTAGTATAAGCGAGGCAGCGGTGCTGGGGTTGGATGAAGGGAAAAAATCGAAGATATATATGCCTAAAGGCTGCCCCGACTGCAACGATACCGGGTATGTCGGAAGGATAGCTGTTTATGAAATAATGACTGTAACCCGAGAGATGAGGGAATTGATATCAAAAGGGGCTACAGCGGATATGCTGAAGGACTGTGCGATAAAAAGCGGCATGCAGACTTTAAGGGATAATTGTGCAAAACTTGTAAGGGAAGGTATAACTTCTGTAGATGAAATGATGCGTGTTACTTCCAGTCAGGATTAAAATACATATGTGACGGAGAAAGAAATGGATTTAAGATATCTGCTTCAGAAAACTGTTGAATTAAAGGCCTCAGATTTGCATATATGTGCGGGAATGCCGCCTGTTGTAAGAATAAACGGCGAGTTGATCTACCTTGACGAACCTGTTATGGTGCCTCAAGACTGCGGAAGGGTAGCTGCCCAGTGCATTGTAGGAGAATCAAACAAGCGTCTTTCGGAAGATGGAGAATTAGATTTCTCATTTGCGTTGCAGGGCCTTGCCAGATTCAGGGTTAATGCTTTCAGGCAAAGGGGTACAATAGCAATGGCATTCAGGGTTATTCCGACCAAGATTCCGGAAATTTCAACCCTGGGTCTTCCCAAAATTGTATATGAGCTGACGCACAAGCAAAGAGGCTTGATTCTTGTTACAGGACCTACAGGGAGCGGAAAGTCTACTACTCTGGCATCAATGATTGATTACATAAATAGAAACAAAAAAACTCATATAATAACAATAGAGGACCCTATAGAATTTTTGCACAGTCACAGTAAAAGCGTTATCAACCAGAGAGAGATCGGTTCTGATACAAAAAGCTATGCCAATGCTCTCAGGGCTGCTTTAAGGGAAGATCCGGATATAATACTTATAGGTGAAATGAGAGACAAAGAAACAGTAGAAATAGCTCTGACTGCAGCCGAAACAGGCCATTTGGTTTTTTCAACATTGCATACTCAGAGCGCTGCAAAAACAATTGACAGAATTATTGACGTATTTCCGCCGCACCAGCAGGCACAAATAAGGACCCAGCTTTCTACGACTTTACAGGCGACAATTGCTCAACAGCTGTTAAGAAAGGCTGATGGAAAATCCCGTGTGGCTGCGACTGAAGTTATGATTTGCACTTCTGCCATTTCAAACCTCATTCGCGAACAGAGATCAATGCATATAAACACAGCAATTCATACCGGATCTGAGCTAGGAATGCATTCAATGGACAGCTGCCTTGCCGGCCTTTACAAGAGCGGGCAGATAACATATGAAACTGCATGCACGTATGCATCCGATATAGAAGGTTTGAAGAAGATAATAAATTAATTTTTACATATGTTTTGCATTTGAAACGGAGGTATAGTAATGGCTTCACTACAATCACTTTTCTCAAGTGATTATCTAACAATTGATGTTGGATTCAGGTATATAAAGATAATTCAATTGAGAAAGAAGAAAAACAATGATCTTACCGTAATGAACTATGGTATTGGAGATACACCCAAGGGCTGTATTACCAATGGAGCAATTAAGGACAAGAACAGAGTTGTCAGTGAAATAAAAAGGGTTATGACCGAGCATAACTTAAATGCGAAGGAAGCTAAAATTGTTATTTCCGGAACAAATATAATAACGAGAATTATGATGATAGACAAGGTTCCCGATGCAGAAGTTGATAAGAAGGCCTGGGAAGAAATCAATGCATATCTGCCTATCAATTTCAACGAGCATTCTGTTGACTATAAGGTCGTAAACACTGTTATGGATGAAGGCAAGGAAAAAATAAAGATATTTGTTACTGCAGTGCCGAAAAGCATTATAAACAGCTACATAGAAATATTGAAGAATCTGAATTTAAAGCCTATTTCTGTTGATACTCCGGCAAACAGCGTATCCAAGTTTTTCCGCAAGGACATCACCCATAATGAACCGGAAAACTGGGCAAAAAAGCAAAAGTACGCAAAACTCAACTCCAATACCTTTGGAGTTATAGATCTTGGTTCGGAAACAACTATTGTAAATATTCTGAACGATAAGACGCCTGAATTTAATAGGGTGTTTTTAATGGGCAGCAGTAACATTGATGCCAGCATTCTAAAGGGATTGGGATTTGAACCCAACCAATTGGACAAGGCTGAAAGGTTTAAGAAAATGTACGGACTTATGGAATCTTACGACTCCACAAGGCAGGAGGAGTGGGACTGCAGTGAATCAATCAGGGCTGTCCTCAATCAAATTATAAAGAATGTTAAGACAAGCATAGATTTCTATATATCAAGATGTGCAGGTGAAAGATTGAGCAAAGTGTATCTTATAGGAGGCGGGTCCAACCTTAAGGGTATGAAGGACTTCTTTGAGTCTGAGTTGAATATGCCGGTATATTCCATAAAGAACATTTCTATCGGGGGTTTGGACTTTGCCCCGGGACTGGACAGAGAAAAGATATCGTTTCTTGTTAATGCTATCGGTGTGGCGTTATAAAAAAAGAAATTCCAATTGCCTGTGGAGGGTTTTAAATGCCAGCATATAGTTATAAAGTTAAAAGTGAATCGGGAAGAGTGCTTGTTGGTGAGTATAAGGCAGAAAGCCGGTTTGAGCTTGAAAAATTACTGATCGATAAAGGCTATACACCTATTGAGATCAAGGAAAAGAACATATTCACGGATGTCGGACAACTTAGCTTTTTGAAGCCGAAAGTCAAGACAAAGGATTTGGCAATATTCTGCAGACAGTTTGCAGTAATCATCGAAGCCGGAGTGCCGATTGTCACTGCGATGGACGTATTAAGGGAGCAAACGTCAAACAAGACAATGAAGGAATGCCTTGATGACATATATGAAAGCATACAGAAGGGTATTTCACTCTCAAGCTCTATGAAACAGCATCCTGAATTTCCGGATTTGCTTGTAAGCATGGTTGAGGCAGGGGAGCTTAGCGGACAGTTGGATAGGATTTTCGTCAGGATGGCGGATCATTTTGAAAAAGAGGTTGCATTCGAAAGTAAAGTAAGGAGTGCACTTACATATCCGATAATTGTTCTTGTAGTAGCTGCCTTGGTTATTTTCATTCTAATGTGGAAGGTAGTGCCGACATTTTCTGATGTATTGAAATCTATGAATGCAGAATTGCCGTTGGTTACAAAAATACTAATAGGTATTGGTGACTTCTTTAAAAAGTGGTGGTGGCTTTTAATCCTTGTAATAGCAGGTATTGTGGTTGCTTCAGCAAGATTTAAAAAATCAATTACAGGAAAAAGATTTTTTTCAAATATTGCAATAAAGGCTCCTGTAATAAAGGGAGTCACAAAGATTATTGCTACGGCAAGGCTAACCAGAACGTTATCTACCATGATATCAAGCGGCATACATCTTGTGCACGCGCTAGAGTCTGTTCAAAAGGTACTCGGGAACACTTTTGTTATTGAAAAAATGAACATTGTCACAGAAGAAATAAAGAGAGGTAAAACCCTTGCACAGTCTATAAAAGCGATGGCATATTTTCCGCCAATGCTGACATCCATGGTTAAGATTGGAGAAGAATCCGGAAATATAGATTATACCTTGGAAAAGTGTGCAGATTTCTATGATCAGGAAATGGAAGTTGCAATGGAGAAGCTTACAGCATTTTTAGGACCTGCAATAATATTGGTTCTTGGCGTAATCGTAGCATTCATTGTTATAAGTATACTTGTTCCTATGCTTACTATTTACAGTAGTGTTTTGCAAGGCTAATAGTTTTAGTGATATCAAAAGTGATGACAGGAGGGACAACCTTGTCATCCTTAAGATAAATAAAATTAGTTAAAAAGTAATAAGATTAAGGGGGAAAAGCGATGAAAAAATTTTTAAGAAATCAAAAAGGTTTTTCCATGATTGAGCTTTTGGTAGCACTGCTCATCATGGCAGTTATAGCAGGTATTGCTATAGCAGTGTTTGGTAATATAGTAGGGAAAACCAGAACAAATGCTGATGCTGAATCCGCGGCACAAATCAAAAAGCAGTTATTGTACTATATTAACGAAGCAAACGATCCTGATTTATCATGTATCCTTGCTACTGGTGGAACAAATCCTATTACTTCTGCAAATGATTTGGTTGACCGTTTGGGTGGAATAACTACTATTACAGAATCAGCGGTGGGTGGTGTAACTACCAGAAGCTATTCAGGTACAACGAATGTCGAGAATGCACCAACAGCTGTAAGGACATGGAGTGGGAATACAACACAGGGAGAAGTCCTTGGCGATTATGGCCCTTACATAGATGGCACAAAACAATTAAGGCCGCAGTCACAGGGGAATTTGAATTGGGTTATAGATGTAAATACAGCTAATCAGCAGATCACCGTAACTTCAACTAGTGCTGCGATAAGCGGTAACAATACTCTAAATATTCATAATAATTAGTTTAACTGTTTAATTTTAATAATCTACCCGGAGATATTCTCCGGGTAGGTAATTATTTTAGGTGGCATATGATAGCAGATAATAAAAAAGGTTTTTCTTTAATGGAAATAATGGTTGCTATGATGATTGTCGGCTTGATTTCAACGCTCACTGCTTCGTTGTTTATTTTTGGTTTGCAAAGCTTTAATACTACTACCAGACAGATTCACCAGCACGATATTGTTACTGAAATCACGCGCCGCATCAGTAAGGACATTCAGGAAGCATCAGCCTGTCATGTCAAATTGGAAGTCACACTAGGAGATATTAACAGCTATTCCGAGTTATATCTGGAATTCCCGACTCCGTCAGGAATTACCCCAGCTCCATCAGCACCTAATTGGAAATGCTGGAAAATACAAAATGGGAAGTTATACCTAATGATAGGTCCAAAAAACAAGTATGAAAATGGTGATTATAATCCCAACAATTTTAAGGAGATTCTTTCAGGCTTAGACACAGGACAGTATCAGGATAATTTGGCAAATACTACTTTATACAGTAGATTTCAAAGGTTTAACGACACGCTTGAACTTTCAATTAAACCTTCATCAACAAACACTACAATCCATAAAAATAAGAACATTATAAAACCGATAATATCAGAATATTCTGTTAAATATAAAGAGGATTTGGTTATCCCTTAATCCAATAAAACAGCTTCGAATTGGAGGAAACATTATGAAAGACATTAATCTTCTGCCGGAAGAGGAAAGGCCCGTCTCACAGGTCAAACCTGAGAAGGTAAAGTTTGAATTCAAGGTCAACCTAAAAGGTAAGGCTATTGCAATCGGAATAGCTATAGGAATTGTTGCAATTGGCCTTTTAGCGGCACCAAAGATTTACATAAAGGTACAGAATATCAGGCTTGAAAGTCTGAAAAAGGAAATGCAATCCTCTAAGTATACTGAAATAAATGCAGTGAATGCTGAATCTTCTTCAGTATCAGCTGCACTTACTTTAAAGCAGAACACAATAGATGCAATAGATAAGCAGACTTATTCGGTGAACGAGATTATTCTAGCTATAAAAAATTCACTGCCATCAGGTGTGTCATTAACAAGTCTTAATTATGATTCAGCTACATTAAGCCTAGATGTAAAATCACCGGATATAAACAAGATAGCAGAATTTTTACTGAATATGAACAGGTTAAATTATATTTCTGTAAAAACGGGTGATTCCCTAACCTTTTCTAAGGATAATTCTACTACAATAAGCTTTACACTTGGGAAAGAAGGTGGTAATTAATTATGACTTTAAGAAAAAGGGAAAAAATTATGATTGCGGCATTGGGAGGGCTTCTCTATTTGCTGATTCTATTCAAATTTGTTATATTGCCCTCACGTACTGAGATTAAAGATGTCAATTCCAATTTGAAAAGCATCCAGACACAGAAGAAGCAGCTTGATGAGGATTATAAAAATATTGAGCAAAAAAAGTTAGATATTGTAAAGATGAAAGCGCAGGGTGAAAAGCTGAACTCTTATATAATGAGTAATGCGGGAATAATTGATGCGGTTGAGTATCTGGACAGATTGGTTTTAGTGGCCGGTCAGCTTAAAGGGGTAAGTATAACAGCTCCTGTTCAAACTGCTAATGCAACAGGTTCGAATTATTATGAAACTCAGATAGATTTTAGTGCTACAATAAATCAAAAAAAGCTGTATGATCTTATAAACTATATTGAGCAGGGGTCATTAAAAGCAGGTATTAAGAAATTAAGTATTTCCAGTGATAAACCTGGTGCCAAGAATTATAAGGCTGATATGTCAATAGCCCTTTATTCGATGGACAAAGAAAGCACTGACAAATTTACTGAATACGGCAGGCATAAGCTTAGCGAATTCAGTGCAAATAAAGGGATTTTCTTTGATCCTTCAGCTTCACAGGTTTCACCGACGGCAACAATTTCAAATTCAACATCATCGTCATCGGGCCTTAACGGTAAAGGGCAGCCGGATATTTACATAAAGGAAGGAAGCTATTTGTCAGCGGGGCCAAATCTTCAGATTTACGGTTCGGTGAACAATAATGACTCAATAAACGTTAAAACAAATAAACCTGCTGACGTTAGTATCAGCATTGAAGGGAACGGCTACTCAATTATTACAAAAGGTGACAGCGGAAATGATGTCAGCCTTACGGGTGCGTTGCCTGATGGGGATATTTCCATGTCGGTATTGAGTGATTTGTCGGATATTACTGAAAATAAAGATATAAAGCTTAATATAAAGATTAAAAATAATTCTACTAAACGAGTAAACATCACACTTTCGGATAACTCTGGAAGGGTAACTTTTGTTGACAGGGATGATATAAGTATTATTGGGGATAGTTCTAAGGAAAAAGTTCTTATTTATTAAGCTGGGAGACTGATATGCTGAATTTTATCAGACGATCAAAAAAAGGTATGACTGTTATTGAGGTTTTGGTTTCTATGGCTGTATTTGGCATAATATCAGTGCCATTGATGGGTATATTCCTTGACTCCATGGTTGCGACAAAGCTTGCTCAGGATAAAATAGAAACAAATGCGCTTGTGAGTATTGTAAAGGATACTGTTACAAAAAATGTTAAATGTGTTCCAGGAGGTACTATTCGTAAAGTATCATCAAGCGATCTGGATCCAGTAATAATACTTAATGATGTTTCAGGCACAGCAGTTACAGCAGAGATTACAACAGGTAGCGCACATGATCTCAAAATAGAAGATAAAAAAGGCAAAGATTTGGGATACAAATTTGATGCAGACAGGATATGCGATTTTGGTCAAGTATCCTGCGGCGGCATAAGTTCTACTACTAAGTATCCTGATACTTGTGAATATCAGATTACAATAAGAAACATTCATAATAATATGGCCATACAAAAATTCAGATTTTATGTTAACCGTGTAAACTAAGCCTTTTCTTTACAATTTTATTGGGGTGAAGTTTTAATGTATTTAAATTGTTTAAAAAATAAAAAAGGTCAATCGTTACTAACAGTACTTGTTGTTGCTTCGGTTCTTATAATTTTGGCAGCGGCGCTTTCTGAATCTGCTTTTTTTGATTATACTTCAACTTTAGCTGATACTAACAATAACTATGCCTATAACGCAGCAGAATCTGCAGTTGAGATGTGTTTTGACAGGCTTAATCAGATTTGCGGCAATGAATCTTTTGCAAGTGACAGGAGTCTAGAATTTGATGGTACAAATACAAAAGCTTTTGCGGATAAAGTAGTTGTAGAACTTAACAAGGATATTAAGACAATGAAAGATTCCGATATCTTTCAGAAAATCAATATATCGGATAATCAAAAAAATTCTGCTAAAACCGTCCTGTTAAATATCCAGTTAGCAGGAACCCCAATTTATGATCCTCCCTACATGAGAATACCTGTAGGGTTGACTGCTCAAGCTACTTATGATCCTACTGTAGGTAATCCGCAAACCAGACAGGTTTATGCTAAAAAGGAAATAAAAGTTTTAGCCTTCGAACAGTTTAAATTGAGAGGTGCTGTCTATACCATAGGTGATATGGTAGCATTACCATCAAGTACTACAAATATAAAGGGTGATGTATTTGTTTATGGATCTGCACCTGCAAAATCGTCACAATCAGAACAGGATTCATACGGCGGAATAATCGGCAAAGAAAATTCAAATCTTACAATAGACGGAAATGCATACAGTAGAAGCTTTATACGTACAAGCGGTCTTGATTCAACAGTTCCGGATAATAACATTATTACAATAAAAAAGGATGCTATTGCTCAAAGTATTCAGGTTTTCAGCAAAAACAGTGAAATTGTTGTGCATCGTGATGCCTATACTTTCGATGATCTTGAAATGAATGGTGAGAATTCTTTAATAGCTATAAATAATAACTTTTTTGGACTTTCAAAGGGTCAAAGCTTTCACGATGAATCAAGTGCTGTTGTTAACAGCGCTTCAATCTATAACGATTCTGATGATTCTAAAAAATCAAGGATTGTTATTAATGGTGATGTATTGATAAATGGCGGAACATTTAAATTTGATCCTGATACTGGAGAGACTCAGGGGCAGATTGAGGATGCATCGGTTGCGTGGCTGACTACTACACCTGAAGCAATTTTGGAGAAGCCGTTATATACAGATTGGGAAGACTATAATCAGAAATATGATGTATGGTTAAGAAATTCAAGCGGAGTGGACTTGAGCACAATTAGGGGATTTGGCAATATATTTCAGGCATGGACACCAAGAGGTGAATCCGAAATAAGTCAATGGCTTAATGACATTAAGACGGTAGCACAAGTAGGATATAATGATTTTAGTGCACATCCAGGTGGAGCTACTGTACCTACAAGAATTAGTGGGTTTTCTAATTATGAGATTGCTGCAAATGATACAATGTATTTCTTTACTGATAACAATGGAATTGTCCCAGAAGATTTTTATAAAGGCCTTAAAAAAGCTCAAAATCTTTTTTATCCGAATAAATTTAATCTTGATTTGTTTTACAATGATTCTGTAACAGATGGTAGTACCTTGATTACCGATAAATCAGCTGTAATCAATTATTGGAAGACATTTTGGGATTCCTGTAATATCGGTTGGAAAGGGCAAAACATGTATTTACCCTCTGTAAGTGATAAATTAAATAGATTGTCTGAGCTATTAAAAGCGAAAGCACCATTTTATAAGAGGGAAGAGTATCAATACCTTGATGATGCAAAGCAAAAGCCGATTAAGGATTCTGCAATAGTACATAAATCAAATAGTCAGTTTCAAACATTAATTAACCAATTAACGGAGGTTGTTAATAACCACCCCGGCAGCCCATATATTTATTCAGACATTAAAGGTCAAATAACTGATCTGGGTTCAAAAGAGTGGAAGATACCTGCAACAATAGAATCAGACAAGCTTTATCTTTTTGTTAATACGGAGCATCCTGATATTAGTATAGTAATAGATGGTATTACAGTGCGTGGAATAATATTTACTACAGGAAAGGTTATAGTCAGAAATGGAGGAAAGCTGAACGGTGCAGTTATTGCAGCCGGACCGGGTTACATAAACACGAGTCCATATGTAGATGGCTCAGCTTGCGGTACATTTGCTTCAGGGTCTGGAATAACAGCAACAACAGAATTAAGAGTACCTAGGGTTACTACAGATAATAAAAGCATTTTTGAGGCTGGCGGATATGCAGCTGTACAGTTTGAAAATGGAAGCAGTACAAATAAAAACGAAATAAAATTTGTTATACCAGACTTTCCTGATGCAACAACAGATCCATTAGTCATAAGAAACTATTATATTAATACATTTAAAAAAGCAGAAAATGGTTCGATTGATCTTGATAAAATATTGAAATAAAAAATCCGGGGGTTATAACATGTTAAAGAAAACAAAATATGCATTATTATTTGTTCTTGCTGTATCTATTATTTTGAATGCAGGCTGTAGTCTTTCAAAAAAGGGTAAAGGTAATACTGAGGGATCGCTTGCCGCTCAGCAGGTTGATGATAATTCTATTAAAAAGCTTATTACAGATTATATTGAAAAAGTGTACTCAAAGCCTGTATCATATTATCAAAATTATAGTGCAACAGGTTCGATTCCTACAGAGCTATGGGATTTTATTTCCAAGGATACAATTACATTATCAGATGGCAACCCGGAAAATAAGATTAATTATCCAAGACCGGTCATTATAAATAATATGGTATTGGGCAATTATGAATTAATTAAGGATAAAAAAGGTGAAGGAACTCCTGAAATTAATTCACAATTTACCGGCAGTTCAGGGGAAGTCAGCACATACTTTGTTAAGGTTAATCTAAAGGCAAAATGCATTAACATAAATGATTTGGTAAGTATTATCCAAAAATCAATTGATCTGAAAACAGCCCAGAGTATATTGAAAGCTGCTGCAAGTGAGGATTTCACCGGTCTAAGTACAGCTGTTCTTAATCTGATAAGTGAAAAGGCTTTAAAGGAAATGCCTAATGATGTGGACAGTAAGAGTAAGCTTGATTATATTAAGGTTCAGTTTTCTTATGAGGTTATAACTAAAAAGGAAGATGGGAAAAATAAAATACTATCCTTCCAGGAATCCCCGAAGGTTAAAGGATATTCAAATAGACTATCTTTATATAATAATTTACCTGTTACAAGACTTCCATACCTTGATACAACTTCCAACCAAAAAGACACTGAAACATATACCAAAGAAAGTACTTTGATAACAGATTATTTCAATAAGCTATGTGCCAGCCTTGACAATGAAAAGATGGGGCTAATGGCTGCGTATTGGAACAAAAGCGATAAGGATTTCATCAGTTTTTTGGAGAAAATAGGCAAAGCAAGCGATAAAAAAGCTAAGAATCTTTCCGACATGATGTATATTGCCGGCGATTACAAGACTAAATTTCCTTATGATTCATTTCCCATACTAACAAATATGGAAAAGATAAGCGGCGGGTTGAGTAATTTTTCTATTAAAATGCATCCGGCATATTCAGAAAAGCGGAAGGAGTACATTGTATCCTTCCAGGCTCCTGTACAAAAAATAAACGGTTCTATAGATGGATACACGACAAACTGCTACTATGATTATTCTGTTTCATTGACGGGAAAAGGCGATAAACTGAAAATCAGCAGGATGATAATGAATGAGCATTACTATTTAAATCAATAAGATCTGAAAAGATAACATCTAATTTTACAGTATAACCGGAACTTAATGGTTATACTGTTTTTTTAACAGATTATTGTTATTAATTATATACTTTTACATTTAACATAAGTCGTTGAAGGTTATGAAACAGGAAATAAGGCTGATCCTGGAAATGACTACTTTTAAAGTAATAATTAATAGAATAATTTTCTAAACATTGTAGACATAATGTATAAAAAAGTAGTACAATTAGTATGTAAAGTTGTCTTCATTTAACACTATATATTTATTTCTACATAAATAAATTTTTTATTTAATATGGGGGGCTGATAGAATGAAAATTTTCAAGAAAAAATCAATGCTATCCATCATCTCTAGACGGACAACCAGTATAATTTCAATTGCAGCAATGATAACCACTTTGTTGCTTCCAGCTTCGACAGGGTATGCTGATACGACGATTCCTTATGGTGTTACAATCAATGTAACAGATTCTTCGAAACAGGATATTCCATCCTATGTTAACTCAGGCGGTACATATAATAAAATCCTTTCGCCTGCAGTCAGGCTCGCGGCTGATGGGAAAGCACATATTTCATTTAATTTTGGATCCCAAAAAGTGATACAAAGCAAATACAGCTTTGAAAAGGCAGATAATATAAACACTTTACCTGCTTTTCCATCAGACGAGAATATGTGTGACCTTATACTTCCTGAACCCAATTCATATGAAGAATATAAATCTGACCTTGGAGATAATGGATATTTAACTGTCACACACTATCAATACGTAGGTAAGCAAGGCCAGGATGGAATGACCAGAGAAAAAAGCTTCGGTACAGCTGTAGGCGAAACATTACGGCAAAAGGCTGTTACAGGTACAGATATTTATGAAACAGACGCTTCTTCTGCTTTTCTTCTAGATACTGCTAATGGTAATACGGTGTACAACACAAATAAGACCACTGTTTTTAAATACCCTTTGTATGATGGTAATGGAAAAATAACACACTACATGAAGAATGCCGGAATGAAGGCTCTAAAGCTGTGGGGATATTTTAAGGCACCAAAAAGTGGAAGTTATCTTTTTGGGGCATATGCAGATGACGGAGCATATGGTTATATCACTATTGATAATAAAGATGTAATTTTCGCAAATGACTGGAGAGTTGCAGAACCTCAGTTTAGAGCTACCCCTACGGGATTCACAAGTAACACTGAAATTAATAAGACAACGCACTATAAAGGAGTTAATCTGACAGAAGGATGTTACTATCCGATTTATATGGAATGGTATGAAGGAAATAAAACACAAGGTGCCTTTGTACCCCAATATATTTATAATCAAAAAGCTGATTATGACTTTGTTTTAGGCAGAGATGCGCCTGAGTTATTTGCGAGTAATGGCAAAGCGACAGCATATAGTAACAAATATACAATATCTTCCAATAACTTATATAACAGTCTTTCTAAGACAACTTCTTTATCAAATTCATATTTTGGAGATTTGTCAGGTTTAAGTTTTCCGTCAGAAGATGGAAGATATTATGTTGCAGTTAAATTTGTAACTGAAGATGGAAGGGTAACTAAAGGTTTATACGGGCCGTTTGATATTGATAATACAAAGCCTGTCTTAAACAATTTAAGCGTAATTTCCAGTAATTCAAACAATAAACTGGCTAAAGCAGGTGATAATCTTACAATTAGCTTTAAAGCGTCAGAAAAGCTGAAATCTGATCCTATGCTGAAGATAAACAATAACATATTTGATATTACATGGACTAAGGACACAAATAACAATTATACTTCTACGATTAATACATTAACCCTAAGGACAATGGCTGAAAAATATTTATATAAGATTCCAGAGGGTCCTATCGATATCATCTTATATAATTATTCAGATTTATCAGGAAATGTCGGTGACTCGGTTGAAGATAAATCAGTAACATACGATACTGTATCACCGAATGTAAGTCTGTCATACTCACAAGGTACTGCAATAGTAGGTACAGAAGTAATTACTGCCACATATACCGAACCGTTGAAGGATGGACAAGTACCGAGGATATCAATTAATCAGCCGGGAACTATTGATATTTCCAATGTGAATATGACTATGGGCGCAAATAGAGGAATCTGGACATATGATTATACTGTACATAAAGAGGTAAATGACGGTACATATAAAGATGGTTTTGCAACGGTATCACTTTCAGAGACCAGTGATTCTGCAGGAAATATTTCAAACCCTCCGACAAATAACCAGTTTGAAATATTTACCAATAAGACCATTGCAGTATGTTCTTATTCAAAGAACCCAATATGTGCTTCAAATCCAAGTGACCAGAGTACATATGAAGAAATTACGGTTACATATACAAAGCAACTTCAGACAGGGCAGATACCTTTGATATCTATTAACCAACAAGGTTCGATTGACATTTCTAATCAAAAAATGACAATGGGGGCTGATAGTAGTATCTGGACATACTTATATAGGGTTAATAAGGCTGATGGTTTAAATTACAAAGATGGTGATGCAACAGTCAGTTTATCTCAAGTCATAGATACTAATGGTAAGTACGTAGTTGATATTAGTAATGATACATTTAAAATAGATACTGTACCGCCTACAGTTAAAATTATATATCAGCCTACTTATACTTACAGCCCAGGAGCAGATTTCAGGGCTGGTGATGTTATAATCAAGGCAGAGTACAATGAATCGGTAAATGATACTCAGACTCCGATGATATCAATTGATCAACCGGGCTCTGTAGATGTATCTGGTGCTGTAATGACACCGGATAGTATAGATAGAAAGGTATGGAAGTATGTCTATGAAGTTCACAGTCAAGATGGTTCACACTATATAGACGGAACAGCATCTGTCAAACTTTCGGGGGTAAAGGATCAGGCAGGAAATCTATCGGATCCTCCTACAAATGCAAGCTTTGGTATTGACACGACAGCTCCGGTATTTAATAGTACAACGAAAGAAATATACACAAATGGCAGGGTATCCGGATATGATGTGGAATTGACTTATTCGGATCCTAATCCTTCAGTACCACCAAAAAATGATACAGTAATTACACTTTCTGATAAAAGTGGATTGGAGCTAAACACGACTAACAAAGCAAAGGGATCGCTGGAAAATCCTTCGGGATTAGACAATGTAAAAAGAACTATAAGGGTAAGTAGCGTTGCAGGAGTTGGGAATCTTACTATAATAATTAAAAGTGGATCAGCTCATGATAATGCAGGAAATCAGGCTGTTTCAGGTGAAGTAAATCTTACAGCAGATAATTATGTAAAATCTGTAAATTTCAATTATGATCCTTATTTAAGGGTTGGTTGTACTATGACATTATCAGCAATTCTTAATGAAGGTGCAATCTCGGATGTTAATTTTACATCTAGTGATACTAATAAAGCTTACTTTGAACCTGGTAATGTGTTAAAAGGAAAAAATAGAGGACCTGTAATTATTGAAGCAAGGTGTGTAGAAATGGATCGATATGGAAATGATGTTACGACACGAGGAGCTATTACGGTAATTGATCCAAAGATTACAATAGATCCTGTGGAGGTTAAGAAAAATGCACTTGTGTGGGATAAGGTGAAGCTGCCGAAGCCTGTAATTAAAGAAGTTGACATATCCAAAGTCAATACTTCTCAATGGGAAGTGGAAAAACCAGATGCAGGTTATATAAGGATTGAGAGCGGTGAAGCATACTTTATACCGACTAAAGCGATTAATAACCGGATAAGATATGTAGTTAAAGCTACGGCATTGGATGGAAAGTCCGAAAGTAATGATTCCGGTTATTATCCTATTACAGTCACAAGAAAAATAAATATCGGATAACAAAATGAAAGGATTAAAAACCGTCAGCTGCTGCTGGCGGTTTTTCTGTTGTGTCAGAGGAAGACAAAACTTTATTTTAAACATTAAATCTAATAAGGAGAATAACGATTTAGGGATAAGAATTTGGAAGTGTAAAATACTTTCGGATTCTAAATCTATAATATATGAATACTTTTGTTCGCCCCCGAATTTGCCATCATTGCGTCAATGATACCGCATAACCTGATAAGCCCCTGTTCTATCTGACTTTCAGATACTGCTGCAAAGCTGATCCTCATACAATTGTTTTTTTGCGAGGAACTGTTGCTGAAAAAGATCCTTCCCGGTGCAAATACTATGTTTTCTGCAGCGGCTTTTGTCAGTAATGTATTAACCGATATCGAATATGGCAGCTTAAGCCAAAGATTGAGGCCGCCTCCGGGTCTGGAAAAGAATACGCTCTCATTCAGATGCTTTTCCAATGTTTGAATTGATTTATAATAGCGTGAAGAATATATATTGTACATTAAATCAAAATGCTTGTCCCACAGGCCTTTTCGGATATAAAGGTCAAAAGCCCTTTGTATCAGCCCTGAGGTGGAAATGTCAGTAGTATGCTTTGCTTCAAGCATAGTGCTCATTATATTGTCAGGTACTATCATAAAGCCCAGTCTCAAGCCTGGCATGAAGATTTTAGAGAAACTCTTGATAAAAATTACTCTTTGGTTTGAATCGATAGATTTAAGAGGTCTAATCTTTAAATTGTCAAAATTCAGATCGCTAACGTAATCGTCCTCTATGATGTATGCATTATATTTTGACGCAAGCTTCACAAGCTCTCTTCTCTTATCATCTGAATAGGAACAGCCTGTGGGGTTCTGAAAGCTTGGTATGGTATAAATGAACTTGGGTTTATATTTCTTTAGATTATATTCCATAACGTTCATGCTGGGGCCGTCATGAGACATGTCAATATCAATGATTTCAGCACCCCTTGACTTAAATACGGCTATGGCACCCGTATAAGTTGGGCTTTCAGTTATTACATAGTCTCCTTCCTTCAGCAATGCCTTGGAAATGATATCGATTCCCTGCTGAGCGCCTGATATAATCTGTATGTTTTCAGGCGTGCATGATATATGAGTGTTTTTAAGAATTGTGGATACTGATTCTCTCAAAGGTAAAAAGCCATGACTTTCCTGATAGTCAAAGGCGTTCCCCTTGTCACGATCCAGGACTTCATTGAGAACCGTTTTAAAGTCCTCAACAGGGAAAAGATCAGGAGTGGGTGATGCACTGGCAAAGTTTATTGTGTCTTCTTTTATTTGTATTTGACCGTTGTTGGTTAGCAGAAAATAATCCTGCTGATACAATTCATCAAGTATTATGTTATTATCCTGGTTTATGTTGTTGCTTTTCCGTAACTGTATATTTGACACATAAGTTCCGCTTCCGGGCTTTGAATATATTAATCCTTCTGTTTCAAGGCGCTTAAAAGCGGAAACAACTGTGATCTGGTTGACTACCAACAAAGCAGAAAGCTTCCGCACTGACGGCAGTTTAAATTCTGCTAAAAGTGTACTATCGGTTATTAGCTGTTTAAGCTGTTCATAAAGTTGAATGTACAAACTGATATTTGAGTCTTTTTCCAGGATTATTGTTTTAAATATTTCAATCATAGCATCCTCTACATATAATAAGCTTATGCTAATTCTAGCAGATTCGTAACTTCACGTAAATATTAATAAATTTGAATATATAAGAATGAAGTGTTACAAAACACTAGTTGTAAACTGTTAATTTTAGTATTTTAGTGTTATAATTTTGTTGAAAGCAGGAATTATAGATAAATGGGAGGATTGCTTTGGAACCACAGAAAAGAAAGAAAATAATCTACATACTGTTAATATCAATAATAATGCTTGCATTTTTGCTGCGCGGAGCCTTTTTCATTAAAAATCTTCATAATTTCAACATATCAGGAGACGCACGAAACTATCATTTAATGTCTCGACAGCTTGTTGATAAGGGGATATTCGGGTACTGGTACGAAGGGAACCCGCATGGAGGAAAAGCGGGAGTGTCAAATGCAAGAGTAACTCCGGGATACCCTTTTTTCCTTGGCGGAATATATTATATATTTCATGATCAATACCTTTCTATAACAGTTGCACGTTTGATGCAGGTCATTATCGGGGCTTTAACGCCATTACTTGCATTCATGTTTGTAAGAAGATTGTTCAAACGCAATTTAGCCGGCTTGATTGCTGCATTCTTTACAGCTGTTTATCCTTCGTACATTCTTTCTCCGATTTACCTTCTAACGGAAGTGCTGGCTTTGGCAACAATGCTTGCGTATTTCTACCTTACGCTCATAGGCCTTCAGAAGAAAAAAGCTTATCTTAACATTCTTGCCGGTGCCATGTTTGCAGTTCACATTCTAATACGTCCTGCAATGCTGCCTCTGTTTGTGGTTCCATATATATATGCTTTCATAATATGGGATAAGGAACATAAAAACCAGGTTTTCAAATATTTCTTCCAAGCTGCAGGCGCTTTCGTAGTTCTGATGATTCCCTGGTGGGTGAGAAATTACCTGGTGCTGGGATCTTTTATTCTGACAGCCAATGCTTCAGGAAATCCTCTTCTTGGCGGTACATACCCTTATATGAAAGACTTGATGAAGGATGTGCCGGAAAAGATAAAAGGCCTGTCAAATCCGCAGGCTGATTTCGCAAAAGAAAGAATAATAAAGGGCTTTACGACAGAACCTCTTTTGTATTTCAAATGGTATACAATAGGCAAGACTGAATACATGTTTGATAAGCCATGGCTTTATTATGCTCTTCCTCAGATAAGGCTGTTTAATTTGCTTATACTTCAAGCAGCATCAATGACAATCCACTACTTCCTATTAATTGTCGGTGTGGCCGGAGTTATTATAAATTCTATTTTCAGTAAAGTTTCCCGATTTGTAAATATTTATGCTATAATATTTTTGGGATTGTACCTGATTTTCATCCCAGATAACAGATATGCATATCAGCATATGTTTTTTCTCATAATGGCAGCTGCATATTTAGCTTGTTTATTATATGATTTTTTGAGAAAAAAGTTGGTTGTGAAAGTAACCGGATAAATGGGGGCAAAAATGAAAGTATTGATTATAATTCCAGCTTATAATGAAGAGAAAAACCTCCCCAAGCTCCTTTCGGATATTAAGGAAAATTGTCCTTATTATGATGTAGTCGTTGTCAATGACTGCTCGACTGACAGGACTAAGGAACTCTGTAATCGTTATGATTCTGATGTGCTTGATCTTCCCATAAATCTTGGAATAGGCGGTGCAGTACAGACCGGCTACAGGTATGCTCTTTATAATAATTATGATGCTGCAGTTCAGGTAGATGGCGACGGACAACATAATACAAAGTATATTATCAACCTGATAGAAAAGCTTGACGAAGGATTCAACCTATGCATCGGATCACGTTTCATAGTTAAGCAGGGTTTTCAGTCTACTGCAACAAGAAGAGCAGGAATAAAATTTTTCTCGATACTGATAAACTTGGTAACCGGACAAGCTGTAACAGATCCAACGTCAGGCTTTAGAGCCTGCGATAAAAAAATGATAGAGTATTTTGCCAGGGAATATCCCAGGGATTACCCGGAGCCTGAGACGATAGTTCTTGCCAGAAGAAACGGCTTTAAGGTATGTGAAACGGCAGTAATAATGGCAGAGAGGGAGCAGGGCAAATCTTCAATAACAAAAGTTAAATCGATATATTACATGATAAAAGTTACAATGGCAATTTTGATTGCCTCATTGTCAAAAGGAAGCGGGGGAAAAGCAGATGAATAATGTATTGCATATAATTCTGATAATAGCCTCAATACTTTTTTTTGCATTTATTGTTAACATGGTTCGAAGCAAAAGAATGGAGTTGAAATATGCTCTTACATGGATTCTGACAAGTACAAGCTTCGTATTGCTGTCGATATTTCCCGGGATTCTAGATGTCATATCGGAAATCCTTCACGTAAAAGAACCAGTAAACGCCATATTTCTTTCGGTCATATTCCTGCTGCTGGTAATAGTCTTTACTTTGACGCTTGCACTATCAAGAAATTCCAGGAGGGTAAAGGTATTAAGTCAGGAAATAGCGATTATTAAGTTGAAAATGGAGAATGAGAAAGAAAGCTAGAAATTAATTATTTTATCTCCCATGTAAAATAGCCCTACTGAAAAGTAGAGCTATTATTTGAACCCTAGTCTTTTATTAACCGCTTTCTAGGTTGCGGAAATTATTTGAACCTATGCCTTTTATTTATGTCGTTATTTTTACCACCACAAACCAACCACTAACCACCAACCAATCATTCTTTAGTCCCGAAAAGGCCTTGCCTTTCAGAATTCCAGAAGAACATCATAATAGCTGTCATAATCCAGAAATACACAGTTACAGCCGGAACCTCAAAGACATTTTCAGCAAAGGCATGAAAGAGAACACCGCATAGCCCGGCAAAAATTCCTTTTGCCAGATAACCGTAACGGCTCTTGCCCAGGTTAAGGATTGTACGAATGCTCCAAATTATGACATTATATATAAGCAGCAAAAACGCAGATAATCCAATAAAACCTGTCTCTACAACACATTTAATATAATAGTTATCCATGTATATGGTACCGGGCATTTTGTTATTTGCAGCAACGGCACCGCCAAAACGTCCGAAACCTACGCCAAACCAGGGGTTGTCTTCCAGCAGCAGCTTTAATCCTTTTTTCCACCGGAATATCCTGCCTCCCTTTGAACTGCTTATAAAATATTCGGGACTTAATAGATAAACTATCCTGTTTCTTACTGATGGAATAAATATTGCAACTGCGGAAGCTGCAACTATAAATACGATAGTAAAGGGAATAAAAAGCTTTTTGTTTAAGCTGAATACAAATATCATTAATGCAAGAGCAAAAGCAATCCATGCGCTTCTTGTAAGTGTAAATACCAGACATGCGGTCATTATCAACGCTGTAATGCTAAAAATTATCTTTTTTATTAGTTTTCTTTCATAGAAAACCAGGGAAACACTGACAGGTATAAATAAGACCTGGAGGCTTGCAAGAGCGTTAGGATTTCCCATGATGGCAAAAGCCCTGGAGGATACACCCATTTCTGCTCTGTCAATCCATGTCAGCGGTACCGGCACATGAGTTACATACTGGTATATTCCGTGTAGCCCAAGAATTGTGCCGACAAGCACAAGTAAATACAATATTCGCTTTGCTCCTGTAGGGGTTCGCAGCAGCTGCATAATAACGAAGAACCAAAGCATGTATTCCACAACTGCTCTGAAGCCTTCAATACCTATTTGCATATTAGTAGAATTGAAAAGCAGCAGGAATAGGCTAATACCTATGAAGAATAAGAGCGGATACTCTATAGGTGTCCATTTATATGGCTTTTCCTTGCGATAGACAAACCATTTGTAAAACCACATACCTATACAAAGGATGATAAGAAGCTCATCCCAATGCCCTGCAATCGTTGCGCTCCCGATGTAGTTTCTGAAAACATAGTCGATAAATACATATAATGCTGTTATATAAGTTACGGTTTCAAAATCAATGAGTATAATTAAAAGCATTACCAAACAGGCAGCCGCTGCAAAGGCAAGCTTAATGGAGACAAATGCACCAACGGCGCCTATTAATAAGCCAAAAAGAGCTATAATTAAATAAACCGATTTTTTCACAATATCACATCTCATTCCCATATAAAATGGTATAGCTTGATGAAAAGGCTGTTTCTAACTGAAGCTTTCCATTTACCTGACATAATGCCGATAAAGGTACAAACGATACACATTGCTAAAACACCTTCAAGCTTCAGAGTGCTCCAAGTGTTCCTGAAAGTATTCACAACAGAGTACCCGGCAGTTAATGAGAGCAAGGCAGTAATCAAAACAGATGCTGTTCCGCCTGCTGCTTCTCTTTTAATATTGTTGAACAAGGCAACTATTAAGCTTGTCCTTATCTGTTTAGCAAAAAAATCATGAATCCTGCCGACCAGTAAGTCCAAAAATCTCCCTATTGCAGAAAGCGCGCGATAGGTTAGTGTATATTGATATGAAGACTTTCTGTGAAGGTAATTGCTAAAAGCTTTATAGGTTATGCTGTTCTTACAGCAGGAGCCTATTGCGGTAAAAACTTTTTTTAGGATACTGTTGTTATAAATATTTCCTGCCCAGTTGGAGAGCCTATATACTATGCTTGCTTCATAAATGTAAATCATACAAGCCCTCCTATTTTACTACTTGAATATCCGAAACAACAGTCATTATATCTGTATCACGCGTTTTGACTTCAAAGCCTTTACCTCTGGCAATGTCCTGACTTCCAAGCTTTAATGTAGTATCATTTGAGTTCGCATGCATTATGAATTTTATAGTTACGTCAACCCTCAAAGGATCCTTTGTCTTTATATTGCGTCCATCAGCTGTAGTGACCTTGTCATCGGCCTGTTCTGTTGTAACGGAATCAATATAGGCATCTACAGTGCTTGTTAGCGAAATAAGCTGTTGACCCTTTTTCAGGGAATCCTGAAGAGTTGTTGTTCGTATGCCATAGGCTTTGGTTGTTACAATAAGCTCCTGACTTTCACCGTTTTCAATAGAAACAATTTCTTTTCCAAGAAACTTGTAGCCTACTACCCCTACTAACAGCACTATGATCAATAAAACACACAAGTCAATAATATTGATCAGTCCGAATAATTTGCCCTTTTGATCAACTATTTTCATACAAAATCTCCTCCGCTTTTATTGTTTTGAACATTTATTTATTGCTTTTTCAAAAACCTTTGTCAGTTCTTCTGTGAGAACTTTACGCTCAAACTTTGATATTTTATTCCAATCAGGCGATAGGCTGCTGCTTTTATCAAGCCAGTCCTGATAGAGCTTTAACACATTTTCTGCAGTTTTGCGGGAATCATCGCTGTCCGAAACATAGCCTGTATTGGTATCGTTAATTAGCATTGCAGCAGCACCATGTTCAGGCACAACCGCAATAATTGGGCGGCCAGTGTTCATGTATTCAAAGATCTTACCGAGGTAAAAGGCATCCTCACCTTTCCCGGCAACCAGAAAGAGTGCATCTGACTTTATAAGCTGCTGTACGCTTTCTTTATGCTTCATATACGGCAGCACTTTTACGACTTCTCCGACACCATATTTTGATATGACCCCATTTATATACTCGGGCTTAAAATTACCGATCAGGTTAACCTGAAATTTACTTTTGTCTATACTCTTATCCGATAATAGAATTCGTACCGCATCAAGGAAGGTATCGGGCTTCCTTCTTCCGTAAAACAGGCCTGTATAGGTAATTGTAAATTTCTCGTTGTTGGGAGCAGCTTTAGATAATCCGGCGAAGTCTTCCTCATCATACCCGTTAGGTATGACAAAAAACTTCTGACGAAGGCTGTCGCTGCCATTAATAAAGTTTTCAGCCATCACGGGAGTATTTGTTATAACACAGTCAGCAGCAGCCAAGACCTTAGCTTCCAGTTTCTTCTCGGTGTTACTGCGGAATTTGTTGTGGTGGAAATCCTGAACATTGGGATTATTTGTCCACTCATCTCTGAAATCAGCTATCCACGGTGTTGAGGGAAATTTCTTTTTAAGATAGACTCCTAAAAGGTGTGAGCTGTATGGGAAAGAGGTTGTATAGATGACATCAACCTTCTCCTCCGTTATGGTTTTAACTGCGGCTTTTCTGCTGAAATGCTGCCATAAGCGTTCTCCGTCAGGTATAAGCATCTTCATAGCGATGACTTTGCCGAACAGAGAAAGGATGCCGGGTAGCTCCGGCAGGCACCATGGGCTTGTCCTGATAATCTTGGTATCTGCAGGGATGTCCTTTATAAGTGAATCGTCTCTGAAAGATAGGCGCTGAATGTCTCTGGTCAGTACAAACGGTTTCCAGCCGTAATTGCCGAGATATTTAACAAACTTTGTAGTTCTCTGGACGCCGGATCCGCCTACAGGCGGAAACTGGTGCGCTATCATAAGTACCTTTTTCATTTGTTTGCCGTGATCCTTTCGTTTGAACTAAAAATTCTTAATTGCTTATTGTCCTACTCCGATATATTTGAAGCCCTTTGCTTCAATCATTTCTCTTCTGTATATATTGCGCAGATCGAAGAAATAAGGAGCTTTAAGGTTGTTTTTAACTCTTTGGAGATCCAGATTCCTGAATTGGTTCCATTCGGTAACTATAACAACCGCATCCGAACCAACCATAGTTTCGTATTCGTCTTTACAATAGGTTATCCTATCCTGCAACTTTTTAAATATATGCTGAGCCTCTTTCATTGCAGCCGGGTCATAAACCTTGAAGCTTACGCCTTTCTTATAAAGCTCGTTCAAAATTGTTATGGAAGGAGATTCCCTCATGTCGTCGGTATTCTGCTTGAAGCTTAGCCCTAGAATGGCAAGGGTCTTGCCGTTTATGTCGTCGAATTCCTTTTCTATCTTTTCAACCATAATATTCTTTTGGCGTTCATTAGCTGAAATCGTAGTTTCAACGAGAGTCATAGGAGAATCATATTTCTTGCCAATCTGGGCAAAAGCATGGGTGTCCTTTGGAAAACAGCTTCCGCCGTATCCGGGCCCCGGATGCAGGAATTTGGAACCGATTCGTCCGTCTCTTCCCATTGCCTTAGCGACATCATTCACATTTGCTCCGATTTTCTCACAAAGGTTGGCTGTTTCGTTGATAAAGGTAATTTTCATTGCCAGATAGGCATTTGAAGCGTATTTTATCATTTCAGCCGTTTCAACATTGGTTTCGATTATGGGGGTCTCATTCAAATAAAGAACTCTGTAGACACCCTTCATTATTTCCCTGGCTCTGTCTGATTCGGTTCCGATGACAACTCTGTCGGGATGGGTAAAATCATAGACAGCGGTGCCTTCTCTCAGAAATTCAGGATTTGAGACTACATCAAATTCATATGAGATATTTCTCTTTTCAAGCTCTTCCTTGATCAATTGCCTGACAAGCTTGCCTGTTCCGATGGGAACCGTGCTTTTGTCGACAATTACCTTGTAGCCGTTCATATAAGCCGCAATTTCCTTAACAACGGCATAAACATACTTCATATCTGCTTCACCGCTCTCATCCTGCGGTGTACCTACAGCTATAAATACTACATCACTTTCCTCTATTGCTGTTTTTATATCGGTTGTAAATTTCAATCTTTTATAGAATACATTTCTTTCTACAATGATATCCAGACCTGTCTCATATATCGGTATAACATTGTTATTAAGGCTGTTGATTTTTTCTGCGTTGTTGTCAACACATGTGACTTCCATGCCGAAGTCAGAAAGGCAGGCTCCTGTCACCAGACCGACATAACCGGTGCCTATAACTGCAATTTTATACATTTAAATTCCCCCCTATGTCACTATAATATACTATCATAATTGATCAATCATGTACACTACGCTGCAGACTTAAATTTAAGCAAATGCTTTATCTGCTGTATTTCAGCGCCCAATTCCCTTGACAGGGCAAGACATACTGCATAGACAAGAGCACCTGACGGGATCATCCATATCAGGGAAATAAGCGAATGCGACACGTACCTTGTGCAGAAATAAAGTACAAGGCCCATTAATAAAGAGCTTGCGGTAATACGGCTACAGGAGATGGCAGAAATCTTCCACTTAAGGATTTTGCTGCTCCCTTTCAGTGAAATAGCCAAATATAGCATGTAGCATAGTGCCGTGCTCACTCCGGCTGCAAAATATCCGAAAACGGGTACGAAAGCGATATTAAAAGAGATGTTAAATATAGCGCACATCAAACTGTTTCTTAATACCGGTTTGGTATTTGATGTCAATTCCCAAGCCTTGTTGCTGTAATCTGTAAGTCCCCAGAAAAAAAGTCCCACAGACACCAGGATTATAATATATCTGCCTTCATAATACTTCGGCGACAGTATCCGGGCTACAGGACCGGAAAGTATGCTCAGACCGACGACCGCAGGCAGTGAGACAAGAAGATAATAGCGGACTGCCTGGCCCATCAAGTCCTCTGTATGAGACCGCTCATTCTGCTTCCAGGTCTTGATTATCATAGGGTATACGCCTCTCATTATTGCAAGCTGAATCATGCTGAAGACCGCTGAGGCTATCTGATAATTCGCTGAATAGATTCCTACCTCGGCAGAGCCAAGTATTGGTTTTATTACGAATCTGTCGGAAACATTGAGAATGCCCATTGTTATGTTGACCCCGATGAGCGGCAGGCTATATTTGAGAAATTTATAGAATATCTTCTTTGAAAACATCTTGAAGGTCAGGAAGCTTAAAAGCTTCAGACGTGATGAAATCACGGTAATAACAAAGAGATCGACCAATACATTGCTTAATATGGCTGTTACAACGTCTCTGCCAAAAAGGTTGAAGCTGACAAAAAGAGTAGTAATACCAAGCTTGGCGGATACTGAAAAAATTGAAAGCACCAGATTGAGTTTGATTCTTCTGACGGCTGCCAGCATGCTGAAAAGAATCTGCGTAGTGCTGTATGTGAAAAACATAAGCGAAGTGAAGGCAATCAGCTCAACAGTTTTACTACCGGAAATACCGGCGGCGATAATTGAAGAGACTGCCCCGATTGCTAGAACAAAAGCGTTAATAAAGAGCCAGGGTGTAAAGGCTGTAGCATAAAAGACCTTTAGCTTCTTCGGTGAATTAAAAGAATTTACAAATCTGAATACAGACTGGATGAGCCAGCCCATCATAAGAATATTGGCAATATTCATTCCGGTAGTTATAAGAGTATAGTCGCCGTATACCTCCGGTTTAAAGAAGGAGGTGTACAGCGAAATGGTTATCATGCCTACTGCGCCTTCGATTATTTTGGCAGGCAGGTATAAAAGTGTGTCCCTTGCCATCTTTCTTTTTATGTCATTTACGTTCATGAACTCACCTTATTAAGTAGTATAGTGTTTTTCTGATATTGCTCTCCTGATTTTAACACATAAAAAAAAATCAATCCATACCACAGATTGATTTCTTTACTTAAGTGTTATGACATTTCTGTCTATAAAGAATGCATGGTGGAAATAAAAAAACTCAAATGTTATAATTGAAACATTACCAAATTGTTTCCGGAGGATTGGAATGAAAAAAATAGCATATTACCTGTGCCTTTTCCTATACTACTTGATAGCCCGCCATTTGCCGGGTTCTGATGTTCCCTATAGCCTGGGGTCTAAATTTATCAGAAGGCTTTTTTGCAAGGGGATATTTAAAGAGATGGGTAAAAACGTAAATATAGAGCATGATGCATTTTTTGCTTCAGGCAGGGACATTGAGATAGGGGACAATTCCGGGCTCGGAATCAACTGCAGAGTATCAGGCCCATTGAAAATCGGAAGAGATGTAATGATGGGGCCGGATGTTATGATTTACACACAGGGGCATAATTTTTCCCGTACGGATATTCCCATGAACAGACAGGGAAATACGGAGAAAAGGCCGGTTGAAATAGGAAATGATGTATGGATAGGAGCCAGAGCGGTGCTCCTTCCCGGAGTTAAAGTTGGAGATGGCGCTGTAATAGCGGCAGGTGCAATTGTTACAAAAGAGGTAGCGCCGTATACCATAGTGGGAGGCAATCCGGCTAGGGTTATAAAATCAAGGGTCTAGGACTGTAAAATTCAGTACTTTTTGCCGATATATATTATAGTAGGGGGTATATATCATGCTAGAGTTTTTAAAAAAGCCTCAGAAGAAGAACTTTGACAGGAAAGTGCTGAGAAAAAATGACATTTCTTTGCTGACCCTTGATGAAAGGTGGAACAGCTTGTTCGCCAATACGGAAAAAACTCCTGAAATAATGAAATATGAAGAAGAGCTCAAGGAATTGCTTAAAGAGCAGGCACGATTGATAAGCGAAGCAAAGGAAATATCAAATCATAAGAAAGCCTGCATGGATAAAATTATACAATTGACTACAGAGGTTTTTGACAATAATAATGAAAAGGCTAAGGATAAAATGCAAGCCTGTGAAAAGGAAATCAAGAGGATAAATGAAAGGGCTGTAAAAATTGAAGAAAGGCTGGAAACCATACCTGATTCCATTAAGGAGGCAAACCTCAATCTTCTTGAGACCACAGTAAATATAGTATACTTTAAGATAAGAACGAACCAGAAAAGGGTCGCTGATTTGGAAAAGCTGATTGAAGATACCCGCAGCAGCCTGAAACAGTACATAGATGAAAAAGAATCTCTGTCTCAGGATGATACGGACATCTATTCTTACTTCCATGACCTTTTGGGAGGGGAAGAACTGGAAAAGCTTGATAAGGATTTCTTCGGCGATAAGTAGGAGGTTTTATGAAGGCAGCTGCACCTAAGCAAATGAATGAAATAGACCGGGCTGCAATCAGCAGAGTTGGCTTGCCGGGCATTGTTCTGATGGAGAATGCGGCCATAAGAATTTTTGATGAAGTTAAAAAAATCCTTGTAGAACTGCCGAAAAAGAGGACTGTTGTCTTTGCGGGAAAGGGAAATAACGGGGGAGATGCCTTTGCCGTTGCAAGACATTTACATAATAACGATGTTATAACCGAGATTTATATCACATGCAGCAAGAGTGAAATAACGGGTGATTCCGGTATAAATCTGAAAGTTATTGAAAATATGGGGATAGTCCCTAAGGAATTAAGTGAAAATATATTAAATGAACTTTCTGACAGTCTGAAAAATGCAGACATAATCATTGACGGAATTTTTGGGACAGGCTTTAAGGGCGAGATAAAAGGCATTATAAAAGATGCAGTTTGTATGATAAATTCATCCGGGAAAACAGTTTTATCAATTGACATACCTTCGGGTGTGAACGGAACAACCGGGGAAGTTTCCGGGGCTTGCATAAGAGCAGCAAGAACAGTCACTTTATGTCTGCCTAAAACAGGAATAATTATTCATCCGGGGTGCGAATATGCAGGAGAGCTTGTTGTAGCCGATATAGGAATTCCCCCGGAAATAATGGACAAAGCGGACATCAGGACGAATACAATAGATACAGGGCATATATCGAAGCTGCTGCCAGCAAGAAAAGCCGACAGCAATAAGGGCGACTTCGGAAAAGTCTTTATAGTAACGGGTTCGCCGGGCATGACGGGCGCAGGATGCCTGTCGGGTAAAGCGGCACTAAGGTCGGGTGCCGGGCTTGTATACCTTGGAGTTCCAAAGTCGCTGTCAGCAATTTATGATTCTTTACTGATTGAAAGCGTAACTGTGCCGCTTGAAGATAACGGAACAGGGCATATTTCGAGAGACAGCATCAAGCAGGTGCTGAGCCAATTGAAGCGTTCCACGGTCACTGCCGTAGGCCCGGGATTATCTGTGAGCAAGGATACAATTGAACTGGTAGGAAGCATTATAGAAAACTCGGAAGCTCCGTTGGTTTTAGACGCAGATGCACTGAACGCTCTTTCAAAAGATATATCCGTATTAAAAAAGTGCAGAGGTGAGGTCGTAATAACGCCCCACCCGGGTGAAATGGCTCGTCTGCTGAGTATAAGCATTGATGATGTGCAGAATAATAGAATTGAAACAGCTCGTGAGTTTGCTTTAAAATGGAACGTAATAACAATATTAAAAGGTTCAAGGACTGTAGTTGCTTTCCCTGAAGGCACTACATATATTAATCTTACAGGCAATTCAGGTATGGCAACCGGAGGGACGGGTGATGTGCTGACGGGAATATTGGCAGGCTTAATAGGTCAAGGTGTAAAACCCGCGGATGCGGCTCTTATAGGGGTACACATCCATGGACTTGCAGGTGACAGGGCTGCCGCTTCCAAAGGCGAATGCGGTCTTATTGCGGGAGATCTGATAGAAGAATTGCCATATGCCATAAAGCAATTAAGAAGGATGAAAGCAGAATAGAATTTACATAAAAGAAAGGGGAGGGTTTTCATGAAAGCGAAGGAAATAATGTCTACTGATGTTGTAAAGGTTAATAAAGATTCTACAATAGAGGAAATAGCCCATTTGCTGGTGGACAAGAATATCAGCGGTGTTCCGGTTGTAGACGGCAATGACAAAGTAATAGGCATTGTGACCCAGAAAGACTTGCTGTACAAGGATGTTGAGCCCCGTTTTCCGCCGATTGTCGAGATTCTGGGCGGGATAATCTTCCTTAAAGGGGTCAGGCACTATAATGAAGAACTGAAAAAGCTTACAGCTACTAAGGCTGAGGATATAATGACGAAGCATGTTGTTACCGTTGATGAAGATGCTGAGGTCGGAAGAGTCGCGGAGCTCATGGTTGAAAAGGACATAAACAGGATACCTGTTGTATCCGGGGGAAAGCTTACGGGAATAATCAGCAGAGCGGACATGGTAAAATATATTGCAAAAATGTTTGATTAAAATCACAACTTGTTAATTACTGACTTGGGGGATCAAGATGGACTATAAGCTAAACAGGGCATGGGCCGAGATAAACCTTGACAACATAGCCCATAATGTACAGGAGATAAGAAGGATAACAAACAGGAAATCGGAAATAATGGGTGTTGTAAAGGCGGATGGGTATGGCCACGGGGTAATGGAGGTCACAAAAACTCTTCTCAATAATGGAGTGTCCAGACTGGCCGTTTCAATGCTCGATGAAGCTATACAGCTAAGGAAGAATGGAGTAGGCGTACCAATTCTAATACTAAGCTATACAGACCCTATAAGAGCCGAAGAGATTGTTAGGAATGACGTTACTCAGGCTGTTTTCAGTCACGAGCTTGCAAAGGCCCTTTCTGATGCGGCGGTCAAATTGAATAAGGAAGCCAAAATCCACATTAAGATAGACACAGGTATGACAAGAGTAGGTTTTATGCCCGGCTACAGTGCAGTGAAAAACGTTGAGGAAATAAGCAAACTGCCCGGTATTGTAATCGAAGGTCTTTTCACTCATTTTGCATCTGCCGATGAACAGGATAAGGCATACACATATATGCAGTATGAAAGATTCATGAGTGTTTGCAGCGAACTTGGAAGAATCGGAATCCATATTCCTATAAAGCATGCCGCAAACAGTGCAGGGGTGATTGAATTCCCGGAGATGCACCTTGATATGGTCAGACCCGGAATAATCCTATACGGTATGTATCCATCCGACGAAGTAGATAAATCAAAGATTGATCTAAGACCGGCGATGACACTCAAGGCTAATATAGTACTTGTAAAAGATGTTGAGGAAAATACCTGCATAAGCTACGGAAGAATATACACCACTAAACGGAAGAGCAAGATAGCCACCATTCCGATCGGTTATGCCGACGGTTACAGCAGATTGCTAAGCAATAAGGGCAAAGTTCTTGTAAACGGAGAGTTTGCGCCGGTTATAGGACGTGTTTGCATGGATCAGTGCATGATAGATGTCACAGACCTCAAGAGCGAAGTTAAAGTAGGTGATGAAGTAGTTCTTTTCGGCAGGCAGGGAGACGCAGAAATAAAAGCGGATGATATTGCCGCAAGCATGGGCACTATAAATTACGAGGTTGTCTGCCTTATAGGGAAAAGGGTGCCGAGGGTGTACATGCAGGGCGGCAGAATCTCGGATGTATTGAATTATCTTATATAGATATAAGTTGAGTACATAAATTATTTTCAACTCATATAGATTAATTGTAAACTTTTTTTAAATTTGATTATACCAATACCTGAAATGCATATAATTACCTGCATTTCAGGGCGTCAGTAATAAAATTTTAATTTGACCCATGCATAGAGTAGCATATATAATTATATATATGCTATAGGGGATTAAAATTTTGTGCTGTGCATTCTACAATATTTTTATTTTATATACATTTTTATCCCAAATCTTGAGAACTATATATATAATTGCACTTTCTGTATTTCTCTTAGAAGTTGAACCCGATAAAAGAGTGGGGGGGTTATTTTGGCTGAGTTAAAGAAAATATTAGTTAGTCTTCCGGATAATTTGCTTAAAGAGGTGGATGATATCGTCTCTTTGGGTAAAACAAACAGAAGCGAATTTGTTCGTGAGGCCATGAAACTTTATATAAGAGAAATAAGGAAAATCGAAACGAGGGATAAGATGAAAAAGGGATACAAGGAGATGGCTGAGATTAACGTCAAGCTGGTCGAAATGTGTTTTGAGGCGGACAATGAACAGCAGCACAAATATGAGGAGAGGCTTGGGGAGTTGGAAAGATAGTGGTAATAAAACGAGGAGATATTTTTTATGCAGACCTTAGCCCCGTAATCGGATCTGAACAGGGAGGAGTAAGGCCTGTTCTGGTAATTCAGAACGATATAGGCAACAAATACAGTCCTACAATCATTGCGGCGGCCATTACTTCACAAATTAATAAGGCAAAATTACCTACACATATTGAAATCAGCGCTCAGGAATACGGATTGGTCAAAGACTCTGTAATACTGCTTGAACAAATAAGGACCATAGACAAGCAAAGATTGAAAGAAAAAATCGGACGTTTGGACGACGAACTTATGGAGAGGGTGAACGAAGCACTCACAATAAGCTTTGGTTTGACCGATATCTAAAGGATATAGGGGGTACATAAGATGAAAATATTCAGGAGCCACCGTAAATTTTACTTTACAGCTGCTTTGGTTATAATACTAAGTTTTTTACTGGTACATATTGTGCAAGCCGTTAACACCGGCTCACCCGATCCCGGCACCGACAATGACCCCATTGTTTCACAGAGTTACGTGGATGCGAAAATAAACAGCATTCTGAAAAAGGTAAATGATTTAGATACCTTCAAGGATGGGCTGACAAAAAGTGTCAACCAGCTTTCATCTGAAGTCGCTGATCTGACTAACAAGGTGAACAATTCCTCTGCCCCGGACAACTCTGACTTGACCAAGAAGGTGTTCCAACTTTCAGTTAAGGTTGAAGAGCTTGCAAATGCGGTGAAAAACATAAAAGCTCCGGCAGTACCTCAGTATCAGCTGTATCAGCTCCTGAAAGGAAAACAGATGACGCCGGCTTCGGGAACTGAACTTATTGTCAGAACCGGATCGGTAAGGGCTGTAAAAGGGAAAAACGGCAACCTTTTGGATTTGACGCTCGGTACAGAAGTGGGAAATACTTCGAATCTTCCGATTAACAGACTTCTGCTGGCGTATATGGATGACGGAAGGGGCATCAAGGCACTGACGGATTCCTGGATACTGGTGAAAGGGAAATACACGATAAAATAACAGTGAAAGAGGCGTAAGCCTCTTTTTTGTCTTTCAGGAATAATTAAACAGCCGGCCATTTCAAATACTTTTCGATCAAAGATTTATGTTAAGCAAATCAAAATTAATTCCGATATATTAATTGCTGCAAATATTTTATTAGGAGTAATCTTATGATCAGAGGCCTTTACACTTCAGGTTGGAGCATGCTGGCGAATGAAAAGCAAATGGACATCATATCGAATAACCTTGCCAATGTCAGCACAAACGCCTACAAGCAAGATACTGTTGTATTGGAAAGCTTTCCAAGCGTCCTGACAAAAAGAATAAATGATACCCGAAGTGCTCTGAACCCCAGCGGAAACGTTGGCGATATGCAGCTTGGCAGTGATGTGGGCGAGGTTTATACATACTTTAATCAGGGCGGGATTATAAAAACCGGAAACAACCTTGATTTTGCGATTAAGGATTCCAAATCGGCCTTCTTTACAGTACAGGTTACTGATGGAAACGGTCAGAAAGCAGAATATTATACCAGAGATGGTGCTTTTATCATAAACAATAACGGACAGCTCAGCACAGTGGACGGCAATCTCGTAATGGGAAAAAGTGGACCGATTGTCCTCCAAAATGCCAATTTCTCTGTTGAATCCGACGGAACAATAGTACAAAACGGTCAAGCAGTAGACAAGCTGCTTATAACAGAATTTACAGATACCAGGCAATTGCGTAAATTCGGCTCTAACCTTATCAGTGCTTTGGATGGAGCCGGCCCGAGGCAGTTTACGGGAACCGTTCAACAGGGGTATCTGGAACAGTCAAATGTGAATGTTGTTAAAGAGATGGTTAGCATGATTTCAGTAATGAGAGCATATGAAGCAAATCAGAAAGTGCTCCAGGCTCAGGACGGAACCTTGGAGAAAGCAGTTAATGAAATCGGAGCAGTAAGATAAAGGGGGAAATGAATTATGATGAACGCGCTTTATACGGCAGGCTCTGGAATGGTAGCACAGCAGATGAATGTTGACACTATTTCAAACAACCTTGCCAATGTAAATACAACAAGCTATAAAAAGGACAGGGTGGAATTCAAGGATCTGCTTTACAATACACTCGACCAGGCAAGCGTTCTTAACGGAAAAGGCAAGCCTGTCAATCTTCAGGTTGGACACGGCACCACTTATGTCGCGACTAAAAAGGATTTTGCTGCCGGCAATCCGGAGAAAACAGACGATCCTTTGGATTTTGACATAGACGGCCCCGGCTTTTTCAAAGTGATAGGTCCAAATAACACAACAGTATATACCAGAGACGGAAGCTTCAAGATCAGTGTAACCGAGCAAGGCAACCAATTGACAACCTCAGAAGGCTATGCTGTGCTTGACCAGAATGACAGTCCCATATATCTTACTGTTGATCCCGAAAAGCTGAGTGTATCAGCCTCCGGCGAGTTGAACTATATTGATGCCGACGGTGTTGTCCAATCGCTTGGACAGTCAATCGGAATCGTACAGTTTCCTAATCCTAGCGGACTTTTAGCACTTGGAAGTAATATTTACACAAAAACTTCTGCTTCGGGCGAACCTGTAGCAGACTCAGAGCAAACGGATAAAAGCGTACTTATGCAGAGATTTCTTGAAGCTTCAAATGTACAGGTAGTAGAAGAAATGGTTAAACTGATAGTAGCTCAGAGAGCATATGAAATAAACTCTAAGGCTATACAATCAGCCGATGAAATGCTTGGCATGGCAAACAACTTAAAACGTTAATCAGAATTGACTAAATGATAAATGACATTAAAGATGTTAATTTAATTACCGTTGGTTTTATGTAAGGGAAATAGTATAATTATTATATGATCAACAGCCGATTGAGGTGTGCAAATGGATATCAGCGGAATAAACAGCAAAATGGTGAACAATACTATAGAGAATGCAAAAACCAGCGCGGCAGATGATGATTTCGAAGCGCGTCTTAAGAAGGCATATGACGATAAGGACAAACAGGAATTGAAAAAGGTCTGCCAGGATTTTGAAAGCATAATGCTGAACATGATGTATAAGCAGATGAAAGCCTCTATTCCGAAGTCCGGTCTTTTAAATGAAGATTCCGGCAAGGAAATTTTCGATTCTATGCTCGATGACAAGTTGATGGAGAATGCTTCAAAATCAGGTACCGTTGGTCTTGCTGATATGATGTACAAGCAATTGAGCAAAAATATGGACAACGTATACAAAACCTCAGCAAATACATCCGGCGGAGCAGAGACTAAAAGCGAGGATAAAGGGGATACAGAAAAGGTTGAAGGAACAAAGTAAGAGAATTATAAAAATTTTGGCATTGCTTATTATGTCCTCCGTATGTTTATATGCAGGGCATTTTTTATTACCTGAAAAAAACGAGTCTGAAGCCCGCCGTGTAAAACAGGCATTTCCGGTAAAGTATGAAAAAGTGTCTTTTACAAGCAACGGAAGAAAACAGCAGGGAAACATACTTGAGATTGATGTCAGCGGGGGCAATGCCGAAGTGAAGCCTGTACTTTCATATGACAGCGTGTTCGGTTATGAAAGCTTAAGCTCAATTGCGTCAAGAACCAATGCATATGCTGCTGTAAACGCCGGCTTTTTTTACTTGTACGGGCTTCCTGCGGGCATGGTTATGATAGACGGCGAATTAATCAGGAATTCAACAGGGGATTACCCTGTGCTGGCTATTGAGGGAAACAAGGCAAGCCTTAAGGAACTCAGGACGAACCAGTACCTTGTATGCGGAAAAAGACATATAAAGCTTGACGGCGTAAACAGTCAGGGCGAAAAAGGCAAGACAGTTTTATATACGAAATGGTATGGTTCAAGCAACAGAGCACAAGGTAAAAATATTACTGTTACTATTGTTGACGGAAAAGTTGCCGATATTGGAAGAAAATCCGGGGAGACAGATATTCCTGATAACGGAATGTTATTGACGGTATATGGGGACAGCCTGCAATATACTGATTTGAAGCAAGGCGACGAGGTTAAATTCGAATATAGTCCGTATCTGGGTAAAAAAGCCCAATGCTATGAATGCGGGAGCTGGATAGTAAGGAACGGGAAAGTAGTTATAGGAAAATATGATAAATGGATCGGGATTACGACGAATAACGACCCAAGGACAGCTGTCGGCATTGATAAGTCCGGTAAGATAATCCTGCTTACGGTAGACGGAAGACAGCCCGGGTACAGCTATGGAATGACTGGAAAGGAGCTGGGCCAGTTTCTTCTCAGCAAAGGCATAGAAAATGCCGCGATGCTTGACGGCGGAGCTTCAACTGAAATGATTGTAAAAGGGAAGATTGTAAACAGGCCTTCATACGGTGGACAGGAAAGACCCTTGGGTGGAGGTCTTGTAGTAAAGGTTCGTGACGGCAAATAACAGTTACAGATGGAAAATCTCAAGGCGCAATAAGCATTTTCCCAGGTAATTAATCAGCGGAAATATTGGTGTCAGACGCTATAGCTTTTACATAATTAGGTTGACAATTTGCCGGGGATAATGGAAAATTAATTTATTGTTTTGATTATTAATTGCTTTAGCGGAGGTTGTTTTATGCTATCAAATATTGAAATTCGTGAACTTATTCCCCACAGATATCCTTTCCTGATGGTTGACAAGGTCTTAGAGCTTGAACCGGGCAAAAGGGCAGTTGCCATTAAAAATGTAACTGCAAACGAACCCTTTTTTCAAGGGCATTTCCCGGATTTTCCGATAATGCCGGGTGTGATGATGGTTGAAGCACTTGCCCAGACTGCAGGTTTGGCGGTGGCTACACTTGAAGAAGGAAAGGGAAAACTTGGGGTTTTTGCAGCTATCGATGGCTTAAAAATTAAAAAACAGGTATTCCCGGGAGATACTCTCAGAATGGAAGCTGAAATACTCATGTTCAAAATGGGTGTAGTAAAGGCCAAGGTAGTGGCAACCGTTGATGGAGAGGTTGCGGTTACAGGCGAAATCAAATTTGCAATGGTGGATGCAAAGAAGTAAGACGAATATATAAAAGACCCGCGAACAGAGCGTAATTTCTGTTTTCGGGTCTTTTTTTGCTTTAACCTGTACACTCAAAGTTATGACATTTACAAATCAGCAAAATCCTTCATGGCTTTATATTATTTGTAATAGAAATAGAAAGGCCTTTTTTGGCGTTAACAAGTCCGAAACTGATGATTACTTTGTGATGATTATTTAATTTTGTGATTACTACAGTTCTCCAATATTCTTTGAAATTCTAATTAATACCTGCATAAGACCAACTAATTTCCAAAATATTGTACTCAAGTCTATAAAATTTGACAGGAAAAGCCATGTATGATAAATTATATACGGTGTTACATTTTATGACTATTATGTTTACAATTAACTGTGTCAACAAAGAGCTATATTTAACTCTAATTCAGGACTTATATGTCAGAATTCATTTGGTTCTATCAATTATTACAAAATAGCAAATCAGTAAATGTGAGGACTATATCATAATGATAAAAATTTTCAAGCAAAAAGATTTAACCTTACTAAAAAGAGCACTGAAATATGTATTTTCATATAAAATCAAATTTATGCTGGCTTTCTTGTGTATAGTCAGCGGAATAGGCACAGGAATAGCCCAACCTCTATTTTGGGGTAGAATATTGGACAGCCTTTTCCAAAAAAACATGGACGGTGCTATACTTAATATAGTTTACAGCCTTATATTTGGTATTCTTGCAAGTATTCTTTCTTTTTTACAGGCATATGTCTTTGCTTCACTAAACCAAAATATAATATTTGACTTAAAAAGGGATATGTACAAAGCCATGCTCGATCTCCCTGTGAAGGCTTATGATGATATAAATAATGGCGAATTAATGTCCAGGTTACATGGAGATGCAGGTGAAGTTGCAAATGCTATTACAGGAACACTAATAAATACTGTTGTGGATGTGATACGTCTTATTGCCGTAGGAATAACCATATTTGCGATAAGTGTTAAATTAGCTTTAATTGTTGTAATTACTTTCCCTGTATCCTTTTATATCTTTAATAAATACGGCAGAAAAATCAGGGCAAGTAATAAACACTTGTCCGAATTGAATGATAAATACTTTAGTGAATCAGGTCAAGCTATCTGGGGCATAAGAGAAATAAAAAGTTTGGGAATAAAAAATGATAAGTTTATTTCTTTTACAAAGCTTTCAAGCAAATTAAAGGAAATGATAATAACTGTAACACTTCTAAGTGCCAAGTCGCAGGCACTTTCCAACATTATAAACTTTATTGCACAGATGACAGTAGCTTTTGTGGGAGGACTGTTCGTTGTAAACGGCTCATTAGACATAAAATATTTTATTGCCTTCTATTCGTACTCCGGGCAATTTTCAGGGTCTCTTTTAAGCATAAGCAGGTTTAACCTTAATTTACAACAGGTTATGAATTCCCTTGAAAGAATATTTCTGTTGATAGACGGACTGTCTTATTCCGCTGAGAAATTCGGTGAAAGAGGTATAGACAATATAACTGGTGAAGTTAAGTTCGAAAATGTTTCCTTCCACTATGATAACGACTCAAATGTACTGGATAGCGTAACTATAAATATCCCGGCCAAAAGCAGGACAGCCATAGTAGGAAGCAGCGGAAGCGGCAAAACCACCATATTCAATTTAATACTTAAGCTTTATGACCCTTGTAAAGGCCGCATCTTCATTGACTGCACAGATATAAATGAAATTAAGGAAGAAGATTTACGAAAGCATATTTCAGTTGTACGACAAGAGCCTGTTCTGTTTACAATGTCCATAAAAGAGAATCTATTACTTGCAAATGCACATGCATCCCAGAAGGAAATAGAAAGTGCCTGCAAGAGAGCTTATATACATGAGTATATTGAAACTTTGCCCAATAAGTATGATTCGGTGATAGGAGAAAACGGTGTAAATCTATCAGGTGGTCAAAGGCAGAGAATTGCTATAGCAAGAGCCTTGTTAAAAAAATCAAAGATAATACTCTTTGACGAGGCGACCTCTTCTCTGGATAATGAATCCCAGTTTTATATAAAGAAGGCCATTGATACCATAGCTAGAGATTGTACTGTAGTACTGATAGCTCACAGACTATCTACAATAATTGAAGCCGATGTTATATATGTTATGGACAAAGGAAAAATAGTCGGTCATGGTAATCACCATTCATTAATTCACACGAATAAAGTATATAAGAATCTATATAAAGCTGAGTTAGAGCTTATAAATGATTATAGCAGCGAGGTGATTTGATATAGAAGAAATCGGCAGGAAAATCAAGATAGCTGTAATTGATAGTGGGATAAATACACAGATGTGCAATTTAAATGAGTGTGTGATACATTCAACAGGTTTTGGAATTAACAGTGAAGGATATATAGAAGAGAACAGCACCCTGCCTGTGAGAAACCTTCACGGTACAATAGTAGCTGCGATAATACGCCATATATGCAGTGATGTAGAGTTTATAAGTGTAAATATTCTTGACGAGAACCTATCGTCAGACGGAAGAATACTTGCATATTCCTTAAGTCAGGTATTTGACTATAAGCCCGACATTATACATATGAGTCTGGGTACTGTGAAAAAAAGATACATATTTCCAATGAGAAAAATAGTAAAAGAGGCAAAAAGACTTAATATAACGCTGGTAGCTGCTGCTGAAAATATAGGAAGGGTTTCCTACCCTGCTTATCTTAAAGGGGTTATTGGAGTAAAGTCAGATAGATTTGATGATTGTATGCAATATTCGTATAAAAAGGGTTTTTTCTATGCTCCAGCAGGAATTGACGGTATAGAGTGCTTGAAAGGAGTACCAAATATACAAAATGTAAGAGGTACAAGCCTGTCAGCAGCCTATATATCAGGACATCTGGCTCGAGTGTTAAAAGACAAGAATAAATTTTCTTATAAGGAAGCTAAAGAAGCCCTACTTAAGGGACTTTAAAAAAGGAGTGATACCATGGAAAGCAATACAAAAATTAAAATGGGAAGTTTAAACCCTGTATGGGAAGGCTTGGATGGAATGCCGAAATCAATAACCTTTTGTGTGACAGAAGACTGTAACCTTGCTTGTAAATACTGCTATATGACAGGCAAAAACAGCTTTAAAAAGATGACCTTTGAAACAGCTAAAAAGGTTGTGGACTACTTACTTTCAGAGAGAGACACTTTTAATGAAAAGTCAGTGATATGGGAATTTATAGGCGGAGAGGCTTTTGTAGAAATAGAACTGGTAGACAGAATAACAGACTATATAAAACAACAGATGTTCCTCCTTGACCATCCCTGGTTTAACAGCTACAGATTATCTTTCTCAAGTAACGGTCTTCTTTACGGCACGCCGGCGGTACAGAAGTACATAAAAAAGAATAAGTACCACCTTTCCATAGGCTTGAGTGTAGACGGAAATAAGATGAAGCATGACTTACAGAGAATAAAGCCTGATGGCAGTGGTTCCTATGACGATGTAATTAAAAATGTACCACTTTGGCTTAGTCAATTCCCTGGCTCATCTTCAAAGGCTACCTTCTCCCATGATGACATTCCTTATCTTAAAGATAGTATTATTAGCCTTTGGGATAATGGTATAAAAACAGTAGCTGCTAATGTAGTGTTTGAGGATGTGTGGGAAGAGGGTGACGACATAATTATGGAGCAGCAGCTCAGGGAGCTTGCTGACTATGTCCTTGAATATAAGCTTTGGGAAGATTACTCAGTAAGATTCTTTGACCCCAATATTGGAAACCCTCTTAGAGAAGAAGATTTAGGTAAAAATTATTGCGGTGCAGGTAAAATGCTGGCAATTGACTGTGACGGCAACTTTTTTCCGTGCGTAAGGTTTTATAATATCAGCCTAAATAACCGGAAAGCAATATGTGTAGGAAACTCAGATACTGGGATTAGTCAGGACAAACTAAGGCCCTTTCAGGCATTAAGTCTTAAAAGTCAAAGTCCGCTGGAATGTGTTAAGTGTGAAGTGGCCAGCGGCTGTGCATGGTGCCAAGGATGCAATTACGATTTGGCAGAAACCGATACTATTTACCAAAGAGCTATAAATTTATGCAAGATGCATAAAGCAACTGTGCGGGCAAACAAATATTTTTGGGATAAGTATGAAAGATTGACGGGTCTGCCTTCTGAAAGAACAAAATTGGCAATAGATAGAGAACCTCAAAAAAAGAAATACTTGCAATTTATAACTTCAGATAAAATAACACCCCATTGCTCCTATAGAAATACAAAAGGTACTGATAACATTATGACTCCAGAATTTCTGGAAATGGGAATTGCTTTTTGTGATGCAAATGGCTATACACCTGTCTTTCTAGGAACTCCGCAGGTAGTAGATGAAGAAAAATATCAGGATTACCTTATTATTGGTAAGGCAGGACAAGTCGGCAATGCAATTTCAATATATGACAACTGTACAGATAATCAGGATGGAGAAGTTCCCGGCATTTTACTTCTCAACAGGCATAATATACATAACTTATTTGAATTGATAGTGATGCTTTTCAGTGTAGTATACAGAATAAATCTTGAAATTGAAGATATTAGTGAATGGAATGATCAAGATGCACAACAGTATAAAATGCAATTGGATAAAGTAGTTACTTTTGTTGCAGATAAATACAAGCAGGGCGAAGAAATTGAAATAAATGTGTTGACCGATATATGGAATTTAAAGTCTATGAAGAATTGTGACGCAGGTACCGGTTCTTTTGCACTTGCACCGAACGGAAGAATTTATATGTGCCCTGCATTTTACTTTGATGACCCAGATTACCACATAGGCACTATCGAAGATGGCATAAATATAAAAAATTCTCAGTTACTCCAGCTAGAAAACGCGCCTATATGCTCTGCGTGTGATGTTTATAACTGTAACAGATGCAAATATCTAAACAAAAAAATGACAAATGAGATAAATATACCTTCTAAAATGCAGTGTGTAATAAGTCACATAGAAAGAGAACATTCTATGAAATTACAAAGACTGCTCAAAGAAAACAGTATCTATAAATTTGAAAATACGTTAAGAGAAATTGACTATAACGACCCATTGGAAACTCTAGTAAAAATATAATGAAAGGAAGTTTTAATTATGTATAAAGAAATAATCGGAAGTGTAACCGAGGAGGAGAAAAATGAAGTAATGATGCTTTTTGAAAGAAAAGTTGGAATTGAAGAGCTTGCAGCTACACTTGAGAATGATTTACTTTTTGATGAGAAAAAAGAAATTATGCAGGATAAAATGATATCCGAATTAGGCAAGGTTAAGTTAAATTTACAGTCATGGTGGGACAAAATGCATCAAAAATATAACTGGAAAAGTCTTGAGGGTTATAGCTGGAATATAGATTTTCAGACCTGTGAGATTTTTTTAGTAAAATAATGATTGGCTTAAAAATGATTCATCTTTATATCTGCAGATAGGAATTAAACTGCCAAATTAAAGGAGGGTTTATTATGGATCGGTTGTTTTCTAATAAAAAAATTGTTAAGTCTAAGAAAGATGTAAATGGTTATTGGAATTGTAATTATAGCTGCGGTGCGAGTTGTATTAGTTGTACTGGAGGTTGTATGGGTTGTGGTAGTAGTTGTTCTGGCGGATGTAATGGTGTGAGTAAGTTCTAATTCCCAAGAACCTACATAGTGGAATTGTAAGGCAAGATTGTGAGTAAAGCTATCTGCAGATATATATTAATAAATAATGTTAAACAATTATGAGGTTAAAAAGTTTGAATCCTTCGTTCGTCTTAATAGCTACAGATAGATATTAAAAGAGCAAATAAAAGGAGGGCTTATAATGGAACGTTTGTTTTCCAGTAAAAAAGTTTGCAAGTCAAGGCAGGATATAAGAGGTTATACTTGCGGCACTTGTAGCCAGTACTGTTCAGTTACTTGTGGCGGTACTTGTGCCGTTGCTTGTGGGGGGACTTGTACAGGTAGTTGTAAAACGGGTTGTAGTTATAGTTGTGGTTTTAATTGTGTTGGTGCTGGCTTTAGCTATAATTAATTTCCAAAAAACCTACATAATTATAGAATTGTATGGCAAGATTGTAAGAAAATCTATCTGCGGATATATTTTAATAAACAATGTATATAAGACCCGAAACAGAGCAAATTTCTGTTTTCGGGTCTTTTTTTGAAAGCATATGTTGAAATCGGGTGGACTTTATCCATCAAGCTGTAGCTGATTCAATTTCACAGTTTTCATTTTCGTCAGGTTTTGACCTTGCCTTATATACAAGGTATACCAGTAAAGCAGCAATTAAACCGCTTGCTATCGTAATGCTTATTCCCCAAAGTCCTTCGCTGAACCTGTCGGGAATTTTGTCGGTGATCATAGCTGTAAGGTTAAAGGCAAAGTGGAAAGCTATATTGGCCCATATTGACCGGTACCATATATAAACAAGGCAGAGCAGAAGCGCAAGTGCGAAGGCATATGTGCCCTGTATCCAATTACCGTGAAAGAGGCCGAAGGTTACAGCCTGTACAATAAACGCAATTGCCAAAGGCATTCCGTTCTTGATTTCATTGAACAGGATGCCCCTGAAGAATATTTCTTCAAATATTGGCGCTATTAGAACTACGGCTATAACAGTAAATATGATATTGCCGCTGGTTATTGATTTTTCAATATCTTCGAAGCTTTTTACAGCCTTCTCAAGAGCAGGAAGCTGCGTTATATAAGACAGTAAACAGGTAACAAGAATGTTGAAGGACAAGCCAAGAAGAAATATTAATCCGATTCCTTTCAGACTTATCTTTCTCATGCTGCATACTTTGAAAATACTCTTTTTCCTTCCCTTGTAAATGAGCCAAAAAACCAAAAAGGAAGCAAGGCTTGTTAAAATCAGGATCAAATTGGTTAATTCTTTGATATCGTCAGTTACTGTATTGCTGAACAGTTCTTTATTATTAAATATTCCTGGATCTCCGATTGCTCTGGCAATAACAACGGCAATTGTGATCATAAACCCTATTGCAATACTTACACCAAAGTATACAGCGATATAAAGCAAAGCCCAGCCGACGGCCTTAAAAAACCTTTTCAACACGTTCCCCCCTATTTATCCTTTTGTAAATATAACTCCCCAACCTTGTATATGTCTCCGGCACCCATTGTAATAATCAGGTCTCCCTGAGATACATTTTTGTCAAGATAGCTTACTATATTGTCAAAACCATGTATATAAAGCGCATTCTGACCTGTTGAGCTAATTTTCTCCGCAAGTGCACTGGCGTGGATTTCTCCTTTATCAAGCTCCCGAGCCGCATAAATATCGGCAACGATAACTGAATCAGCATCTGCAAACGCATTTGAGAACTCATTCATGAGCGATTTGGTTCTTGTATAGGTGTGAGGCTGGAAAACACACCATATTTTAGAGTGTTCGGTGTTCCGGGCAGCCTTTAAGGTAGCTTTAACTTCTGATGGGTGATGGGCATAATCATCTACAACCGTTATATTTCCTTTTGAACCCTTCAGTTCAAACCTCCTGTTGGTACCCCCGAACTTCTCCAGGCCTGCTTTTATTGCTTCAACACTGCAATCCAGCGAATAACATGCAGAAAATGCTGCGAGAGCATTATTTACGTTATGTATTCCGGGTACGTTGAGATTTACACGGCATAGCTTTTCCTTCCCTTTCAAGACATCAAAAGACGGGTGTCCTGCACCGTCGAAATCAATGCCTTCGGCGGTCCACATTGCATCCTTTGCTTTGATTCCGTAAGTTACTATGTTGCTCGAAATTTCCCCCAAAATGGAAACGGTGTTGGGGTCGTCGGCACAAGCTACTACATAACCGTCCTTGGGCACAAGAGAAGCAAATTTTACAAATGACTGCTTAATATGGTCTATATCCTTAAAGTAATCAACATGATCAAGCTCGATGTTAAGTATTATTGCAAGAAAAGGATGGAATTTCAGGAAGCTGTCACAGTATTCGCAGGCTTCGGAAACAAAGTATTTACTGTCGCCGATCTTTGTATTTCCGCCTATTGCATCAAGCTCTCCTCCAATATGTATTGTCGGGTTAACGCCCGCTTCAAGCATTGCCATTGTAACCATGGATGTAGTAGTAGTCTTTCCGTGAGTCCCGGAAACTGCGATACTGTAGGGATACCTTTTCATTATCTGTCCCAGCATTGTGGCCCTGTCTATTGTGGGAATACCCATTTGAACAGCTTTTGCCAGCTCGGGGTTATCCTGTTTTACTGCTGCTGTATATACTACCAGTTCGGGCTTCTCATTAACTATATTATCCTCGCTATGTCCTGCTAAAACCTTAATTCCAAGCTTTTCAAGCTTATATGTTATGCCGGAGGGCTTAAGGTCTGAACCGGTAACCTTGTAACCCATGTCGGCAAGTATTTCCGCCAGGCCGCTCATGCTTATTCCGCCGATCCCTATGAAATGTATGTGCTTGATATTTTGTGATTCCAAAATGTTTGATCCATTCAACATGCGAACACTCCTCGTTATCTTATAATGCTTCATTCTATTGATATTATAGGGACAAAATAAAAATTTCATCCTTAATAATACACCTTTTCCAGATAAAATTAAAGTTATAAATAATGTTAAATATATAGTTAATATTATATGGCATGCTGCTTGTACTTATTAGTTAAACCTGCCATGCAGGCAAAATTGGCGGATTGAATGCTTTGCGGTTTTATTGTGTGACTTGTTTAAATCCGAACAATTATATAGAAATTTTTATTAATATTCGATATTATATAATATAGGAAATAAATTCAGGTACAAAATAATAAAAGAATTTTTAGAATAGAGGCATGTTGATGGAAAAGTTTCAAAGAAATGAACGCATAGCGGCACTGACTAAAATATTATCTGATGCACCATGCAAGGTTTTTACCCTTGGCAGCTTTTCAGAAATGTTCAGTTCTGCCAAATCCACAATAAGTGAAGATATTGACATATTGAGATGCGTTTTTGAAAGATTCGGTGTGGGCAATATAGAAACAATACCGGGGGCATCGGGCGGAATAAGGTTCATACCCTCTATGTCCGACAGCAGAAAGAAAGACATACTGGAATCGCTTTGCCTTGATCTTTCGAAAAGTGAAAGAATATTGCCCGGCGGATACCTTTATATGCTTGACATCATATACAATCCGGAAAAAATTTCTGCAATAGGATGCCTTTTTGCTACATACTTTATAGATAGTGGTATAGATTATGTAATTACCGTTGAAACAAAAGGAATACCTATAGCTCTTTCAACTGCAAGGTTTCTGAATGTACCTCTTGTGATCGCAAGGCATTACAGTGAGGCTACTGATGGCAATTCGGTCAATATTAACTATGTTTCCGGTTCATCGAAGAAAATCCAGACAATGGCATTGTCTCTTAAAGCAGTAAAACGTAATTCAAGGCTTCTTTTCATAGATGATTTTATGAAGGGCGGCGGAACTGCAAAGGGCATAATTGAGCTTGCGAAGGAATTTGAATGTGAAATTGCCGGGATTGGAGTTTTGGTAGAAACACTTGAGCCGTCAAAAAAACTTGTGGATAAATATATCCCATTGCTGACATTGAAAAAGGTTGACGAGGAAAAGGGCATCATTGATATAAATCCGGCGCAAAAGGTATAATAAATTCAAAAAGAGAAAATCATATATATTGAATTCTTTATAAAACAAGCGATTGCTTACTTATTTAGCAGTAAGAAAAATGTAGAAAATTGATTTATAAATAAAAAACACTAGTTTTTTATTATGTTAAGCAGGAAAAAATGAATTTGCATCGAATATATATAATACTCATTATTTACGGAAGGTGGTAACATCCATGGAGATCACAGACGTTCGCATAAGGAAGATTGATGTCGAGGGTAAAATGAAAGCGGTTGTTTCTGTTACATTTGACAATGAATTTGTAATCCATGACATTAAGGTGATAGAAAGCCAAAATGGTTTATTCATTGCGATGCCAAGCAGAAAGACTCCAGATGGTGAATTTAAGGACATAGCACATCCGATAAATGCAACTGCAAGGGAAAAGATACAAAAGGCAATACTTGAAAAATACGAATCAACAGCTTCTGAAGAATAGGACAAAAGGCACTTGTTAAAATCAAGTGCCTTTATTGTTTAGGTGAATATTTCCGGAGCATTTGAAATTATACATTTTTAAAGCTTTTATGTTGAAAAAATATATGAAAAATGAGAAAATATATTTGGTTAAAGGGGGGGATATGATGGAACACCTTATGGCAGTAATTTTAGCTGCCGGTGAAGGTAAAAGAATGAAATCGAAGAATTCCAAGGTTACACATATTATTGGCGGAAAGTCTCTTGTGCAATGGGTATACAAGGCTGTAAAAAGCTCAGGCATAGATGAATGTATCCTGGTTGTAGGCCACAGGGCTGATCAGGTCAAACAGGTGATGGGTGAGGAAGTGCTTTATGCCACACAGGAAAAGCAGCTTGGAACAGGGCATGCTGTTATGCAGGCAGCTGAATACCTTGAGGGAAAAGAAGGCTTGGTTTTTGTACTGGCCGGTGATGCGCCTCTGATTTCATCCGAAACCATTACCAACACTATAGCATGTCACAAGCAAAAAGGAAATTCAGCGACTGTGATAACTGCCGATCTTTCTGATCCGACAGGCTACGGAAGGATTATAAGGGATAAAGAAGGAAATGTATTAAGGATCGTTGAACATCGTGATGCAACCGAAGAAGAGCGTCAAACAAAAGAAGTCAATTCAGGAATGTACTGCTTCTCAATTAACGAACTTTTGGATGCGCTTAAGAAATTAAAGAATGACAACGATCAGGGGGAATATTACCTGACAGATACTCTCGAAATACTTATAAACAGCGGAAAGAAAGTAGGGGCGGTAAAGGCAGGGGACCCAAATGAAATATTGGGAATTAACGACAGGGTTCAGCTTGCTGAGGCTGCTGAAATAGTAAGAAAGCAGATAAACAGAAAACATATGCTTTCCGGGGTTACAATGATTGATCCTTCATCGTGCTATATAGACGATGGAGTTGAAATAGGCTCGGATACAGTTATATACCCGGGCACCATCATACAAGGCTCAACAGTTATAGGAAATGACTGCATTATAGGGCCGAATAGCAGAATAGTTTCTTCAAGGATAGGAAACGGTGTAGAAGTTAATAATTCCAACGTATTGGAAAGCTCAATAGGCGATGAAACACATGTTGGACCGTTTGCTTACCTGAGGCCCGGAAGTTCAATAGGAAAGAACGTAAAAATAGGTGATTTTGTTGAAGTCAAAAAATCAGTTATAGGGGACAAGACCAAGGTGTCCCACCTTACATATATCGGGGATGCGGAAATAGGCAGAAACGTAAATCTCGGCTGCGGAGTTGTTGTAGTAAATTATGACGGGAAAAAGAAGAATAAGACAACTGTAGGGGATAATTGCTTTATCGGGTGCAACGTAAATCTTGTTTCACCGGTGGAAGTAAAGGAGAATGCCTATATTGCGGCTGGTTCGACGATTACTGAGGAAGTGCCGGAAAATTCACTGGCAATAGCAAGAGCCAGACAGGTAATGAAGGAAGACTGGGTAGTTAAAAAGGGAATGCAAAGGAAAGGCTAAACTTTTTTATACTATAAACAATATAAGAGGGGAATTAAAATGAATTTGCACGGAAAAGACATAAAAATTTTTGCAGGGAATTCAAACAGAGAACTGGCTGATGAGATTGCGGATAAAATCGGGCTGCCGGTTGGCGTTGCAACTGTAGGACAATTCAGTGACGGCGAAACCAGAGTCAACATCGGTGAAGTAGTCAGGGGTTCGGATGTATTTATTATCCAATCCACATGCACTCCGGTCAATGATAATCTGGTAGAACTCCTTGTAATGATTGATGCTTTAAAAAGGGCGTCTGCGGGAAGAATTACAGCGGTAATGCCTTATTTCGGGTATGCAAGACAGGACAGAAAGGCCAGGGCAAGGGACCCGATCTCTGCCAAGCTGATTGCCAACCTTATTACCGTTGCAGGTGCTGACAGGGTGCTGACGATGGATTTACATGCTTCTCAGCTGCAGGGATTCTTTGATATTCCTGTTGACCACCTTCTTGGAGTGCCTTTGCTGGCGGAATACTTTAAGGATAAATTCGAGGATACCAGTGATGTTGTAGTTGTATCACCAGACGTAGGAAGTGTAACAAGATCAAGAAAGTTTGCCGAAAAGCTGGATGTTCCGCTTGCGATTATTGATAAAAGAAGGCCGAAAGCAAATGTATGTGAAGTAATGAATATTATCGGTGATGTACGGGGCAAAAGGGTTATTATGGTTGATGACCTTATAGATACAGGCGGAACCATTGTAAATGCTGCTAATGCTTTGGCTGAAATCGGCGCCAAAGAAGTATACGCATGCTGCACTCATGCAGTACTGTCGGGGCCTGCCATTCAAAGAATTTCAGACTCTTCAATAAAGGAAATGGCTATTTTGAATACCATACCGCTTACTGATGAAAAGAAAATAGACAAGATAAAGGTGTTCTCGGTTGCAAGCATTTTTGCGGAGGCAATAGAGAGAATATACGGAGATATATCAATAAGCACTTTATTCACACAAACCTGATTAACTGCAGTTGACAATGGACAGTCAAAAGACTTAAAAACTAATCAACAGATGAATTGATATATGTTGGGGGTGGGCCTTGTGTCCACCCTTTGCTTTTGGTGGAATTTGAATAACTCACCCCATGCCCCTCTCTTACAGTAGGGGTACACAAGAATTTTTTTGTTCAAAACAAAAAAATAATGTATAATAAGAAAGATTTGTTGGGATAGATTTATATTGCAGCTGTTATGGAATAATAAGTATACAGCAATACGGCTTAATGTTATTCAATTGGTAAAAGCCACGGTCGAGGGGGTTCGTTTTGGATAATTTGTTTGTGATTGCAGGGTTGGGAAATCCGGGCAAAAAATATGATAATACCAGGCATAATGTTGGGTTTGACACAATTGACCTTCTTTCTGCCAAGTTTAATATAAAGGTTTCAAAAGTCAAGTATAAGGCGCTCTGGGGCGACGGAACAGTAGGCGGTGAAAAGGTGCTGCTCGCAAAACCTCAAACCTTTATGAATCTTAGCGGGGAGAGCATAAGAGAGTTGGTTGATTGGTACAAGGTGCCTATGAGCAATCTGATATTGGTTTATGATGATGTAGACCTTGCAGTCGGGAAAATTCGAGTTAGAGCCAAGGGAAGCTCAGGAACACATAATGGCATGAGGTCGATACTTTACCATATCCAGTCCGAGGATTTCCCGAGGGTGAGGATTGGGATAGGGCGTCCTCCCGAAAGCTGGGATATGGCAGACTTCGTGCTCAGTAAATTCAATGCAGATGATAGAAAGCTGATTGACGAAAGCATAAAAAAAGCTGCCGAAGCAATCGAGGCAATAATCAAATCCGGAGCAGAAGCCGCAATGAATATGTATAATAAGTAGAGGTAACAATGAATTGCTTAATTGATCCGCTTCTTAAGATTGACGAATACAACCGTATATTGAAATCCATCAGGAACTATACAGAACCTATTACCGTGTCAGGGCCTTCAGAATCTCAGAAGGCTCATCTTTGCGTGTCTGTTTTGAACCATCTCGGGCAAAAGGGACTGTTTATTGCTTACAATGACATACAAGCAAGGAAGATATATGAGGATTTGGCTTTTTTCCTTGGTGATCAGGTGCTGCTGTTTCCATCGAAGGAAATAATGCTGCATGATGTTGAAGCGAAAAGCTATGATGCCGTTTTCCAAAGGCTGCTGGTACTTGACAGGATTGTTGATGGGAGATTCTCTGCTGTTGTTACATCTGCAGAAGCCCTGATACAAAAGCTTGTTCCGGAACCCATTTTCAAAAGAAGCCTGTTGTCCTTCAAAGTCGGGCAGACAATTGATCTGGAAAAGACAGCACAGGATTTGGTGTCCATTGGTTTTGAGAGGGTAAGAGAGGTAGAAGGACAAGGTCAGTTTTCCATAAGGGGCGGAATAATTGACATATACACGATTAATTATGACAATGCCATCCGTATGGAGCTTTTTGACGATGAAATTGATTCTATCAGGAGCTTTGATGTCCTTTCGCAGAGGTCTATAGATAAGGTTGACCAAGTAAAAATCATTCCTGTAAGGGAACTTATTTATACGGTTGAAGGGAAGCAAAGAGTAATAGGGAATTTGAAAAATGACCTGTCGGAATTTCTTAAAAAGGTGACCGGTAAAAATTCTTCAGATTATATCAGGCAGGTTGAAACTAATATTCGAAATGATATGGACAGGATAAAAAATGAACACCATTTTCCGGGAATGGACAGGTTTATTCCATATATTATCGAACAGCCGGATACAATAATAGATTATATACCTGACGGAATAGTATTTGCAGATGAACCTTCAAGAATCAGGCAGAGAATCGAAAACGCTTTGCTGGAGAGCGGTGAGGCTTGCAAGGGAATGCTCGAGAAGGGCAGGATCCTGCCAAAATGCTTTGAGTTGAATTTTGACTATGAGGCAATACGGGAAAAGCTTGACCATAGCATTTCTGTATTCCTTAATACGATGCCGGTAGATGCAGGTAAGGAAAAGTATAAACACATCAGCATTGCAGCTAAAACTATGAGCTCTTATCAAGGGCACATCGATCTGCTTATTGAAGAGCTTAAGGAATACAGGCAGAAGGATTCTAAGTTAATCGTTCTCGCCGGAACCAGAGGAAGAGGTGAAAGGCTTGCTGAAACCCTTAGATCAAAGGGGATTGAAGCGTACTATGCCGAGAGCTGTGATGCTGAAATATTGCCCGGGCAGATAATAGTAACTCACGGCAGCCTAAACAAGGGCTTTGAATACCCTTCCATCAAGCTCGTTGTTGTTAGTGACAAAGAGATTTTTGGACAGGAAAGAAAAGCCAAAAGGACTTCAACCAGAAAAAAAGCCGCCAGAATCAACTCGTTTACCGATCTCAACCTTGGGGATTATGTTGTCCACCAGGCGCATGGAATAGGCCAATATGTAGGTATTCAGAAGCTGGCTGTTGATAATGTGAAAAGGGACTATTTAAAGATCAGATATCAGGAAGGCGATCATTTATATATACCGACGAATCAGCTTGATCTGATTCAAAAGTACATTGGTTCTGAGGGAAAGCTGCCGAAGCTGAACAAGCTTGGCGGAACAGAATGGAGTAAAACCAAAAAGAGGGTCAAGGAATCGCTCAAGGAGCTTGCGGAAGGGCTTGTTAAGCTATATGCCGCCAGGCAGGCCTCGAAGGGGAACGCCTATTCACCTGATACAGTATGGCAGAGGCAGTTTGAGGAAATATTTCCATACGAGGAAACCGAAGATCAGTTAAGGTGCATAGAAGAAATTAAATCCGATATGGAATCTGCAAGGCCGATGGACAGACTATTGTGCGGTGATGTCGGATACGGAAAGACGGAAGTTGCGATCAGGGCCATATTCAAAGCGGTAATGGATGGAAAACAGGTTGCATACCTTGTGCCGACAACAATACTTGCTCAGCAGCACTACAGCAATTTCAAGGAGCGAATGAAGGATTTCCCCGTATCGGTAGAGGTAATCAGCCGTTTCAGGACGCCTGCAGAACAGAAGAAAATACTAAAAGATGTCAAAGCCGGGAATGTTGATGTTTTGATCGGAACTCACCGGCTCCTTCAAAAGGATATTCAGTTCAAAGACCTTGGGCTGCTGGTTGTAGACGAGGAGCAGAGGTTCGGAGTGGGCCATAAGGAAAGAATAAAAAGTCTTAAACCGGATATTGATGTTCTGACTCTTACAGCTACTCCGATACCAAGAACTCTTCACATGTCTCTGGTGGGAATAAGAGACATAAGTACAATAGAAGAGCCGCCAGAGGAGCGTTACCCTGTTCAGACATATGTCATGGAATATAATCCCGACGTGCTACGAGATGCAGTTAACCGTGAAATGGCAAGAAACGGCCAGGTTTTTTATCTTTACAATAAGGTTAGATCAATACAGCTCAAAGCAATAGAATTGCAGGCTTTGGTACCGGAGGCCAGAATAGCCGTAGCCCATGGGCAGATGGATGAAAAGCAGCTTGAAGACATAATGATGCGTTTCATGAACTATGAATATGATATGCTGATATGCACTACTATCATTGAATCAGGGTTGGATATGCCTAATGTAAATACCATTATAGTTGAAAACGCTGATGCAATGGGGCTTGCACAGTTATACCAGCTTAGAGGCAGGGTGGGCCGTTCAAACAGGCTTGCATATGCATATATTACTTACAAAAAGGATAAAATTTTATCCGAAGTGGCTGAAAAAAGACTCTCTGCAATAAAGGAATTTACTGAATTCGGTTCCGGCTTCAAAATCGCCATGAGGGATTTGGAAATCAGGGGGGCCGGAAACCTGCTTGGTCCCGAACAGCATGGACAGATGGATTCTGTAGGGTATGACATGTACTGCCGATTGCTTGATGAGGCGGTCAGGGAGCTGAAAGGCGAACCGGCCGGAGAAGATGAACTGGAAATATCAATAGATGTCAACATCAGCGCATATATTGATGACTCCTATATCGGATCTGAAACTCAGAAAATAGAGATGTATAAGAAGATTGCCGCCATTCAGGATGACCGGGATATTATGGACATCGAGGATGAGCTGACAGACAGGTATGGAGACATGCCCCAAGCAGTCAGGAATCTTATAATGATAGCTAACATTAAGTTCCTTGGCAGAAATTGTGGTTTTGCAAGCATACAGGAAAAAGATACCAATGTCATTTTGCAGTTTAAAGACAGTGAAAAGGTAGATCTGGGCATATTGAGCAAGCTGATGGATAAATACAAAAGGAAGCTTATGTTTACTGCAAGCAATGCCCCATATATTACTTTTAAGGCCACAGATATAAAACGAGAGGCTTTATTGTCAAATATTAAGATTTTGTTACAAGACATAAATCAATTGAAGTAAGATAAATTTTCAATTATAATTAAGGTATTAAATAGTATATAATGCATATTTCTGTCAATTTTGCCACCGGTTAATTCGCGGACAAGCTGTAAAAATGCAGGAGTTGCGGATATTATTTATAATAATTAAAGCGAGGAGAGGTTGACTTGAAAAACAAGGTGTTTTTTATAGCCATAGCTGCTGTCGTGGTGTTAGCTCTGGCAATAGGGTTCGGAGTCTTTTTTATGAATAATTCAAGCGATTATGTTGCAAAGGTTGATGGGGAGAAGATAACCGTAGCGGAATATAAATTTTTTCTGGCAAATGTTAAAAGCAGTATAGAAAATGCAGTAGGATTGGGTTCAGGCGATGCTTCTTCTGTGGATAAATTTTGGGAAGGCAAATTGGGAACAATGAATGCCGAAGATTATGCAAAGGAACAGGCACTAGGAAAAGTACAGGAGTTTAAAATACAGCTCATTAAGGCTAAAGAGGAAGGCGTAAAGCTTGATCAAAGCGATATCAGTTCCGTAGATACCTATATCGACACTATAATAAAAGGCAACAACGGTAAGGAAAACGCGGAGAAAGCAATTAAACAGGATTATGGAATTACATTGAAGCAGCTTAAAGGGATATACAAAGACAGCAAACTTGTGGATAAATACATTAAAACTAAAGAAGACGCTATCAAGGTAACCGACCAGGATATAAAGAAATATTATGATGAAAACATGGAAGTTAAGGACAAAACAACTACCGTATGGCATATCCTTCTGTCAACCAAGAATTCGGCAGGAACTGCACTGGCTGGAGCTGAATTGGAAAAAGTAAAGAAGAATGCGGAGGATATCCTTAGCAAGGTTAAATCAGGAGTAAGCTTTTCGTCACTGGTTACACAGTATACCGAGGATCCCGGTTCCAAAGAAACCGGCGGGCAGTATACCTTCAACAAAGGTGATATGGTCAAACAATTTGAAGATTGGTCATTTAAAGCAAAGCCGGGTGATACGGGAATAGTTAAATCGGATTTCGGCTACCACATAATGAAGAAACCAACCTTTGAAGAAGTGAAAGCTTCGGCAAAGTCAGGATTTATCGGCAAGGAATATGAAAACATGCTGGAAAAGTTGAAAAAGGACAAGAAGTTCAATATTGAGAAAAATGATAAACAATATAATAAAATTACTATAAAAAGCATATAACTATATACAGTGTTTTAAAGTCTCAGGGATAACCCTGGGGCTTTTGTTTTTACCCCTTTTAGTATATGTTCAATATTTTTATTTTTTTCTAGGTGTATGCTAAAGAGACCTTAATATGTATAAAACACCAACAAAAAATCAATACTAAAAATGTATCAATAACTAAACTAATCAAGGAGGTAAAAAGAAATTGAAGGCAACTGGAATAGTTAGAAGAATAGACGATTTAGGAAGAGTTGTTATACCCAAGGAGATCAGAAGAACTTTAAGAATAAGAGAAGGGGATCCTCTGGAAATATTCACTGACAAGGAAGGCGAGGTTATTCTTAAGAAGTATTCACCTATAGGTGAATTAAGTGATTTTGCATCACAGTATGCCGATTCACTCCATAAGACCAGCGGACATATCACATGCATAACTGACAGGGATACAATCATAGCGGTTTCGGGAGCTTCAAAGAAGGAATTTCTTGAAAAACCGTTAAGCCAAGACCTTGAGAGGATTATTGAGGAAAAGACAACCCTGGTTGTTAAATCTCCCGATGAAAAGTCGATTTCAATAATCGCAGATGAGAGTTCAGACAGAAAATATACTTCACAGGTTGTATCTCCTATAATTTCTGAAGGTGATCCTATAGGAGCAGTTTTGCTTTTATCAATGGATCCTAATGCAAGAATGGGAGAGGTAGAAGCCAAATTGGCTCAGTCCGCAGCCGGTTTTCTCGGCAAGCAAATGGAACAGTAAACCTTTGGCTGCCATACAAAAAAAGGGGACAGCTTAGTTGTTATAACTTATATATGACAACTGAACTGTCCCCTTTTTAATAGGTTTTAAAAGTATTTAAACTTTTGGTTGAATTTAACTTTGTATATATCTATAATAAATCCTGTAGTGTCGGAGAAAATATTGACTGCAGGGAGATGATCATATGTTGAAGGATAAATATACCTTTCAGGATTTGCTTGATATAATGACTCTTTTAAGAAGTGAAAACGGATGCCCCTGGGACAGGGATCAGAACCATGAAAGCTTAAAAAAGTACCTGATAGAGGAGACCTATGAAGTGCTGGAGGCAATTGACCTGAAAAACACCGATAAGCTTAGTGAAGAGCTTGGAGATGTTCTTCTGCAGGTCGTATTTCACGCACAGATCGGAAAAGACGCAGGGACTTTTACGATTGATGATGTGATTACCGGCATATGCCGTAAAATGATTTTAAGGCATACTCATGTATTTGGCAATGATAAGGCAGACACTCCTGATGAGGTAGTCAGCAATTGGGAAGAAATAAAAAAGAAAGAAAAAGGGTTGAAAAATCAGGCCGGCGTTCTAAAAGATGTGCCTTCTATCCTGCCTGCCTTGATGAGAGGCTATAAGGTTCAGCAAAAGGCGGCACAGGTCGGGTTTGACTGGGATAACATCAGTGATGTGATCAAAAAGGTCCATGAAGAGATCGGTGAGCTTGAGGAAGTCATAGAGGGAGACGACAAGGATAGAATCGCAGATGAAATGGGAGACTGCCTTTTCTCACTTGTAAATCTTTCAAGGTTTTTGAAAATCCAGCCGGAGCTTGCCTTGACAGGAACCATAGAAAAATTCATTAAAAGGTTTGAATATGTAGAAAGCAAGAGCATTGAGTCCGGAAGGAAAATGGAGGAAATGACACTTCAGGAAATGGATCAGCTTTGGGAAGCCTCTAAAATACATATAAAATGATAAAATGACTAAGAATAATTCTTAAGTAGGAATGTATATTTACATCGGTTTTTGTTTACAATTAGGAAATAAAAGGAGGACGGCGAAATGAATAAAGCGGATTTAATTGCAAGTATTGCTGGGAAAAGCGATTTGACAAAAAAGGATGCGGAAAAGGCATTGGACGCTTTTACAGAGAGCATAGAAGAAGCACTTTCTAAAGATGACAAGGTTCAACTTGTAGGGTTCGGATCATTTGAAGTGAGAGCCCGGGCTGAAAGAAAGGGACGTAATCCTCAGACCAAGGAAGAAATTACGATTCCTGCTTCTAAAGTGCCTGTTTTCAAGGCAGGTAAAGCTCTTAAAGATAGTGTGCAGTAAAGGCAAAGCTAAACAAACATTTAGTTACTTTATAGTACATTGGATAATGTAAAGGAAAAATTGTTTCAAACAAAGAAACTCTTATATTTAATATAAAAGTTTCTTTTGTTTTGAAATTGAAACGGTATCCGTAAAGTACTCGGAATTCTCATGTTGACAAGCTATTACAGGATATAATAAAATGTACATGTTAAGAGGGAGTAGTTTTAATTACAAGGTCAACATACTGGTAAAGTAATTTACCTGGCTTTGTAACCCAATTTGGTAACGAGACTTTTAACATAATCCTTTTGTAAAGGGTTATGTTGAAAGTCTTTTTTTAACTTAAAAAATTTCAGGAGGATGATTTTAATGTATTCTACTTTTATTGTATACTTGTTTTCTGTTGGTGCTGTTGTACTGGCAGAGATGGGGGACAAGACTCAACTTCTGGCAATGGCGTTTGCTACAAAGTATAAGGCTACTAAGGTACTGATGGGTGTTTTTCTGGCCACTGTTCTTAACCACGCACTAGCTGTTGCAGCTGGTAATTTCCTAACTCGCTTTGAATCCGCACAGATTTGGATACAGGGTATTGCATCATTATCCTTTGTTTTCTTCGGTTTATGGACAATTAGAGGAGATAAGCTTGAAGGTGAAGAAAACAGGGTGACAAAGTATGGTGCGATTTTTACAGTAGCAGTTGCATTTTTTCTTGCAGAAATGGGTGATAAGACACAGCTTGCTACTGTTGCGCTTTCCACTAAGTTCTCTGCAAGCCCAGTTGGTATACTGATGGGGACCACAACAGGAATGCTTATAGCTGACGGTATAGGAATAATTGTTGGGGTTGTAATGTGTAAGCGGATACCAGAAAGGACAATAAAGCTGGTTTCTGCAGGAGCGTTTATTCTGTTCGGTTTTATAGGCAGCTATCAGGTATTAACGGGTAAGCTTAGTTTGAGTATTCTCATAACAGCGTTGATTTTAGCAGCTTTAGCAGTAATTACAGGAGTAATTGGATACTTACTGATTAAGAACAATGCTAAAAGTACTGAAAATCCAGAAGTGGCTGAATACTGTAAGGTTAGGAACGGTGAGGCTTTACCTGAAAGTAAATAAATGGCTGTATTAAAAAGGGTGCACAAAATGGAAAGTACATTTAAAAGATGGTTCGAGGCTTTTAAATCTAAAGCAAAAGCACTTAAAAGGGATGTAAGGGTTTTATATATTGCGTATAAACGGAAAGATATACCATGGTACGCAAAAGCCTTTATGATTTTGGTGATAGGGTATGCCTTAAGTCCGGTTGATCTTATACCTGATTTTATACCTGTACTCGGTTACCTTGATGATTTGATTTTAATTCCGTTAGGAGTGTCACTTGCAATAAGAATGATACCTGACAAAGTATTACAAGAATGCCGGGAGCAGGCAGGTAGTGTTTTCCGGAATGGCAAGCCAAGAAATTGGATTGCGGGTGTGATAATTATTCTAATCTGGGTTTTATTACTTTTATTAATTCTATATAAAGTTATAAGAATTTTTATATAAGTACCTAAACGTTAAGAATTTTACCCATAGTATTCATATAAGGATTATAGTTAAATTTTGTAGCAATTATGTAACATTGACATAGTATATATTAAAAATATTATGGGGGAATTCCTATGCTTTCAAATAGGGACTTCGTTCGGCAATCCCTGGATATACATTTGTTCTTTACAAGGATAATGAAAGAACACTCGTTTTTTCTTGAAGCGGGGTTTACACCGAAAGACAATAACTTTATTCAACAAGCAGATGCTTTTAGAAGGGGATTTGACGGTCTGTTAGGTGAAGTCATTTCACTATCTAATGGTATTGCAAGCCCTGGTGTTCTACAATCAGGCGAAGTAACAACTCCTTATACTCAAAATGCAGAAATGGCTACATCATATTTTACTGGAGTACAGATACCAACCCAGCTTACTCAAGCAGAAAACGCTTTAACAGGTGGAGTTTCTGCTACGATCAGCCCGATACTTGAACAAAGGGTATCAATGATTAACCAAAGGGCGATAAGCCTTATTACAGGTTTGATACAACTAAAAACCACGATACTCTCAAATGTTTTGTCATGCAAAATGTTTACATTCAATTATCCATTACTGGTCGAACACATTTTAAGAGAGGCAAGATTATACCTGTTCCATGTACAAAAACTACAAAACAGAGAGGAAATCAATACGGAAAAAGAAGCATTTGAACTGGAATTTTTCTGGAATAGGCAAATGGCAGAGCATGCAAAATTTATTCGAGGTTTGCTTGATCCGACCGAAAATACTTTATTAAGCAAAGCAAACGATTTCGGAAATGAATTTGACCAACTAACAGCTGAAGCCAAAGCAGCAATTGATATGACAGTACCATTGGCAAAAGTTACAGATGACAGCTTGAAGGCAACTCAGGAATTAAGGAATTTCAAGGCACAAGGTACACAGGGAATACTTTCATGCAAAGTCAAATCTATTATAATTCCTCTGCTGGGAGATCATGTTTTGCGTGAAGCGAACCATTATTTGCGTTTGTTGAATATGTTTTCAAGGTAATTATCCAATATCATTTATTGAATAATATAAAGCCTAATTCCGAATAATATTGATAAAATACTGTTTGGAGGACAAATATGCGTGTAAATAAAATGGATCATCCTAACCCGGGAATAAAATGTATTGTCAATACCTGCAGCTACTATATTTCCGGTGACCACTGTTCTGCCGAGAAGATAGAAGTACAGCCAAGAAATGCTGCAGATTTTCAGGAAACAGACTGTGCTACATTTATTCCTGAAAAAAAGACTTAAAAAGAAAACTACAGCCTGCCGAACATCGGCTGGCTCTTTTTATGCCTTTCTCAAAAGACTCTTAATATCATTCTTCAGGAAGAAATATAAAGCTGGAATTGCATGTAACGCCATGAATAGGCCTTCAAATGGTTCTTCACAAAGCTCGGTAAGGCCAAAAACACCTACTGCAAACATTTATGCACCAAGGTAAATAAGGATAAGCCCCAATACTTTAAATATTAACTTTAGATTGACTTAATACTTGATTTAATGATTATATATGCAAGAAGCACTGTCAAGATTAATTTCAAACTACTCCAATTGCAACAGAAGAAGCTTTTTCGTTGATTTTGGTCAGAATAAAGTTCCTTCACAGAATACTGATAGGAAGGTTAGCGACAATAGCCCGATGACACTTATATTTTTCCCAAGCTTATTGATTTTTCACCGGGCATTTGTTAATATTTATCTCAAAAAGCTGCCTGCTGTGTGATTTTTCTGATATACCGAATAAATTGTTGAGGGGGATGGGCAGATGAGAATAGACAAATATTTAAAGGTTTCAAGAATAATAAAAAGGCGAACAGTTGCCAACGAGGCGTGCGAGCAGGAAAGGGTAACAATTAACGGGAAGATGGCAAAGCCGGGGACGGAAGTCAAAATAGGAGACATCATAGAAATCCAGTTTGGAAACAGCAACACCAAGCTTCGGGTAACCTCGGTAGCCGATCATGTTGCAAAGGCAGATTCAAAAGAAATGTATGAGCTTATTTAGTAAAAAATAACCCTTAGCGTAAGGGTTATTTTTTATTTGGTACATGCATATTTATAGTATAAGCGGTGGAAAAGACCGTTTAAAAGGATTTGGAACGGAGGATAAGAACATGATTGAAGAAAAAAAGATCTCAAAGCCTAAGATCCAGAATCTCATACTTGAAAACAGGGAGAAGCTCAGCATTTCCGGGGTAATTGACGTAGAAAGCTTCAATGACGAATGTGTTATTGCTGATACTGAATTGGGAGTTCTGATTGTGAGGGGAGAAGACCTGCATATCAACAAGCTCAACCTTGATAACTCTGAATTGAATATTGAGGGAGAAATCGTAAGCTGTGAATACAGTGATAAGGACGGATCAAAATCAAAAGGCGGAGGTTTTCTCAGCAGAATGTTCAAGTAAGGCTAAAAGAAAAAACCGGGTATCAATTTGCATAAGGGGTTAATGATAGTGGCTGAATCAGTTGGAAGTCAGGCATATATTTTCATATGGTCAGTTTTTGGAGGCATGCTTATTGCATTTATTTATGACATCTTTCGGATAATTCGAAAAGCTGCGAGGTCTAAAAAGATAGCTCTCTACATAGAGGACTTCATCTACTGGATAATTGCAGCCTTTACTTTGTTTTGGGTGATGTATGCTATTAACGACGGAGAAATGAGGGGATTTTTCTTTGTCGGTTCTGTGCTGGGTGTCATTGTTTATGCACTTTTACTCAGCAAACCGATTACAGCTTTTTTGATTATATCAATTAAGTTATGTGTAACGTTTCTTTGGAATATTTCAAGGGTATTGAGCTATCCTGTAAAAATAATTATGAGGATAGTTGGGGTACCTTTGCTTTTCATTCTCAGAATGGCAGGAAAAGGTTTTAAACAGGTTAAGCATGCAGGTAAGACAGGTGCAGTCAAAGCATCTTTCTGGAAGAAGGCAGTTAAAATTATAAGAAAAAAAATTTAACTAAGGAGGAATTAAGAAAAAGCCGAAGAATATATATATCAGAATAATTTACCAATGACCAGTCCAAGGAAGGAAGATTAACCTAATGAACAAAAGAAAAGGATCAAAGCTTTGGATCGTAATTGTGCTAGGCTTGATTGTTTATCTCTCATGCATTCTGATTGATCAGCAAAAGGAACTGTCCAGTAAGAGAGCTCAGATGAACGGCCTTAATGCCAGGATTGAACAAGGCGAAAAGGAAAAAGAAGCGCTCCTGAAGCAGAAAAAAAACATAAACAGTGATGCGTATGCTGAAAAAGTTGCACGGGAAGAGCTTGGAATGATTAAGCCGGGTGAAAAAAAGTTCATTGATGTAAATAAATAATTCAAAATTCGTATAATGCTTATAAATAGAGGCTTGACGAATTTTATCCTATATTATATAATCGAATTACTCTATATTTACAAGGAGGATCTCTTATTATATGCTGGTCGAGGTTGGGAAAATAGTTGAGGGTAAGGTTTCAGGTATTACGAACTTTGGAGCTTTCATTCAACTGCCAGATGGTAAAACTGGATTGGTTCATATCTCAGAAGTTGCTGAAGAGTACGTCAAAGATATCAATGCTCACATCAGAGAAAACCAGGTGGTAAAAGTCAAAGTCATTTCTGTAGACAACAATGGCAAAATAAGTCTGTCAATCAAAAAGGCTGTGGAACGTCCTCCGGTAGTTAGAACAAGCAGACCAGTAGAGATTGATTGGAATAAGGGTGATCACGATAACCTTTCGTTTGAAGAACGCCTTGCCAAATTCATGAAAGACAGTGATGAGAAGATGCACGATCTTAAGAAGAGCTTCGAATCCAAGAGAGGCAGCGGAGGGTATAGAAAGTCAGCACAATATTATTAGATATAAACGTCGGGCCTCAGCCCGACTTTTTATATATATACAGCTAAAAATGCATTTCTCCTTGCTTTACTGGGGTAACCAGGGTATAAAGCTGTTTAAAGGATTTATAGGAATAATTATGACAATAAATATATATTGACACTCTATAGCGAATATAATATAATAGATGAGTCGTCGATAAAACGGTTCATTTTTAGTTGCCGGAGTGGCGGAACTGGCAGACGCACAGGACTTAAAATCCTGCGGGACTTACCTCCCGTACCGGTTCGATTCCGGTCTCCGGCACCATTATATCGCGGGGTGGAGCAGTTGGTAGCTCGTCGGGCTCATAACCCGAAGGTCGTTGGTTCAAGTCCATCCCCCGCAACCAAACGAAACAAAGCTTGTAGGTTTTATAACTTACAGGCTTTTTTGTTTTGTACGTTTACTTTACTCTTGTTGGTAAATTTTGAATAAAATAAACTAAACTAAACATAAAAGATTTTAGGTTGAGTTGAGTTGAAATGAGGGGATTACGCATAACTTAAAATATTGAAATTTTTTTGCATGGTGGTATAATATTAATACAGGGTAAAGAATCTTTACTTTTCTACATCTTTGATTTGGGAAGTAAAGAAAATTTATATGAGAAGTATATTTTGTTTTGGGGGTGAGTATAATTATGACAGCATATGCTTTAAGAAATGAGATGGAGTTTGACGAATTTATGGAAAAAGAGATAAAAAGGCTGCCAATTTCACAGAAAAGACAAGTAACTATCCCCAAGAAGTTTTTTGAACAACTTAACTTGGGTAGAGAAGTGGAATGTTATGTGGAAAAAGGAGCTTTAATCTTAAAACCAGTAATTAAAGGCATAGGTGATTTTTCCGAATATATCCTGAGAGATTTGATAAGCGAAGGTTTGCAGGGACAGGAGCTTTTAGATGCTTTTATCGTTCAGCAGACAAGATTAAGGGAAGCCACAAAAGCTATGTTGAACGATGCACGGAAGTATGCTGAAAACTACAATGAATCCGATGTTGCAAAAGCAAAGAGCCTTTTTGATGAAACGGGGGATTGATATTTGGTGGATTTTATTGTAATGCCTGCTGCCGAAAGATTTATAAAAAAAATAAAAAAAAGCGATAAGGCTTTGTTTCAAAAATATAGGGAAGCTATAGATAAAATCTGTGAAGACCCGACCATTGGTGAAATGAAACATTGTGATCTTGAGGGGTACTATGGATATGACATCAATCATAATAAGACTAGTTATGAGTTATCTTATATAATAGGCAAGAACAAAAGTGGTCAGCTTGTTATAGTTATAATGGCAGGTACCAGAGAGAATTTTTATGAGGAGTTGAAGAATTACATAAAGCAAAACAAGACTGTTATAAATAACTTCAAATGAGTATTGGGAATCTGGGGAAAACGGTTCTGCACAGAGACTATTGGCATTGTTAAAGAATAAAAGTAGATTTTATTAAAGAAGATTTATAGAAAATTGGATTATAGACTAGATAGAGCTTTTATTACACTGGAATGGCTTCCTTAACTGATAAAGATTATGTCAGCTAAGGAGGCCTATTTTTAAGTATGTTATCTAATAACCAAACGTTGCAATGGCGTATTTAAAGATTACCTCAGATAAAACTAATTGAAATTTTTCTCTTGGGGTAACTGTCTATTTAACCAAAGATTGCATTGAAATAATATGCTCAAAATAGTAAAATATAGATAGGGCCTTTATTTGCAAGTCTGTTGTCACTTTATCAAATGCTGTTCAAGTAGAATTAATTGCCACAGCAGTTCTAATACATAGCCTTACAATATTACAGAATGGGGAGATCTATATGATTAAAAGGTTTGGTTCGGCTATTCTCATCGGCATTCTTGTTGTCCTTGCTTTTAGTCCGGTTTCATTTGCGGCAGCGCATGAATCAAAATTCATTCATGTTAAGACCGTACTTAATAAAGTAATCGCTCTGAAAGAGGATGGCACACTATGGGAGTGGTACTACCCTAATGGAAATTCTTTTGATGTAAAGAGTATAAAATTTAAGCAAATCAGCGGAATAAGCAGTGTTAAAGCTTTTGATGCTACGGCTGATGCTGTAGTAGTGCTGAAAAAAGACGGCACGGTATGGGCTTGGGGAAAAAACGGCTATGGCTTAATGGGCGACGGTACATTTACCAACAGAAGCAAGCCGGTCAAGGTCAAGAATATTACCGGCATTAAGGAATTGGATGTGGCAGGAAATCATGCGATTGCATTAAAGAGCGATGGCACTGTCTGGGTATGGGGAGACGCAGGATACAATACTTCCAGCTTAAACGGCTATATTAATGCTCCTGTAAAGGTCAAGGAATTAAGCAAGGTCAAATCAGTTACAACAGGGGAATCCTTCTTTGCGGTGCTTAAGAATGACGGAACCGTATGGACCTGGGGCTATAGCCTTAATAACTACAATTATTTAGGGTATTCAGGGCAAAACGGCAAACCAAAAGCAGTTCCTAAATTGAAGAATATTACGGCTGTTTCTTCCGGAGACCAGCATACAATGGCATTGGACAAAAACGGTTCGGTCTATGTCTGGGGAGCAGACGCATATAAGTCCAAAGCAAAAGGCTATACAAGCCCATGCAAAATATCTGAGCTTAAAGGGGTTAAAAGAATCTTTGCGGGAACAGGTAGCTTTGCAATATCAAAGGATGGCACGTTGCGGGCTTGGGGCAGCAACGAGTTGGGACAGCTTGGCTCAGGTAATATCAAGACAACTGATGTGCCTGTAAAAATCAACAAAATGGAGAGCGTTAACCAGGTATCCTCCGACTATTCACATACTATATTCTTAAAGAATGACGGTACATTATGGCTTTCTGGTTCCAAAAACGGGGATAAAGGATATTACATTAAAAAAGCTGAACCGGTTAAGAATATTAATAATGTTGCTGACATAGCCGGTTCACATCAAAGCTCTTTAGCACTTAAAAAAGATGGTACTGTGTGGGAATGGGGATTGAAAGCCAAAGCTGAAAAAGGTACGGACCGCTTTACCGCTTTGCCTGGAATGGTTGCAGGAATAAACGACGCTATTGATGTAGAAGCAGGCGAAGCATTCAATTGCATTCTAAGAAAGGACGGAACAGTTTGGGCCTGGGGGCAGAACTACAGCGGCATGCTTGGCGACAGCACTGTTGCCGGACAAACCAAACCAGCCAAGGTTCCTGAATTGACAAATATTAAAGAAATTGCAGCTAATGCGGATTATACCCTTGCCTTAAGCAATGATGGAAAGGTATGGGGCTTCGGAAGGGATGCAATTGGGGACATAATACCGACAGATGAAAACATTTCCCAGCCTAAACCAATCGAAGAATTGCAGAATATACAAAAGATTGATGCCGGTTATACAATTGCTACAGCAATAGACAATAATGGCGTTCTTTGGGCTTGGAAATACAGCGGTCAGACAAAAGCTTCAGCGGTTATTGATGCACCAAGAAAGATAGAGAACATCGGGGAAGTGCAGAGTATCGCAAACGGTGCGGTTCTGACTAAGGATGGAAGCCTGTACATTTTAAACACCAGCTATAAGACAATAAAAATTGGTGAACTGAAAAATTTAAAGGCGATCTATAGGAATTCTTTCAGCAGTATTTATGCTCTTGGTGAAAATAATAGCTTGTGGGTTGTAAATGTAGCAGAAATAGCCTTCTCGACCTCAAAAAAATATCAAAACAGTATTACAAAAGCTGATTTTTCCCTCAATACAAAGGATATCAGCAAAATTGAGAGCAGGCTGGTACTTATGAATAACGGTACAGTTCTTGCATTCGGAGATAACACCTTCGGACAGGCAGGAAACGGAGACTATGGATTCTTCATGATTCCGACAAAGATAAAATGATATAGACAATCTGTTTAATACCGAAAAAAGATGTATTCACGAGTCAGTGAATGCATCTTTTTTTAAGGCTATATCTTATGGGGGCCGAGGATGCATTTAAACAGTGCAAAAGTAAAGAAGTCAGTGGTCTTGATGCGCTTTGTGTTATGATTTCGAACCGGTTGGCCTGTTATCAGGACTATTCGCCAGATATTTGCTTTCGAAGTCCTTCGAACTGAGGGGTTGACTGTAAATATAGCCTTGAACTTCATCACAACCAAGATCTATGAGTATTTGCAGCTGGTCTTGATATTCTACCCCCTCGGCTATTGTTTTGATATCCATGGCTTTAGCCATCATTACAATTGCCTTAACGATCTGTATTTCGCTGTAGTTTGTTGAAATAGTGTCTATCAGTGGTTTTGCAATTTTTAACCTGTCTATTGCAAACCTTTTTATGTAGCTGAGTGAAGAATACCCGGTACCGAAGTCGTCAATCGATATAGATACTCCCATGTTTACGATCTTGGCATAAGTTTCTTCTATTGCGGCTTCACCCTTCATGGCATGACTTTCTGTTATTTCAATATCAAGCCACTCCGGTTTGACAGAGCCTGAACGTATGAGTTCCTGGAGTATACCCATGAAATTCATACTGTCCAGCTGTTTGGTAGAAGTATTTATTCCGATTTTTAGGTTTGTTCCGTAAGTTCTGTTCCATGCTGCGATTTGTTCCGCAGACTTCTTCAAAACCCATTCTCCAATGGGAACAATGATTCCTATTTCTTCGGCAATCGGTATGAATTCATCCGGAGAGATATTTCCTTTTTCCGGATCATGCCACCTTAGCAGAGCCTCAACACCGATCAGCTTCCCGTCAGGCAGACTGAGCTGCGGCTGGTAAAAAAGTTCAAACTCCTTTTCAACATCGGCTCTGCGTAACAAAAGCTCTATTTCATTGTTTCTTCTGACCTTATCGGTTAGCAGCGAACTATAAAATGCATACCTGTTGTATCCCTGTGACTTAGAGTAGTACATTGCAATGTCCGCATTTTTCATTAGAATGCTTCTTTCGAAAGCATCTGTGGGGTAAACTGTAATGCCTATGCTTAGAGATAAATTAAATCTATAGGGATCGGATATTATCGGCGTATTACATATGCCGATTATTTCTTCGGCCATCTTTTCTATTGCCGAACGGGAGAATTTTCCCTGAAAGGCAAATACAAATTCATCACCTCCGAGTCTTGCCAGCAATGCAGACGGAGGACGCCAGGAATTAAGCCGGTTTGCTATTTCTATAAGCACCTCGTCCCCCATATCGTGGCCATAGGAATCATTAATAGCTTTAAACCTGTCCAAATCCAGGAAAAAAAGTACGACTGACTCAGAGGTTTTTGCCCTTTTTATCATCTGATCAAATTCGAGCATGAAATAACGCCTGTTATAAAGGCCTGTCGTAGAGTCAAGCTTCCACAGCTTGTCCAGATCCTGATTAACAGCAATCAGCTCTTGAGTTCTTTCAAGTATTCTTTTTTCAAGAATGTCGTTCATGTTTTTTTCCTGCCGGAGCAAATGTTCATTTCTTATGGTACTTTGGACATATACGCTTAGCACCTGATGGATTGCTATTATTGCACTGAGAAACAGTATGCCGGTTAGGTCCGGACCGTTAAGAATCAATACAAGCACCGGTGCAAAAAGCAGAAGGAGGATTTTTTTGCTTGACCCCATATTGTCGGGGGCGTATGAGGAAAAATCCCGGGAAGGAAAAGCTTTAATATCTTCTATCCAGAAACTCCCGCTTCCAAGCAGGAGGAGTGATAAAATAAAGGTTCCATGGTAAATTAAGCTTGGAACATTGTTTTCAAAAAGCTGTTTTGCATAAAGGAAATCGGAAATAGTATATAACAGCATTCCCCAAAATAAGAATAGCAAAAGTTTTGGAGCAGTTCCTCTGCGTAAGGATATAAATAGAATAAAAATTATAATGAGGGAGAATAAATCGCACAATATACTCAAGTAGGCGGTGAGGCTGAGTATGTTCATTTGCACGAGCATATCAAATTCATTCTTGAAAAATAGAATCCAGACCAGGCTCAGAGCTACCAGAATGGTAACAATGAGATCGAAAACAAGCTGTACCTTATTAAGCTTATTTACTCTTTTCATAAAGTACATTCCCGTCGTAAAGGCGATAAGAATGTTTGGAATAACGTATATGAACATAATAATACCGGATTCGGAAGGATTGCTTTTAAGTATAAACTCCGCAAAGCTCCAAACCAAATCCGCAAAAGTCATAGACAAACAGGCAAAAGAAACTATATTCCAGAAAATGCGGTTCTCACCAGAATCTTTTGCAGCTTGAAACATTAATAGGAACACGGTTAATGAACTTATTGGCGATATAACGCTGCTAAGAAAGTGCATATGATTTAAAGTAAATATAAGGTAAAATATAAAATAGGAAATAAGTAGAGACTGCAATATAATTCTGTTTCTTTTAAGCATAGTATTGACCTTGCTGCTTCCTTAGTAATTTAATAGATTAATTAATATTTCGACATTTCTTAAAATATTCCTCCTGCTTATGTCAAACAAATATCAACATTCAGCATCCTTTTCGGCTGGTGGATTAAATATATTTATTATATAATAAATAAAACTGGCTAAAAGGATAATGTGCTTATGAAAAAACATCACTTTTTTGCATTTATCTCTCGCATGAAATATATAAACAGATGGGGGCTCATGAGGAACACATTCAATGAGAACATCCAGGAACACAGCCTTCAGGTTGCAATAGTCGCTCATGCTCTTGCAACTATTAAGAATCAGGTGTTCGGAGGCGATGTCGATGCAGAAAGAGCAGCAGTTCTTGCGATGTTTCATGATTGTAATGAGACAATTACGGGAGATATGCCAACTCCTGTCAAGTATTATAATCCGGAGATAAATGAAGCTTATAAAAAGGTAGAGCATCTGTCGAAAAACAAGCTTGTAAGCATGCTGCCAAATGAGTTGAAGGATACTTACAGTAAAATTCTTTTTGCACAAGAAGGAGATAAGGAACTCTGGAGATTGGTTAAGGCTTCGGATAGGATTTCTGCCTACATTAAATGCCTTGAGGAGAAAAATGCCGGAAACAGTGAATTTAAAAAGGCAGGGGAAGCAATATTAAAAACAATAAAGGCTTTGGACATGCCGGAGGTAAGATATTTTCTTGAGAACTTTATACCCAGCTTTACATTAAGCTTGGATGAGCTTGATTAACTGTATTTTAAAAATGAAGGGTAAATACATAATGAGTATAGCGAGGTGATTGCCATGGGAACTGCATTGCTAATAGTTCTGATGCTTGTAATTTTATTCGTTGCCTTCAAATTCTTCAAGACAAAAGGTAACAGTACGTATAATAATGACATAAATTTTAAAAATGTATTAGATGAACTGCCTGATGATGATAAAAGTGAAGAAAGCAGTATTAATGATACTGACAATAAGTAGCCTGAACTTCTGTTTTTTATGTTTGCTTTTTATGCAAATGGGTAAATATCTTTTGAATGAAAATCTTATAATAGAGAGGATAAGATAATGATAACGTGGAAAGAAGAGTTCAGTGTTAATTTTGAAGAAATCGACAACCAGCATAAAAGGCTTTTTGAGATAGGATCCAAGATATATGACATCATAGAACTGAATGACAATTGCGACCACTATGATGAGATTATGGAGATTTTAAATGAATTGACGGATTATACTGTGTTCCACTTCGAGTATGAAGAAAATCTTCTTAAAAATCTTGGATATACAGAGCTTGAACACCAGAAATTTGAGCATATGTTTTTTGTCAAAAAACTGCGGAAGCTTGCAAGTAAGGATATTGACAAGGATCAGACCGAAAGCGCTTCAGACATAGCCAAGTTTGTTATTGACTGGGTCTCAGGGCATATTTTAAAAAGCGACATGAAATATAAGGATTTCCTCAAGGAGAAGGGGATTATATAAACTAATGGCTGCGTCCGTAAAGCCTGTTCTATATAAAATGTGAAATTGTCGTATAAAGATAAACTTTCCTATTGACTTTTCATTAAGCTTTCTGCTACAATAGTAAAGCGCTTAATCGACATGGCGGCGTAGCTCAGTTGGCCAGAGCATTCGGTTCATACCCGAAGTGTCGTTGGTTCAAATCCGACCGCCGCTACCAAAGATTTGTGCAAAGTTGCGGAGTAAATAACGCTCCGCAGATTTTTGGCCCATTGGTCAAGCGGCCTAAGACACCGCCCTTTCACGGCGGTAACAGGGGTTCGAATCCCCTATGGGTCACCATAAAAATATCAATTGAGAATTATTCGTTTTCAATTGTATATGGGCGCTTAGCTCAGCTGGGGGAGCACCTGCCTTACAAGCAGGGGGTCATAGGTTCGAGCCCTATAGTGCCCACCATAAAAAGAAGAGTGATGGTTTAAAGCTATCACTCTTCTTTTTTTGCAGGCAGCCGTATATGATGGGAGGCCTGCTTTACTTTCCTATAAAACCTTATCTAATACACCTGAAAGAATTTCGACCATGAGATCGATATCTTCCTTACGTATAATCAGTGCAGGCATCAATCGTATCATTTTGGGGTTGGGGGAGTTCACCAGCAGCCCGTTCTTGAGGCATTGCTCAACGATTTCAGGGCCTTTGGAATCCGGCAGGTCAAATGCGAGCAATAACCCTTTGCCTCTGATGTTTTCCAATTTGTATTTATCCTTGATGCTTAAAAGCTTTTCCTTAATGTATTCGCCCTGAACTTCTGCATTGTGAGGAAGACCTTTTTCTATCAGTTCATTTACTACTGCAATTCCTACAGCCATTGCCAGCGGTTGACCGCAATATGTACCCCCCTGATCTCCGGGCTCAAAAATATTATATTTTTCTTTTGCAAGCATTGCCGAAAGTGGGAAGCCGCCTCCGATACCCTTTGCCAGAGTCATGATGTCCGGCTCAATGCCATATTGCTCGTAACAGAACATGGTTCCTGTCCTGCCCAAGCCTGTCTGAATTTCATCAAATATCAGCAGGATGCCATGCTTGTCGCATAATTCCCTCAAGCCCTTAACATATTCAATATCTGCCGGGTTAACGCCGCCTTCTCCCTGAATAAGCTCCAGCATGATTGCACAGGTATTGGGCGAAATAGCTGTGCGCACAGCATTCAGATCATTGAACGGCACATGTTTAAAGCCGCTGACTTTAGGTGCAAAAAGCGGTTCCCAGTGCTTCTTTCCCGTAGCGGACATCATTGCAAGTGTCCGGCCGTGGAAGCCGCTGACTGTTGTTATGATCTCAAAGGCTCCGTTCAAATTTCTGGAACCGTATTTTCTTGCAAGCTTTATAGCGCCTTCGTTTGCTTCTGCGCCTGTTGAGGTAAAGAAAACCCTGTCAAAACATGATATATCCGTAAGAAGCCTGGCAAATTGAATCATGGGGACGTTGAAATATGCCGGACTGGCATTGACCAGCTCTTTGGACTGTTTTTCAAGAGCATTGGCGATTGCTGCCGGACAATGCCCCAAACAGGTTACTGCCCAACCCCCTATGAAATCAAGGTATTTTTTCCCTTCCGTATCCCAGAGATACATACCGGTTCCTTTTTCCATAATGATATCCGGTCTATGCGTGTTAAAAAGAAGATTTTCATTAGCTGAATAAATTAATTCCTGTGTATTCATAAAAGCACCCCCTAAATTTATATTATATCGATTCCGGCAGATTTTCTATTAGTTCACTAAGATTTTTTGAGGATTTCAATGCAGCGATAACTGCATTTACCGGCTCCGTATAGATGAAAAATCCATCCTCCTCGCCCAATTCCTTTCGAACCGGGAATGCCAGCTTCTCTTCGCTCACCGAGAACTGTGCATCAACACCTTGTTTGTTTCCCCTTGCATCAAGCCTTATCCATTTGTCCAGAGTTTTAAGGTATATGGCATTAACTGCATGAATAACAAGCCTGTCTGAGCCCTCTGATAATAAAAGACGTTGATAGCAGAATCCGGCCGGTATGCCAAGACTCCTGAGAATGGCTGCCAGCAGGTGGGATTTGGCATAGCATATTCCATGCCCATTCTTGATGACATCGGACGCAGTTATTGATACTCCTTCTCCTGTGATGTCTATGGAATGTGGAAAGGTGTCCCTCACATATTCATATGCTTTTTTAACTAATTCCGCTTCACTCAAGCCGGACAGACCAAGCAGAGTAATTTTTTCCTGCATAAACGGAGTATTAAAATTTATTATATCCGAGGGCAACAGATAGTCAGCCGGATTGCAGCTCTGAAATTCAAACATTTTCCTCACTCCTTATCTATTGCATAATTATACAATGGTATGCATATTTATGCAATAGGTTTTTTAAACGCTTATGAAATTAATTTTAATAAATTGAGGACAATTCCCGGTGTTTTCACATATATATTTTATAAATCTATGAATTCAGGTATGTTAAATATTGGTCTGTTGTGATATAAATATTGATATGATGCATTTAAATTTGGAATAATAGTATAAGTCATATGCTTAAGACATTTATGGAGGTTTTGATATGGCATTGAGAACGATAAGGGTAGAAGGAGACGACATTCTGAGGAAAAAAAGCAGAGTCGTTGAGAAAATCGATGAAAGGATACTCGAACTGTTGAAGGATATGGCTGAGACCATGTATCACGCTAATGGTGCAGGACTAGCCGCTCCACAGGTCGGAGTGCTCAAGAGAATTGTAGTTATAGACGTAGGAGATGGGCTTCTAAACCTTATAAATCCTGAAATCATTGAAACGAAAGGAAACCGTGAGGTCGTTGAAGGCTGCCTTAGTGTTCCGGGCAAAAAAGGGAAACTCAAGTGGGGAAGGCTGATGAGACCCGAAAAGGTCAAGGTGAAAGCTTTAAATGAGATGGGAGAAGAAGTAATCATTACCGGAGAAGATGATCTTGCTAAAGCATTATGCCATGAGATTGACCACTTGGATGGAATACTGTTTATTGATAAAGCATATGAAATTATTGATGATTAGAACCGCAAGGAATAATAGCCTTCGTTCTTACGGAGGCTTATTTTCTTACCAGAAAGAAAATATGGAAATACACATAATAAAATAGTACAATATTATGTATAGGTACCTTTTGCTGGTGTATTTGTTATGAATGGGGGATCGCTTGATGAATACTGATAATGCTTGCATTTTGGTTTCGAATGGGGTGATTGCTGAAATCAGTGATTCATTTACGGTGCTGACAGGCTATAAAGCGGCAGACATGTTGGGCTGCCCGATTACGGAGGTTTTTGGCAAAATGCTAAAAACCTTTGCGAATTATGGGATTTCTGATGGTGCAGTAGAAAAGGAAACTATTATTTTTACTGATAAACTTGAAGCACGGAGAGTGATCTTAAATTCATCGGATATTGAAGATAAAGGCGGACGGCTTTATACATTTACTGAGAAACCCATAATCGGTTTGGAATCAACACTTTCCTATTTTGAGCAAATAATCAATTACAATATACAGAGTATTGCAATATATGCATGCTGTTCAGATACTGTTCTGCTGAATGCAAGTTCAAAATATCTGGACATAATGCCTGAGCCCTTTAGAGACAAGGGGAACTCTGCAGGCAGGAGCATTGAAGAAATTTTAGAAGGCCTGTGTGACAACGAAGACGAGCCTGTATGGAACAAGGTTTTTGCCAGCGGCAAGCCCTATGAATACCGTGAAATAGGCTGCCGGAAGCAGGACAAGGCGATTGTACCCACAAATGGCTATTTTGCACCGATCCAAGAGAACGGCAAAATAAAATACTTGGTGCATCACATAACAGATGTAGGAAGCCGGGATACGGGGAGAAAAAATAATAACCTGGATATTGAGACCATCCTTGAAAATATGACTGAAGCGATATTAATTGTAGATTGCGAGAGAAATATCATTGAAATGAATGCCCAGATGAGAAAACAGCAAGCTATAAATGAAAAACCTTCAAGGCTGGGAGAAAATTTTGAATATACAACCTATCTCGATATGGAGGGAAACAAGGTTGCTGTGGACGACCTCCCTGCATTACAGGCTTTAAGGGGTAAGACAGTTAGAAATTTCAGAATGATGGTGAAAATGCCATGCAAGAATATAGCTGTTGAAATAAATGCATGTCCGATACTTGACCATGACGGAAATGTAAAAGCGGCAGTGCTTTGCAGCCGGGACATAACCCAGCTTGTTGAAAGCGAAAGGATGAAGGATGAATTTCTGTCTATCATTTCACACGAGTTCAAAACTCCCATTACCGTAATTCTGTCAATCATACAGGCTATGGAGCTCATATGCAAGGATGAAATGTCCGACAAGCTGAAATCATATATAAAGCAAATAAGGCAGAACTCCTTCAGACAATTGAGACTTGTCAATAACCTCCTTGATGTTACCAGGGCAAACGCCGGAAAAATTGTACTTAACATAAAAAATCACAACTTAGTACTTCATACCCGGCTGATAATAGATTCCGTACAAGAATTTGCCCGTCAAAAAGGTATAAACCTGATTTATAAGGCTCAAAAGGATGTAATCATTACCGGAATAGATGATGAGAAATATGAGCGTATACTGTTAAATCTGCTTTCAAATGCGATTAAGTTTACGCCCAAGGGTAAAAGCGTTACAGTTGACTTGGCCGTGAAGGAGGAACGTATCTGCCTGAGTGTTATTGATGAGGGCATTGGCATACCCGATAGAATGAAAGACATTATTTTTGAACGCTTCGGACAAGTGGACAGCTCTTTGTCAAGACAGGCTGAAGGCAGCGGGATTGGTTTGTCACTTGTAAAAATGCTGGTTGAAATGATGAACGGAAAAGTTTCCTTATCCAGTACTGAAGGCAGGGGAAGCATTTTTACCGTTCTAATTCCTTTTGTGGAGGCTGAAGACACTGAGCATTCCTCAGCAACAGTACGTTTGCATGATGACAGACTGATAAAGTCCATATCTGTTGAATTTTCCGATATATACCTATGATTATTTTATTTTATGAATTAACAGGCTTGCAGCCTTTACATAATTTTAATTGCCGATTATTTGGCTTCAATGAGGAGTGATAGGCAGTATTGTTATTGTTCGGATTTCTGCAATGGTTTAATTAGATTTGTTTTGCCCCAAATGAATTTTATAATGAAGGGAATCGGATAAATAAGCAAAAACAAATTTGAAGCCCACCATATAACATCAAAATCCTGCTTAATTGCCCAGTAGGAAATTGCCTGAAGTCCGGAGCAAAAAGTAAGCACCAATGAAATAAATGCAAAAGCTCTCCATTTGGGATTTCCGGCCTTTGATAGCGACAAGCTGGTAATGCCTGTGATCGAAATCATGATGTCAAGAGGGAAAAAAGACCAGTTCCAAACAACAGACAAACGGTTGTTGTAATCTTTAAACAGCAAAGAATCCGGAATTAAATGAAACAGTGTTACTGTCCAATAAACTATAAATGCAATATCATTGAAAAGCATTAATATCTTTAGAATTTTAAAATCGATCCTGCTCATAATTTTTCTCCTTACAAACGTTTCGATAATTTCTCAAACATCGAAATGAAAAACAAAAAATATAATTAATTAAGGGCTAAAAGCTTATTTACTTCACTTGAGATTTCTTCATTCACCCTGCACACAAGAAACTTACCCCTCTTTTCGGTATAAATCAGATCTGCATTTGCGAGCTCCTTTAGATGATGCGATATAGTGGGAGCCCCGATTCTAAGGCAGTCAGTGATATCGGAAATCAAGCAGGAGTCTTCAGTACTGAAACTCGTTTCATGCTTCTTGACAATTTGGAGATAGAGTTCCAGCCTATTCTCATTTGAAAGTGCTTTAAATATTTTTGCGAGTTTTTTTATATGCATAGCTTTAATCCAATCGTTTTACACTTCGATAATTGTCGAATTTATTATATATCAAAAAGAGTTCATATTTCAAGGTAAAAAGAAAAACTTTTTTATAAGCGATATCGGCAAAAACAATAAAGTTTTAAGCTATCTGCAGATTGAAAAAGTATCTGTCAAAATCAATACTCTTTCCATCCTTTAAATTGACAAGTAATTGCATTCATGCTACAATAAACATACCGACGGTCGGAATTAATAACATACGAGGTGCCTTATGTTTAATAAAGTTCTAATTGCCTACTTTTCCGGTACAGGAGGAACTGAACGTGTAGCGAATGAATTTGATGAACAGCTTAAAAGCCGTTCGTGTGAGACATATAAATATCCGCTGGATTTATCCCTTGGCAAGGAAGAAAGACTGGAGTGCCAGAAGCTTATTGAGAAAAGCGATCTTGTCATACTTGCTTTTGCTGTACATGCAGTTGATGCACCTGACCCTGTTTACTACTGGATCCAGAAGGTTCAAGGTATGGGGAAAAAGGCTGTCGTAATCTCCGTATCAGGGGGCGGTGAGATGTGGCCCAACACAGGCTGCAGGAATAATTGCATCTTAGCCATGGAGAGGAAAGGCTTTGAGGTCATATATGAAAAGATGCTGATAATGCCATGCAATTGGGTGCTTTCTATAAGCGACGACCTTGCCTTCAGACTCCTTAAGATTCTGCCCCAGAAGATCAATAGGATATTGGATGAAACTTTTTCAGGCCAAAAGAGACGCAATAATTATAAAAAGGGCTTATTTGCAGCGAGGTTGACAAAGGGAGAAAAAAGCGGCTCATACAAATTCGCAAAAAAGATAAAAATCAATGAGAACTGCACCGGTTGCGGGTGGTGCGCCTCAAACTGTCCGGTAAAAAATATAAACATTAAGGATGGAAAACCTCATTTTGAAGAGAAATGCATCATTTGTTTCAGATGTATCTATGGCTGCCCAAGGAAGGCGATGGAGTCTAAAAACTTCATGGTTCTTAAAAAGGGCTTCGATATTAAGGCTGTAGAAAGACGTATGGAAGGAAAAGAGCCGATGCCGGTGGAAAAGTGCATTAAGGGTGTTAATAGGTTATTTTTCAAGGCTGTTAAGGATTATTTACTGGACAAGGAAAAATAAGTGTAAATATTTCGGCCCTGCCACTTACTCGTAAACTACTTTGTTTTTGCCGGACTTCTTTGCTGCATACAACCTGTCATCAGCAATCTTCAGAATATCCGTGCCAACTGTCCCATAGTCCTCATCAAAGCTAGCAAGTCCGATGCTTACCGTTATATGGCCTTTTACTTCATCATTGAAATGGAATTCGTGGCTTTCAACCATCCTTCTGAGTTTTTCAGAGGCCAGATAAGAATCGTGTTTGCTGGTGCTTGTAAATATGATAGCAAATTCTTCACCGCCATATCTGCATATGATATCCCTCGTAAAAACAACTGAACTGATAACCTTCACCAGCTGTTTTAAAATGCTGTCTCCCGCTAAATGACCGTAAGTATCGTTAATCCTCTTAAAATTATCAATATCAATGATGGCAATTCCAAAAACAAATTTATCAGGCTTCTTAAGATTATATTCTGTGCTGTTTAAAACACGCAGGATTTCTATTTCGTAATACTGATTGAAAAACCTCCTGTTGTAAACTCCGGTCAGGCCATCCGTTTCTGCAAGTTCCTTAAGCTTTTTGTTAAGTAACACTATTTCTTCATTCTGAATCTGAAGTTCGTTGTTCATTTCATCCAATTTGCTGGTTTTGTACTCAAGTGCTTCAATATACTCTTTTTGTACTGTAATGTCCTTATACAAAGCAATAATTCCTTTGAGTATGCTCTTCGAAAATAATGGTGTCAATTCAATAACAAGGTGTCTGATTTTCAATTCTTTTTCTATGCTGGCTTCAAATAAAACTGTTTTCTTTTCGTTGATTGATTTGCAAATGTTTTCATTGAAAGCATTACAATCAAACCCTATACTTTTTGAGAGCAAAAGGAAGCTTTGTCTGCGATCCGGATTCACTGCCCCGTTATATATGTCCTGGACTATATTGTTATAATCCAGAATCAAAAGATTCTTGTCCATAAGTATAAAACCATCAGAAATATTATTTATTACCTGGCGTAATGCAATTGGAACGATATTCAGGAAATCGTATTTAATTATTGCAAACCAGAGGAGCAGCATTGTCAAATTCAGAGTATCGGTAATAATCAGTGCATTTGCCTTGAAAACATTGAGCACTGCCAGAAAATTGACCGTAATTGGAAGAATGAATGCAAATATAATTAACAGGGCTTGTCTGGAGAATAAACCGGCATTTCTTGCGGTAAAGCTTATAAAGTAAATAAAACCTATGGCAAGACAGGCATAGGAATACAGACTGAACACAGGAATGAACCGCCCGTAGACGATTTCATCCAGGTACAGGGAATACCTGACATAAATCAGTTGGTGCATACTATTGGTACATGCAAGTACAACAGATACGACAGGAATTATAAACAACAAAAGCTGTGATTTTTTAAATTGTTTGTCCGTGTTTGAAAAGAAATAACCTGCCAAAAGGAATATTGGAGGCGCCATGCCTGAGCCTGAAATATCTGCGATTATCCAGCAGGCTGAACAGCCCGGGAAGAGATATTCTCCGATGCCTTCAATTTCCAGGACAATACAGCTTATCATGGCACCTAAAAAAGCATAATGTATGCTCTGCTTTCCTTTTATTCTTAATGTCATAAAAAGCACATAAATCGTTAAAACCAAGGATATTACGGTTAAGAAAAAGCTGACTTGAATATCCAGTTAAGATCACCTGCCGCCCCCAGTAGTGTTTTAAAAAGAAAATATTGAATATTATTTTAATTATATCACAAGCTTGTAAACAAATCATTTTGTTTATGTGCAATGAATCCACAAATCATCCATTCACTGCCTTAAATAATATTTTTGTTAACTTTCTTTAATGAGTATTATGAATAAACCGTATCTATTAATGCTGAGTATGTCTCATTCGTGTTAAGCCTCCTATTTTTTTTTATTGTTGCAATCTGCCAAAGGGATTACAATAACATTGATAAATATTTAACGAGGATTGTATACAATATACTTTGCTGTGAGGTGTAAATAATGAGTGACAATAGTAAATATTCAAGCATTGACTGCATTTTGGAAAGATATCAGAATAAAAAATCTTCTCTGATAGCCGTACTGCAGGAAATTCAGACCGAATACAAGTATCTGCCCGAAGATGTACTTGAATATATATCAAAGAAGATGGAGATTACGCCGTCTAAGATTTTCAGCGTAGCCACTTTTTACGAAAATTTCTCTCTTGATCCAAAGGGTAAATACATTATAAAGATTTGCGACGGTACGGCCTGCCATGTACGAAAGTCCATACCGATTTTAAATGCACTAAGAAAAGAGCTTGGGCTGAATGAAAATAAGCATTCCACAGATGATTTGCTGTTTACCTTGGAAACCGTGTCCTGTCTGGGGGCATGCGGATTGGCCCCGGTCATTACCATTAACGACAAGGTGTACGCAAAAATGACACCTGAATCGGCAATAGAGGTTATTAAACAGATCAGAAAGGAGAATTCAGATGAAAATCAGGAACAGAAGGCAATTTGAAGAATTCTCTTCAACACTGGCAAATATGCTGGCAAAACAGAAAAAAAAGGTGCTGATATGCGCAGGAACAGGCTGTGTGGCAGGGGGATCCATAGAAATCTACAAGACAATAAAGGCAATAGTTGAAGAAAAGGGACTTCTGGTTGACCTTGAGCTGCAGCAGGAAAAAGAGGGCGTAGGGGTAAAAAAGAGTGGCTGCCACGGTTTTTGTGAGATGGGCCCCCTGGTCAAAATCGAACCCTTCAACTATTTGTATGTCAAGGTTTCCCTGGAGGATTGTCAGGAGATAGTTGAGAGAACCTTGATAGGTAATCAGCCTGTAGAAAGGCTCCTTTACGGTTTTGAAGGAAAAACCTATGTGACACGTGATGAGATTCCCTTTTATAAGAAGCAGACCAGAATGGTATTGGATCACTGCGGTAGTATAGACGCAGAATCTATTAAAGAATATATCGCAATAGGCGGGTATCAGACCTTCGTAGAGGCCTTGTCGGAAATGGACGAGGAACAGGTATGCAGAATTGTTTCCGAATCTAATCTTAGAGGCAGAGGGGGCGGAGGTTATCCTGCCGGAAGAAAGTGGCAGCAGGTGTTGGCTCAGCAGAGTGACATCAAGTATGTAGTGTGCAACGGTGATGAAGGGGACCCGGGAGCATTCATGGACAGAAGCGTAATGGAGGGAGACCCTCACCGTGTATTGGAAGGAATGCTTATTGCGGGATTTGCGACTAAAAGTACTGAAGGCTTTATTTACGTGAGAGCGGAATATCCATTGGCTGTGGAAAGGCTTAGGACCGCTATTGATCAGGCAAGAGAGTATGGATTTCTGGGTGAAAACATCCTGAATACAGGTTTTTCTTTTGACATTCAGATCAATAAAGGAGCAGGCGCTTTTGTCTGCGGAGAAGGCAGCGCGCTTACAGCATCTATAGAGGGTGAACGCGGGATGCCAAGGGTCAAGCCGCCTAGGACAGTTGAAAAGGGACTTTGGGAAAAGCCTACTGTATTGAATAATGTTGAAACCTTTGCGAATGTGCCTCTGATATTGAAAAACGGAAGCGAATGGTATAAAGCCATAGGTCCTGAAAAAAGTCCGGGAACCAAGGCATTTGCGCTGACGGGCAATGTAAACAACACAGGTCTTATTGAAGTGCCGATGGGGACAACGTTGAGAGAAATTATTTTTGATATAGGCGGGGGAGTCAGGGACGGAAAAGAGTTCAAGGCCGTACAGATCGGAGGACCCTCCGGAGGCTGCCTGACCAAGGAGCACCTTGATCTCCCTCTGGATTTTGATTCCTTGAAAAAGGTAGGCGCCATGATCGGTTCGGGCGGGCTTGTTGTTTTAGATGAAGATACCTGTATGGTCGAGGTTGCAAGATATTTCATGAATTTTACACAGAATGAGTCCTGCGGTAAATGCGTTCCATGCCGTGAAGGTACAAAGCGGATGCTGGAAATACTTGAAAGGATTGTTGCGGGAAAAGGCTCTGTAGAAGACCTGGATATTCTTGAGGAATTGGCTGATACCATCAGCAGCACGGCTCTGTGCGGCCTCGGTAAGAGCGCAGCAAGTCCGGTTATCAGTACACTGAAGTACTTTAAGGATGAGTATATGGCTCATGTAATAGATAAAAGATGCGCGACGCATACTTGCAAGGCGCTGAATTCTATTGTTATCAGGGAAAGTCTCTGCAAGGGGTGCAGTAAATGCTCCAGGGTTTGCCCGGTAGGCGCTATTGAGGGTAAAGTGAAACAACCGTATGTTATAAAGCAGAATAAGTGTATCAAGTGCGGTGCGTGCATCGAGGCTTGTCCGTTTTCTGCGATAGAGGAGGCGTAAGAATATGGGTAGCATGTTGATTGACGGTCAAAGAGTAGAGTTCGGCAACGAGAAAAACCTTCTGGAGGTTATCAGAAAATGCGGTATTGACCTGCCTACATTCTGTTACCATTCGGAGCTTAGTGTCTATGGCGCATGCAGAATGTGTATGGTAGAGGATAAATGGGGCGGAACGGTTGCATCGTGTTCTACTCCGCCTAAGGATGGGATGGAGGTCTACACGAACACTGCAAAGCTCAAGAAACACAGGAAAATGATTATTGAGCTGATTCTAGCCAACCATGACAGAGATTGCACAGTCTGTGAGAAAAGTGGGAGATGCAAGCTGCAGGATTTGGCAATACGTCTCGGCGTAAAGAAGGTTCGGTTTGAGGAAGAAAAAAAGGAAATGACGGTAGATGACAGCAGCGTTTCTATCGTAAGAAACCCTAACAAGTGCATTATGTGCGGAGACTGCGTCAGAATGTGCGAAGAGGTTCAGGGAGTGGGAGTTCTGGGCTTTGCATACAGGGGTGCAAAAATACGTGTGACAACAGCCTTTAACAAGTCGCTGGACCATGTTGACTGTGTCAATTGCGGACAGTGCAGGACAGTGTGTCCGACAGGGGCGCTTGTTATAAAGAAAGATATGGACAGGGCCTGGAATGTGCTACATGACCGCAGTAAGCGGGTAATCGCACAGATCGCTCCGGCAGTAAGGGTTGCCATTGGTGAAGAGTTTGGTTTAAAGCCCGGAGAGGTCACCATGGGCAAGATTGTAGCAGCCTTGAGAAAAATGGGCTTTGATCAGGTATACGATACCGCATTGGCGGCAGACCTGACTGTAATAGAAGAAAGTGAAGAATTCAGAAAGCATCTGGAGTCGGAAAGAAAATATCCCCTTTTCACATCCTGCTGCCCGGCATGGGTGAAGTTTGCCGAACAGAAATACCCTGAACTTACCGGAAGCATCTCCTCCTGCCGTTCACCGCAGCAGATGTTTGGAGTGGTTATCAAGGAGCAGTTTAAGAAGCTGAGGGAAGCGGATGGAAAACAGAATGTTGTAATAGCCGTTATGCCTTGTACAGCCAAAAAATATGAAGCTGTAAGGCCTGAAAACTTCAATAACGGGGAATATGACGTCGACATGGTCATTACTACACAAGAGCTTGCAATGATGATCAAGGAACAGGGGATAGTGTTCAGGGAACTGGAGGATGAGGCATTGGACATGCCGTTTGGACTGGCAAGTGGTGCCGGAGTTATATTCGGTGTAAGCGGCGGCGTAGCAGAGGCGGTATTGAGGCACTGCTGCAGCGATAAATCGCCATCAGGCTTGAAAAATCTTGCATTTACCGGAGTAAGGGGCATGCAGGGAGTTAAGGAGGCGGAAGCGGAATTGAGTGGGAAAACGGTCCGTATTGCCGTAGCACATGGACTGAAGAATGCGGATAACCTCCTGAAAGCTATTATTAAGGGAGAAAAGAAGTTCGACTTTGTAGAGGTTATGGCATGCCCAGGGGGCTGCATCGGCGGAGCGGGACAACCAATTCCACATTCCCTGAATGACCGGGTTAAGAGAGCAAAGGGCATCTATACGGCAGATAGTGCTTCAGCCATCAAGAGATCCGAGGAAAATCCGACCATTGTAGCATTGTACAACGGAATCCTCAAAAAAAACCATGAGCTGCTTCACAGAAATAAACATTAGGGGGTGCCGAGGTGACGGACATATATGTTTGTGTAGGAAGCGCTTGCCACCTTAAGGGTTCGTACAACATTATCAACCAGCTGCAGCAGCTTATTGAAGAAAATCAGCTTGGGGACAGGGTTGAGATCAAAGCGGCCTTATGCCTTGGAAATTGCACTAACGCCGTTTCTGTAAGAATCGGAGAGGACGGCGGAATTATATCGTTGTCAAACGATAATATTAAAAGTTTTTTTGAAAAAGAAATACTGGAGAAAATAAAATAGGCTTTATGAGATGAGGAGTGCGGAACATGACAAACTGTGAATATTGCGACTACTTTAAGATGATTGGCGGCAGAAATACAGCAGAACTTAATGCCAAAGGACTTTGTTCGTTCTCAAACGTCATAATTATTACGGATTCGGGAAACAAGGATGTCGAATATCCCTGCAAGGACATAAGCTATCAGGATTACCTTGAAAGAAAAAATAACAGGGTGCCTGAAAAGATTATGAATGAAAATTGGAAGCTTATGTACAAAAGCAAACATCCAATCATGGAAAGGAACAGGTCGATACGCATAAAATCTGCCTTGTAAATTTTTAACTATAAAAAAACATAACATTGACAAATATTTATCAAAGTATTATAATTAAATTGTTAAATAATTAACAAAATACTACGAACTACGAACTATGAATTACGGAGGAATGACAGATGGTTCAGGTCAGTATATGCGTCGGCAGCTCCTGTCATTTAAAGGGCTCCTACCAGATAATACAGATATTCCAGGAGCTTGTGAAGAAGAATAAGCTGGAAAGCAAGGTCGAGCTCAAGGCGTCCTTCTGCCTCGGAAGGTGTACACAAGGAGTATCAGTGAAGGTCGGTGACGAGTTCATTGACGGACTGACTATAAGCAATGCATCCGTAAAATTCGAAGAATACATTTTAGGAAGGGTATAACATGAGCATTATCCAGTTCAAGGAAGCAAATTGTAAAAACTGTTATAAGTGTATAAGAAGCTGTCCTGTCAAGGCTATTGCTTTTGTTAACGACCAGGCACGCATTGTAGAGGAAGACTGCATGTTCTGCGGTAATTGCCTTACGGTATGTCCTCAGAATGCTAAGGTTGTCCAAAGTGAAGTGGGTGTGGTAAAGGACTTTATCAGGAAAAAAGAAAAGGTTTATGTCAGCCTTGCCCCATCCTTCATTTCAGCCTTTGAAAATTCTGATGAAAAATGGCTGTATGCCGCACTGAAGAAATTAGGGTTCACCTACATTGAAGAAACGGCGGTTGGTGCTGCACAAGTATCCAAACAGTATGACAGGCTGATTAATGAAAAGAAAATGAAAAATATTATTACCACCGCATGTCCTTCAATTACACTGCTGGTTAAAAAATACTACCCTGAACTGCTGGATCAGCTGGCACCGGTAGTATCGCCGATGATCGCGCACGGAAGGATGCTCCGTGAGACTTACGGTTCAAGAATAAAAGTAGTTTTCATAGGCCCATGTCTTTCAAAAAAGGATGAGTGTAAGGACATAAAGAACAGCGGAATCATCGATGCTGCAATTACGTTTGAAGAGTTGGAGGCATGGTTTGAGGAAGAAGGTATTGACGAGAGCGCCGATCTCTCTGAGGAGCTGAAGGGAGCCAGAGAATTGAGAGCCAGAATATATCCGGCACCGGGTGGAATCCTGAAAACTCTGGAGAGCAGAAACAGTAAGAGTTATCAGTGCATCAGCGTGGATGGTGTCGACCGCTGCATAAAGATACTGGACTCTATTAAGAATGACGATCTGCAGAACTATTTCATTGAGATGAACAGCTGTTCAGGAGGGTGCATAGGAGGTCCGTGCATGAAACACATCAAGGGCGGATTTTTAGAAGCCAGAAGCCGCCTGATCGGCTATGTCAAGCGTGGCTTGAGAGAAGAAAAGGTGCTGAGTACGGATGATGTAAGAGTTAGCCTCAAAAATACTTTTCATCCGGTTTCGAGAAAGGTGGAGGTTCCATCTGAGGCTGCCATACAGGCAATTCTGAACAGCATCGGAAAGTTTACAAGGGATAAGGAATTGAATTGCGGGGCGTGCGGCTATTCGAGCTGCAGAGATAAGGCTGCTGCGGTTTATAACAACAGGGCTCAGCTCCATATGTGTCTTCCGTATATGCGTGAAAGGGCGGAATCCATATCAAACCTGATTTTAAGCACTACGCCAAATGCTATATTTGCCCTGAATGAAAAGCTGTCCATACAGGAAGCCAACCTTTCGGCTCAGAAGCTTTTTGGCTCAAACAATATAAGTCTTGTCGGGAAAAACATATTTGAAGTGCTGGAATGTGAGGATTTTCAAACTGTTATCGACAGTAAGGAAAACATATGTGACAAAAAATTCTACTATGAAAAATACGATATAACTGTAAGGCAGTCCATCATTTATGCACCGGAACACAATATCGTTGTTGCGATACTGCAGGATATATCGGATGAAGAAAAATACATCCAACAGATGCACAGTGTACGTGAAAAAAACGTTGAGCTTGCACAAAAGGTTATTGAAAAGCAAATGAGGGTTGCCCAGGAAATAGCAAGTCTTCTGGGGGAAACAACAGCAGAAACCAAGGTCGTACTTACCAAGCTCAAGAAATCAATCATGTCGGAAATGGGTGAGGCCAAATGAGCTTATATATAGATACCGGCTATGAGAGCTTAAATAAGAAGAATGAGGAGCTTTGCGGGGACAAAGTTGAGATCATAAGGAATGACAACTCGGTTGTAGTAGTGCTGGCAGATGGCCTCGGGAGCGGTGTTAAGGCCAATATCCTGGCTACGCTTACCGCTAAAATCATAGGGACCATGATGGCAAACGGCTCCAGCATTGATGAGGCGGTGGAGACGATAGCATATACACTCCCTGTTTGCCGGGAAAGGGGAATTGCCTATTCAACCTTTTCAATCCTGCAGGTGTTCAATTCGGGAGAAGGCTATCTGGTGGAATTTGATAATCCGGCCGTATTCAGGCTTAGAAAAGGCAAGCCTTTTGAAATAGATACAACTACAAGGGTTATAAGCGACAAAATTATCAAGGAAGGCAGATTTACAGTTACACCGGACGATATTTTCATTATGGCAAGCGACGGTGTTATACATGCAGGCATAGGCCAGACACTGAACCTCGGATGGCAGTGGGAAAATGTTTCCGAGTATATTCAGAGGACCTATAAGGCCGATATGTCGGCAAAAACCATTACAAAGCTTTTGCTTTCCGTATGTGACAACCTTTATGCCAATGAACCCGGGGACGACACCACTGTTGTTACGGTAAACATAAGAAAACCCCTGAAATTAAGCATTATGGTAGGTCCGCCGATTGATTCGGGTGAAGACTGTGATATCATTTCTGCATTCACTGCCATGCAGGGTAAAAAGGTGGTTTGCGGGGGTACGACTTCTCAAATCGTTGCAAGGGAACTGGGCAAAGAAATCAGAACCAATTTTGACTATTACAACCCCAGTGTGCCGCCTACAGCGGAAATTGACGGCATTGACCTTACGACAGAAGGAATATTGACTTTACGAAAAACCCTTGAGCATATTAAAGCCTTTGAATCCTCCGAAAGCAGTATGAAGGACTTCCTAAGCCTCAATAACAAGGACGGAGCCTCAAAGCTTGCAAAGATTCTTTTGGAAGAGAGCACAAACATACATTTTATCGTTGGGAGAGCAATGAATCCGGCCCATCAGAATCCGGAATTTCCGCTGAATCTAAGCCTGAAGCTCAAGCTTGTAGAAGAAATTGTGATATACCTTAGAAAACTAGGTAAGCAAGTTAGCCTTGAATACCATTAATTTTATAGATGAGTGTTAAAAAAATAACAAAGTTGGAGGGCGAGCGTATGAGCGAAAAGAATAAAAATAATCAAATCCCGGAGCAGGATAATGTAAAGAAGGCAATTGACAGCCTTGTGATAAGGGCTAAGACAGCACTTGAGAAATTTATGAGCTATGATCAGGAGAAAATTGATGAAATCGTAAAAGCAATGGCAATGAGCGGGTTGGACGAACATATGCACCTTGCGCGACTGGCAGTTGATGAAACAGGACGCGGGGTCTACGAAGATAAGATTACCAAAAACATATTTTCTACAGAATACATTTACCACAGCATCAAGTATGACAAAACCGTGGGGATCATAAATGACAATGAAAATGAAGACTACTATGAAGTTGCCGAACCCGTTGGTGTTATCGCAGCTGTAACTCCGGTTACAAACCCGACATCCACAACTATGTTTAAGGCCATCATTGCTATCAAAACAAGAAATCCGATTATATTTGCATTCCACCCCTCTGCGCAAAAATGCAGTGCGGAGGCGGCAAGAGTGCTGAGAGACGCGGCTGTAGCAGCAGGCGCCCCGGAGGATTGCATACTTTGGGTTGAAAAACCATCTATTGAAGCAACTCAATTCCTTATGAACCACAGCGGTGTTTCCCTGATTCTTGCAACCGGCGGCGCAGGAATGGTTCAGGCCGCATACAGCACCGGCAAGCCTGCCCTTGGCGTTGGACCGGGCAACGTACCGTGCTATATTGAGAAAACGGCTAATGTTAAGAGAGCTGCAACCGACCTCATATTGTCAAAAACCTTTGACAACGGTATGATTTGTGCTTCCGAGCAGGGTGTGATAGTTGACAGGGAGATTTCAGAGGAGTTTGAGGCCTTTATGAAATATAATTCCTGCTACTTCCTGAATGTGGACGAAACAGGCAAGCTTGCCAAAACTGCGATAGATTCTGCTAAATGTGCCATGAATCCCAATGTAGTAGGGCAATCGGCATACACAATAGCAAAGATGGCAGGGATCAATGTACCCGAAGATACAAAGATACTGATTGCCAGACAGGAGGATGTGGGGCCTGAATACCCACTTTCCAGAGAAAAGCTCAGTCCTATTCTTGCATACTACATTGTGGACTCTGCTGAGGAAGGAATAAGGAAAGCAGAGCAGATGGTCGAATTCGGAGGCTTGGGACACTCTGCCGTCGTACACTCTCAGGACGAAAATGTCATACAGGAATTTTCGAAAAGGCTGAAGGCGGGCCGTGTCATAGTTAATTCCCCATCAACTCACGGGGCAATAGGAGACATTTACAATACGAATATACCTTCGCTTACGCTTGGCTGCGGGTCATTCGGCAAGAATTCGACAACCCAGAACGTGTCTGCGGCAAACCTTATTAATAAAAAGAGAGTGGCGAGGAGAAGAAAGAATATGCAGTGGTTTAAAATTCCCGAAAAAATATATTTTGAATTCGGCGCTACCCAGTATCTCGAAAAGATGCCGGATATATCAAAGGCATTTATTGTTACCGATCCGTTTATGGTTAAGCTCGGATATGTCGACAAGGTGCTTTACTACCTGAGGAAAAGACAGCAGTATGTCCACTGCGAGATATTCTCGGATGTGGAACCGGATCCTTCCGTAGAGACAATAATGAGGGGCTGCGAGCTGATGAACAAGTTTAAGCCGGATGTGATCATTGCACTGGGCGGCGGCTCAGCAATGGATGCTGCTAAAGGCATGTGGCTGTTCTATGAACACCCGGATACGGACTTCAATTCATTAAGGCTTAAATTCATGGATATCCGCAAAAGAGTTTATAAATTTCCGAAGCTGGGGAGCAAGGCAAAGCTTGTGGCAATACCGACTACTTCGGGAACAGGCTCCGAGGTTACATCCTTTGCGGTCATTACAGACAAAAAGAAGAATGTGAAATATCCTTTGGCTGATTATGAGCTGACTCCCGATGTTGCAATTATTGATCCGGAATATGTCATGTCCGTGCCGCCCTCTGTAACAGCAGACACAGGACTGGACGTGCTGACTCATGCGATAGAAGCCTATGTTTCGGTTCTGGCATCCGACTTTACAGACGGATTGGCAATAAAGGCGATCCAGCTTGTATTCGAATACCTGCCGAGAGCATATAAAAACGGCAGTGATGCGGTAGCGAGAGAAAAAATGCATAATGCCTCCTGCATTGCGGGAATGGCCTTTACAAATGCCTTCCTTGGAATCAACCACAGCCTTGCCCACAAGCTTGGCGGGGAATTTCATATACCGCATGGAAGAGCCAATGCCGTGCTGCTCCCATACGTAATAGAATACAATGCCCAGAAGCCAACGAAATTTGTGTCCTTCCCGAAATATGAGACTTTCGTAGCAGATAAGAAATACGCAGAGATAGCGAAAGCATTAGACCTCCCTGCAGCAACAACCGAGGAGGGAGTACAGAGCCTCATTAAAGCAGTCAGAGGGCTTATGAAAGAGGTAAATATGCCGGCAACGATAGCCGAGTGCAAGGTCGATGAAAAGGAATTCCATGCAAAGGCTGCAGAACTTGCAGATAAGGCTTTTGAGGACCAATGCACCACCGCAAATCCAAGACTTCCGCTCGTAAGCGAGCTTGAAAAGATATATCTGAAGGCATTTAAGGGCTCTGAAGAAAAGAAAAGCAACCGGTAAAAAGTAAAGGAAGGATTATGACCGATGGGCTTAAGAACAGTGGTCCTAAAACTTCATAAACCGACCAAAGCCAAACAGAAAATTATTGATAAGGCTTTAGCCGATTATAACAATGCATTTTGTTATCTAATGGATAAAGCCTTCTCCAACATACCTGACCTGGAAAGATTCCGCGGGAAAGACGGCCGTTTCAATTCTCTGGCACTGTCAAAATGGGTTGACAAGGACATTGGCAGGGAATTGAACGGGTTTGGTGTGCAGCCTTTTAAGGATTCTCTTAGGCTTGAATTCGGAACAGCAGCCGAAGGCTGCCTCCGGCTGGGAAACGGTATGAAAAGAAAGGATATCGGAAAGCCAAGGCCTATATATTTCTGCCGTTATGACACCAAAAGGAACTACTGCCTTCTGTATAATGCTGAAAAGGACAGGTACTATGCCAAGCTTTATTTGCTGAACGGGTCCAATGCCAGAGGATTACCGGAGCATTCGGGATATCATGAAAGACTGGTGCATATCCATAAGGACTGCAGCGTGCTGGAGAGAACAGGAAGAAGGGAAGCTTTTATCGTTGTACCCCTGGATTTCGGCTTATGGCAGGAGAAGATACTCAAGGAGGCTGCAAAGGCGCCTGAAAGCTTCAGGACGGCAAGGCTCTTTGAAAAGGACGGTGAGTATTATCTGGCCGTATCCATCGAAACCGGTGATAAGGAAAACATAAAACCCGAAACTTTTATGAGTGTTTCCAGAGGAATCAAAAACAGGCTATGCTTTACGGTATTAAATGAGGATGGAGAAATACTGTCCCAAGGTTTGGCGGATAATGCCATTAGTAGTGGGAGCATAAAGGGGATATCAATAAATGAGCTGCATGCAGCAGCAAATTTTATTGTTGATATAGCCGCGGATTATAAGGCTCAAGTGATTGTTCAAAACCTTCCTGAGAGGGGAGACAAGTTAAGTTGGACAGAGAACGGGCAGGACTGGCTGCAGCCTGAATATAAACGGGGGGATTATAACCGCCTGATCAGGCTTCTGGACTACAAGCTTTCCTGGAAGTGCCTGCCGAAGCCTGTAAGAGTGAGTCCCGTAGGTATGTTTTATACCTGCGCGGACTGCGGCATGAATTCGAAGGGGAATCGGCTTAATAAAGACTTTTTCATTTGCACCAGATGCGGCTCGGCGATGGAAATAGACAAGCTGGGAAGCTTAAATCTGGCCAGGAAGCTGATTGCTTACAGGGCTTCGAAAATAAGAGTCAAGGTTTCCAAGACGGAGGATGGAGTGGTCTTCACCAATAGAATTCTTGGACTGGAGCTTTTCAGCGGCTATAGGGAAAACCAGCTGAACCGCCTTAAGAATGAAATTGAAAGAATCATTCAAAGTGCAGAAGGGGAAAGCAAAGCTTCAAGCGAAAGAGCACAAGTGAGAAAAATGAGCGTTTTAAGAAAAATGAAGAGTGCCGTTGATTTTATGGAACTGATAGAATATATTTAATTATTCAACTTTCATTTTTAAAGAGGGAAAGTTGTATATAGATTTGTGCTGTTGCTGCCGCACCATTTCCTTGATTAAAGGAAAGCTTACCGCGTAAGCCGCCGATCCATCGGTGTGAAAGTGCAGCTATCTAGAAAATAACCCTGTGAAAGAATTTTTCATGGGGTTATTTTTTTATACCAATATATTTTACCAACCATTGATTAAAGCTCTATTGCAGATTTTGGCTTGTAAATATTAAATAAGCTGATGGCTAATATTAATATTATTACAGCACCCCAAACAGCTCTGATTCCAAGATTTATCGTCAGCAATCCTCCTAAGAAAGCCCCCAGTAAAAATGAAAAGATAATTGTGAAAAAGCGGATTGATTTGACAGCCGATTTAACATCTTTCCGGGTATAGGCAATATACGCTGCCTGTGAGGCTGAATGCAGGTTTCCTGTAGACATTGTGGTGCTATATGGAGAATCAACAAGCTTACGGAAAGAAGATACTTGTACCGAAGCAACAAATGAAATCGTAACAGTTACTACAATATTCGGAACAGAATCAGGAATAAACCCAACTGCAAAAAGGATAACACTTTCCAGAATTAAAACTGCCCGTTTCCAACCTAAAATAGATAATTGTGATGAATTGTTTTTTATCCATTCGGAAACAATTACACCGACTATAAAAGCCAGAATAGGCGGAATATGAACCAGGGCTTGCTGCCATTCTTGCTGAGAAGCATATACGCCTACAAGAACAATATTTCCGGTTTGGGCATTAGCAAAAACGCCGCCTCTGCCTATAAATGTATATGCATCCAAGAACCCGCCGACGATTGCAAGAAGTATACCGAACTGTACAGATTCATGGAATGCATTCTGCATAAATAATATATCGATTTTTGCCTTTACTGTGTGAAAAAACTTACTCATAAGGATTAAGCTCCACCTTTATAACCATTAATATGTATAATGCTCGTGTTTTTAAATTCACGACCTCTTTCCGCCGGAAGCTTTCAGGTATTATCTTTTTATATGTTTTATTATAGTTCTTCTTCAGGGAAATTCAACCTAAGCATGGGGATGAGTTTTTCAACCCAGAGCGTGTTACATATCCTGTGTTGAAATCAGGACAAATTTTTTTATGCCAAATACCTCCAAAAGCAAACCTTATCTAATAATGCAAAAGTCGCAAAAGCTTTAAAATCAGCCTTTAGAATGTTGTTGCTGCATATTAATGGAGGTAGTAAAATTATATTGTCAATTAATTAACAAAGTAGTTGCTGCTTAGAAAACTAAAAAATTCAAATATAAAGGAGTGTGCAGGTATGAAGCTGGAATTGGATGTTTACAGTGTGATATGTGAAACAAAAATGTTTGTGGTTAACGGGATTAAGGCAAACTACAAAGACTTCGGCGAAAAATACGATACATCACCGGACACGAGAAAGCCCAATAGCTGCGGTAATATGAAGTTTATACCAAGGATACCTACCGAACAGGTACTTAATAAATACGGCATCACAAAGAATGAATACAGGCATATATGCGAGTTGCTCAGGTCGTGTGTTTCCTTCGGAACATGCAGGCTTTGCGGATAAATTGACACCACTCTGGGGTTAACATATGTTAGCTCCTTTTTTTATTTCTAATACCCGATATCAAAGCTGAAGGGAATATCTTCGGAGATAAGCCTGTAAAGCGTTTGCCATATCTTTTTGTCCGCATCCAGGATAAGGGTATCGGAAGCTTTGCTGTAAACGGTAGCATAGCCAAGGAATCTATCGTTTTCTGTCAATGCAATAAGGTCCCCTTCTTTCAGATGCTCATACTTTGCTTTGTTCGGAACTGTAATTAACATGCTAATCCTCCTTTGACTATATTACTTAATAGTGAGTATAGTCAAAGGAGATCAGATTTATTACAAACAAAATATAAAATTAGGAGTGCTGTTTTTTTCTGCTTGAAGTAATGCTTTTCGCCAATTCATTAAGATCCTTGCCCTTCAAGGCACCTTCCAAAAGCTCCGGCAAAAGGGCTGGGGTGCAGGAAAAGCAGGGAATCCCTATTTGACTTATCCTTCTGGCCAAGCCCTCGTCGTATATAGGACTGCCTTGATCGGAAAGTGCCAAAAGGCATATGACCTTTACCCCGGATTCATGCATTTCCTCGAACCTTTTAACCAAGGAAGCCTGATTACCGCCTTCGTAAAGATCCGAAATCAGTATGAACAGTGTCTTGGAAGGATTCTCAATGTATTGCTGGCAATAGGCGACCGACTTGTTGATATCAGTTCCGCCGCCCAATTGAATGCCAAACAGCATATCAACGGGATCGTTGTCGTATTGCTCAGATAAATCCACGATTTCGGTATCGAAGGCTACTATTCTTGTACTTACAGACGGCATACTTGCGAATATAGAGCCGGTTATCGAGCCGTAAATTATCGAATCTGCCATTGATCCGCTTTGGTCCATGTCCAGTATGATATTCCACTGATTTGACTTTTTGGCCCTATCGAAAAAGAATATCCTTTCGGGTATGATTTTTTTATACGTTTTGTTATAGTTCTTAAGATTTCTGTTTATTGTGTATTTCCAGTCGATGCTTGCGGCATCAGGCAGAGGTGAATGGTTCCTTTTGTTCAAGGCCCCTGTAACGGCTTTTCGTATGTCATTCTCAAGTCTTTTGTTAATCTCTTCAACCACTGAACGGACAAGCTGTCTCGCTGTTTCTTTAGTCCTCTCGGGGATTTTCCCGCGTAATGACATCAGCGTTGCAACCATTTCAATACTGGGCTGTACATTTTTCAGCACCTCAGGCTCAAATAACAGCTGTTTTAAGCCCTTTCGCTCAATTGCATCCGATTGGATTACCGAAACTACATCTTCACTGAAAAACGTACGTATATCTCCAAGCCACTTTGCTATTTTGGGAGAAGAAGGGCCTTTACCGGCAGACCTTGTGTTTCCGGTTCCCTGAAGCTGGACTGACGAAGAATCATCATAGATTGCCGCCAAAGCTTCATCCATGATTCTTTCATCCTCACTGAGCATCAAGCCTCCTTCTGAAAAGGATTCGAGCTCTTCATTGCTGCTTTCGCCTAAAATTAATCTCCATCTTTTTAACTGTTCGGAATTCATAAGCTATAAATCTCCAAAGTCAAATTCATTTATATTCTCAATTTCTTTTTCCTCATCTTCACTGAGTTCACGGCTAAGCAGATCACTTGTATCATCCTTGCCGGCTCCCCATATTTCCCCGAGGTTCTCACAGATGGTGCGTTTCTCGGCAGGCCCAAAGTCTCCGAAAGCCCTTCTTAGAAAGACAAGAGCCCGTTTGAACTGCTCACTGTCTAATGCTTCAACATAACCCGCAAGCTGCTCCCACAGGTTTATTCTTGCAAGGAGAGCATATCTGTTCCTCATTGACAACCCTTCAAACCAACCTGCCCCAAGGTCTGCTTCAATACCGGGAGATAATCTCCGGGAGACCTCCTGTGCAAGCTTTTCCGTATCTACCAGGCCTCTTTCAAGCAGTATGGCACAAGCATAGCCTGAAAGTCTGGGATTTCTGTCGTCCCTGTCGGAGAGCTCTGCAAGGCGCTTTATCCAGACCTCTTCATCAACCAGTGTATGATATTCCAGAGATATCAGATTCATTTTATGAAATGCATGTATAAGCTCTCTTGCAGCATTATTATCACAGTTTGCCGCATCGTTCAGTAATAAGGCACCTCTCAGAAACAGCTGCTGCAGCAGGGGCATAAGGGGAGAGGTATCGAATTTTCTTATATCTCCGTAGCTTATTACTGTAGCCAGATCGGAAGCTGCGTTCGAAATATCCAAAAAGGCTCCTGATTCCACTGCAAGCCTCTGGAGAGTCAACCTGGCCTGTTCCATCCATTCTGCCATTCCGCAGCGGCAGGCTTCCATTATGATTTCTGATGCCTCATCGATCCTGGTGCTGCTATCCAATCTCTCCTTGAAAACATATGCTGCCGCAAGCTCAATGGTTTCACCGCGAAGTGTCGATTCCACAAGCTCAATCTCTGCTTCAGGTGTCCACCTTAATACCCAGGACTCAGCCCAGGTAGCTTTGTCCTGTGAATTTCCCTTTAACTGCTGAAAGCTGACATTTAAAACCTTGAGTCTGTTCAGGAAAAACGACCTGTTCAGATCAAGAAAGGCAGACTCCCTGGATTGTACTCTTCTGTTTTCACGCAGGTCAAGATCCAGATCCATTGCTACAGGGGTTTTATATTTCTCAAGCTTAAGCCTTTTCAATTCCCTGTAAAAGTCGTCCTGTATAGAAGTCCGGCTTACTCCTTCGGGAAGGCTGCCGATATCGGTTCCTATTTCGGTTTGAGCAAGGGCTTCCGCAACAACAGACAAATCTCCATGACCCAGGCAGGTTACGGCTGAATCATGTATGTCCCGCAGCGTGGGGGCGCTTCCGGAATGGAGCGAGGCAAGGGCATTTGACAGTCTGACCCCTTCGATTATTTCTGCGGAGGATTTAGGGGTTCCGCTGTTTCTTAAAAAGGATACAACCCTTGAAAGATACATGGCGGGCAGCTTTTCAAGCTCATTGCTTTTCAGGCACTGCCACATAAGCCCGTAGTATGCCGGAGCATTATTGCCGGCTCCGTACCCTGATACCGATGAAAGCCTGTAGTATGAATACGGCATTAATGTCAAACGGGTTTTTACCCTGGGCAGGCTTGCAAATTCCTCATCTGTCATAACACCGTTTTCAAGGTCAAGAACCGGTGAGTGAAAAGCCCCTGTTACCACCACAATTTTGTCAGGTGAATGACCGCTGTCAATTGCATTTCTTATTCTGGACCTCATATAGGCCTCTCTGACAAGGTTTTTGGCATACTCAAACCTGCTGCCATCGGATAGGGCCCTTAAGCTTTTGCCGAATTCAAACGCTGAGAAGCGGTAGGAATCCTTATTAAGGTTGTGTTCAAAGCTTCGTTCCCAGTAGGCATCATAGTCCTCTTCACCTTCCAGCCGTGCTATTTCGGTGTAAATATCTCTTCTTTCTCTGTTTTCTTCCTTGTATTCAGCATGCTCCATACACAGGAATACATCCGAGGGCAGATCGATAAACTCCGAATGAACGCCATTCCTCCTGGCCCAAAGTATGGCCTGATACTCAGGAGAATATTCGGCAAAAGGATAGAGCAGGGTTCTGACAGGAAGCTCTTCCGTATAAGCAAGAACCGCAATAGGAAGCTTAGTACCCGGAGCAGTGAAATATTCCATTTGAGAATTGGCATCCGACAGACCTTCAACCAAAACCGCAGTGGGCCTGATTTCATCAAGGAAGCTTACAAGATGATAAGCTCCGCCCGGTGAAAGATGCCTCACTCCAAACAAATTAGGCTTCATTTCCAACCGGCTCACGCATTCATCTCCTTGCAAGCATTATATAAATCACGCCATTCGGACCCGCGTTTCTTCATTATATTATCGAGATATTCCTTCCAGACAAGCTTGTCCTTGTCTTCATCTTTAACGATTGCTCCCTGAAGGCCGGCCGCAATATCCTCATTTGAGATTTTGCCGTTCCCGAAGCTGGCAGCAAGGGCCATACTGTTGGCCAGCAATGATATTGCCTCTGCGGTGGAGATTACTCCGCTTGGTGACTTTACCTTATCCTTGCTGTCAAGAGTCATACCGTTCCTTAATTCACGGAATATGGTTACCACTCTGGCTACCGATTCTTCCGCAGGCAAGGCAGCTTGAAGATCCAGATTTACCGCCAGCTCCTTTACACGCTTCCTGACTATTTCGATTTCCGTGTCTATATCACCGGGAGTGGGGAGTACGATGATGTTGAAACGTCTTTTTAACGCAGCTGACATATCGTTGACGCCCCTGTCACGGGTGTTTGCAGTTGCAATAATCGAAAATCCCCTTACTGCCGAAACTTCGCTGTTCAATTCGGGTATGGAAATGCTTTTCTCCGATAATAATGATATCAAGGCGTCCTGTACCTCGGAAGCACATCTTGATATTTCTTCGAACCGGGCAATCCCTCCGCATTCCATGGCACGGTAGACAGGACTCTTTATCAAGGCCTCTTTGGTCGGACCGTTGGCAAGCAGCATTGCATAATTCCAGGAGTAACGTATTTGTTCCTCGGTAGTTCCGGCTGTTCCCTGGACTACCTTTGTGGAGTCCCCGTGTATGGCTGCGGCAAGGTGTTCCGAAAGCCAGGATTTTGCCGTTCCCGGCTCGCCTATAAGCAGCAGTGCCCGGTCGGTAACCAGTGTAGAGATTGCTATTTCAACGAGACGTTTATGACCTATGTATTTTGGAGTGATCACAACCCCTCCAGCCTTGCCCCCTGTGATATAAGTCAGGACCGACCTCGGAGACATCTGCCAGCCTGCAGGCACCTTTTCCTTTTCAGCTGCTATTAACGCTTCTAATTCTCTGGAATAAAGCTTTTCAGCCGGTAATCTCAAAATATTGTTCAATTCAGTCATAACAGATTAATCCTTCTTTCCCTTCAGATATTGAGCCAATTCAAAAATTCTCCCGCCGGCTTCATTATCATACCCGGCAGCAAACGTCTCCAGCTCCTGCGCACTTTCACGGGGTAAAAATTTTAGTACTTTAATTAATTGATTTAAATAATAATTAATATAAAAGTCTTTTCTTTTAAAATTGAAATCCAGCAGCTTGATAATAATATCCGTGAGCTTGGGGTATTCTGCCTGTATCAGACCAAGAACCATACAGCATTTGCTGGCATCGAGCTTTAAGTCCGTATCCAGCTTCTTTGAAAGGTAGTAACCTATACAAGCTGATTTATCAGGGGATGCCAGCCTGCATACCAGCTCGGGTTCATCAATCGCAATCAGCTCGTTCACCCAGCTTGAATCCAATCTCACCTCTTTGAGCTTTGGTTTAGCGAAAGGGTGATGACCGCTGAAAGATGAAAATTCATCCAACCGGTACTTCTCATTGAAATCAGCATAACGATTTAATATAGAATAAATTTTTTTCCATGTAGGTAATTTCTTAAGCTTCAGGTACTTCGAATAATTCTTATAGACAAATTCCGGGTCGCGTGTGAGAATGGAAGACTCGAAAGCATATCCAATCAGGCAGTTGTCAAATCTATCCTTTGCCGATTCAAGCAATTCATAGGCTTCTTTTGTTCCGAAAAGGATTATATTATTTGCCACTGTTTCAGCGAGAGTTCCCTCAATTTCATAAAGAGACTTTTTTGGAGCCTTGAATTTGTTTAAATGCTCCGAATGCTCAAAGCACTTTTTGAGAAAAACGAAAACCTCATCAAAGTTCTTGCCTTCAAGGCAATCAAGTGTGATGTAAAAATGTTGAATGACTTCACTGTCCGGAGGTTCAACCTTTTTAGGCAGTATTTTGAAAGTCTTTTCGGATCTCAATATTATTTCAAGACATTTTGCTGCTTCGGAAAGCAGAAGACTTACCATTTCAAAGGATTTGCACTGTTTTGCCGGAACCTCTGCAATTTCACTATCCTTGTCGCTAAAAGCTTCAATGATCCTTTTTACAGCTGCGGAGGAGTCAAGGTTTGAAAGGGCCAGCAGTGCAGCCTCGCGAATATCCTTCTTCCTGTCCTTCGAAAGCTCAAGGAGGGTGGCTTCGCACTCTGGAGAATCCTTTAAGGCTTTTATTGCACTTACCCTGATTTCAAGCGAACCTTTATCGATTGCTTCAAGATAATAATCCTTTTCTTCACCTCCGGACAGCTTTGAGAGGAGATCAACCCTACGGGCATGTCCTTTAGACCCATCAAAGGAAATGCTCTTTTTCAAAACAGGGACGATTTTCTTCCCATAGCCCTCCAAAGCGAGACCTGCCAAGTCGGCTATCTCTGCATAGTTGTCCTCAAGCGCAGTCATAAGCGGCTGTATCAATCTGATATCTTTGAATATTCCTTCATTGTAAGCTTCACGGATAACCTCAAGTCTTCCGTTCCCCTTTTCCGTAAGAGCTTCCGCTACCGGAATCAATCTCCTGAAGGGGGTGTTGGTAGGCAGTGCCAGCCCAAGTGTATCAATATCCTGAATTTCACCCTCAAGTCCTGTTTCACATTGTGTATAGAGGACTGCACTGACCAGATTTGCCAGTTCCATAAGATTTTCTGGAGATTTGTTTTTTTCAGATTTAATAACCTTTTCGATTGCATCTGCTATTCTGGCAAAAACCGGAACCTTTTCCCCCGATTTTCTCATCTGAGGGAGAAGCCTTTCCAGCCTGAAATCATTTATTGCCAGATCACTTCCGGCAATCAGCAGCCTTCTGGCTTCACTATATGTTTCGCAAATCAGCGGAATACTCATTCAAGTTTCACTCCTAAAAATGTAATCAGTATGCAAGACGGATAATACGGTCGTCAGTAATAATACTGAACACCTGGACAGTTAATTTTCTGGTGTCGGGATCGGGGTGGAAGCTGACGAGAGCAGCTTGATCATAAAGAGCTTCCTTTTGTATCATACCCAGCAGCTGAGTGCTTGAAGGATCAAAGTTATCTTCGATTACTAATCTCTGACCCTTTGCATCCTCCATTACAAAAGTGCCTTCTATTTGCCCTATTTTTGAAAACCCAAGCAAAGCGTACGGATATTTATCTTCCAAGGGGTTTTTTATTAGGTTTTTAACCGATTTTACGGCCTCAGAAAACGATTTTTGTGCAAGCTCTTTTATCCTTTTATAATCATCGGGGGTAATTTCCCTGACAGATGAGTTTTCCCAGCGGACTCTGGTATTTGTACTGCCCGGGTAGGTATAAAGCTCCTTCACCTGCATAACGGAAAAGAATGAATCGTCTTCACGTATATATTTTGCCGCCTTGAAGGGGCGAAAATTCAAAGTTTCCTTCAGAACTCCGTCAGTTAAGCTGATCCATACTCCGTAATCGACATATTCCTGTTTAGCCTCACTGATATAAGTATTAAAACTCAATTGAACCAACTCAATGTTATTCTGTACAAGTCCGAGCTCCTTTAGGTCGGTTAGCTGCCATATATGTCCTAACATTTCGTCCATACTTGATGAAGCATCGAATGCCAGCTCCGGGTCATCCAGTCTTTTGCGGAGGTAATCCTTTCCTTTCCTGCATATGGTGTTCAGAGATATAAGTATGCCTATCCCGAGAGAATAAATTTCTTCATAGTTATCTGCATCTCTGAAAAGACATACAAATTCCATAAATGTAGCCTGTGCTTCTGAAATATAGTAGTTCCCAAGCTGCTTTGCCTGATTTTCCAGTTGATCGAGAGTCTTCTTATTTATAGTGCCAAGCCCGGACTGAACAATTCCGTTTACCAGCTTTTCAAGAATGTCCAAACCCTCTATCTGCGCGGCAATTTTTTTCTTGAGTGCCGATTTATTAACCTTTTTAGGTTCTTTACCGGCCTCGGATTTTTTCTTTTCTTCACGTTTTTCTGCCTTCCCCCGCTTTTCCAGAATATCCTGGGGTATATCCGCAGTATCGAAGGTTTTCCCGCTTACATACGCATACAATAAACCAAGTGCATGCTTGCAGGGAAACTGCCTGCTGGGACAGGAACATCTGGATACCGGACTGTCCGGCTTGATAAAGTCCACGGATACCAGATAATTACTGGCACCGCTTCCCTTACATTCACCGAACAGAAGGTCTCCGTCTGCAGATTGCGAAAGCTTTACAAAGCTGTTTTTTTTGACAAGGCCCCATCCGTTTGAAATTGCACTCTGATTCGGGGCAAGTGTATTGACAAATTCTTCTGTAATAGCAGGCATATTGTCTCTCTCCTATGGCTCGACTTTTACCCAGCCTTTTTTCACATTTTCACTTATAAAGGCATTCAATAGTTCAAAAATCTGGTCTTTGCTGTTTGAAATCCTTATATCCCTTTGAAGAGGCTCTTTTCTGTCCGAACTGAAATTCGTGTAATGAAATACAAATGCAGGATACCTTTCATCCGTATTTTCCTTGTTGGTTTTCCACACCATGAATTTCTGGACCATGATTTTATCCTTGCTTTCCTTCTTATAAACCTCCCTGAATAAAACCTCGCTCTTCGGAAGCTCAACGGGGGCATTACACTCTCCGATGCCGGGGGAGTAAAACAGGTCTGTAATCTGGGACAGCCTTACATCGGTTTCATTTGCTTTTTTATCATCCCTGAGCCTTGTAAAGATCGGGTAAATCATGCTTAACCCGTTACATACCGCTGCCGGCTTGTATTTGCCGTCTTCCAATTCCAGAATGGTATTGGTTATTCTTGAGGCAGAGCCTTCAAAAATAATATCATTGTAGCTGAGCTCTATGACTGTTTCCGGTTTTACCATACGGAAGGCAACATTATTGGAATCTGTTTCGATATAATCCGATTCTATTGCGGTTTTGGAAAGACTTTCAAAAAGCTCTTTCTTTTGTGTATCATTAAAGCCGTTTCCCGTTCTTCCGATTACCTGATATGTATTATTATCAGGCATCAGCGCCAGGAGGAGAGTCCTTATCTTGCCCCTGTCCTCGCCGGTTCCTTCCGAATAGCCTATAACTACTGCATCCAGATTGTGTTTAGGCTTGACCTTATATACTAAAGGCAGTTCGCTTCTTACAATAATACCTTCTGATCCGCCTTCTTCAACCCAATTCTTGAATATTTGAGCAACCTCTGATTTTGAAGCGGCTTTTTTATATGTCACCTGGCGTACAACCGGGATATCATTGAAGATTTCCTCAAGCCTTTGATATATCTCATTATACTTTTTAGAACGCCAGGGAACACCGTTAATTTCTATAATATCAAAAGGTGCGAGACATAAGCTGCAGATTTCCTCTTCCTTTGAAAGTGCGGAAAGAACATCAAAAACCCTTGTACGTCCCTTGGCCTCGCTTACATAAAGCTCAGCAGGTATCACAGCAGAGCTTATCCCTGCCTTTTTAAGTGCCTTGCCGGCTTCTTCCACGCAGGGAATGCCAAGCCGCACCTTGCCTCCGGCATTCATAATGAAGGTGTCTTCGCCATTATAGAAAATTACACTCATTTCACCGTCATATTTCCTGGTTATATAGAATTCTTCGCCTGCAATCCTTGCTTCCATTTGATCGGGGCTTATTGAAATGAAGTTGCGCGCAACATTCTTCTTGTAATCGCCGGAAACCAATGCAGTGGCTTCATCGACAGCTTCAATTGTTCCCTCAAAGTAACCCTTGCCCTTTATAAGCTTGCTTTTATCAATCCTCATTACAGTACCCCTTTCAGTTCAAGGTTTGTCAGATGAAGTATAAGGCAGTACTTATCATCCTTTATTCTTCCTTCCAGAAAGCCGCGGTAGGGTACTCCTCCGCCTGCCAGTACTATTGGTTCGTTTCCCTTCTTACCGCCTCCAACAAACATGAGGGAGTTAGTCTCATGCAGGCTTTTGGCCATATCATACAGAAAATCATAAGTGAGGCCGTTTACATGCTTTATTTGATACTTTCTGGTAAAAACAAATTTCTTTATTGCCATATCCTTCGGGAACTTCTTTCCTGTCCACTGCAGCGGTATTTCTCCCAATATGTTGGAATCCGACTTAACAAGATCCCTGCGTTCTTTTTCCGTCCCATCGGGATTTCTGACTATTTCTACAAGGTTAACCCTGTAGGCTATCTTATTATCTTTATTTAAATAGAGCTTTCTTGTCTTTTTGATCAGTCTGCCTGAACCTTCAATGTCTACCTCGGGGTCGCCGTTGATAATTTCCCTGCCGAGCGCATTAAGGTCTCCGTATTTTAAAGTCAGCATTTCTTCACTTATTTCCAGTCTGCCTCTCAATATTTTAACGTTCTTTTTAGGGGAACCGTCCTGCAGCACAAAGGATATCTCATGGTGTTTCGAAGTGCCCTCCATACCAACAACGGCATCCCTCTTCTTTTCGTTTGCTATATTTAATGATTTCATACAGTCACCTCCATTACATCATTCCAAAATCAATTCCCAGATCATCACTCTGCTCTTCATCTTCTTCATCTTCAGCAAGATAGCCGGAGTCATCCAGCCCGGAGAATACAAAATCATTTTTTACCCCTACGAGCATGAACAGCTTGCCTTCGTTCTCAATTAAAAATGCCGGACTGCTTTCATAGCCTTCCCTGAAGTTAAATTTGAAGGAATAGATCTTTCCGGCGGCTTCACTTACCAGCTGCGGAAAATTAACCGCACCTTCGAGCTCATATACAGCAGTTATGCTGTGATCCAGAAATTCCTCCACCGAAACGGTATCTGTCAGTTCAATGCTGCCGGAAAAGCTTGATGGCAATAGCGTTGCAGCATTACCTTCTTTATTAACAGCCATAAGCTGTGACTTGTCGACCCAGCAGAAATGACTGTCGACGCAGCCCAGCCCGATTCCGCCCTTAGGTATTATGACAGTGCCGGAATCGTCCATGTTTACAATTTTGCATTCGTTTCCGTCATCGTCAAAAGCGGTAACCTCTGTCCACCCGTATAATTTTTTACGGTCGATTTTTGTTGGGGAAAGCGGGAATTCATTGTCTTTGAATTTAAATAACAGATCCTTGGCCAAGATACAGCCCCCTTTATTAGATAGTTGATTAACATAATAAAATTTTATCATCATTCTCAGGAAAAATAAACTTCTATATGCAACAATTTACTTGAAAAAGCGGGGTATTGTTAGAAATAATTATGTGCTCAGTCCTCGCAAAAATCTCCAGACTCTTTTGATATTATGCTTGTTTTGTACTAATTTATTATCTGGCTATTATAAACTTAAATCCATCTATATTCCGGTCTTCCGCATTTTATGCGTTACTTCTTCGACCCTGGCATCAATACCTGACCCGTCAAATTTCGGAAGCTTCAGCTCACTTGCGATTTTTCCGTCGCGCATAAACATAATACGCTCCGTCTGCGCAGCAACTTTTGAATCGTGGGTTACAAGCATAATAGCAGTACCCTCAGCATTGATTTCGGAGAATATGTCCATAATCTCCTGAGCGGATCTTGAGTTGAGTGCGCCCGTAGGTTCGTCGCCGAAGATGACTTTAGGGCTGTTAATAAGAGCGCGGCATATACCTGCACGCTGAAGCTGACCGCCTGAAACCTGAGTAATGCTGCGTTTCGCAAGCTCAGCAATACTTACCCTTTGCATAAGTGCTTCAGCCTTCTCAGAAATTATTGCGGCTTTTTTACTGTTGCCTCGAACTGACGGAAGGATGATGTTGTCAAGTATATTCAGATTTTTGAGCATGGTAGGCTGCTGAAAAACAAATCCCATTTTTGTTCTGCGTATATCTGAAAGCTCTTTCTCCCTGATCGCTGATAAATCCCTGCCGTCAAAAATGACTTTTCCGCTGTCAACACGATCCATTCCGCTGAGTGCAAACATCAATGTCGATTTTCCGGAGCCCGAAGGCCCCATAACTGCAACAAATTCACCCTCATTTATTTCAACGGAGACTCTGTCAAGAACATTACGTTTTTCATTGCCCTCTCCGAACGATTTTACAATATTTTCACCGATAATAATCTTATTCATAAGCTACTCCTTTATGTTTTCTGATATTTTTATTTGACCAATACCCCATCTACCGATAATTGTTGCAACAAGTACAAAAGATATCATCATTAGCGGGCAAAGAATATAAGACGAAATGGGGTTAACCGAAAACTTAAATGATGACGCTCCGATTAATGAGATACCAACGCCAGCAAGTACCTCTCCGAGAGTGTTTGCCAGGAGTGTGCCCAGAACAATTCCTATAACCAGAACGAATACCGATCTTGTAACATACTGTACCGTAATATCCGAGTTTGTAAAACCGAATGCTTTCATTACTGCAATTGGGTATCTGTCCTTTGCTACAAGCATTTTCATTAACAACAGCGTAACCAGAAATGTTATTATCAGCGCAACGGCAACGGCAGTACGGGAAGCATCTTTGACGGAACTTACAGTCGAACCGAAGGTCTGTTTATTATATCCAACAATATCAGCAATCTTAGCAAAATCGAATCTGTCAGAATATTCGGAAACTTTTCTGCCGACAACGGACTTATCTGTAAGTTCAACATAGACAGCGTGCCACATAATATCCGCTGAATTGTCCTCGAAAGCTGCCTTTGCAGTTTTGCCGCCGTCTGTAATATCGGAATAAATTCCGCATACCGTGAGATTTTTTGCCTTGCCCCCGATCACCAGTGTTATAACATCACCGAGCTTTTTACCCAGTTCATCGGCGTTCAGAACAGAAAGTGCAATTTCGTCTTTTGTTGTAGGTGGTTTGCCTTTGAAATATTCTACAGGGAAGGTTGAATGGTCGCCAAGATCAACTTTTATATGTTCTTCCGAGCCGTCATCCTTTATTACTGTATATTTTTTTGTCGTAATCACAGTATACTTGGAGATGGCTTTGTCGTTATCCAGTGCTTTTGCAATTTCAGCAGCTTTTCCGGAAATGTCATCAACCTGCTGTATGTTGATGAGAATATCGCAATCTCCTATTCCCAAATATCTGACGAAGCTTTTAGAGGAAATAGTGTTGTATAAATTCTGCGGAACAATAATGATAAATGCTGAAATCACAATAACTGCAAACATTACGGCATAAAGTTTTTTTCTTGTAAGTACATCTTTGACACCCAGAAAAATATTAGTACTAAACAATTTGTTTTTACTAAGGCGTAAATACTTTGCACCCGCAGATTTTTCCTGAGAGGTACCGAAGCGTATTGCTTCAGCGGCGGAAATTCTTCTAAAACGCTTCAGCACTCTGTTTACATATGCAATTATTATGAGAAATACAAGCAGTATGCCGATAATTCCAAAAAGCAGTGCAAAAGATGAATTCTTGCTTTCGCCCATGTAAAGGCGTATATTTTCAAGAAGCATACCTCTGAACAAAAATGAAAGTGCAAATCCGAGAATGCAGCCTGCAGCCGAGATCGCAGCATATTTTACAAGATAAATCTTCTTTATATCTGAAATGCGTAGTCCTATAGCTTTCATAACACCTATTTCACGGTAGTCATCCTCGATCTTCGCAAGGAGCGTGAAGCGTATACACATAAATGCGATTGCAACAACAAGTGCGCTTACAAGAAGTATTACCGCAATCATCAACCCGTCAGAAATTGCATTAATCATTTTAAAAAGTGAATAGGTAATCGTCGGGCCGTTTGCTTCAAGCCCTGCGGAGGCGTATGCTGTTTCAAATGCACCAATTGACGACAAATCCTTTAGCCTGAATTCGATAAGATACTCAATGTTTCCCAGGTTTTTTATTTCTGCATAATCATTTTCACTGACAAGAAATCTCTTTGAGGAGGAGAGTGTGGAATTCATTTGTGAGTCGCGGAGAAATCCGGCAACCTTGAATTCCTTTCCGCATATCACAGCTGTGTAGCCAACCTTAGCGGTACCGTCCTTCATATAGCATATTGGAACATAAATATCACCATCGGATACATTTATGACGTTTCCGTCAAGGTCGAGAAGATAGTCAAATTTTTTACTCTGCGTGCATAAGCCGTTGTCCTGAACATTGTCCGCAAATGAGCTTCCGTTAATTGTAATCTGCGAGCCGTCAAGATTGAGAAACTCAAGCACCTGAAATTCATCGACATTGCTATTGCGCTCGGCAAAAGCAGAAAGCCGCACGGTATCGACTTTACCCGAATGCATCTGCATAAAATGAGGTGTTTTTGCTTTGCTCATAAGTGTGTCTATTGAGCCCAAAAGATTTACGGTGAGTATTGCTGCAAGAGAAACAAGCATGGCAGCTGCAGCGACAAATATCATTGTTGTAAGACTTATCAGTTTGCTCTTTAAAATGTCATTGTGGATTATTCTGTAATACATAAGTCGCCTCCGTTTCCGGTGCCAAGCCTCTGAATAATGTTCATAAAACTCCCGCTTTCGGCCCCGAAAAGTCTTTCGGTGTTATAAACAAATGCTTGTATGCGGGAAGTACGTTCCTCATTTGTCATTTGAACCATATCGTCATCAAAAACTGCATTTGCGTATGCTATAACCATTTCCATGCTTTCATAAGGGAATGGAGTACTGAAAAGTCCCTTTTCTATGCCCTCGCGGATTATGTCCGCCAGTATCGGTGTAACACCGTTCAGTATGACCTTTTGTATTTTCTGATGCATGAGTGCATTCTGAGGCTTATGTATGTGCTCCATGATTTCCTTGCTGCTTTCGCTGCTTATGTTCAGTGCCATTACTACACGTATAATTCGTTCGTTTACAGGTATGCTCTTGTCTGAGGCGATCATCTTTGCTTTGCCTAAAAGATGGGTATTATACCGATCAATCAGTGCGTCCATAATATCTTCCTTCGACTTGAAGTGATAATACAGCGTTCCCCTCGCAATTCCTACCTTTTCGAGAATATCGTTTGTACTTGTGCCGTCAAAGCCTTTTTTACCAAAAAGTTCATCTGCAGCATCAAGTATCTCGTTTTTCCGCTCCTCCGCTTCTTTTACAACTCTCATTCTTAACCTCTCCCTTGTAATAGACCGACTGTCTGTCGATTAATACTAACATATTTATTTTTTGATGTAAAGTTGCCTTTCATAAATCCATGTATTTTAGCATGTACAGATTAGCGTAATGACTGTATAATTAAATAGACAGCAAATATTTTACATTGTAGGGAAAAAGTATGACACCAAAAGGTGTATTTTGTAAGGAGTTGATATTTAATGGGAGAGAATAATTGGGGGATAGCGCATAAGAAATTTTTCCGGGTATTCGCAGTACTTGTAGCTCTTACACTGCTGCCTTTACTTATGGTTCAGCCGGAAGTGCAGGCAGCTTCTGCGCCGCGTACGGGGGGATCTTACTATAATTATGGTGAAGTCCTGCAAAAATCCATCCTTTTCTACAAAGCCAACCGTCTCGGCGACCTGCCGGATAATTACATCCTGCCTTACAGGGGGGATGCGGCTATGACCGACGGTAAAGATGTCGGCCTTGATTTGACAGGAGGTTGGGCTGATGCAGGTGACGGAATCAAATTCACACATCCCATGTCCTATGCTGCAGGCCAGTTAGGATGGGCTGTATATGAATACCGGCAGGCCTTCGAAAAATCAGGGCAGTTGGATGACATTCTAGATGAAATCAAGTGGGCCACAGATTTTTTCATAAAAGCACATCCCAGTCCGGACGTATTGTACTATATGTGCGGATATGAGGAATCCGACCACTCCGTTTGGGTGCCTCACGAACTTCTTGATTACAGGACAGACAGAAAATCATTTAAGGTTGATCCGACAACCCCCGGTTCTGATGTAGCCGGGCAGACTGCAGCCGCGCTGGCAATTGCATCTATTATATTTGAACAGACCAATCCTTCATATGCAGAAACCTGTTTGACACATGCCAAGCAGATTTATGACTTTGCAGACAAGTATAGAGGGAAAAACCCTCTCAAATCGTTATATCCCTCAGGCGGATATATGGATGACCTGGCATGGGGAGCCGTTTGGCTTTATATAAAGACGAAGGATTCCACCTATCTGGACAAAGCAAAAGCCGCTCTGCCTGTTGAAAAAATCGGGGGCACACACACACATTGCTGGGATGATGTCAGCTATGGCGCAATATTGAAAATAGCCCAGCTTACTAAAGACGAGAATTATGTGAAAGCGGTCGAAAAGAATCTGGACTATTGGATGCCGGGAGGAGGAATTACCTATACTCCTGGAGGCTTGGCATGGTTGTCCCAGTGGGGCTCCCTGCGTTATGCTTCTACAGCGGCATTTTTAGCATTTGTGTGGTCTGACGACAAAACTGTAGGGACAGTTTCAAAAAAACAGGGATATCATGATTTCGCAGAACGTCAGATCAATTATGCTCTAGGGGACAACCCACGGGAAGGAAGCTATGTAGTAGGGTTTGGCGCTAGCGCCCCTGAACATCCCCACCATAGGACCGCACACGGTTCATGGGTAAGTATGCTGGATGTGCCCAAATTTCACCGACATATCCTTTACGGTGCATTGGTAGGAGGTCCGGGGTCGAATGACGCCTGGAAGGATGATATAAAAGACTATATGCTGAATGAAGTGGCTACCGATTATAACGCAGGTTTTGTTGGTTCTGTAGCCAAAATGTACGATATGTACGGCGGCGAACCGCTGAAAAACTGGCCTCAACCTGAGGATTTCAGATCAAAAGAAGATAATCTGACCGAATACTTCGTTCGGGGCTGGATACAATATGAGGGCTATGGAGCGCTGAAGCTGTTGTTCCAGATCAACAACCGTTCGGCTTGGCCCCCGACAGTGAAGGATAAGCTGTCTTTGCGTTACTATATGGATCTCACCGAGGTATTTGAAGCAGGGGGTAAGGTAGAAGATGTTGAGATTTCACTTGATCAGAGCGAAGGAGCAAAGCTTTATGGCTTGAAACAATACAAAGACAATATTTATTATTTTACGGTAGATTTCTCCGGAACTCAGATTATGCCTGGGGAGTGGCAAATGTGTGAAAAAGATGCCACTGTGTCGATTAAGTATAAAAATAATGTGGGTTCGAACCAGAACGACTGGTCCTATAAGAATTTGACCGGATCGCCTGACTTTGATGCCGTATCCTTTGCAGGAATGACTCCATACATACCCGTTTATGACGACGGGAAGCTTCTGTGGGGCGAAGAGCCGCTTAAAGAAATTACCTACGGGGATTTGAATGATGACAAAAATGTTGATGCTTTAGACTTCGCTATGCTGAAGATGGTGTTGCTGGGCAATAAGCCTGAGGGCCTGAATTTATCGGCAGCTGATGTAAATACTGACGGTAAGGTGGATGCTTTGGATTTTGCAGTATTGAAGAGTTATTTGATGAAAATTATTAAATCACTGCCATATACGAATTAATTTGCAGATGCAAATATAAAGGCTTTCAGAAAATAAAATTCTGAAAGCCTTAGTTTTTGTTTGTTGGGGTATAATAAATTCAATTATTAATTTTGAAGAATATCTTCATTTCATCTAATTGTTCATATGCATATAAAATTTCCTCAATGTTAAAATGAGGTTTAAGTTCTCTTACATCGGATGCAATTTCATCGCTTAATATTGACCACCCATTACTTATGTATTTTTTGTACATATAAATTATTGTCGATCGTAATTCTAAATCCCGTGCAGTCATGCCACTAAAAAGTTTAAGGACTTCTCTTATTTCCTGCTGGTATTTGTTTAAGAAACTTTCAGCCTTTGAAATATACTCTTCTGTTTTGGATGAAGGCTCTATACTATAACCACCTGTTCCAGAACACACATTATATAATTTTACTGCATCAATAGCTTCTGAATAGTCTAAGTCTGAAAGGACATCTGCAGAGTATGGTCCATATGTATACAATGAAAAATCATAACCACATGGTACTTTAAAGACCTCTTGTAAAATGAATAAGTATTTCATAACTGCAGTTTTACCGAACTGAGTTGAACTGTGTTCAAATTCTTTGGATAATCTTGAAATAAGGCCTACTTTATTCCATAAATCATTAATAGAATCCATCTTATCGCTTCCCCTCTAAATACTTCAATATATTTTCTTTTGTCAAGTGTTTTTGACTCTCCTTAACATATATTCTCTTTTGCTTTATCGGCTGCATTGTCTTTACAATTGATGATTTTTTTGATAAAGGCTCAAGTTTTTCACTCTTTTCATTTGGATCACAAAGTATCATTATATCCTCTTTTCCTGTTTTGTACCAGGATTTTTCTGGAGAATCATCAAAACTAATATCACCTTTAAAATGTTCATATAGATCTCTGAATTTTTCTAGGTCTTTATCATCAGGAACTTCTGTAGTTTGGTAAATGCATCTATCATGATTTCTTTCAAGAATAATTCTACCATTTTCACCCCCATAACCTTCTTTCAATAAACCAAACATCTTCCAGTCATCATAATCAACATACTTTTTCAAACCTTCTTCGCCTTCAGGTGTGGGAAAAAATCCAGTTTTATCACCAGAGGAAGACAAAATGGTTTTCATAGCCTTTTCAACGTGATGGTCATATGAACGTCTTGTTTTATGAAAATAGACTTGAGCAAACATTTGATATCTTGCTAAAACCAGACTTTCCGCTACGTGCCATCCACCCTCCTCAATTACAAGATTTGTACTTGAGGTTTCCAAGTCTGTGCCAATACTCATTGTATTAACTAGTCTATTTTTATCATATATTCCATAATTTATCCCTAAATGTAGCGAATCCCTTAATAAATAATCCGCCCTATCTGCATCTAGTTGGCTTGAAATAATGTTTTTCCATATGTGACTTCTTTTAGTTTTTACAGTTTCATCACCAATTAGTGCAGTTACATCTTCAACCTTAATTTCGTAATTTTCATTTTCCTTGTGGTTTTCTATAATGTCTTTGAAAAATGTCTTTATTATAGCTATGCTATAATCTTCATGAGAAAACCTATTATTTTTGCCTTCTTTGTATCGAGGATGTCCTAGAGGTATGTATGGCATTAATTCTTCACCCGCATGAGAAAACGGTGAGTGACCAATATCATGAAGTAATGCAGCAAATCGAATTTTTCTCCTATCTTTTTCAAGACCATAATCGTTGAACCCAAGTACATTATGTAAAAAATCTCGTCTCTTTTCTATTATATTATTAAAAAATAAAGTAGCAAGGTGCATAACCCCTAGTGAATGTTCAAGTCTAGTGTGATTTGCTCCTGGGTATATCATATCTGTTAAAGATAGTTGTTTTATTCTACGTAACCTTTGAAAAACCGGATGGTTAATAATTTCTCTTTCCCAATCATCATATGTAATGAACCCATGAAGTATATCTCTTGTTTCGTATACACCCATACTGAACCCTCACAAGTATATATTTATATCTTATCGAACAACCGTTCTCTTGTAAATGGTTTTAGGAAATTATTTACAAAAATTATCCATAAAACACATTATTTAATATTATTTAATATTATTTAAATCAAGTAACATTTTTAACACTAAATGAAAAATATCTGATATTAATATACTACCACTTTAAAATTACAAATTCAACCATTTTACCCTACATGCTCTATTTATTTGACAATTAGTTTATATGGATATAAATATAAAGAAAAAGGAGATAAAAATTCTACACTAGAGGAGTAGGAATTGCTTATCAACTACTGTAAGAGCCAAAGGATCGGATATTATTTTAACATTATTTACCGGAGTTAGATTGGAAAAAAAGGTGACAGTTAACCATTTAATCAATTTACTATTTTGTAGGAGAAGCAAGAAGATCAGGGCTTGAAGGATTCCTGCAACTCATTTATTCAGAAGAATACCTATAAACATTTAAAGCTATATGATAGGGGCCACTTTTTATCATAACTAAATACCCTCCTACATATATATTAAGTAGGCAATGGCATATTCTATTTGGCAGTGGAGCTTTAACGGCGTATATGGCTGGGCTCACTGTCAATTGTCAGCTTATATATAGGGGGGACACGGGTTGAAAGAGTACATTGAGGAAAGAGCAACAGACCTGGCAAATTACATTATTGAAAAGAAGACGACTGTCAGAGCAGCTGCAAAGAAGTTCGGGATAAGTAAAAGCACTGTACATAAGGATGTAACGGAGAGACTGGTTCAGATAAAGCCCTCGTTGGCAAACATAGTGAGGGACGTTCTTGAAGAAAACAAAGCAGAAAGACATATACGCGGAGGTCAGGCAACAAAAGCAAAGTACCAGTCAGGTACATGATAATTTAAAAACTTTCTATTTTAAGTAAAAGCCGTATTCGGCTTTTATTTTTTTATGAAGTGTTTAATATCAAATAGACTAGCAGCACAGCGATTTTATTAATAACTCCCATGCTTGCGGGAAATAATATTGTTAGGATACCAAAATGGCGTTGAATGGTTACTTTTGAGGACAAATATGTTGCAATCTTAAAATATTATGATAATATTATTGTATATAATTTTAAAGTAAGGGAGATGTTTTCTGTTGGGGTTTGGACAAGATATCGGAATCGATTTGGGTACCGCAACCGTCCTTGTTTATATAAAAGGTAAAGGTATTGTATTGAGAGAGCCTTCAGTAGTTGCTATAGATAAAAATACTAATAAATTGCTCGCTGTTGGAGAAGAAGCAAGAAGAATGCTGGGCAGAACCCCGGGTAACATCGTTGCGATAAGGCCTTTGCGTGAGGGCGTTATATCAGATTATGACATTACGGAAAGAATGCTGAAATATTTTATAAATAAAGTCTGCGGAAACAGAATGTTTAAGCTTTTCAAACCAAGAATAATGGTTTGTGTGCCAAGCGGAGTTACAGAGGTTGAAAAAAGGGCTGTTATTGATGCTGCTGTGCAGGCAGGTGCCAGAAAGACATACCTTATTGAGGAGCCGATAGCGGCAGCAATAGGTGCAGGAATTGACATCTCAAAGGCATGCGGAAGCATGGTGGTAGATATAGGCGGAGGTACAACCGACATAGCTGTTATCTCTCTTGGAGGTACTGTTGTCAGCACCTCGATTAAAATTGCCGGCGATAAATTTGATGAGAGTATTGTAAGGTACATGCGTAAAAAGCATAACGTAATGATAGGCGAGCGTACTGCTGAGGAATTGAAAATAAACATCGGAACCGTTTATCCGAGGGTTCAGGAAGTTACAATGGATATAAGAGGAAGAAATCTTATTTCAGGACTTCCGAAAACAATCACGATATCTTCCTCAGAAATGATGGAAGCATTGGAGGAATCAATTTCAAGCGTTGTCGAAGCAGTACATTCCGTCCTTGAAAGGACTCCTCCGGAGCTGGCTGCCGACATAAGTGACAGGGGCATTGTAATGACAGGTGGAGGAAGCCTTGTATATGGCTTGGATAAGCTCCTTCAGGAAAAAACCGGCATTAATGTTCTGATAGCGGATGATGCAATATCCTGTGTAGCGCTAGGAACCGGTAAAGCGCTGGATAACATTGAAGTACTTGAGCAAACTGCGATAGCAGAGCTTAGAAATAACAGAAGATAATCTTTATTTTATGAAAAGAGCATGCAGGTGCTCTTTTTTTGTTTTTATTGTATTATAAACTTTCCTGACGGTATAACCGATATGAATATAAGGAAAACTCTCTTTCTGCGTTTGGAGGTTATATGAAAAATCATATATTTAAAGCAGCATTAATCGCAGTAATATTTATATTGACATATCAATTCGGTGTTAAGCCCTGGCTTAACTATTTTGACGGTAAAAAGAATATCCTTCCTGACGGGCAAATATCACATGAAGCCGGTAAGTACGATGTAATAGTTGCAGGCGAGGATCCTGAAGGAATCGCGGCTGTTCTCTCGTCCTCAAGGTTAGGTGCAAAGACCCTTTTGATAGCTCAGGGAAAAGACCTCGGCGGAATTGTATCTGAATGCATGATAGTTGATTTTGAAAATAATTATGACAATAATGCAAATGTTGTAAATAAAGGAATTGTGTCAGAATTCAAGAAGAAGCTGGGTGCCAACTTTTCAGTCGCAGGCTATATTTCCGGGATGAAAAAATTGACTGAAAATAAAAAAAATATTGATGTAGTTTACAATGCAAGAATTGAAGCAGCTATATTGGAAAGCAACCAAATTAAAGGAGTTCGCATTTCCATAGGGGGCAAGGAAACTACATATTACGGAAAAAGGTTTATAGACGCAACGAGGGACGGAGCTATCTTGAAGGCTTGCGGTAATCCTTATTTTACCGGATCGGAGGATTTGAACCTTAAGAATACTTATATGGCGGCTAGACTCAACTTCGAATTAAAAAATGCAGATTGGAGCCTAGTACAGAGTTTGGCCTACAATAAGAAGTTTTTGAAGGTTATGGGGAAATATCAGAGTTCCAACATTAATATACGATTAAACAATATAAGGTTTTTCGTGAACGGTTTAAACGGAGTAATAGTACAGGGCTTGGAAGTCATCAACCTTGACGTGTCTGATGGGGAAGCTGTCCGGAAGGCATATAATGAAGCTAAAAATGAAGTCAATAATTTAATTGTTTTTCTAAAGGCTCAATTCAAAGAAGAATTCAAAAGCGTTAATTCGTACAGTGTTGCGAAAAGCTTTTATTTCAGGGAGAAAGAACACTTTATCGGAGAGAGTACGCTTGAAGTAAATGACATTCTGGAGAATAGGGACTGCGAGGACAAGATTGCCTTGGGAGCCTATCCCGTAGAAATAGGTAAATTTACAAATTCACTCGTCAGCATTGCCGGAAAGCCCCATAGTTACGCAATTCCGCTAGGTTGCATAATACCTGTTAAAACCGACAATCTGCTGATGGTAGGTAGAAAGATATCATATTCCTCTATTGCAGCAAGCAGTGCCGGAAGTATGAGCGTAAACATAACAACCGGTGAATCTGCAGGCGTTGTAGCGGTTTACTCTTTAGTCAAAGACTTAACCCCAAGGGACATACTGAAACAAGAGAATGAAAGAATTATTGAGCTTGAGGACCTTTTAAAACAAGAAGGAGTATATTTACCTGATATTAAGGCAGTGAAACAGCAGAGTTCCAACTGGTCCTATCCGGCCGTCAGGCAGCTTAACACGCTTGGACTACTGGAGGGCGGAGTTGCTAACGACTATGAATTTAACAGAATGGCTGTTCAAAAGGACATGGCCACTCTGCTGGTCAACGGCATATACAGGCTTTCGGCCGGCAAGTATTCAATCGATTTAAGCATGAGGCTAAACCCATTTATGACAAATGACAGAATTACGCCCGAGATTGCGGGGGAGATTCTGCTTGCACTTTACAATACTGCTGCCGGGAACGGTCAGGCATACGACAAGGCATGCAGGTTAGGGTATATAGATAAGGTCTCGCAGCTTCAGATGGCTAAGAAGAAATTCCTTACAATGGATGACATTTATAACCTTTGCACAAACAACCTGAGAAGGTATACCGGGAAGAGCATAAAGGATTGAACTATTTACCGGTCAGCCTTGCCCAAATGACATGGAAAACAAACCTTGGAAGGTCAAGCATCCTTTTGAAGCGCCAAGGCTCTTTATAAAGCCTGTAAAGCCATTCGAGGCCGTTCCTTCGGAAAAAATCAGGTGCTAATTTGACATTTCCTGCAAAAACGTCCAGAGTACCGCCAACTCCGATGCAAACCTTTACATTTAATTTATCCTTATGCTTTGCAATCCATTTTTCCTGTTTCGGTGCGCCAAGGGCAACCAAAAGGATGTCTGCATTAGCTGAGTTTATCTGGTTTACTATTTCATTTTCATCAGCATCAGAAAAATAGCCGTTTCTGCATCCTGCTATTTCAACATCAGGATATTTTTTAATTAAATTTTCGCCTGCGGTTTCAGCAATACCGGGCTTGCTCCCGAAAAGAAAGAGCCTTAAACTGCTCGTTCTCGGCATTAAGAGCGTCTCCTTGACCAGGTCGATACCTGAAACCTTTTCAGGGAGCCTGCGCTTGAGTATTTTGGAAGCCAGAACTACGCCGGCTCCGTCAGCTACAAGAAGATCGGCATTTGAAAGAATTTCCTTGAGGTGGGTATCTCTTTGCGCAGCCATCATAATTTCAGCATTGGGTGTGTAAACCGCATGTATGCCTTTATCTGAAATGAAGCCGTACAATTTATCGACTGCTTCCCTCATAGTAACCTTATCAACAGGTACGCCTAATATGTCTATAGTATTCCGCATTATTTCCCCTCCAAAAGATCAATCGCCAACTCCACATTTTTCAATGACTTTTCCTTATGATCCTGCATTACTTTTTCCAACTGCATTTTAATATCCTGACGCCTGTTCCATATATCATCAATTAGCTTTGTCAGCTTATCGTAATCAAGGTTCTTTATGTGTCCGGCAGATGCATTTTCCTGCAAAATGTATTGCATGAAGCCTTCCACCTTCGTCTCGTAAACAAGTCCCACCACCGGAATGTTTAGGCTTGCTGCGAAAATTAATGAGTGCAGTCTCATGCCTATAAGCATTTCCATGCGGCTGATTATTCCCATTACGCTGTTATCTCCGGTGTCCCCGTACTTGTTTCTGATAATGTACCCTTTACCTTTCATTTTTGATACTATTTCCTCTATTACCTTAAGGTCGTTTGGATACTGCATGGGTATGAATACAGGCTTAACACCGTATTTTTCTATCATATAGTCAGCCGATTTTGCTATGATTTCCTTATATTTCTCGTGTCCGTTCCATGCTCTGGCGGAGAAGCCTATAAACGGTCCCTCGAGAGCTATTCCCTCTGCTTTGAAGATCTTATCGATTTCAGACGGATCGGCAGTCTCGACTGCTAAAGCCGGATCCGCAGTTACCATGATTTTTGGCTTATCAATCATCAAGTTATCCAGCTCCTGCTTGGACATTTCTTCCCTTAAGGTTATTATATCCACTCTATTTGTCACCTTACGGACAAGCAATCTGTTTATGCGCCTGTTAACCGGGCCTACGCCGTTTGCATAGACCATTGTTTTCAGTCCCATTTTCTTTGCCAGCCATAATATGGCGGTGTAGTACACAAGGGAACGGCTGCTGGTATTATCCTGCAAAAGTGTTCCCCCCCCATGTATGAGCATTTTTGTCTTTGACATGGCCCGAAGAATATGAAAAAGGTTTTTACGGTTAATGGAATCCACACCGTAAATTCTTTTTGTTTCAGAAGGATTTTTAGAAAGTACTATAATTCGTATATCTTTTCTATAGCTTGCCAGCCGGTTTATTATCGAAGACAGTATTGCGTCGTCCCCGATATTTCTGAATCCGTAATAGCCCGATACCATTACATCATATTTTGAACTGTCTGTCCCGGACTGACCTTTGACATCAATTATCCGGTTGTATATTCCAAGCTGTGTCTTGCACATGCTTTCAAGGGAAAAATGTTCTTTAGCCTTCTTGTACATTTTTTCGCCCATAGCAATCCTTTTGCTGTCGTCCTTGACAAGCTCAAGTATATACCCTGCCATTTTCTTGTAGTCACCGGGTTCAAAAAGATAGCCGTTTTCACCGCTCTCGATCAGATCTGAAATTCCTCCGACATCACTGCTTACAGTAGCCTTTTTCATTATGGCTCCTTCCAGGATGACGTAGGGAAAGCCCTCGCTTATGGATGTTAAAGTATTAATGTCTACAATGCTCATAAACTGGTAGGGTTCATTGACATAGCCGAGAAAATGGACATTATCGGTGATTCCAAGAGCTTCAGCCTTGCGTTCAAGCGTTTTGCGCTCTTCACCGTCACCGGCAATAATGAATTTAACCGAGGGATCCTGCGATAAAACCTCTTTGGCGGCTTCTAAAAAAACCCCCAACCCTTTAACTGCGGTTAACCTTGCAATTATTCCGACGATTTTATCGCTGTCCTTCAGCTCAAGGTTATGCTTTTTCGAAAATTCTGATCTTGAAGTCAAGGGGATGTCACGGTTGAAATCTATACCGTTCGGGAGAAGAAATATCTTTTCGGGATTGAACTTCCTTTGAATAAGTGTTTCCTTCAGACTGCGGGAAACATTGACATAATAGTCTATCATGCGAAGAGCTATCATGTTGACAATGCCTATTGTATAGCGCCTGACTGCGCTGTGGAGGTAATCCAGCCTATAGTCGCTGTGAACTGTAGTTACCAGCGGCAGTTTTGTGAAGCGTTTTGCTATTACAGCAAACATATTTGCCTTTGACCCATGGCAGTGAATTACCTGATAATCGTCTTCCTTAACAATGCGTATGAATTTCCGTATATCCGCAAAAATATTTCCGCTTCTAATAACAACCGTATCAATACCCATAGCAACCGCATCATCGGCAAAAGCTCCGGGACGCAGACTTACCAGCTTTACATCAATATAACTGTTTAGTGTCTTTATTAATGAAAGGACATGGGTTTTTGCACCACCCACGTCGCCTCCGCCGATTATATGAATTACTTTCATGATTTTCTCCTTGGTAAAGCTACTTTTGATTTTGTTTAAACCAGTTTATCAGTTTGACAAGTCCGTCATATACATTGACATTTGGCTTATAGCCCAAGAGTTTTTCAGCCTTGCTGATGTCAGCCACTGAATGGATGATGTCGCCGACCCTGGGCTGTTCATAGATTGCAGACAATTCAGTATGTATTATGCTGTTAAGCATATGAACGAGTTCATTCATGGTAATGCTTGTTCCGCACCCTATATTGATAATTTCAGATGTTCCGGGCCATTCACACGAACTAGCCAGCAGGTTGGCATCAACAACATTGTCTATGTATACAAAATCGCGGCTTGCAAGACCGTCTCCGAATATCACGGGCCTTATGCCCTGCAGCATCTTGGACGAGAAAATTGAAATTACTCCTGAATAAAAGGAATTGGGATCCTGCTTTGGTCCGAATACGTTAAAGTATCTTAAAGAGATAACTTCCAGCCCGTACACACTGTAAAAAGCCTTCCCGTAATATTCCTGAGTGAGCTTTGCTACAGCATAAGGTGATATGGGATTGGGAAGCATGTCCTCCCTTTTGGGCAATTCAGGTGAATCTCCATATGCAGCCGCAGATACTGCCTGAACAATTCTTTTGACGCTTTTGCTGTCTACTGCTGCCTTGAAGAGGTTTACCGTGGCAGTTACAATGCTTTCATTGACTCCGATGGGATCTTTAATAGATAACTGAACAGATGGCACGGCAGAATGGTGAAAAACGTATTCTATTCCTTCAACAGCTTTTCTTGCTACATCATAATCTGAAAGATCGCCGTTTAAAAAATCTATATTATCCATGAATTCCTGTATGTTTTCCATTTTTCCGGTTGAAAGATTGTCTACTATTCTGACATAATGTCCTGCTTTTACAAGACGTTCAACGATGTTTGAGCCGATGAAGCCGGCACCGCCCGTTACTAAATAATTACTCATATGCACCTCGTAATATAAAAAAATACAATAAATATTGTAAAAAGTATAATAATATAACTATCTACTATTAACTTAAAGTTTATTTTATAGTTTTTAGTTTGTCAATATTACCATAGACCTTGTTAAAAAGTAGCTTAAAATATGGACTTATTAGATTTCCTATAGTATACTGATTTCAGAATTAATTCAAAGGAGTTGTAGCCATGGATAAGATCAAGCTGAAAGAATTAAAGAAACAAGCTGCTTTAATTCGCAAGCACATAATAGATGAGGTATATAGCGCTGCATCCGGTCATCCGGGAGGCTCGCTTTCATGTGCCGACATATTGACAGTGCTTTATTTTAATGAAATGCGTATAGACCCACAGAATCCCCGCTGGGAGGATAGGGACAGGTTCGTTTTATCAAAAGGCCACTGTTCTCCGGCATTATATGCATCCCTGGCGGAAAAAGGCTTTTTCCCGAAGGAAGAACTGCTTAAGTTCAGGAGCATTGACAGCTTTCTTGAAGGTCATCCCAGCATGAGATATGTGCCGGGAGTCGACATGTCAACGGGTTCTCTGGGACAAGGAATATCTGCAGCAGTTGGAATGGCGCTGGCAGGGAAGCTTGACAAGAAGGATTATAGAGTGTTTGCAATACTGGGAGATGGTGAAATACAGGAAGGGCAAGTGTGGGAAGCTTTTATGGCTGCAGCTCACTACAAGCTGGATAACCTTACTGCATTTTTGGATCACAACCATCTACAGATTGACGGAAATATTACCGAGGTAATGTCACCTGAACCTGTTATAGATAAATTCAGCGCATTCGGGTGGAAGGTCATATCTGTCAACGGTCATGATTACGTTCAGCTTGACGAGGCGATTACCGAGGCGAAAAAATGTAAAGGCAAACCTACCGTTATAGTTGCTGAAACAGTGAAAGGCAAAGGCGTTTCCTTCATGGAAAACGCTGCAGGCTGGCATGGCTCTGCACCTAACAAAGAGCAGAGAGACCAGGCTATGCTTGAACTTGATACTTTTTTAGCAAAATTGGAGGAGGAGTAAAATGTCACAGAAAATTGCGACCAGGGAAGCATACGGAGCGAAATTGGCAGAACTGGGTGAAGATAAAAGAATTGTGGTACTTGATGCCGATTTATCAAAATCAACAAAGACGGACATTTTCAAGAAAAAATATCCCGAAAGGTTTATCAACATGGGGATAGCCGAATCAAATATGATGGCTACCGCGGCGGGCATTTCCACCTGCGGGAAAATAGTTTTTGCGAGCACCTTTGCCATGTTTGCATCAGGCAGGGCATTTGAACAGGTAAGGAATTCGATTTGCTACCCTTCTCTGAATGTTAAAATCGGAGCAACTCATGCGGGGATTACTGTAGGCGAAGACGGAGCTTCTCATCAGACTGTTGAAGATATAGCACTTATGAGAGCTTTGCCAAATATGGTTGTATTAAGCCCGGCTGATGCAGTTGAAACTGCGCATTGCGTGCAGGCTGCATGTGAATATGACGGGCCGGTATATTTAAGGCTGGGGAGACTTGGCGTACCGGTTATATATGACGAAAGTAGCTATAAGTTTGAAATAGGCAAGGGGATAACGATTTCAGAAGGCAGTGATGCAACTATAATTGCTACCGGATTGATGGTCAAGCTGGCAATGGATGCAAGCGATATGCTTAAGAGTGAAGGAATAAGCGTTGGTGTAATAGACATTCATACGATAAAGCCTTTGGATAAGGATATTATAATCAATGCGGCTAAAAAGTCCGGAGCTGTTGTAACAGCTGAAGAACATAATATAATAGGCGGTTTAGGCAGCGCAGTATCGGAAGTACTTGTGGAGAATTATCCGGTTCCGATGAAGAGAGTTGGAATTGAAGACAAATTCGGTAAATCCGGCAAGCCTGAACTGCTGCTTGAGAAATATGGCTTGACAGCTTCCAATATTGTCAATAAGGTTAAGGAAGCCATTTCAATGAAAAAGTAACCTTCAATAAATTAATGAGCCTTCATGCTGATGCATGGAGGCTTTTTTGAGAAACATATGAAATTTGTACGACATGCCACAACAACGGTTTATGTGAGTTGTCAAACCAGAGTATATTAGCCGGTGGTAAAATAAAAATGGTGATAAATAACAGAGTTGTATATTGTGAATGGTATTAATTTTTTATTTTGCTATATTGTGATTCTGATTTATAAACGAACCATTACGGCAAAATAATTATGAATAAAGGTAATCAATGCCTCTACAAGTATCCACACAGCTGTACATGCAACTGGAAGAACATCCATAGGTGCACCCGGTATAGCAAGTATCTGAACATCCGGCGCACCATGTATACCCGTTTACATCATTATTTTCTGTATGTATCTTTTTAAACCCGAATAAATTGTTCATAGTATATCACTCCTTGTTCACTGCTATTTATCACCAAAGGGTTATGGCTTGACAGCTTCAAATATTGTTAATAAGGTTAAGGAAGCCATTTCAATGAAAAAATGTTCAATAAATTAATGAGCATTCATGCTGATACATGAGGCTTTTTAAGAAAAACATATGAAACATTTGTACTGTTTATGTGAGTTGCCAAACAGGACAGAATATGAAGCTTATTAGCCTATACGGCAAATAAAATTGGTGATAAATAGAAGGGTTGTATTTTAAGTCTAATATGTATTAATTGTTAATCAAAATTTTGCTATTCAGTGATTCTGCTTTATAAAATGAACCATTGAGGCAAAATTAGTATAAATAATATGACCCGCCTTTACAACTATCCCAACAGCCGCCGTAACAAGAGTTTTTACAGCCGCCCATGCAACTGGAATAACAGCTATCACTGCCACAGGATCCCTGACAATTGCCATAGCAACCGGCATAGCAGGTATCTGAACACCCGGCACAATAAGCATACCCGTTTACATCATTATTTTTGTTATGTATCTTTTTAAACCCGAATAAATTGTTCATAGTATATCACTCCTTGTCCACTGCTATTTATCACCAAAAGGTTATGGATTGACAGCTTCAAATATTGCTAATAAGGTTAAGGAAGCCATTTCAATGAAAAAGTAGTGTTCAACATTAACGAGCCTTCATGCTGATGCATGGAGGCTTTTTTGAGAAACATATGAAATTTGTACGACATGCCGCAACAACGGTTTACGTGAGTTGCCAAACAGAGTATATTAGCCGGTGGTAAAATAAAAATGGTGATAAATAACAGAGTTGTATATTGTGACTGGTATTAATTTTTTATTTTGCTATACTGTGATACTGCTTTAAAAGTGAACCATTACGGCGAAATAATTATGAATAATACGATCCGCCTTTACAGCTATCTGCACAACCACCAGTGCAAGTGCCTACACAACCGCCCATACAACTGGAAGAACAGCCATTGGTGCCGCAGGATCCCTGACACCCGGCATAGCAACCGGTGTAACATGAATCTGAACATCCGGCACACCAAGTATACCCGTTTACATCATTATTTTCGTTATGTATTTTTTTAAATCCGAATAAATTGTTCATAGTATATCACTCCTTTTTCACTGCTATTTATCACCAAAAGGTTACTTTGAATCAGTCGTTTTTCACAAGAAAAATCTCGTTTGTTTGGAAGTCAATATTCCAATTTCCTCCTTCTATGCCCTTCCACTGGTACTTTTTATGCATATCGTTCCACCAGTTCTGCATTTTCAATTTGGTCTGTCCCACATCGGCAACGATCTTTTCATACAATTCATCCCGAGCATCCTTTGTAAATGATGGATTGTTTAAAGAAAGCATTAATTCATCCAAGGCTAATTTTCTTTCATACAGTTTTAGAACACAGTCCTTTTCCTCTTCTACAACAGTCCCTACTTTTTCCTTAAGCATTAACTGCACTTCCCTTCTTTAATATTTTTTCCAACGGGTCAAGGTAATCGATTTCAACGAGAATATTGTCAAATTCGATACCTTTCATTTCCCTGATTAATTTTTGCAATTCCATCGATTTATTTCTTTCGATATGCGCGATTATGCATTGATTCTTTGATGGTGTATTAAATTCATTGGTTAGTTTTTTGTTTAGATAGATACACCTGTTACAGTTGAAAACATCACAAGCCGAACAGATGGGAGCATGCTCCAGGCACATCAGATAATCATTTTTTATATTTATGCCCTCTTCCAAATTTCCAATATGGCTGTCAGGATTCTCAAAGTAGAAAGCCGGGCAGAGGTAGATCCTTCCGTTCGGCGCCAATGCAAAGAAGCTCTGACCTGCACCGCAGTTCCTCATTGATTTCAGGTTCCATATGTCAGTCAGAATATTTATTTCCAAGGGGACTTCCGTGCTGTAAGTTTCTGCGACGAAAGGGATAATTTTATCCAATTGTGCTTTATAGGTTTCCAAGTCCTGGCTGCTCCATTTTTCTATCCCTTGGTACTTGATATTGATTCTGCCTGTAAATTTGGCTAATTCTCTTACGAGACTGTCCAGGTTTCCCAAATTCTCATGGTTAATAAGGAGTATACTGTTTTCAGACTTTACACCCTGTAGGATGTTGTTGTCATGTATTGGAAGCATATTTCCATGCATATTCCCGTTCGCCTTGTCTATGATAAAACAGCTTTCCGTATCCGGCTCATCACTGGATTTTCCGAGCATAACCGAGATATATCCGTTTTCCTTGCAGAAAGCCAGACCCTTTTGTATGACTTCCTTGCTCATAATGTTGTTGGAGCTTCCGGTATTTTTATATCCACAGTGGGGAGTTATACTATCTGATGTAATAAACTGCATGAATTTTTCTTCATGCACTTTTATTGGGGAATATTCCAATTCCTTTTTTTCTTCTATTTTCTTGCGTTCGGAAGGTAATCCTGTGACTTTTTCGAATTTTTCCCAGAAATACTTGTTTGCTTTTACCGTTGCCTTATGCATTTCACACAGGTATGTCGCCCTCTGATAGATCGTATCGGTCTCTGCCATGTCGTAATTGCAGCCCTGGCACCACCCGCACCCTAACGCCACATCACAGTCAACGCATTCCTGCCTGCTCTGGCTGTCCAGCGTCAAAGCCAGAAACGGCCGGACCTTGTCCTCATCAATCCCGTTATAGATATCACCGATCCTTAATCCTGTGCGGTTATTCAAACTGAAGTCATAGAAGCGGATGCATGGAAAGAAATTACCGTCACAGTCTACAGCTATCATCTTGCCTGCCCCGCAGTAGTTTTTTTTCAATTCGTCCTTTCTTAACGGATGGCCTGTACGGGGGTCAAAGAAGCGGACGGAATACTCCCGCCATAATTTTTTTTCCAGGACATAGTCTGCAAGCTCCTTGAGCTGCTGCTCCATGATTACGGCATCATTTTCTTCCCATACATCTTCGTATACGACATTCGCAGAAACCATCTTGATTCCTATATCCCATAAGCTGATGATACTGTCCTTGAGATATGGGAGGTCATCATGTGCAAATGTAGCTTTTGTTGATGCTTTCGGAAACTGTTCCAGCCATAACGGTACATTTTTTAATACATCGTTATACGAACCGCTTCCGTCAGGTTTTACCCGCTGCAGGTCATGTTTCACTTTGTTCCCGTCTACGCTCATCCCGATGGATAAATGAGACTTGTTCTTCCGAATATACTCCTGTACCTTCGGCGTATGATAAAGCAGTCCGTTTGTAGAAAAGCTAAATCTGTAGCTGTCGAACCACGGATGGTTCAGTATGAACATTTGGTACTTAATATAGTCACAGATTTTATCGATCAGATCGATTTCCAGGAACGGCTCACCGCCGATAAAATCCCATACAACCGAAGGTTCATTGAATTTTTCACGGTTTCTGAGAAAAAAGTCTACTGCCTTCCGCGCGGTTTCGAAGGTCATTTTCTTTTTGTGGTTTTTTCCCGTCATGTAACAATACTTACAGGCCAGATTACAGTCTTCCGTCACGCATAAGGTTATCGACTTTGCCTTGCCGTCAGTCCATAGAGGGGGCATTTTGCCCATTGCAACTTCAATTTCCTGTGTCATATGAACATACTTCCTTTCCCTGTGCTGCAAGCACAAAAAGTAATAAATTATTTTCAACTAATCTTGTTTGTTTTGACGTCATCTTCATTTAAATCCAGTGCCTGTGCGATTAATAACTCTTTTAAAGCTTCATGGGACAAGCTGGTTTTTGCTGTCAATAAATTTGCAATATGTCCGGTCATATAGGCCGCAGACATGCTTGTCCCCCTCATGCACCGGCATTTATAAGCTTCCATACCCGGTATGTTCTCTGTATCCGGTGGAGCATAGAAGAATTTATCCTTATAATAGAACTCCGATTTATCCTTGAAGCTTCCTCCCTTGACCCCAATCACACCTTTCAGGTAGGCAGGATATGACCTGATTCCTTTGTTATTCGCTGCCGCTACAATATGTATATTGCTTTTCATAGCCTTTTTGACTATTCTGCCAAGAGGAAGCTTATACTTCCACTTTGTTACTCCTAGACTCAAATGTATAATATCCGGCTGGTATTTCAGCACCTGCTCCAATGCATAAAGTAATATTCTGCCGTCTGCCGTAAGCCTTTCATTCAGTATGTTTACACTAATAAACTCTATATTTTGGCAAAGGTGTTTTATAATCATTGCGATTGCTGTACCGTGAGGGTGCTTAATATCCGCCGTCTGATCCTCAACAATGCAGCCCTCAGGATTCACGCTGAAGCCTGTACACTTTGTTACATAATTGTTCAGCTCCGACTTTCCGGTATCTATTCCGCTGTCTACAACAGCAACTACTATAGGCTTCCTGTCCAAAGTTATACCACCTCCTCCAGTTTGGTCTTCAAAACATTGAGCTCTGTCTCATATAAGCGTTTATATGTTGCATTCTTGCGTATGAGCATTTCATGATTTCCTTTCCCTACGACCTTGCCCTGCTCGACAACAATGATTTCATCCGCCTCAATGATCGTGGAAAGCCTGTGGGCTATGATTATTACGGTGTGGTCTTTAGATATCCTGTCAATAACTTCTTTAATATAATACTGGGATTCATTGTCCAGAGAGGAGGTAGCCTCGTCAAACAGGATAATCTTTGACTCTTTCAGAAGTGCCCTTGCGATTGCAATCCTTTGCCGCTGGCCTCCGGAGATGTTTACACCGTTCTCTCCGATAACCGAATCATACTTCTCGGGCAGTCCTGCTATATACTCATGAATACAGGCAGCCCTGCACGCTTCTTCTATTTCTTCCATAGATGCTTTTGGATTCGCAAGCAGAAGGTTTTCTTTGACCGTTGCTCTAAAAAGGAACGGTTCCTGCCGGACGATCGAGATGTGCCGCCTTAGAGATTCCTCATTAAACTTGCTTATATTGATGTCATCTATCAGGATCTCACCGGCGGAAGGATTGTAAAACCTTAACAGCAGATTGAATATTGTTGTCTTTCCGCTTCCGCTGGAGCCCACAATTGCAATTTTTTTATTCTTGGGTATATCGATTGATATATCTTTTAGCACGCACGAGCTCTCATTATACTCAAAACTGACATTCTTAAAGCGGATATTTCCTTCAATGTGCCATATACTCTCATTTCCGAACTCCTCTTGAGAATAAGAAAGATTGTCCATTATATAAAATATCCTTTCCAGAGAGGTAAGCATCTGCTGGATATTTGAGTTTAGCCTGGTTATATTAATTAATGCAAAGGAAAACTGATTAGCGTAAGATGAAAAGGCAATGTAATAGTTCATTGTCAATTTCCCGATATATATGAGATACCCGCCGGCAGCGATTACAGCAATTTGGGACAGGAAGATCACTCCCTGGGAAAGTGTATTTGAAAGTGTATTTAATACATTGATATTGATTGAACTGTTTTTCAGCTTCTCAGCTAATTCTATAAACGATTCAAATTTATTCTTTTTAATCCCCAGACTTTTTATCTCTCTGATAGCATAAATGGATTCTCCTGCACTGCTAAAATAGCGGTCATTCAATTTGGCAACTTCCTTGTTTCTTACTCTGAGAACTTTTCCGTACTTTCGAAAGATGAAATATGTAAGCAGCCCTGAAAATATTACAATAAGAGCCAAGGGAACGCTAATTGTAAATACCGCAATAGCTACGAATATGACTCTTAATACATCTATAACTGCATTCAAAAGCTGGTTTGTTATGATGTTTGCTATAGCTTGGGCATCCCCGTGCAAACGTGAGATGAATTCTCCCGAGCTCATTTCATCAAACGCTTTAACAGGCAGATTCAGAATCTTATGGTATATATCCCTCTTCAGGTCAAATATAATGTTTTCACTTAAAAAGGAAACCAGATATGACTGAAAAAAACCTACTGCTGCCTGTAAAATATATATGATTGATAAATAAAGTATATTGATCAGCACTTTGTTGTAGCCCTTATCAAACAGGTTAGACAGCAAATTTCCCCACACAAGGGGCTGAATTAGTCCGATGCCTATACCCGAAAGGATGCAAATGAATGCTAAGGAATATTTCATCTTATAAGGCTTAATATATTTAACTGCTCTTTTTATTAACTGAATATCTTCCTTGCTTATTGACATAATTCTCATTATTTCACCATTTGTTAAGTTATTTTTTGACGATGGATTAAATGACAGGTATGATATTATAAGAAGTTCGACAATATAATTTATAGTTGTGCTAAATGTTTCTTTAGCTACTATATAATATATCCAATGATGTAACAATATGTCAGTTGTAATAAATATAATTACAATTATAACCAATAAAAAATAAAATGACAGACGACATATCTAAATATGACATCTGTCATGGAAACAAGTTATCTGTATAAGAAAAGAGGATAGAAGTAACTGTTCAGTAATGGAAATGTAAGGATATATCCATTCTAATTATTCATAAAATGCTTTGTCAAACGATATCATTTTTTACGGCGAAAACCGCTAATTGAGTACGATCTTTAAGATTAAGCTTTCTCAAGATTACCGAAATTGCATTTCTGACACTGCCCTCGGTCAGACATATATTATCAGCTATTTCACTATTACAATTTCCATCTGCAATAAGTCTTATTATACTTAATTCTCTGCTTGACAAATCAACCTTTAATCCCGCATTTTCGACAATAGAAGTATCCGTATATGTATTAAACCGCTTCATTATTAATTTGTATGTATCCTTATCCATAATGCTTAGTCCTGCATATGCACTTTTAATAGTTAAAATCAAATCCTCGGGTTTTATATCCTTCAATATATACCCATCGGCTCCGCAGTTCAGCGTACGCATTATTTTCTTATCATCGATGAAGGCTGCTAATGTCGCTAATATAATTACTTTTATAACGCTGCGTTTGGTTTTTATCAGTCTGGTTCCTTCAAAACCGTCACACACGGGCATTACTATATCCATTATAACAACGTCCGGCAATAGCTGTTCGCATAACTTATAGGCTGTTTTACCGTTCTCTGCACAACCTACAACTTTTATTTCTTTATCTTGTTCAAGGATTTTTTTGATACCTTCTCTGATGATTAATTGCCCGCCAGCTAATACAACTCTAATCACGATACTAATTTCCTCCCTATCAGGTTTGACAAAGGGTTTGACAGTAGAAGTCTGTACAACAATATATTCCAATTCTATACTAAATAACCAAAATCCTGCCAGTAAGTAACAAATTATCAGTAACATATATATAAATACAATTTAAATTTTTTAGTTGACAAGCATATAATTCCACATTATAATAGATGGTAGAGCGATACTCTATAGAGCAATAAGTAATATAAAAAATAAATTTTACTATAAACAAGCTAATTGCACATATTATATTAGTAGCGCTCGGATAAACCATAAACAACAGAAAATTATCAGGAGGTTGTATTTTATGAATTTTTCTAATGGAAGAGGATCGATGAGAAAATGGATTGTGCTGGGTGTAGTTGCTTTACTGGTAATTATCATCATAGGAAGCTTCGTATCCAACTATAATAGTCTGGTTTCGGCAAACAACTCGGTAGACAGCCAGTGGAGCCAGGTTGAAAACGTTATGCAGGCGAGAGCTGACAAGGTAAATAATCTCGTTCAAGTTGTAAAGGGCTATGTTAAGCATGAAGAAAAGGTTTTCGGCGATATTGCCGCGGCAAGGACCAAGCTTATGAGCGGTGCTTCCGATGTTCAAGGCAAGCTGAATGCCGACACTTCACTTACTAACTCATTAAAAAGCCTGAATGTTATTGTTGAAAACTATCCTAATCTTAAAGCGGATACACAGTTCACAAACCTTCAGTATGAAATAGCGGGGTCGGAAAACAGGGTTGCGCAGGAAAGAAGGCGCTTTATACAGGATGTAAAGAGCTATAATGTAAAAGTAACAAGATTTCCAAGCAATTTGTTCGCAAAAATCTATGGCTTTGACAAAAAAGAGTATTTCAAATCTGAAGGCAATACGAAGATAAACCTGGAAGGAGTATTCTAATGCGGATAATTAGAAAGGTGGGTATGCATTGATTACATTAAGGAAATTGATATTGGTTTTGCTTGCGGCTGTTATGATCTTTTCAATTACAGCCAATGCCGGCCCAAGCTACCCCTCCCCCACCAGAGAGTTTTTTGTCAATGACTTCGCAGGTGTTTTAAGCCAGGATGTACGGCAAAAAATAGTTAATATAGGTAAAGAGCTTCAGGATAAGACAACTGCTCAAGTTGTTCTTGCAACGATAGATTCACTTGACGGACAGAATATTGAGGACTATTCGATAGACCTTGCTACGAAGTGGGGAATAGGGCAAAAGAATAAGGACAATGGTGTGCTTATCCTCTTTGCAAAGAAAGAGAGACTACTTAGGATAGAAGTCGGATACGGTCTTGAGGGTATTCTGCCGGACAGCAAAACTGCGCAGATAAGGGAACAGTATATAAAGCCGTATACAAAGAATAATGACTTTGATAAGGGTTTCCTTAACGGGTATACTGCAATTGTCAAGGAAGTTGCAGGAGAATACGGTGCAGCTATCAATTCAGCAGGCGAGGTCCGGCAAAACTCTACAGCAAACTCTGAAAAATTTAAGCTGTCCAAGAACTTTAAGTTTTTTCCGATATTGATAATAATTCTTCTCATTTGTGACGGAATATTTTTCAGGTTCAGTATTACATCAATGCTGATTCAGATAATATTCTGGTCCGGTTTCTTCAGAGGCGGACGAGGAGGCTGGGGGGGCGGCTCAGGCGGAGGCTCTTCAGGAGGCGGAGGCGGCTTCGGCGGGGGAGGAAGCAGCGGAAATGTTTGAGAATGTTGATATGGAGGCACGAATATGAGGTATATAATCAAGCAAAAAATATTTTCTTTGGGGGACAGCTTTACCATTAAGGATGAAGTCGGAAATGATGTTTTCATTGTCAGAAGCCAACTGCTGTCTTTTGGAAAAAAGCTAAGAATCTACGATCTTATTGGAAACGAACTATGCTATATAGAACAAAAGCTTTTCAGGTTTTTTCCTGAGTATGACATATATATTGGCGGGCAACATGCTTTAAATATTAAGAAGAAATTTGCAATGTTCAGACATGACTTTGACATAAGGGGTACGGGAGCACAATATTTCGTAAATGGTGATTTCTGGGCTCATGAGTTTGGCATAGTCAAGGATGGCAGACAGGTTGCACAGATATCGAAGGCCTTCTTCTCTTTCGGCGACACCTATGGTTTGGATGTTGATGACGGGGAGGATCAGATTTCAACACTTGCTCTTGCGATCGTAATAGACATGGTATGCCATGATGATAATCACTAATAGTGCGTTTTCAAATTACCTATGCAGAAGAAAGTCCGAGAATCTCGACGCTTCTATGAGTTCGTAGGATTTTCATAGAATAAGTATTTGAGAAACACTATACTAGGATTGGTAAATATGTGGAAATTCATCCAAAATATCTTGACAGACTCCTGTAAATCATAATATACTATTTTCACATAAAAATAATTTCACCTAAAAATGAGCAGGCGATGCGCTTTATGCGTGTGGGGCTGGGCCCGAAGAGGCAGCGGAGTTGATTGAAAACCCGTGGGACATTTATATGTTCCACGGGTTTAATTGTCTCTAAATATGAATAATAAAAAAAGGGAACACAGGGGGATGCAGAATGAACGGTGAAAAGCAAAAAGTCGCTTTAACATCTGTAATAGCGGCAGTTTTTCTCACTCTGATCAAGGTAATAGTAGGCGTTTTTACAGGAAGCTTGGGTATTTTGTCCGAAGCAGCACATTCATGCCTCGATTTGTTAGCCGCAGCAGTAACTTTTTTTGCAGTCAGGGTTTCAGACAAACCTGCAGATACCGAACATAACTATGGACATGGAAAAGTCGAAAGCTTTTCTGCATTGATTGAAACTGCACTTCTCTTGATTACCTGCGGTTGGATTATTTATGAAGCAGTAAAAAGTTTCCTCGGAGGGCCCAAGGAACTGGAGATAACAGATGCTACCTGGGGTGTAGGAATTTTAATAATATCCATTATCATTAATATTTCAAGAGCCAGGATTTTGCGCAAAGCCGCTAAAAAGTATGGAAGCCAGGCTTTGGAAGCTGATGCACTGCATTTTGATACGGATGTATGGAGTTCGGTTGTTGTAATAGCGGGCCTTATCTGTGTAGGCTTCGGGGATTTCTTAAAAATACCTGCTTTAAAGTATGGTGACCCTATTGCAGCGCTCGGTGTGTGTGTTCTTGTAATCATTGTCAGCATACAGCTTGGCAAGAGGACAATAGATGTTTTGCTTGACACTGCACCAAAGGGTGTAGTGAGTGATATCCTTCATCAGGTAAACGGCACAAAGGGTGTCCTGGATGTGGCAAATGTCAGGGTAAGACCGTCAGGGCCCAATTATTTTATAGATTTGAATGTGGGAATCGGAAGAAATGAAAGTCACAGGGTAGTTCATCTCATTGTTCATGAGATACGTGAGAAAATTATTAAAAGCTATCCCAACAGTGACGTGGTAATAAGTACTTTCCCGGTAGATATAGCTGCAAATGAGGATAGGGAAGTATATCATACTGTGAAGAAAATAGTCGATAATTTCCCGATATGTACGAATATTCACAATATAAATGTGTATGAGGTTGACGGCAAAAAACAGATTGCAGTCCATATTGAAGTAAAGGAAAGCATGAGCCTTAAGGAAGCTCATGACTTGTCCCACAAGATAAGCGGCCTGATACAAGATGAAATGGAAGATATAGAGGACGTAAGCGTTAAGTTTGAATATGCAGTGCAGAAATACATCGTAGCACAGGATGTGACATCCCAAAACCAAAAGCTTATTGATGATATATGCAGCCTGATAAATATAGCTCCTGAAAAGCTGAATTGCCACGATGTCAAGATTTGCAAGGAGGGAGAGTGCCTCACGGTATTCCTTCATTGCGAAATGGAAGGCGATTACAGCATAGAAAAAACAGAGCTTATATCACACAACATTTCTGAGAAAATCAGAAAAAACATACACAGTGTAAAAGACATTCACGTGCATCTAGAACCCATAGAAGAGAGGGGTTAACTGATATATAGCTGCAGGTTAAAAAACTCTGAAAGGCAGCGTTCACCTTGACCAGAGTTTTTATACCTTTGGACCATTACTTTCCTGACTGCTTTCTTCTGCTTCTCCTAAAATACCCGTTTGGGCTGGGTTTCCTGACAGCGGCTTTTTTTATCGTATCCTTATTTCCTTCTGTTACTGTAGGAAGCAAGGGATAGGGATGATCTTCAATGACAGGTATTGACTTAGCTATTAGTTTCTGAATATCCTTCAGATACGGCTTTTCATCCTCATCGCAAAAAGAAAGTGCAACTCCCCCTGCTCCGGCTCTTCCGGTACGCCCGATTCTATGGACATATGTTTCGGGTATGTTAGGCAAGTCAAAGTTGATTACATGGGACAATTCTTCAACATCAATACCTCGTGCAGCAATGTCTGTTGCAACTAGAACCCTTGTCTTTTTTGCCTTAAAATTGTTTAAAGCCAGTTGTCTTACCCCCTGTGATTTGTTTCCATGAATAGCTTGCGCTTTTATGCCTGCTTTGGCAAGGTCTTTAACGATTTTATCCGCCCCATACTTTGTTCGTGAAAACACCAGGGCGGAAACAATAGACTTACTTTTCATCAGGTGAATAAGCAGTAATTTCTTGTCTTTTTTACCTACAAAATAAACTGCCTGCTCAATAATATCAACTGTAGATGAAATAGGAGTAACTATGACCCTTACAGGATCTGTTAAAATAGAATTAACTAACTTTGTAATTTCCTGCGGCATGGTTGCAGAAAACAACATCGTTTGTCTTATTTCAGGCAAATGTGATATGATTTTTTTCACGTCAGCTACAAGCCCCATATCAAGCATTCTGTCTGCCTCATCAAGCACAAAGGACTTTACATGCTGAAGATTTACATATTTCTGATTTATTAGGTCAAGCAATCTGCCCGGGGTTGCAATCAGAATATCTACCCCTGCTTTTAATGCATCTGTTTGAGGCTTTTGCGGTACTCCGCCGAAAATAACACAATTTTTAAGGCCTAAATATTGTCCATAGGTTGAAAAACTTTCTCCGATTTGAACCGCCAATTCCCTTGTTGGAGTTAATATTAAGGCCCTGATCGTTATCGTATCCTTTCGGCTTCTTTGTGCTGAATAAAGATTTTGAAGGATTGGAATAGCAAACGCTGCTGTCTTCCCGGTACCAGTCTGAGCACAACCTATCAGGTCTCTTCCTTCAAGTAAAAGCGGAATAGCCTGTACCTGTATATCTGTAGGTGTCGTGTAGCCTTCTTTTTTTATCGCCTCTCTAATCGGCGAAATGAGATTTAATTCATCAAATAACACTTTTTCTCCTTTATGTAAGCAAACTTTTTTGGATTATTCTTTATATTCAACATCCCTTAAGCAAAGGCCCTTTGGTTGAGCCATTGACAAACATATTACATCTTGGTTTATTGCAAAATATCCGATAAATTACCTTTGTACAGCTTATATAATATCATACCCAAAGCAGTTTAGCGTTTATAACAATTCTACATTATTTTATGGGCTTGTCAAATTTAAACACTATAGAGCAAAATCCACTTAATAAATAATGATGGATAATTTTTATGGTATAATCAAAAAATAGAGTTTATCGAAGGAGAATTATTAAATGAGTTCAAAAGAATCTAACAGCAATCAAAAAGCTATGCGTATACAAGGACATGAATATAAAATATATTCCTGTGGAACTATTGTTGATCTACAAAAAATAAGCGCATCTTTGGGTAATATTTTAGAATCAAAAGAATTATTATCTAAATACCACCCTGAAGTTTTAAAGTTTAGTATCCTTTCAAACCATTCTGAGGGTTCAAAAGAACTGGCAGATGTTGACTTTATAGCTTCCGAAAAGAGACTGTACTATTTTTATCAGACATTAAATAACATTAAGAATTTTGCAAACGAAAACCGTAGGCTGAATGACTGCATAGCTCCTCATGGCAGAATCATCAAGCCAGACATCGTAGACGGCATTAAAGTGTCTTTCGTTGCGGCTATGAGCGATAATTTCAATACATCCTTAGCGATTTCTCAGTTTCAGCAGGTATTTAAATACTCAAATGCTTTATTAAACAATGCTAATGAAAATCCTCTTCACAAGCTTACAACGTTGAATCGCATATATAAAAATATTTTAGCGGTAGCAAATTTATTGGGTATTTTCTTGGAAGCACCGGAAGTATTTATCTTAGAAGTGAAAGAAAAATATATAAAGGCTAATAATATTGATATGCAGGAAATTGAAGAACTAATTAATCTAAGACAAGAGGCTAAATCAAAAAAGGATTATCAATTGTCGGATGAATTAAAAGCAAAACTAGATCAAAAAGGTATACTGATAAAAGACTCACAATATAGCGCCGAATGGGACATTAAAGCATTATTTGGCTGATTGTTAAATTTTTACATATCATTAATCTTTAATTATGCATTAGGCTTCTTTCTGGTTCCTGTTTTAGTAGAACCATCTGATTTCTTAGGATATTTTTTCACGATATTTTTCTTTTTCTTTAACCTATCTGGATTTTTAAATGACATTCCAATTCCGCCTTTTGTATTTTTTGTTCATTTCCATCTGTTTTGTATTGCAGCAACAACTATACACTAATTGAGTTAATTACACAATAACTTTCTCTGCCGGCCACGCTTCATGGCTTCAAATACATTTTGCCTTAAATATCCGCAATTATACCAAGAAACTCTGTAGCACCTCTACCTTGACCGGAGTTATTTTGAAAGAAATAATAATGTCATGGAATATAAGTGACGCATAGAATTACCATGTAAGATATGGTATAATATAGAAGTAAAATACAATTTAGTCTATTAATGTTTATTGATATATTTTACTAATAAAAAGAAAGGAGGTGAATTAAGATGAAACAAAAAATGAAGCTGATTTTTTCAATTTCAATGAGTTTTATCATGTTGTTTACCCTATTTGCAGTCGATGTGCAGGCGGCAACAACGCTCACATCAAACGCAACCGGTACCATAGACGGGTACAATTATGAACTGTGGAAGGATAATGGAAACACAAGCATGACTCTCAATGGCGGCGGTACATTTAGCTGCCAGTGGAGTAATATCAATAATGCGTTATTCCGTACAGGCAAGAAATACAACGAAACCCAGACACACCAGCAACTTGGGAACATCTCAATAAACTATGCCTGCAACTACCAACCTTCCGGCAATTCATACTTGGCTGTATATGGGTGGACCAGCAGCCCGCTCGTAGAATATTACATCGTAGAAAGCTGGGGCAGCTGGAGGCCGCCCGGAGCAACATCAAAGGGTACCATTACCGTTGATGGGGCTACATATGACATATATGAGACTACGCGGTACAACCAACCTTCTATTAAAGGTACTGCAACCTTTGAGCAGTATTGGAGTGTAAGGACGTCGAAACGAACGAGCGGAACCATATCTGTCAGCGACCACTTTAAAGCATGGGAGAGCAGAGGAATGCAGATGGGGAAGATGTATGAGGTATCGCTTGTAGTTGAAGGATATCAAAGCAGCGGGAGAGCTGATGTGACAACCATGTCAATTAATGTCGGTAATCAGCCCAAGCTTTATGATGCAAACGGCGACGGAAATATCGATGCATTAGACTATGCAGCACTTCGCTCACATTTACTGGGTTCACCCAAGCTTACGGGAACCAATCTTCAAAATGCAGATGTTAATAAAGATAATCAGGTTGACGCTATTGACCTTGCATTAATGAAAATATATTTGTTAAAGTAATTTTCTAAATGTATGTTCTGTCGTGGCATTATTTACATGCCACGACAGAACTTTTTTGATTTGAGCCGACATAAAAGCTACCGGCAATTCAACTCTAGCCACTTTGCGACACCATCTTCATCATTGCCGCCTATAAGCCCGGTTGCAATGCTTTTTAATTCAGGAACAGCGTTTTTGACAGCGTAGCACTCATCCGAAATTGAAAACATGGGAATGTCATTTAAAGCATCCCCGAAGGATATTACCTTATCGCAGTTTAATATTTCTTTAAGGTGCTGTATGGCTTTTGCCTTTGTTGCATCCCGGTGCATAATTTCACACCAGTATTCCTGACGGTATAATTCCTGTTGAAGGATGCAGTTATAATTGGGATTATCCTTCAGCGTATTATAGATCGGAAGTAATTGCTCCTTTTCGCCAATACAGGTAAAGTAAAATACATTGCCTGCATATATAGCTTTACTGTCAGAGAGCGGATTAAATCTTTTATCACCTTTCCGTTTGTTCAGGTAGTGCGTGATTCCAAAATTCTCTTTTCCCTGTAGCCACGAAACCTTTTCTTCACCTTTAACATAAGAATATACCAAGGGATAGATTCCGTACTGTCCGAGAACATCGACGATAAACTGTTTTTCTCCGCAGTTGAATAAAGTTGAGGACAGGGTTTCTCTTGATGATGAATTGATAATGGAGGAACCGTTATATACAATAACCGGAATGTTTGTAGTCAGTCCCTCGGTTACAACCGATGCAGACGATAAGGAGCGTGCAGTTGCATATGTAAAGGTCAATCCTTTTTTTACAAGTGAGTTTATAACGCTTAGGCTGTATTCGGATATGCGGTCTTGCGTATTAAGTAAAGTTCCATCCAGATCTGTAACATATAAGGTGCTCAATTTGTTTCTCCTCTTTGATATACTTTGATAGATATTATACCATACCAGATAGTAATCGAGGTTACGTAGACTTAACGCATTTGAAGTGTAAAACTTGTGGTAGATTTATGTTAAGTTAGCCATGAGTTTAATGGGAAAAAACGGATTCAAAATGAGAGGCATTGTCAGATGTGAACCACATAAGGTGGAAATTCTTTTGAAAAAGGTGGGAATTTTTTTGAAATTTGCCTAACACTTACAATACCCACTGAAAAAATAGCTAAATAACGAATATATATATGAATAGACAAATTTAGCTACCCTTCACTTAAGTGAAGAAATATTCGATAAAAAATTTTAGGGGGTCAATGTATGACAAAAAGTTGGTTTTTAAGGATTAAGGTGTTGCTTATAACATTCACTTTACTGACAGCAACAGTATTCGGAAGCATAAATGTTACTGCATCTACTGCTTACACAGGAATGCGTGACATTTCGGCATTAGACTTGGTTAAAGACATGAAACTCGGATGGAATCTGGGTAATACGATGGATGCCTTCGATGGGGAAACCAGTTGGGGAAATCCAATGACAACAAAAGCAATGATTGATGAAGTAAAAAAAGCAGGTTTCAATACCTTAAGAATTCCAATAACCTGGTATAAGCATATTGGAGCAGCTCCTAATTATACAATTAATAGTGACTGGCTTAACAGGGTTGAGCAAATAGTTAATTATGCAATGGATAATAATATGTATGTAATAATTAATCTTCATCACGAAAGTAACAGTTGGCTTATTCCCAAATATGCAAACCAGTCAGATAATATAAATGAAATTACTAAGCTTTGGGCTCAGATTTCAGATCGCTTTAAAAATTATAGCGATTACCTGATTTTTGAAACCTTGAATGAGCCGAGACTTGTAGGAGATCCTACAGAATGGTCAGGTGGAACAGCTGAGGCAAGAGATGTAATTAACAAATATAATCTGGCTGCTGTCAATACCATAAGAAATTCCGGCGGAAATAATGCAAAAAGATTCATTATGGTACCTACATATGCTGCAGCTGCCATGCCAACTTGTGTAGACAGCCTTGTTATTCCGAACAATGACAACAGAGTTATCGTATCCTTGCATATGTATTCACCTTATACCTACTGCGGGGATATTAATGGAACTTCATACTGGGGAAGTGATAGCGATAAAAGCAACCTTGATGGTGAACTTGATGCTGTATACAACAAATTTGTCAGAAACGGCAGAGCTGTAGTAATAGGAGAATTCGGATCAATCAACAAAAATAATCTGTCCTCCAGGGTAGTCCATGCGGAATATTTTGTAAAAGCGGCAAAGACAAGGGGCATGCCTGTTATTTGGTGGGATAATAACCAGTTTACCGGAGGAAAAGCTGAATCCTTCGGCATATTTAACAGAAGCAGTCTAACATGGGTCTTCCCTGAAATTGTTAAGGCTCTTGTAAATGGAGCTGGCATTTCAACAACAACCATTTACGGGGATGTTAACAGTGACAAAAATGTTGATGCATTGGATCTGGCGCAAATGAAGATGTACCTGCTGGATAAACGGACGCAAATTGATTTGAAAGCTTCAGATGTAACTGGAGATGGCGCAGTAGATGCATTGGATTTTGCATGTATTAAGCAATACCTTATGAAAATTATTATTAAGTTTCCTGCTGCAAATTGATTACCACAGGATTACTTAGAATTTTCAGTTAAAGATAACTTAGAAAACTCTGTTAAGGTAACCTTTACTTTAACAGAGTTTTTTGATGCAAGAGGCTTAATTTGTGAATACAGATCCCATAGCATTCTTCCATTAGTTGCTCAGTGAAGGCTGAATGCTCGATCAAATGACATGATACCGGGCTACTCATTAATGATATATGTAGCACATAAGTCTTGCATAGCATGCAACAGGATGCATGGAAGGATTGAACCAAATGCTATATAGAACAAGCCAAACATAAAGCCAATAAGCATTGGCTTTACTGCTTCGGTCAAGCCTTGGTAAAGATGCCCTATTCCAAATATCAGTGTCGCCGCTCCAAGTATCCAAAATATATTTAGAGCGGGAAACAGCTGTCCCGCGAGGAAAAATAAGAAGCCGCGAAAGAGAATTTCTTCCGTAATGCCCGCGCTGATAGCAGTTACTACCCACACTTTTTTCTCGTTAGAAGTAACAGGCAGCATGAGCTTTACTTCTTCAGGCATTTTCTGGTTTAAACTGATTTTTTTCATAGCGTTGATTTTTAATACCGTTAATGAGTATACAAGGTAAATAAAATACAGGGAGGCAAGAACCAATGCTATGTAGAACAACAAGGATTGGCTGTATGGACGGATCCAGTTCAAACCAATATCCTTCAGCTGCAAAATGTCCGTAAATATAAGAATCATTACAATGCCTGTCGGAATCCACAAACTCAACAAAGTCTTTTTGTATAAATGTGTTTTTTGAAGTGTTCCTTCTGAAACAGACTTCATAATTTTCTTATACCCTGTAAGCCCCCACCAGGTTTCATAGACCACAAAATAAAGCAGGAACAAAATAAACAATCCCCAATATAACGCCATAATAATCGCCTCGTTTCTAATCTTTATTCCGTACAATTAATTTCTTTATTTCCCCCGGAGCGTTTACAATTCCATAGACCTTAGCAGCTTCAAAAGTCTCTTTGAACAATTCCACAGTAACATCGTTGTCTATGATTAGCAGGCCTACCAATTTCAAATTGAGCTTTCTTCCGCTATCGCGCATTTTTTCAAGCTCCTTGCGGTCAAACCTGGCCATTCCGTAAACACTCATCTCTGAAGAGAATTTTTTTAGCTCCTGTGAATGGGCATTAATCTGATTTCTTATTGCTGTTCTGATAAAGTCAGACCTGTTGGTGTAGAAACATTGCTCTACCAGCAAGTCTATATTGCCAAGATCCATGGCGCCTATATTGATTGTGATTTTTTCAGTATCCATATCAACCCTCCAAAAAGCATCTGAATACCATCTGTATGGATGGTATTATATTACACTCCTAAGTTTACGTCAAGTAAAAAGTTAGGAATTACTTTCAGTTATGCATAAACAAATGCATGAATGAGAGCAAGGAGAGTTTGACCATATGGAATATGATTGATATTATTATTGAAAGAGAATCGGGGGAGATTAAGATTGCGTACTGAACAAGAAATGTTTGATTTAATACTTAGTACTGCTTATAAAGATGAAAGAATCCGTGCAGTATATATGAACGGCTCAAGAACAAACAAGAATGCTGTTAAGGATATTTTTCAGGATTATGATATTATGTATGTCGTTGAGGAAACAACTTCTTTTCGTGAAGACAAAAGTTGGATTGACCAATTTGGTGAACGGCTGTTTATGCAATATCCTGAAGATAATTCATTTTATCAAAAAGATGTTGAGAATTGTTATGGGTGGCTTATTCAATTTACTGATGGAAATCGTCTTGATTTGCATGTGTGTACACTAAGACATGCTCTTAATAATATTAGCGAAGACAGGCTTTGTACAATATTACTTGATAAAGATAAGTGTTTGCCTAATATACCTGAGGCTACAGATGAAGATTATTGGATAAAAAAGCCGACTGAGAAACAATTCCTGGACACATGCAATGAGTTTTGGTGGTGTCTTAATAATATTGCCAAAGGTTTATGGAGAGAAGAAATTCCATATGTAATGGATATGCTGAATTGTATCGTTCGTCCTCAGTTGATACGTCTTTTAGAATGGAAGATTGGATTCCAAACAAATTTTTCAGTCAGCACAGGGAAATCCTGCAAATACATGTACAAGTGGTTGGAAGCAAAGACTTGGAATAAATTTTTGAAAACCTACCCCTGCGGTGTTATAAAGGACATTTGGGAAGCAGTTTTTATTATGTGCGACTTGTTTAACGATGCTGTCAGGGAAGTATCTTGCATGATGAAGGTTAAATATAATGAGATCGAGGCAAATAATAGTTATAAGTACTTAAAAGATGTACATGTTTTGCCTAAGGATGCGAAAGAAATATATTAGCAATGAACTTAGTGAGGGGAAAGTATGGATAAATCAATCACAATAGGGATCATAGGGGATTTTGAACCGGAACGAGTATCACATAAGGCAACAAATGAGGCATTAAGCCATTGTGCGAAATATCTGAGTATAAATCTTCAAATAAAATGGATACCTACCGAAGCAATTGTAAGTAATTCGGAAAAGCTTATCAGGGGCTTTGACGGCTTTTGGTGTGCCCCGGGAGAATACAAGAGTACGGAAGGAGCACTAAAGGCAATTCAATTTGCCAGGGAGAAGGATTACCCCTTTATTGGGACATGCGCAGGATTTCAATATACTGTTATTGAATATGCTCAAAACAAATTGGGATTGAAGGATGTACAAAACGCTGAATACAGCCCGGATGCTGCAAATCTGATTATTACCCCTCTGTCATGCTCTTTGGTTGGCGAAACACGTAAAATTGACATTCTGCAAACATCCAGAATCTATAGGTATTATAATAAAACTGAAGCCGATGAACGCTTTAGCTGTAGGTTTGGAATAAACCCAACATATAGGAAAATGATAGATGAAAGCGGGTTCAAAATTGCTGCTGCGGATGAGAACGGCGAGGTAAGAATACTTGATTTATTACAAAATAAATTCTTTACAGCCACGTTGTTTCAGCCTCAGTTGAGTTCAACACCGGAAAACCCGCATAAACTCATTTTGGCATATCTGAATCGCGCTAAAGAATTTAGTAGGGTGCCCAAAAAATAAAATTGTAAATCTACTGTACATACCATGTATCTTGGCATGTAGGAGGATAAGGGAAGGAGGGCAAATCATGTCAGAGGTTATAGATTTACTAGAAAGCAAACTTAAAATTTGTGATTTGCAATTTACGAGAAAGCCTATTTTAATAGGTGGAATGGCTATGGAGTATTATGGTATGCGAAAGTCTGGTGCAGATATTGATTTAATAATTTGCGATGAGGATTATCAATCATTAGCACTGAAAAATCCCGAAAAGAAAAAAGATATATGGGGCGATTTAGGTGTTGTTATTGATTCATTTGAAATATGGAGAAGTATAGCACTTTTAGACTATGATTTTTATATTAAGGACGCCATAGACGAGGGAGCTGCATTTGTGGTTTCGTTGGATAGATTACTTTTTATGAGGGTTATTGCTATGGATGTTAAAAAGTATAAGGACGATTTGATGATGATGAAAGAATACTACTACAAGAATTTCAGTAACCAAAACTTCTTGCAAGAAGCCGGCACACATAGATTAACCTATGAAAAGAATAATGGCATAGTATTTGGCGGTAAATATACAGATTGATAAAATAATGGAACGCAACAAAATGTATGGTTTAAATAGTCAGCTTCTTTATAAACGCATCAGGTGTCTTGTAATGACCTTTGCCTCGCATATTGGTAGTGTAGACAGCTTTTTTGGGACAGTTATTGAAGCAGGACCAGCACCCATAGCATTTGGTCATGTCAAAGGTTGGGCTAGACTCAAATCCTATCGCATGATAAGGACACACTTCAATGCATTGGCGGCAGTCAACACATAAACCTTCATCCGCAAATAGCTGCCCTATATCCTCACGGGCTTTTGTCCGCGGTGCATAAGAAAAGGACATATCCCTTTCATCCAGAACGACTTGAAACTCATCTGCATTTATTCCGTTTGCAATGTCTTTAATCGATTGATCAAACTTTTCAATAAACTCATTAAAGCTTTCAAGCTCAGCTCCGTCCGGATCACCCGGGTTGGTCCATCCATCTGCAATGATAGGGGGGAAATTTAGCGGAGTAATGAGTGAGTGTCCTGCAATGACTTTAAAGCCCTTTGCCTTTGCCCAATCCTTAAGTATCATCAGTGTCTTTCCACTCTCACCTGCATGGGTATTCAATATAAAAGCAGGAATCTCAGACTTCTGTGTGGGCAGCTTTTCAAAAAAATCTTGAACAAGCTTCGGAGGACCCCAATAGTCTGTATAGGTCGCAAAACCTGCGTAATCATATTCACTCAAGTCTGGAATCCGGTCTTTTGAAATATCTAACAGAAAGGAGTCTCCGTTCGTCAAACGAGATGCGATGTATTTACAAACGTACATGGTGTTACCTGTAGTGGAAAAAAAGAAAATTATTCCTTTCATAATTAGCCTCCATTTGTTACGTATATGGTATAATAATACTCAATGCTGTATGTGTAAGCAAGTACTTACATTTAAGTATAATAGTACCCATTTGTATACTATAAGAAGGAGTAAGTGAATGAGTAAATATTGTATTACAGATAAAAGCTGTCCTGTTGAAGATACTCTGTCTGTAATAGGCGGAAAATGGAAGGTGCTGATTTTATGGCATCTTTACGATGAAGGTATAATGAGGTTTGGAGAACTGAGGAAAGTACTTGCCAGGATCACGCAAAAAATGCTTATTCAACAGTTGAGAGAGCTTGAGGAAGATGGACTCGTTAGAAGGAATATCTATCGTCAGGTTCCTCCTAGGGTGGAGTATTCACTTACGGAAATGGGAAAAAGCATTAAAGGGATACTTGATTCAATGTGTGATTGGGGCACAGGTTATAGGGAATACAAAAAGCAATTGGAAATGAATATGAAAAATCCCTTATAGACCAGATAAATTCTGTTTTACAAGGGATTAATATTTAGTATGCAGTTTTAATACATTCTCGTCTCACGGGATAGCTTTATTCATACTCCTTCACCAGCAGGGCCCGGATATAGCCCCTGTCCTTGGTGGTGGAATCAATGTAAAAGCCTCTTCCGTAATAAAAGCGTATAAGATCCAGATACCTTGAAGCGGTGTGAAGGCTGACTTTTTTCACTCCCTTTGACTTCAGCAGCTTATCGGCAAGATTCATGAGGGATTTTCCGATACCGATGTTGTGGTATTCCAGGCGCACCCCGAACCTGCTTATATATGCTGTATTATCCTCTAAAATATGGATTCTTATTGTTCCGACAGGTACATCATCGATGAAAGCTATGAAGACATCTTTGCTATTTATGTCGTTTACAATAGTCTCTATGGATTCCTCAAGTGCTTCCATCGTTCCCGAGAGGCCCGTATCCGTCATATACTTCTTGAATGCTTCATGCATGATGCCCTGAATAGCTTTTGCATCTTCAGCCTGTGCTTTTCTGATAACAAAGGAATAATTCAATTAAATCACCACCCATAATAACCCCTCCGCCGTTGGAGGGGTGTTTTAGTACAAATAGTCCGCTTAGAACGGTTGTATTGGTATCTCTAATTTATCAATAAGTCTACGCCATAAGAATTGCCATAATCGCCTTTTGTACATGCATTCTATTTTCCGCCTCGTCAAATACGACTGATTGAGGCCCGTCAATGATTTCGGAGGTTACCTCATAGTCCCTGTAAGCAGGCAGGCAATGGAGGAATATTGCATCCTCTTTAGCTTTAGAGAACAGTTTGCCGTTAACCTGATAAGGTGCAAAGAGCTTGGTCCTGAATTCCTTTTCCGATTCCTGGCCCATGCTTACCCAGGTGTCTGTATATACAACGTCAGCATCCTTTATTGCTTCTTCGGGATCTTCTGTCAAAGTTATTTTCGATCCTGATGTTCTTGCATCCTGCTGTGCTTCATAGGTTATCTGTTTATCGCATTCAAAGCCCTTCGGAGTTGCCACAGAAATGTCCATTCCCACTTTTGCGCAGCCATGGAGCAGAGAATTGGCCACATTGTTTCCGTCTCCAAGGTAAGCCATTTTTAAGCCCTTCAGAGTTCCCTTATGTTCATAGACGGTGAACAGGTCGGCAAGAATCTGGCATGGATGCATCAGATCGGTCAGACCGTTAATAACAGGTACATTTCCGTATTTAGCCAATTCTTCGACATCACTGTGCTTAAAGGTTCTTATCATTATTCCGTCTATAAACCTTGATAATACCTGTGCGGTATCATATATTGTCTCGCCCCTGCCCAGCTGTATGTCGTTTGAGCTGAGGAACAAAGGATATCCGCCCAGCTGATACATTCCTACTTCAAAGGAAACTCTGGTTCTGGTCGAGGATTTTGTAAATATCATGCCCAAGGTCTTGCCCTTAAGCAAATGGTGTTGAACCCCTTCTTTAGTTTGCCTTTTCAGCTTTTCTGACAGATTGAGTATTTTCTCAATTTCTTCTAAAGATAAATCGTATATGCTTATCAGATGTTTCATGGAAAACCTCCTTCTTATTTCAAAGATGTATTGATTGAGTATTGGTCAAGTGAGTATATTTCAGTTTCCTTTTGGTTGATAATATGCTCAAGTACCTCAAGGACCGCATTTGTGGTATCAAGTGATGTTATGCAGGGGATATTGTATTCCATTGCAGTTCTTCTTATATGGAATCCCATCCTTGAAGGTATTTTACCTTTTGTTGGAGTATTGATGACCAATTTGAGCCTATCTCCCTTGATGAACTCAATGACATCATCGCTTGCAATGTAGTCGACTTCAATGCCGACGCCCGAAAGATATGAATAGGTATCCTCGGTAGCGACAAGTTTAAAATTCAACAAGGCAAGCTTGTTTGCCACCTCGATGCATTCCTCCTTGTTCCTGTCGGCAACGGAAATAAGTACGGTTCCGCCCATGGGAATCTTTATTCCTGAAGCGATCATTGCCTTATAAAGAGCGGATTTATAATCCTTGGCAACCCCCATTACTTCACCGGTAGACTTCATTTCAGGCCCCAGGAAGGTATCAACTGTTGTGAGCTTTGCAAAGGAAAACACCGGAGCCTTCACTGCAATGTATTCGGATTCCTTTGCCAGACCTGTCATATACCCAAGCTCACTAAGGCTTTGGCCCATTATAAGCCTTGTTGCTACATTGACCATCGGGATTCCTGTTATTTTGCTCAACACAGGAACGGTACGGCTTGCACGGGGGTTAACTTCTATTACATATACTGTGTCATTCTGGTCAAGCACGAACTGAATATTGAAAAGACCTATAACCTTCAAAGCTTTTGCAAGCTTCTGGGTATAGTCAACGATTGTTTGCTTGGTTTCCGGAGACAAGGTTCTCGGCGGATACATTGCAATGCTGTCGCCTGAATGTACCCCTGCCCTTTCAACATGCTCCATGATGCCTGGAATCAGGACGTCTTTTCCGTCACAAATCCCGTCAACCTCCACTTCCTTGCCGTAAATATATTTGTCAATGAGTATCGGCCGTTTAGTCGATAGATCGACAGCCATAGTCATATATTCCTCGAGGGATGCATCGTTATAAACGACCTCCATGGCTCTCCCGCCCAATACATAGGAGGGACGGACAAGAACAGGATAACCGATACGGTTTGCAATTACCTTTGCCTGCTCAACAGAGAATGCTGTGCTTCCGGGAGGTATCGGTATGTCCAGCTCTTCCAGAAGCTTAAGAAATTTGTCCCTGTCTTCCGCGATGTCAATGTTCACAACTGAGGTTCCCAGTATCTTTATACCCTCGTTATACAGCGGGCCTGCAAGATTAATTGCTGTTTGCCCTCCAAACTGTACAATTACCCCAACCGGTTTTTCCTTTTTGATTACATCCAGCACGCACTCCTTGGTAAGAGGCTCGAAATAAAGCTTATCGGAGGTATCGAAATCTGTACTTACAGTTTCGGGGTTGTTATTGATAATAATTGATTCAATTCCCAAATCCTTAAGCGTTCTTACCGAATGTACGCTGCAATAGTCAAACTCTATACCTTGGCCGATTCTGATAGGGCCTGAGCCGATAACCAGCACCTTCTTATTATCCGAAACAATGACATCGTCCTTTTCTTCATAGGTTGAGTAATAATAAGGGGTAACCGCTTCAAATTCGCCTGCACAGGTATCAACTATTTTATAAACGGGACTTACTGGGTATTTATCCCTGAGCTCCAATATCTTTTCCAGCGGGACATTTGCCAGGTTGGCGATGTATGAGTCGCCGAAACCGGCTTTCTTTGCTCTGGAATATAAATCATAATCAAGCCAGGCTATACCTGAATTTTTAACCTCTTCCGCGAGCTTTACTATTTTTTTCAGCTTTCTGATAAAGAAATCGTCAATCTTGGTTATTTTCACTATTTCTCCGGCAGTCACGCCTTTCTGCATAGCCTTGCAGATAGCGAAAATCCTTTGGTCGTGTGCCTGTTCAATGCAGGAAAGGAGTTCTTCCCTGGTCATGTTGTCAAACAGGCTGAGACCGAGCTGATAATTGAATTTGATATCTAGTGAATCTATTGCCTTTAAAAGCGATTCTTCGAAGGTTCTTCCGATCGCCATTACCTCGCCGGTTGCCTTCATTTGCGTTCCAAGGCTTCTGTCGGCAGTAGTGAATTTATCAAATGGCCACCTTGGAACTTTTGTAACGACATAATCAAGAGACGGCTCAAAGCATGCAAAAGTATTTTGAGTAACGGAATTCTTTATTTCGTCCAGATTCAGCCCGATTGCGATTTTAGCTGCAACACGCGCTATAGGATAGCCGGTTGCTTTGGAGGCAAGCGCCGAAGAACGGCTTACACGAGGGTTAACCTCTATAACCACGTATTCATAGCTTAATGGGTTTAGTGCAAACTGAATGTTGCAGCCGCCCTTGATTTTCAAAGCCCTGATGATCTTTATGGAAGCAGTGCGAAGCATCTGATACTCCACATCGCTTAAGGTTTGGCTGGGTGCTACGACAATACTGTCTCCTGTGTGAACTCCAACAGGGTCGAAGTTTTCCATATTACAGATGATAATACAGTTGTCGGCGCCGTCTCTCATAACCTCATATTCTATTTCTTTCCACCCTGCAACGCTCTGTTCAAGCAATACCTGGTTAATCATGCTGAGTTTTAAGCCCTTGCCGCAGATGTATCTGAATTCATCCATATCCTTGGCTATACCTCCGCCAGTACCTCCAAGGGTATATGCAGGACGGATTATAATGGGGAAGCCGACTTCTTCGGCAAATTGAACTGCGGCATTTAAGTCGGTTACTATCTTGCTGTGAGGAACCTTTTCATTTATTTCCTGCATAGTGTTTTTGAAAAGTTCCCTGTCTTCGGCTTTTTTAATCGATTCCAGAGAGGTGCCTAAAAGCTCAATGCCCATTTCGGACAAGATTCCGTCCGATGCCAGCTCAACTGCCATATTCAAACCTGTCTGCCCTCCAAGGGAAGCGAGTATGCCGTCAGGTTTTTCTTTTTTAATAATTTTTTTAACAAAATCCAAGGTGATGGGTTCAATGTATACTTTATCTGCAATTTCCGCATCCGTCATAATAGTTGCAGGATTACTGTTTACAAGAACAACCTCGATGCCTTCTTCCATAAGGGATTTACAGGCTTGTGTACCGGAATAGTCGAATTCGGCAGCCTGACCTATGATGATCGGACCGGATCCAATAACCAGAACCTTTTTAATGCTGTCTATTTTAGGCATAATGACCTCCAATTTAAATCATGTGATAGGTAATATGATTTTTTTATTTCATCAATGAAACGAAGTCATCGAAGATATACGCTGAGTCCTGTGGGCCCGGTGCGGCTTCAGGATGGTACTGCACACTGAGTATCGGCATGCTTTTATGTCTGAAGCCTTCTACTGTTCCGTCGTTGACATTCATATGAGTGATTTCAACATCCTCGCTGAAATCCTTTGTCAGAGCATAATTGTGGTTTTGTGAGGTGATATAGCACCTTCCTGTAATAAAATCCTTTACGGGATGATTTCCGCCGTGGTGTCCGAACTTAAGCTTGTAGGTAGAACCTCCCAAAGCCAGACCAAGCAGCTGGTGACCAAGACAAATGCCGAGTATGGGCTTTTGGCCTAGAAGCTTCTGAATTACGGACTTTACAGCAGGAAGATCAACCGGATCGCCGGGTCCGTTGGAAAGCAATATCCCATCCGGGTTGAAGCTCATAATTTCATCATATGATGAAAAAGCCGGTAGAATGAATATATCGCAGTTTCTGTTTTCTAAAGAGCGGACAATGTTATATTTGACGCCAAAATCCAGTAAAACAACCTTTTTCCCTGTACCGGGCTTGTGAATCGGAGTTTTTGTTGTTACCTCCATAACAAGGTTTCTCTTTTCATCCCTTTTATTGTTAAGTCTTTCAATAAGGATATCAACATTGCCGCATTCAGTGGATATTATTCCGAACATGCTTCCGAATTTTCTTATATGTTGAGTCAATGCCCTTGTATCTATCCCTTTTATTCCTATTATATTGTTTTTCTGGAAGTATTCTTCGGGATTCATCAAATAGCGCCAATTGCTTGGATAATCACACAGCTCCTTTACGATAAAACCTTGAACGTGAGATTTGTAGGATTCATTGTCCTGAGTATTGAAGCCATAGTTTCCTATAAGGGGGTATGTCATAGCAACAATCTGCCCGTTATAGGAAGGGTCGGTAGATATCTCCTGGTAGCCTGTCATACATGTATTAAAAACGATTTCTCCTGTGGTTTCACCCTTTGAACCGAAGGCTTCTCCGGCAAAATACGTTCCGTCTTCCAACACCAATACCGATTTCATAATTAATCTCCTTGTCAAAAATAAATGGTGTGTTTACATCAATTGTGAAATATATAAGTTGAATTAAGTTACATATACATCATGTCTCAAAGGCCAGACATGATGATTTAAATAATGAGCTTAATTCAACTTATTACATCTGTAATAAAATAAATTAAATACATATTTGAATTATTTGCATTCGGTTTCTGGAATGCAAATCCTGTATAAGATATTTAATTTATTTTATATAGCTGCATCAAGTACCGATATAAAGCCGTCGACATCCTCGCAAGTCAATATCAGGGGTGGAAGTATCCTTAGAATTCTGCTTCCGACATTGCCGATAAGATAGCCTTTTTCAAAACAGATATCTTTGATTTCCTTAGCTTTGTCGTTAGAAAACTCAACGCCTATCATAAGGCCCTTACCTCTGACATCGGCTATACAGCTGTGTTTGCTCTTTAATCCGTTTAATTGCTCGATAAAGTAATTTCCTGTTTTTTCTGCGTTTTCAATCAGGTGGTCATTGAAAATGGTATTCATTACAGCTAAGCCTGCTGTACATGCAAATGGATTCCCGCCGAAGGTTGAACCGTGATCTCCCGGCTCAAAAGCCTGAGCGACAAATTCCTTCGCGCATACGGCTCCTATCGGTATTCCTCCGCCGAGAGCTTTGGCAAGTGTAAATATGTCGGGTTCAACATCAAAATGTTGATATCCGAAAAGCTTTCCTGTCCTGCCCAAACCGCACTGTACTTCGTCAAATATCAGAAGAATGCCGTGCTCGTCGCAAAGGCTTCTTACACCCTTCATATATTCCTTGTCGGCAGGTTTTACACCGCTTTCACCCTGTATCGGCTCAATCATTATTGCGCAGGTTGACGGATTAATCGCCTTTTTCAGCGCTTCAAGATCATTCATAGGAACCTTTACAAAGCTTGGAGTCAATGGATAGTAAGGTTTTTGATATTTCTCCTGACCCGTTGCGGCTACAGTTGCAAGAGTGCGTCCGTGGAAAGAATTTTCTAAAGAAATTATTTCATATTTATCTTTTATATTCTTTTTATGAAAATATATACGGGCAAGTTTAATGGCACCTTCGTTTGCTTCAGCTCCGCTGTTTGCAAAGAATACCTTATCCGCACACGAGTTTTCAACAAGAAGCTTTGCCAGTTTTGACTGCGATTCTATGTAATAAAGGTTTGAGGTGTGAATGAGCTTATCAGCTTGCTCCTTGATGGCATTTACAAGGCTTGGGTGTGAGTGCCCGAGGACGCTTACAGCTATGCCTGCGAAGAAATCATAATACTTCCTGCCTTCAGTGTCCCAGAGGTTTATGCCCCTGCCATTTTCAAAACATACGGGAGTCCTGCTGCCAAAGGTATTCATATAGTATTTTTTATCCATATCAACAATTTCGCTTAACTTCATTATGGTATCCTCCGATATTTTATGCTATTCATAATTATACATTTAAATGCATAAAAATGCAATATAAAAGATTAGGACAGTTACATCCTAATCTTCTGCAAAAATCAGATTTAAAGCTTTGGTTTAACCTCGTTGAAAAAATGAGTGCGTATTTCGTTTAGTTTGTCATCAAGACAGGTAAGATAATTTGAAAGAAGTATGCTGCTCTCTTCCGTCATTTCGGTGAACTGCATGCTATAGCATATATGGTCGTTCTTTGCAGATTTACGTATAGTTTTACCCTTGGCTGCAACTATTTTGTCACAGGGAAGGAAAACCTGGACTTCGGATTCTTCACCGTAGTCAAAATCATGTTTGCTGACAAAGGCCATACCGCCAAGAGAAATGTTGATTGCAATGCAGAAGTGCTTGATATCATCCCATATCGGACGGATCTCTGACGGGAGATAAATGTCGTATCTGGGAAATTCGCGGGTGTTTATCATTTCCTCGCCCTTGCTGATTTTCAAGGTTATATGACCCGGACCGCTGATTTTTATATCCGTTACAGTACCTTCGAAAAGGTATTCGAAATATTCATTTGCGTACTTGGTAAAAATTGTTGTGCCTATCAAAACAGTGCTTTCGAGATATTCCTGTACCAGAGCGAGGCACAGCTGATTATCCTCACATTTATAAACAATATTCTGATACCAGATGTTGCCGGAACCAACCTTTGTATTTACAATCATGCCTTCATTTAATACAGAAGAAATGTTGACAGACTTCAATTCTAAAGCCCCCCGAAATAGTTTTGAGCAAGCCTTGAAGCATTCAGTATGCTGCTTCAGACCGTTAGTTAATGTAATGCTATATAATATTATTCTTCATTATTTGATAAAATCCTTCAAGAAAAATAATTATTACAATAAATAATTCAAATCTATCACTGCAATGTTATATTATGGCTGGATTTACAACCTTTCATTGCTGTGATAAAGAACTTTTTCTTTCATGATCATAGTTCCGATGCCCTTATAGGTAAATATCTCAAGGAGTATGCAGTGTGGAATTCTTCCGTCTATTATGTGTGTTCTTCCTACACCTTTCTCAAGCGCTTCGACACATCCCAAAACCTTTGGAATCATACCGCTGTTGATGATCTTCCTGTCAATAAGGTCATGTACTTCATTAATTGTAAGAGCTGCAAGGATGTCTTTACTGTCTTTTGACATCTTGACCCCTTCTACATCTGTCAAAAGAATAAGCTTTTCTGCTTTTAATGCAGCCGCGATCTCGCCGGCTACAGTATCGGCATTTATATTGTAGCTTTCTCCGTTTGGACCGATTCCTATAGGGGCAACGACGGGTATATACTCATCCTTGGCAATCAACTCAATCACTTTTGAGTTGATATTAGTGATTTTCCCTACATAGCCCAGATCAACCTCTTTTCCGTCAACGCTTGTCTTGTATTGCTCACATTCGATAAGCTTGCCGTCCAAGCCGGAAAGTCCTATAGCCTTGCCGCCCTTTTGATTTAAGAGAGACACAACTTCCTTGTTGGTTTTGCCCACGAGAACCATTTGGGCAACCTCCATTGTACTTGCATCTGTGACTCTGAGGCCGTTTATAAACTCACTTTTTATATTGAACTTTTCCAACGCCTTGTTAATGTCGGGTCCTCCGCCGTGGACGACAACAGGATTCATTCCAATGTATTTCAACAGAGTAATGTCTTCCATTACGGAATTTTTCAGTTCATCGTTTATCATGGCATTACCGCCGTATTTGATTACAACAGTCTTTCCATAAAGCTTCTGTATATATGGAAGCGCCTCTATAAGTATTTCAGCCTTTTTAATAATTTCTTTCATGATAACCCCCGTGCGATTAAATAATACTATAATTTATCTTCCTTTATTAATAATATTGCTACAAGATACTTATTAATTCAATATCAAATTTGTTACGGTTCATGTTTTTCTTTTTTAGCCCCTGTCAACTGCTTTACTCGAGACCGGTTCCCTCATCAAATCCCAACATGATATTCATATTTTGTACGGCTGCCCCTGAAGAGCCTTTACCCAGATTATCGAGTCTCGCCATAAGGACAATCTGTTCGGAATCCCCGAAAACGTACAGCTCAAGCATATTGGTGCCGTTGCATTTAGTAGCTCCGAAGAAGCCTTTGTCGAGGTTGGACTCGGAGTTGAAAGGCATAACCTTTACAAAGCGTTCTCCGTTGTAATGCTCTGAGAGTGCTTCATGAAAATCCTCGGCAGAAAGCTTTTTAGGAAGCAGCTTTGAATACAGTGGCACTGCTAATGACATCCCCTTATAATAATTGCTTACAATCGGAGTAAACAAAGGCTTTTCCTTGAGACCGCTGATGACTGTCATTTCGGGCAAATGCTTATGTGTAAGACCTAATGCATAAAAACGGGGGCTTTCAAGGTCGGCATCCTTTTCGGCAGCTTCATACACTCCGATTAGTTTTTTCCCGCCGCCGCTGTAACCCGATACAGCATGGCATGAGACCGGATAATCATTTTGAACGATTCCTTTGCTTATAAGAGGATGCATTAATGCGACAAAACATGTTGCGTAGCAGCCCGGAACAGCAACTCTATTTGACGATTTGATTCTAGCCCTGTTCGCCGGATTCAGCTCCGGAAGGCCGTAAGCCCAAGCCGGGTTAATCCTGTGCGCCGTGCTTGCATCAATTATCCGTGTCCTGTTGTTGGAAACAAGGGATACCGATTCTTTCGCAGCCGTATCGGGAAGGCAAAGAAAGGCCACATCAGCCTGGTTAAGTAATTCTTTCCTTTTTTCTATATTCTTTCTGTCCTCCGGACTTATTTTGATTACTTCAATGCCTGCATGTCCGGCTAGACGTTCGTTAATTTGCAGCCCTGTAGTTCCTTCCTGTCCGTCAACAAAAACTGTATACTTCATATTTATACCTCCGGGATATTACTATTCATATTACGATTACATAATTATACATGAAAATGTATAAAAATGCAATAAAATTCTGTATTGTAATTCAGCTTGAGCGGCAATAGTTGGATATCACCCGTACTTATCGTGCAATTATGCAATGTTACTAAATAGAAAAAATCAATTTTGTTAAAAAGTGTACTAGTTTTGATGCATTTCATCATGTTATATTTAGTATATAATATCGTGTAAAATATAATAGGAGGCGATAAAATGGCTAGTGTTAAATTAAAAAATGTATACAAAAGGTATGAAGGCGGCGTTATAGCTGTTAATGATTTTAACTTGGACATTGAAGACAAGGAATTTATTATATTGGTTGGTCCTTCAGGATGCGGTAAGACCACTACATTAAGAATGGTTGCAGGTTTGGAAGAAATCAGTGACGGAGAGGTGTACATAGGCGATAAACTCGTTAACGATGTACAGCCAAAGGACAGAGATATAGCAATGGTTTTCCAGAACTACGCTTTGTACCCTCACATGTCTGTATTTGACAACATGGCTTTCGGTTTGAAATTAAGAAAGGTACCAAAGGATGAAATAAAAAAGAGAGTTCATGAAGCTGCAAGAATTCTTGACATAGAACACTTGCTAGACAGAAAGCCAAAGGCTTTATCAGGCGGTCAGAGACAGAGGGTTGCCCTTGGGCGTGCTATCGTCCGTGAACCTAAAGTATTCTTAATGGACGAACCTTTGTCAAACCTTGATGCAAAGCTAAGGGTTCAGATGAGAACCGAAATCACTAAGCTCCATCAGTCGCTCCAAATAACATTCATATACGTTACACATGACCAGACAGAAGCTATGACAATGGGTACCAGGATTGTTGTTATGAAAGACGGTTTCATTCAGCAGGTTGATACTCCTACAGCACTCTATGAAAGACCGATAAACATGTTCGTTGCAGGATTCATGGGAAGTCCTCAAATGAACTTCATTACTGCAAAGGTAGAAAAGCGCGGTGATGAAATACATTTGACATTCGGCAAGAACGACATCAAGCTTCCTGAAGGAAAGGCCAAGAAGCTCGAAGCTACTGATTACATCGGCAAAGAAATAATCATGGGAATCAGGCCTGAAAACATTCACGATGAGGCAGTATTCCTTGAATCAATGCCTGACAGTATCGTAGAAGCTCAGATAGATCTCGTTGAAAACCTTGGAGCTGAAACCTTCTTGTACATGGTTATAGATGACATCGACCTCACTGCAAGGGTTAATCCGAGAACAAAGGCTAGAACCGGCGATATCATGAAGGTTGCTTTCGATGCTAACAAGATTCACTTGTTTGATAAAGAAACCGAGAGGACAATACTGAACTAAGCGATTAATCGTTTCTAAAATTAATATTTTTGTATAAACAGGGGAGATGCTCGTTATCTTCCCTTTTATTTTGCCTTTTGGGTTTAAAGTTTGTTTTTCATAGTGTATAATTATACTTGCTTAGATTGGCTTGAAAAAAATCGGGCTTGTATAAATAAAACGAGCCAGTGCGTGAGGTGGGTCAATGCCGAAAAAAGTGTATCAGGGATTCATCAATCAGGTTAAGGATATAATTAATTCTGTCGTGGGGATAATTGACGATACAGGAGTAGTAATAGCCTGTTCGGACGAAAGCATGGTGGGGTCTGTTAACTCTGATTTTCAAAAGCTAACTGATGACAACGAGCAATGTATTGCCATCGGAGAATATCTATATCGGAAAATTTTTATCAGAAATAAAATGGAATATGTAGTTTTTATGGGGGCTGAAGATCATGATGCCCGGAAGATCATATCGCTCATATCTGTGAACTTCATAAATATGAAGGCTTTTCATGACGAAAAATATGACAGGAACAGTTTTATAAAGGATGTTCTCCATGAAAATATCTCACAGGGCGAAATAGCTATCAGAGCCAAGGAACTTCATGTATTGACCGACATAAACAGAGTGGCAGTGCTTATAAAGTATGGACGAGCAAGGGACTTATTTGTTTATGACATAATCCAGGGAATGTTCCCCAATAGGACAAAAGATTTCATTATACAGCTTAATGACGAAAGCATAGTCCTTATTAAAGAGCTAAAACCCGGAGAAGGATACAAGGAAGTTGAAAATACCGCGAAGTCCATAGTTGATACGATGCTTTCGGAATCAATGGTAAAAACATATGTTGCAATCGGTACCATAGCAGGGAACTTAGTTGATCTCAAAAGGTCTCTGACAGAAGCACAAACAGCATTAAAAATATGCGAGATTTTTGAAAATGAAAAGTCAGTTGCGGCTTATAATAACCTGGGCTTGGGAAGGCTTATATACGAGCTTCCTGATCAGGTATGCAGGGTTTTCCTTTCTGAGGTTTTCAGAGCAGGCCCCCTTGAGCATCTTGATTCCGAGATATTATTCACTATTCAGAAGTTCTTTGAAAACAATCTTAATGTAAGTGAAACCTCAAGGCAGCTCTATGTGCATAGGAATACCCTTGTCTACAGGCTGGATAAGATACAGAAGCTTACAGGCTTGGATCTGAGAAAGTTTGACGATGCCATAATCTTTAAATTTGCCATGCTGGTAAAAAGATATATCGATAATGTGCAAAAATAGGGGTTTTACAGGCTAGATGCAGTAAATTAGGTTTTTACACATTAAAAAAAATGTAATATTATATTTAGTAAATGAGTACAAGCTTTAAATAACTCTTTTGTGCAGGGAGTGTTAGTGTGATCGAATTTAGAAATGTTACCAAAAAATATGCCAATGGAACAGTTGCGGTGAGAAACGCAGACATTAAGATAGCTAAAGGGGATTTCGCTTTTCTTGTTGGTCCGAGCGGTTCAGGAAAATCGACCTTGATTAAACTTCTGCTTAAAGAGGAAGATGCAACCGAGGGAGAAGTTTTTGTAAATGGGTATCAGGTTACATCTATGAGCAGGAAAGAGGTTCCTTACTTAAGGAGAAGCTTGGGAGTAGTTTTTCAGGACTTCAGGCTGCTGCCCAATAAAACAGTATATGAGAATGTTGCTTTTGCAATGCAGATAACGGAGGCCCTGCCGAAAGAGATACGCAGGCAGGTTCCGATGGCATTGGCTCTTGTCGGTTTAAGCAGAAAAGCCAATGCATATCCGAATCAGCTTTCCGGCGGCGAACAGCAAAGAGTCGTACTGGCAAGAGCTCTTGTAAATAATCCCGCACTGCTTATTGCAGATGAACCTACAGGCAATCTTGATCCTGAAAATTCATGGGAGATTATGAAACTGCTTACAGAAATCAACCATAGAGGAACGACTGTCATTGTAGCTACACATGAAAAAAGTATTGTTGATGCGATGAAAAAGAGAGTTATTGCGATTGATAAGGGAGTAATCGTGAGGGATCAACAGAAAGGACTTTACGAGGATGAAGATAAGAACTACCAAGTATATAGTTAAAGAAGGTTTTATAAATACATACAGGAATAAATTGATGTCTCTTGCTTCAATAGGAATAGTCACCGCTTCTATTGTCGTTTTGGGTATATTCCTGCTATTGATTTATGTCCTGAACATCAATACACAGACTTTGAAGGATCAGCCGGAAATGCAGGCATTCTGCGATGTGAAGCTCGATGATACTCAGATAAGCAAGATAGAATCTCAAATAAAAAATAACTTGTATATAAAGAGCTACAAGATTGTAACAAGGAAGGAAGCTGTAGAAAAGATAAAAAAACTCCTTGGAGACGACAAAACAGTGGTGGACGGCTTGGGTTATGACTGGGCTCCGGTTTCATTCATAGTTAAGGTGAAGGAAACGAAATTCAGCTCTGAGGTCTCAGATCAACTGTCAAAGATTGATGGTATCGAAGATGTTAAATATCCCAAGGCGGAGATCAACAAAATATCCAGGATTGTATACTGGGTTCAGTTTATCAGTATTTTTCTGATAATTCTGCTGCTTATAGTGTCCATATTTATAATATCGAATACCATTAAGCTTACAGTGTTTGCACGAAGAAAAGAAATCAGCATAATGAAATATATCGGATCCACCGACTGGTTCATACGCTGGCCGTTTATTGTAGAGGGCTTGATAATTGGATTTATTGGCGCTATTGCTGCATTTGTTCTCGTTGCTCTTACGTATAACGCTATACAGAACATGCTTAACAGCGATTTCCAATATGTTATAAAGCTGGTCAGCCTAAGCCAGGTAGGTTTACAAATGGTATTGATTTACATTATAATAGGATGTATAATTGGTGCACTTGGCAGTTTCATTTCCATCAGAAAATATCTACATGTGTAGTTGAATAATTATTTTTTTGGCTAAGGAGGTAACTAATGAAAAGAATAATAGCTTTGGTTGCTATGATTATGTTAGCGTTTGTATTTGTAGTGCCTGCGCAGGCAGATAAGCTGTCGGCGGCAAAGAGAGAGAAGGCAAGACTTCAGAGCAAAATTAGCGATGTCCAGAGGCAAAAAACAATTGCAAAGAGAAAGCTTGTTGCAGCTAATGCACAGAAAAAAAGCCTTATAGAAATCCAAAATGCAAAGAACAGAGAATACAATAAACTGGTAAGCCAGATAGATGCTTTAAATGAAAATATAAAACAAATTGACGATGCTATTAAAAAGGCTGAAAGCGATTACAACAACCAAATGGTTCTCCTTAAAAAAAGGCTTGTCATAATGTATCAAAATTCGGGAACTACATATTTACAGAGTCTGCTTGAATCAAAAGACATAATGGAGCTGATGGAAAAAGCAAAACTGATTTCAATGGTATCGAAGAATGACAAGCAGCTGCTTGATTCCATAGCTGTAATGAAGAAGGATATAGAAGTTAAAAAATCTATGAGACTCAGTGAGAAGAGAAGAAAAAGCAACATGGCCAAGAGTAAGGCCAATGATTTGCATGCTTTATCAATGTCAAGGGCTGATCTTGAAAATAATATTAACGATATAAGCCAAGACCTGAAAAAATATGAAGAACAGGAAGATGAAATGCTCAGACAGGCGGAGGCTTTGAACAGTGTAATTAAGAGCCTGAGCAGCAGCAGTAGAAAATATTCGGGCGGTATTATGAGGTGGCCTGTTCCTTCTTCAGGCAGAATATCTTCATCTTATGGTATGAGATACCATCCTGTTCTGCATAAGATGAAAATGCATACCGGAATTGACATACCCGCTCCTTATGGGAATTCAATTGTTGCCGGAAACAGCGGCACAGTTATATTAGCCCAATACACGCAAGGCTACGGTAATACAGTCATAATAGATCACGGCGGCGGAATCGCCACACTTTATGGACATTGCAGCCGGTTCTGCGTCAGTGTAGGAGATAAGGTAGATGCGGGAGAAGTAATTGCTAAAATAGGCAGCACGGGATTATCGACCGGTAACCACTGCCACTTTGAGGTAAGAGTCAACGGAGCAACGGTCAATCCATTAAAATATGTAAGTCCGTAAAGCTGAAACCCGGATAAAATCCGGGTTTTTTTGAAAGAAAAATTTATACCCGGAAGGCACTTTTTAGATTAAGTAATAGGTGCAGCAAACACTATTCTCTGGGTTTCTTCTGTTTAAGCTTTTTAGTCCACAAAATATAAAAGGAAATTGGGTTTATTATCGTACATTAAGGAATATATTATGGTATGTACAATATATAATCTTACAACAGGAGTGCATCTTAAGTGATAATTAATTTTAAAGATAAAAATCAAAAAAATCTGATAGTTTATGTAGTGGTTATTACGGCAGTAATTTCTTTTGCCATCTCAGGAGCTGTATTTTTCGCTTGGAACCATTTTTATCCCGGCAGTGTAACGTTTAACACAAACAAGGTAAACACTCAAAATGTCAGAAAATTCAGAGAGGTCAGGGATATACTTGACCGCAATTTTTACAAGAGTGTTGACCAGAATAAGCTTCTTGAGGGAGCTATACGCGGTATGGCAGAGTCTCTTAACGATCCTTACACTGTGTACCTTAACAAGGAGCAAAACAAGGCGTCAAACGAAAGAATAGAGGGAAACTATGTAGGTATAGGGGCGATATTGTCTCCGAATGATAAGGAGGAGGGGATAATATACGAATTCTTTGAGGGATCCCCGGCGAAGGCTGCAGGATTGAAGGTTGGAGACAAAATATTGGAGGTTGACGGCAGGGATGTATCAAAAGCTTCAAATATATCAGCATATCTTAAGGGAAAGGAAAATACTGATGTCAAATTGACTGTCTACAGACCTTCGACAAATAAAAAATATGAATTTACAGTAACCAGAAAGCGTATAGATATTCCGTGCGTGAATAGTGAGGTTCTGGAAGGCAATGTGGGCTATATAAGGATTCTTATATTCGATTCAAAAGTTAATAAAGAATTTGAAGCCAGTCTGGATGCACTTTTGAAAAAGGGAATAAAAGGACTCATAATTGATCTGAGGGGGAATCCCGGAGGGTATTTGGCTGAGGTAGTAAAGATAGCAGACAGATTATTGCCTGAGGGCAAGATTGTTTACACAATAGACAGATACAAGAATAAAATGGTTAAAAAGTCGGATGCAAAGCAGCTGAAACTTCCTTTGGCAGTTCTTGTGAACGGAAATAGTGCAAGCGCATCGGAAATATTGGCCGGCGCTGTAAAAGACTTTAAAAAAGGAATACTTGTCGGCACTAAAACCTTTGGAAAAGGTGTGGTTCAAACTCCAATTGAGTTTTCTGACGGTTCCGGCCTGAATGTGACCACCTCCAGGTATTACACACCTTCCGGAGTTTGTATACATGGCATTGGTATCAAGCCGAATATAGAAGTCAAACTGGATCCTAAATATAATGGAGCGTCTGTTTCTCTTATACCAAGGAAGGACGACCTGCAGCTGAACAAGGCAATAGAAGTGATAAAGGAACAGTTCAGGTAAATGATATAGTGACTAAAGCAGCTACTAATTATTAAATTCAACCTATATATGTATAATTATAACCGTTTCGCCTCATAATACCTAAATGGAGGTGGAATATAATGGACAAAAACGATGAGACGCTTAAATACGAAGTAATCAAGGAACTTGGTCTGTTTGAAAAGGTTATGAATCATGGTTGGAAAAGCCTGACTGCAAAGGAGACAGGAAGGATCGGAGGCATAATCACAAAAAAAAAGAAATTCATGCAGGCAGAGCTGGAAAAAAGGCAGCAAGCTTGATTTTAAAGGGATGACCAGGTAAAGTACTTTAGCCAGGTATCCCTTTTAAATTGACCTTTTTTCTGTTATCCTATTAAGGATCGGATAGAATATTACTTCTGATTAACTGAAGTTATATAAACTATTCCTAAAGAGCTTTATGCTCCTAATGATAGGATTGAGGAAAAGAATATGTATGATAACTTTGCAGATGTCTATGACAAGCTTATGTATGATGTGGACTATAAAGCATGGGCTGATTTTATCGAGGGGATATTTAAAAAGAATGGAATAACTCCTTCAATAATTCTCGACTTGGGCTGCGGTACAGGCAGCTTTTGTATTGAAATGGCAAATAGGGGCTACGACATGATTGGGGTCGACATATCAGCAGAGATGCTCTCACGAGCCAGCTTTAAATCTTCCGGCGTCAGAGATAGAATACTCTACCTTAATCAGGACATGACGGAATTTGAATTGTATGGTACAGTTGATGTAGTTGCATGCTTGATGGACAGCATTAATTACCTGCTGAATAAAAAAGATATTAAAAAAATGTTCAAGCTTGTTAAGAACTATTTAAATCCCGGAGGACTTTTCATTTTCGACATAAATACGGAGTATAAGCTTGAAAATGTTCTGGGGAATAATGTTTTTTATGATATCGGTGATGAGATAGCCTATTTGTGGCAAAACAGTTATGACAAAAGGAAGAGGACTTGTGAATTTGATCTTACCTTCTTTGTTAAGCAAAACGAAGCATATATGAGGTTCGATGAAAACCATACCGAAAGGGCGTTTTCGGTTCCTGAGATCAAAGAGCTTATAGAGTTTTCGGGATTCGAACTGGTCAGCTGCTATAACGAGCTAAAATTTTCACCTCCTAAAAAATCAAGTGAAAGAATTTTTTTCGTATGTAAAAAAGGAGCTTAATTAAATTTATATAGTTTTGCATATTTTTTTGTGTACATAACATATTAAAAATAAAAGTGGTGTTTCGAATGGGTTTTTTTGAAGAGGTATATGAAGTAGTAAAGAAGATACCGCGGGGAAATGTTCTTACTTATGGAGATATTGCAAAAATGCTGGGACAGCCTAAAAAGGCAAAAATTGTAGGCTGGGCGCTGCATTCAAACCCATCTCCGGGAATCATACCCTGCCACAGAGTAGTAAATCGAAATGGTGAACTAAGCGGAAGCTTTGCCTTCGGAGGAATGGATGCACAGAAAAAAATGCTAGAGGCAGAGGGAATAATATTCAATGAAGAAGGAACAATAAATCTAAAGATATATTTATGGAAACCTGAATTGTTTCAGGATGTTTAAGGAAATTATTTGATTGACAAGCTGATTCATCGTGTGTTACACTAGTACAAGACTTGGTGGGGGAAATACCCGCTCCAATGAATTAAGTTTTTAGGAGGATTGCAGTAATGGAAAGAGGAAGAGTTAAGTGGTTTAATGCAGAGAAAGGTTTTGGCTTCATCGAAAGGGATGGCGGAAATGATGTTTTTGTACATTTTTCTGCAATAAACATGGACGGATTCAAAACACTTGAAGAAGGAACTGAAGTTGAGTTCGATGTAGTTGAGGGCGCAAAAGGACCTCAGGCTGCAAATGTAGTTAAGGCTATGTAATTTAAAGTTTGTTGAACTTTAACATAAATTGAAGTAGCCAATTTACCCCGGTATAATATTATACCGGGGTTTTCAATTAATATAAAGGAATAAAAAAGGACGAGGGAATAATGGAAAACTATGTAATAAGAGCAACGGCAGCAGAAGGAACTGTCAGGGCTTTTGCAGCCGTAACAACCGAGATGGTCAGGAAAGCACAGAAAACACACGGACTATCGCATGTGGCTTCTGCAGCTCTTGGAAGAGCGCTTACGGCTGCAGTAATGATGTCAAAGCTTCTTAAAAACAGGAATGACACCATTACACTACAAGTTAAAGGAGAAGGGCCTCTTGGCGGGATTGTTGTAGTTGCGGATACGATTGGAAATGTAAAAGGGTATGTCTACAACCCTGATGCATATGTTCCGTTAAATGAAAAAGGCAAGCTTGATGTCGGAGCTGCTATTGGGAAAAGTGGTTACTTAAATGTAATTAAGGATTTTGGGCTGAAAGAGCCATACATAGGCTATGTTCCTCTTGTTACTGGGGAAATTGGGGAGGATGTGGCTTACTATTTTGCATATTCCGAACAGGTGCCATCTGTTGTAGCCTTAGGCGCTCTCATTGATACTGACGGAAGTATATTAAAAGCAGGAGGATACATCATACAGCTCATGCCTGGAGCAGAGGACAGCCTGATAAGCTTTATTGAGAATACAGTTAATTCACTACCTTCGATAACCCAATTGCTTTTAAAAGGGGAAACACCTGAAAGTATATTGGATTTGATACTTGGCAGTAAGGGGCTGAAGATTACTGATAAAACTTCTTGTAATTATAATTGCAATTGCTCGAGAGACAGAATGGAAAGAAACCTTATCAGCTTAGGGAAAACGGAGTTGCTAAGCCTCATTGAAGAACAGCATGGAGCTGAAGTGCAATGCCATTTTTGCAACAATAAATACCAATTCTCAGAAGACGAACTGAAAGAGCTTGTAGAAAGTTAAATAATATGAGTATATGAAAGTATTCTTGAGAATAAATGAGGCTGGCTGAAATAAATTTGATTTTACCACAATTTCTATGTTGACTTTGAAAAGTTCTTTTTGTATACTATTTATTGTCGCTTTACGAAATGAGGATGTGGGCGCTTAGCTCAGCTGGGGGAGCACCTGCCTTACAAGCAGGGGGTCATAGGTTCGAGCCCTATAGTGCCCACCACTTTCTGCTTCGAGAAGCGTACAGTTGATAATGTACAGTTAGGGATAAACAGTCCGCTATCAACCGTCAACTAATAATTGGCCCGGTAGTTCAGTTGGTTAGAATGCCAGCCTGTCACGCTGGAGGTCGAGGGTTCGAGCCCCTTCC
>JAEXSP010000034.1 GCA_023453795.1 Bacillota bacterium
TCCGTATTGACGACCTAAAAAACAAGTGATAAAGTACAAATGACCAGATGTAAGGAAAAATCCGGACATCTGGTCATTTAAAAAATATATTATCCCTGAGTTTACACAAAATTTAGGACACTACCAATTGAACTGCTCCCTGTCAAGTAGACAGTTAAATAAAAAATTATGATGCTAAAGCCTGACTTCGATATTCCATTGGAGTTAGGCCTTTTAGATTCTTTTGCAATCTTTTGATGTTATAGAAATCTATATATTCATCAATTGCTTGTTTTAATTCCTCATATGTATGAAACTTTTTTAAATAGTACATTTCTGATTTTAGGATTCCCCAAAATCCTTCCATAGGACCATTGTCAATACACTGGCTTACACGTGACATGCTCTGGATTGCATTGATGCTATCAAGTTTGCTCTTGAATTGTTTACTTGTGTACTGAAATCCCCTATCGCTATGAAAGATTGGTTCTGCATCTGGATTAGATGCTACTGCCAAGTCAAATGTTTCAAAGACAAGCTGGTTATTATTTGAATGCCCAAGGACATAGGAGATAATGCTTCTGTCACCTAAATCCAGTATTGCACTAAGATAAGCTTTCTGCCCATTTGCAAGTTTGAATTCTGTGACATCGGTCAGCCATTTCTGATTTGGCTTATCTGCATGAAATTCTCTATTCAGTACATTTTCAGCAGTTATCTGCGGAGTGTTTGGAGTGTAATTTCGTTTCTTCTTGCGAATCACAGACTTCATGTTGATCAATTTCATCAATCGATAGATACGTTTGTGGTTATACTTCGTACTCATAATTCTATTGATATTCATTGTCATACGGCGATATCCATAAATACCGTGTACATCCTCATATAATTGAAGCATCTCTTTAATAATATTTGCATTCTTTCTGTCCGACATACTTTTAGGTCGATTAATCCATTTATAGTATGAAGAGCGTGCAATATCAGCAAAGCAACACAATTCAGCTAACGGATACCCCTCTTTTTCATGGAGCTCTTTTATTGCTATATACTTGTTTTTTTGGCGTATTCGACTACTTATCGCCTCCTTTCCACCTCGTCCAATTTTTTTAAGAAGTCATTCTCCATTTTTAAACGCTTATTTTCAGCCTCAAGAAGCTTTAATTGTACAACAATTTTTTCAGTTTCGCTAAATCCCTCAATGTTTTTACGTTTACCGCGACGGTCAAGCAGTGCATCAAATCCCTGCTCTTTGTATTTTTTTACCCATGCAAAAACTTGTTGATAGGAAACTTGAAATCGTACAGAAGTCATCTGATAATTATTATTGTTTTCAATACAGAATGCAACAATTTCCATTCTTTCTTCATAAGTGGTTTTTCTTCCTTTGGTCATGCACTTATCTCCCTGTGTATTGTGAGATTTATATGGTTCATGACCATTATACTTGTTTACCCAATTAAGGAGAACCCCATGTGATGAAATGTTATATTTACTGCATATCTGATCAAGTGACCCTACACCGCTATTATAGTCTGTTACTGCCTGCAATTTTATCGTCTCATGATAGCACTTATTAGCATTTAAAGTTTGCAATCCCTGCTTCCCTTGAATTTGATATTTACGAAACCAATCATAAAAGGTTCTTCTATGGATTTGTAATTCGAAACAGATTTTTATTACTGTTCTTTTGTTAGAAAGATAATCTTCGATTGCTCTTATTTTTTCTTCAATTGGAACTTTTTCTTTCCGCCCCATTAAAATATGCCCCCTCTATAAAAACAGTTTTATTATTTTAACTGTCTAACATAAAGGGAGCATATCAAATTCCCGGTATGTCGGCTTTTCTCAGCGTTCCACGCTCCCGCTGCGCAGCTGGCGAAACGCTCTGAGCCGTGCCAACCTGCATACATCGGCTTTGGCGCGTTTGCAGTAACAGGAAGAGCATCCTGGTACTCCGATTTGGAATTGGAATAGCAGATGCTGTGGTAAGTGCATATGATGGAATAAACTATATGTTACATATCCAATAAAAACAACTGAAGTATTATTGTTTCTTTATAAGGGAATGCATCCTCAAGATTACCCATTAGAAAGTGCTTTGCTTTCAAATTTAACCCAAACAGCTATACAAAATTGCTGGAACGATTTTACAGAAGGTGATTCTGAAAGAAAGTGAAAGGTGACAGTTAACAAACTTTTGCCAAATTGTTTACAGTTCAATCAATGCCGACAACCGAATGAAATTCCGGCTATGCTTCGCGTTCCTAAGTGATTTGAGAACTGGTGGAAATTTGGCAAGAGCTAAGGTAGAGATTTCAGGGCTTAAGAGTGAATTTTATGCTCATAACCGTATTGATGTACTAGCAGATGCTCGTTCGGCGGCTGATAGTGTTGTTGATATATCAATAAAGCCAACACAAACCCAATATTTCAAGCAACTGAAGAGTTGACAGCTGATGGTAGGCTAGTTCTCAGGGATATAGACTCAGAGTACAAAATTCTTAATGACATTGCTGCGCAATTAGGAGATAATGTAAATGCAACAGGAAAAATACAGCTATTTACTGAATTAGCACCTTGCCCAAGCTGTGAGAATGTAATACTTGAATTTTTACAGAAGTATTGGATTTATTGGTGTTGATGCAAAAGGAATTGACGAAGCAAATGACGGAATCAACTAAAATGAAAGGATGAGATGATGAAAGGTGATAAAATTAAATTAATTATAATGGAACGATGGAAATTTTACCTTGTTGGATATTTAGTAGCATTTTTTGCACCAATAATACTTTATGGAATTCCTGGTTGGCAGTATCTTTTCCCAATAAGAATAATAGGTATTGCAGGTGCTTTAGGAATTGGCACAGCACTTTATTATGGGTCGAAAAAAATACCTGTTTTTGAAGGAGCTTATAGGTCTATAAAGTATGCATTGATTATGGTAGCTTTAATGTTGTTTGCATACGGGTTAAAAGAAATCATATTAAGTATTTCAGGTTTTGATATCACGCCATTCATTGGCATACAAAAACCATCTAAATAGGATTTTTGCAATTGTACTACAGGCGGTTGTCAACATGATGGCCGTCTTTATTTATACTGTAAAATGAAATCCCCGCTCGCCTAATATAAAAATCAAAGGCAGCGGGGCAGTTTCATATATCTTCTAATAACATTTGCCGCAGGTGAGAAATTCCTTGCCTATGATGGTAATGTTATTATATGCCCGGAAACCTATGATATCACAGGTAAATTGAATAGCCTTGGTATAACAAGCTATAATCGGGTGACAGTAAGATCAGATGGAATAACCTTCAACACATTTATACCGGGCAAAAACGGACTGAAATACTGGGGAAGTGTAACTAAGTCAAGTGAGATTTTTACATTGGCATATGGAATAATATCTGATTTGCTCCCAGCAGGGGTACGGTACGACAGTTATAGTAACCGATGAGCCTACGGGTAATCTGGATTCAAAGTCAGGCACTGAGATATTGAAATTGTTCAGAAATATAAATAAAGAATATAAAAAGACAATTGTACAAGTTACGCATTCTGATGATGCAGCTAGTTATGGAACAAGCATACTTAGAATGAAAGATGGAGCAATAGAATCAAAACAGAAAGTTAAGCAACTTATCGGATAAGACTGGTAACAAGGAGTCAGGCTTCAGGGGTGGGAAGCTCGTTTTAACGAGCACCCGCCATTTTTGTATTTTCAGCAGAGAAAAATATAACAAATAAAAATAAATTTCTGTAAAAAAATTAAAATATTTTCAACCTTTTGGCGAATTTCCATGTATATGTATTCAGAAGATTAATTTTATATCAAAATAAGTCAATAAAGAATTCAAAGAAAAAGACCGGAATACTTTTATACTATCGAATAGGGGTGAGGTTAGATTATGTCAATGAATACTATCAAAGGGATATGTGTAAATCCCGGTTATATTAAGGGAAGAGCAAGGGTAATAAATAATTCTGAAGATCTGGAAAAGGTTGAAGACGGAGAAATAGTGGTGCTTCCGGAGAGCCATCCGATGTATGCCCTGGCCGTGATGAAGGCTTCAGGGGTTATATGTGAAAACGGAGGAAGGCTTTCCCATATTTGTGTTGTTGCAATGGAGATGGGCATACCATGTCTTACACAGGTACAGGATGCAACTAAAAAAATTACCAGTGGTCAGGATGTATTATTGGATGCTGGTGAAGGGGAGATATTTATAGATGGATAACAATACTCGATTGTCGTATTACAGAAAATCTCTCCAGTCAGCGTGGGGCTATAATGATTACAATGATTGGCCGGTTAAGCTTAATTCGGTAATGCATATATTTCTGGTTGATTTTGCAACCGAATTTCTGGAGGATTTAAATGAACTGGAAGAAAAGAAGGTTTCTATCGAAGAAATTTCAAAAGCATTCGGTAACCCATCCAGATTTTACAGGCTTATCGACCCGGTTATATTTGGTATGAAGCGTCTGAAAATGAATTTACAGGAGCAAAGAGAAGTAGTAATTCACTTACTGGATATTGTAAAAAAAATGAAGTACGGCTCCGAATTCAATGAAAATGGAGTGAACGCTATTCTGTCTCCCGGGCAGGTCAGTCAATTGCTGGAACGGCTGGATATGAAAAAAGCAGACAAGCATGCAGCATCAATGATACAAAGGTTTTGCGGAATTGCTTGGGCATATACCGAATCAATACTTTTCAGGGCACATGAAGTAACAAAGGAGGTACATGGTCCCTATAACCCGGATAATTCCAAAGAGAAACTCCTTATAAGAGAATACCTCCATCTGTCACCGGCTGAAATATGGGGTGATATGCCTTTTGTTCCCTACAAGAAATTTGAAATATTCACAAAGTACTTAAATTCAATAGATGTAGCAATTGATTCGTATAACCACCTGTTCCTGAATAAGGGCAATTATGTTGCGGATATGACGGAGTATGCCATTGAAGCTGATGGACAGGCTGTTGGTATTGACAAGCTTATGGAAGCAATTCCGTATATGCAGAAGACAATACAGGCTGTAAACGATTGGGCAGACAGGGCGGACTGGCATGAAAAAGTAAATCGGTATGCGGATATTTACTGGTATAGAAAGAGTCCTTTGCGGAATTTACTGGGTAAGGATTGGAGAGTTCCTGAAACGGTGCGGGAAAAAATTAAAAATGGGGATGCCAACCCAAAGAGGCTGACAAAATTATCGGATGAATCAATTGAGCGGCTGATAAGAATTGTTATATAACGGGGTGATTAACTTGGGAGCAAAAGTCGCGATGGTGGCTTGCGACAACTATGACAGGGCAAATGTCGAACAAAGTATTGAAAAGGCTATAAACCTTTTAGGAGGGATTTCACAGTTTATACGTCCCGGCATGAAGGTGCTGATAAAACCTAATCTGTGTCTTGCAGAGCCCCCCGATAAATGCCTTACCACACACCCCGAAATAATCAGGAAAATTGCACTGATGAGCAGTCAGGCAGGGGCTGAAGTTATAGTAGGAGACAACCCGGTCGGAGATGCCGACAGATCCAGGCTGAATGCGATATGGGAACGTACCGGAGTGGCTTCTGTGCTGGAAGGTGTCCCTTATGAACGAAGTTTTTTGGACAGCTCCATGATTGCATTTTCAAGCAGTATTAATGGAAAGGACTACAGCTTTTATATTTCGGAAGACATTCTTTCCCTTGACCTGATTATAAATATACCCAAATTCAAAACCCACAGCCTGATGAACTATACAGGCGCCGTCAAAAACCTTTACGGATTGCTGCCCGGTAACTCCAAGAGGAAGCTTCACAGCGAACTGCCGGTACAGGAAGACTTCGCAGCACTTCTTACCGATATATATAAACTGGTATCACCCCGTTTGAATATCATGGACGCAGTAATCGGTATAGAAGGGGACGGACCGGGAGTACAGGGTACAAAACGTAAAATAGGGCTTATCCTTGCAAGTGATGATGGGATTGCACTGGACAGCGTTGCAACAAGGTTGATGAACCTTGATCCTGAAGCGGTTCACACCAATCGTATCGGCGGTGAAAAAGGGCTGGGTGAGGTTGATGAAAACAATATTGAAATTCTCGGGGAGTGCCTTGAGCAATATGTAATGAGGGATTTCAAGCATCCTATGACCTTCCGGTTCAGTGCCGATATAACCCATAAACTTTTCAGCCTTTCCGGGGTATCGGTAAGAATCAACAGGGATGAATGCAAAGCATGCGGCCTGTGCATAAAGAATTGTCCGGCAGGTTCCATACAAATAAAGGATAAGACGGCAGTCATTGACGGGAAAACATGCATATCCTGTATGACATGTCATGAAATCTGTCCCGAAGGTGCGGTTTCCACCGGGAGATCGACTTTTTATACACAGCTCAAAAGCCTCAGGAATAAAAAGAAATAATGAAAACTGGAAGTGAAACGGACTATGATTCTGGACAAAATCATAAAAACTGCAAATGCAAACGGTGACAAGGCTGCAGTCGTCACAAGACGTGGGATTTGGACATACAAGGAGCTTGTGAACCTCATTTGTGAAGTCTATGAAAAAATCAAGTCAAAGGGATTGCAGGGTACTGAACCCGTAGGCATTGCATTCCACAATTGTGTGGAGTTTATAGCATCGCTCCTGGCATGTGCTATGGCTGGGAATCCTGCAGTTTTACTCAGTACGGCATTTAAATCAAGAGAGATGAAGTACCACATTGAAAATACCGGTGTCAGTCTAGTCCTGGCAAGTCCTTCATTGAGGCAGGTTTTGTCTGAGGCGGGCGGAATAGAAGCGGAAAGTTTTCTGCCCTCTATTAAATGCTGGCAGTTTCAAACAAAAGTCTCAGGTAGATTTGAGCCGGGAGACTTTATGTGTCAATTGACCAGCGGTACAAACGGAATGTCCAAAGCAGTTGTAAGGACTCAAAAGGCAGTTTCAAATGAGGTTTTCGATAAGGCAGAGGCAGTAAACCTCAAAAGCGGAGACCATGTTCTGATAATTCCCCCCATATATCATTCCTACTGCTTCGGAGGTATGCTGGCAGCATTATGCACCGGCTGCAGGCTTACACTTGTGGAAACGTTTTTACCGCAGGATGTTATAGGAATTCTGGAAAACGATAAAGTATCGGTAATGTTTGGGGTACCTATAATGTACAGTATGATGAACCGGGTTATGGAACAGCGCATCAGGCAAGGGAAAGCGTACGGCAGGTTTCCCGATTTGAGGCTGTGCTTTTGCGGAGGGGCACCGCTTTCAAAAGAGACATTGGAAGAATATGGAGAATTATTTGATAACAAAATCTGCCATGATTACGGGTCTACGGAAACAGGCGCAATGTGCCTGAATTTTGAACCGGGCCAATTTCCTGACTCAGTTGGAAAACCGATAGGTGGGAGAATTATTAAAGCTTTTGATGAAAACGGTATGCCTTTAGCTGCCGGTGAGACCGGAGAACTCAGAATAAAAAGCAGTGCAGTTTTACGCCGGTATATTTACCCGGATGAGTTAAACGATAACACTTTAAAGGGAGAATGGTACCTGACCGGAGATTTTGGCAGGGTGGACGGGGAAGGCAATGTTTATATCACCGGAAGGAAAAGCAATATTATAAATGTGGCCGGCCTTAAAGTAGATCCCGTTGAGATAGAAGATGTCATATCCCAGCTTTCTTCAGTGAAGGAAGTATCGGTAGTAGGGGTGGATTCCGATTCCTCGGGCCAGGTCATTAAAGCTTTCATTGTTCCGGCAGCGGAAATTGATGAGAAAGAAGTGATATATTACTGCAGGAAACATCTGGCTGATTTTAAGGTGCCCAGGGCGGTCGAGTTTATTGACGAGCTTCCCAGGAGCCAGACAGGTAAGGTCCTGAAGAAACAACTCATATTTGAGGAAGGGGTTGAAGTCGGTGGTTAGCTTAAAACGCGAAAATTTCATTTCCCAGTACCCGCCTCTGAATTTTTTGAACAGAGAAGACGTGGAGAAGATATGGAACAAAGGGGAAGTAAATTTATATGTACATATTCCGTATTGTGCAAAGAAATGTGACTTTTGTTACTACAAATCGTTTTCTATAGGTGATGGGCAAGTACCTGAAGAATACCTGGATGCATTAAAAAAAGAGATTGAGCTTTATTCAAAAACACCTCAAATGCAGGGAAAGGTTTTAAGATCAATATATATCGGCGGGGGAACACCCACAATGCTGACTGAAGAGCAGCTTTCGTCACTTGTCTGTTTTATATACTCCAGGTTTGAAACAGCAAAGGAGGATTTTGAGTTTTGCTGCGAAGCACGTCCCGGGCCCAACACAACCTTAGAAAAGCTTGAATTATTGGAATCACTTGGTCTAAGACGCTTAAGCCTTGGATGCCAGAGCCTGGATGATGAAATTTTGCAGGTAAACGGAAGACACCATAACGCGGCTGAATTCTATAATGCATTTGAACTTAGCCGTAAGGCCGGAATAGATTGTGTGAATGTCGATCTGATGTCGGGGTTGGTCAACCACTCAATGGAAAGCTGGGTTGATACCATTAAAAGAATTATTGGCTTAAAGCCTGAAAACGTTTCAATATACAAAATGGAGCTGTATTTGAACAACGCGTTGTACTCAAGTTACAGGGAAGGCGGGATAAGGCTTGTTTCCGATTCGGATGAAGTTTTATACATCAGAGAGGGTTACAAAAGGCTGTTGGAGGGGGGATATACCCTTGCCGACAATTACAGCTTCATGAGTGACCCCCGGTACAGACATGTTCAAAGGCGTGAAGTCTGGAAGGGAAAGGATATGCTTGGCATAGGACTGTCAGCTCACTCCTGCTTTAACGGCTGTATTTATCAGAATGAGTCTTTGTTATCAAACTATATGGAAAGGCTTAAGAGGGATGAGATACCCGTTTACCGTGCACACAAGATATCATCCAGGGAGCATTTGATACGCCGTGTCATATTCGGGATAAAAAATTTACACCTTGATAGAAAAGGTTTTGAAGAAGAGTTTGGCATAGATGTTATGAGTGTATTTGGTGAACAACTGGTAAAAATGCAGGAGGATGGCTTTATCCGTATTTATCACGATTATATTGAGACAACTGTTGAGGGGGCTATCTTCTCGGATGATTTCGTAAGAGAGCTGTATCTGCCCGAACATAGAAAGATGGCTCTAGCCCATGTGAAAAGGCCGGAATAGTGATTGGGGGATGAAGCAAAATGAGCTCACGGAACATAAACAAACAAAAAGAATACTGGCTTAAAGAGCTTTCGGGAGAAATTCCGGCACTGGGCCTCCCTTTTGATTATCCGCAGCCAAAAGAAAAGACATTTATTGACGACGAGGTTGGTTTTGAAGTTGATAAACGGTCTTTGGATCAAGTATACAGGTTGGCAGAAAGAATGAATGCAGATGTTTCAATAATACTCCTTTGTGTATTCAAGGTTTTGCTTTGGAAATATACATCCCAGGAGGATATCCTTATTGGTTTGATTCTGGATGATAAAAAAAGTTCATGTAAAAAACAGGCTGTCTTGAGGACTTCTCCGGAAGGCAGCATGGAAGGACAGCTTTTTTTAGCAGAAGTAGAAAGACGGGTTTTAGCGGCCACAGAAAATTGTGAGTGTGACCTTGAAGAAATTATGGGTATGCTGTCAAAGGAACAATCGGAAGAAAAGACACTGTTTAATACTGGATTTTTATTCAGCGTTAAGGATACCTGCGATAAATCCCGTGGTACTGAGGATATTCCGGATGATTTGGGAAAAATCAATCAAGGGCTCTGTCTGGCTTTGAAGGTTTACCAATGTGATAATAAGCTGACATTCTATTTTAATTATAATTCCAGCCTTTTCAAAAAGGATACCATTATGCGCATGGTTGTTCACTTTAATAATATACTTCGAGAAATAGTAAATGACCCCGTGAAAAAGCTCTCTGATATTGAAGTGCTAAGTGAAGTGGAAAAGAGGCAGCTTTTTATTGATTTTAACAGCACTAAACAGGAATACCCAAAAAGCATGACAATACATGAGGTGTTCGAACAGCAGGCTGAAAAAGTGCCTGACAGAGTTGCGGTAATTTTTGAAGATAAATGTTTGACCTATAAAGAATTAAACCAAAAATCAAACATACTTGCACGGCTTCTAAGGGAGAATGGTATAGGACCCGGGAGAATTGCCGGGGTTATGGCAGAGCGGTCCTTGGAAATGCTTGTAGGCATATTGGGCATCCTGAAAGCCGGGGGTGCATACCTCCCGATAAGTCCCGAGTACCCTGATGAGAGAATAAAATTTATGCTGGAAGACAGCAATGCTAGTGTTTTACTGACTCAAAAGCGTTTTTTAGAAAGAGGTGTATCTGAGCGGCAGGTAATCGACCTGGAGGATGAGCGCAACTATAGAGGGGACGGCAAAAATCTCAGCCTTATCGGGAATTCAAGTGATTTGGCTTATATTATATATACGTCCGGCTCTACCGGAAAGCCTAAGGGAGTAATGATTGAACACTATTCTGTTATAAACCGGCTTAACTGGATGCAGAAAAAATACCCTATAGGGGCGCAGGATGTCATACTTCAGAAAACACCCTTTACTTTTGATGTATCGGTTTGGGAACTGTTCTGGTGGTTCTTTATAGGTGCAAAAGTATGCTTTTTGGTTCCCGGGGGAGAAAAAGAACCGCATACCATGATCGAGGCAATAGACAAAAACAAAGTAACCGTCATGCATTTCGTTCCTTCCATGTTAAGCCTTTTTCTGGACACGATTGAGGAACAGGGTGATTTGGACAGACTGGACAGCCTGAGGTATGTTTTTGCCAGCGGGGAAGCCTTGAACCCTCATCAGGTTAATAAATTCAACGCTCTCCTTTATAAAACAAATAAAACGCAGCTCAATAACCTTTACGGACCCACCGAAGCGACTGTTGACGTATCTTATTTTGACTGCTCAACAGAGGATGTACTAGGTGTTGTCCCCATTGGGAAGCCAATTGATAATATAAATTTGTATGTTCTTGACAAATACCGGAATATGCAGCCGGTTGGGGTTCCCGGTGAGCTTTATATTGCCGGGGACGGACTTGCAAGAGGTTATTTGAACCGTCCTGAGCTGACCGGGGAAAGGTTCGTACCCAACCCGTTTAATAACTGCCGGTTTTGCACCGTTTCCTCCCCCCGTATGTACAAAACAGGAGATCTTGCCCGGTGGCTGCCGGATGGAAATATAGAATACCTCGGCAGGATTGATCAACAGGTAAAAATAAGGGGATTAAGAATAGAACTGGGTGAGATAGAGGCAGAGCTGGTAAAAAACGAATCTATAAACGAGGCTGTAGTGACAGTTCAGAAGGACTGGATGGGAAATGACGCACTTGCAGCTTATCTGGTTTCAGATACGGATATCGTAATTGATGAAATTAAAAGTCAGCTTTCAAAAACCTTACCGGACTACATGGTTCCGCTCTATTACATACGTATAACTAAAATACCCCTGACTATGAATGGAAAGCTTGACAGAAAGGCTTTGCCAAAACCGGTGGTACACATCGGGGGTGATGTGGTTAACCCGGAAAATTCAACTGAGCAGGTTTTACTGGACATATGGAAAGACTTTTTCAGAAACGAAAAGATCGGAGTTTGCCATGACTTTTTCTCCTTGGGAGGAGACTCTATCAAGGCAGTTAAATTGATATCCATAATAAATGGCAAACTGGGTGTTTCGCTAAAATTGTCGGACATATTTAAATTAAAATCTGTCAGGGCCATATCCGAATATATACAGCATATGCCTGCCTTAGACAGTTGTTTTGTACCATTGGAGAAGGTGGAAAAACGAGAATATTACCCTGTAAGCTTTGTCCAAAGCACCATGTTTAAGTATCCGGATGCGAACTACCCTGAGCGTTACAATTTGGGAAGAGCGGATCTTTTTAGGGGAAGTCTGGATTTGCAGAGACTTGAAGGGGCTCTTATGAAATTGATTGAAAGACATGATGTACTGCGCACATCCTTTCACCTGATCAATGGGGAGTATGTACAAATGGTAAGTGATACTGTTCCCTTCAAGCCTGATTTTCTGGAATGCGATGAGGCTGGTGCAAGGAAGTATATGGACAAATTCGTAAGGCCTTTTGACCTGGGAACAAGTCCTTTGCTGAGGTTTTCAATCCTGAAGGTGGATACGGATTTGTATTATTTTCTGCTGGATATGCATCATATAATTTTTGATGCGGTGACAATAGAGATATTCTATGGAGAACTGTGGAAGTTGTATCGCGGCGAAAAACCGGAACCGGTTCCGATCCAGTATAAGGATTATGCAGTATGGCAGAAAAAATACCTGAATGATAGTGTTTTGAAAAAGTATAAGAGCTATTGGATGGACAAGCTGAAGGGTTTTATATTTACCCGGATGCCGATAGACATATCTTATACCCTTGAGGCTAGGTACAATTTGGAAACACTAAGGGTAGATGAACCGACTTATCAAATGCTCCAGGCATTTTGCAGCAAACTGGAAATTACAAAATCAAGCTTTATGATAGGAATATTTACCCTGATGCTTGCGGAAGAAACCATGAAAAAAGATATTGCTATAGGTTTACGTGTTTCAAACAGGTTTGACGCTTCTTTGAATAATGTCATGGGCTGTTTTCTTGAGAAAGTGGTTATAAGGTCTCTGACAGGCAACCAGACAGTGAAAGAGTTCCTGAAAAATGTACATACAAATGTTGTTGAGGCTATGGATCATGCACTTTATCCATATGATTTACTCAACAGGGAGGTAAGGGAGCATGAAAAGATTGAAAATCCCGAGCTTTTTAACATTATTGTCAACTATATGGTTGAGGACACTGAGGAGCTTTGCGATAGTGAAATGAAACAGATCAAGTCCTTTATTATAAAGAAGGTGTTTTCAAAGTATGATATAAATTTCAAAATTTTTGACCGCCAAAAAAATATGGAACTGGAATTCAAATATAAATGCAACCTTTACAGTGAGGAGAAAATGAAAAAGTTTGTACTCCGGTTTAAGTCCTTTTTGGATGAGGTTTTGGCGGACGGCAATTGAATCAGGTAGATAAGTTGAAAATAATTTTTGTGCTCAACCGTCGCAAAAATCCCCAGAATCATTGGATATTTTGCTCGCTTTCGCACTGATTATTTAATTTAACTTATATAGATTTAAGGAGGTCGGAAGTATGCTAAAAAAAGCAATAAAGCCCGGGGTTGTGGCATTGCTGGCAGTTGTACTTTTTGTTTCATCTTTTGGGGTTGTTCAGCCCGGCTATGTCGGAGTATCTATGACGCTTGGCTGTATTTCAAAAAATGTAAAAGAAGAGGGCTTATATGTCAAGGCACCGTTCATACAGTCTGTAAAACGAATGGATGTACGAACGAAAAAAATTGAATGGACAAAGCCTGAGGACACTATTTCAGCCATGAGCAAGGATATGCTTGATGTATATGTTCAGGCTGTGGTAACTTACCATCCTGTTGCTGACAAAGGGGCTGCCATTTATAAAAAACTCGGTACGGATTATGGTGAAACCGTTGTGGCCCCTTTAACTGTAGATGTTATCAAAACTTATTTTGCAAAATACTATGTAGCGGATATCATGCAAAATAGAGAAAAAATTATACGGGACATTAATACCAATTTGAAAGAGATGCTTTCAGAACTCAATATTACATTGGATTTTGTGTCGCTGGTTAATGTGGATTTCCGTCCCGAATTAAAAACTGCAATAGAGCAGAGTCAGATTGCCAGCAAGCAGGTGGAAACACAGAAATATACACTGGAGAAGCAGGCATTGGAAGCACAGCAGCAGGTAAAAAAGGCAGAGGCAGACAAGCAGGCGAAAATCCTGGCTGCTCAGGCGGAGGAGGAATATAACAAAAAAGTCGGAGCAAGCCTAAGTGATGAACTTTTGAGATACAAAGCGCTGGAGTCTCAGGACAAAGCAATAGACAAGTGGAATGGATCATACCCTCAGGTTGTAGCAGGTGGACAGTCAATTCCCATGATACAGCTTCCCCAGCAATCTCAAAAGGAAAAACAGGCAGATAATAATCCGTAACCTTCTTTAAAGGATTATACGGGGCTTAGGGGGGATAATCATTGGGAAGGAGACTAACGGGCTGTATCCTGCTTATCTCGGTTTTACTTGGTGTTAGCCTTTTTATAATAAAGAGTTATCCTTCAATTAAATCCGGAGATGAAATTTTATTTAAATTCTCTGTTACAAGCGATTCGCAAATAGATACGGATGATCCGTCAATTGATGAGCAGGATAGGAAATGGGAAGTAAACAGCAGGGTACTTACAAGGATTACAAGTGAAATACAGGTGCAAAAACCAAAAATGTTGTTTTTTTGCGGAGATGGAATTGACGGCTTTACCGGCGGGGACATGCCCCTGCTTAGCAGTGAGTATGCCTTCTGGCGCGGAAGCATAGCAAAGCTCTTTGAAACCGGAACCTATGTCTTCCCGGTGCCGGGAAATCATGAGATGCAGGATACGGACAGGGAAACAGGAAAGAGTGGCTCGATGGTAGAGAATGAAAATGCATGGAGGGACAATCTGGGCGACATTATCCCGGATAAAAAGCGCTGGGGGGAAATTCTCCGCGAACCTTTCAGTAAAAGCTCATGGAGTGATATGAATTTTGCTCAGTCGGACAGTGACGGTATTACCAGCGACCAGAGCAAGTTATCCTATTCCTTCGATTACAAAGGATGCCATTTTATAGTAATTAACACCTACGCAGTGGGAAAGGAAGCCCATGTTCCATTGATGCGGCTGAAGGAAGATTTGTTTGATGCTAAAAGACGCGGTGTAAAGCATATATTTATCTTCGGTCATCAGCCTGCATACTCATATAAGTTTGATGCATCATCTGAACCAAGGGGTCTGGATGTGGATTTGGAGTCAAGAGACGAGTTCTGGAAACTGGTTGAAGAAAACAAGGCAACTTATTTTTGCGGACATGAGCATTTGTTCTATGCTAGTCAGCCGAAAGGCAAAGCGTATCAGGTTATAGCAGGACCGGCGGGCGGACCTTTCAAGGTGGAGGAGCCAGTGAGAAATCCGGATCTTCTTAAAAATACATGGATAACCGTTAATGTCCATAAGAATGGGAAAGTACACCTGGATGCTTATGGCTTTGGCGAAAGGGACCCGAAAACAAGGGTTCTGAAATGTTGGGACCTTGAGAGCGGCTTTTAATTATCCTGTACAAAGCAGGTGTGGGAAACGGGATATAAACATTTAACAGTGAGGGAATAGAATGAATAATGTAGGGGCGTACATACATATAGGAAAAATAAAATTCATGACTTCCATGGTTTACCGGTTCGAATTCTTTGCTTCGATATTTGCAAGCGGAGCCATCATTTTTTCAACTGTATTCCTGTGGAAAGCGGTATATCATTCATTGACAAAGGTGGATGGATTAAGTGAGGATCAGATGATTACATATGCAATATTATCTGCACTCCTCGGAATAATTTTCAATGTAAGTGTAGAACGTTCAATGTTTGAAAGAATACTGCAGGGCGACATAGCGATTGACTTTATACGGCCGACAGATATACTGCTCTCTTACCTGGCTGAAGATATGGGAATAGCTGTCAGCTTTCTGATCAGCAAGTTTATACCCATGTTTTTATTAATATCACTGCTTATTTACAAGCCTGTGTCTACAGGCCCGGTATCATTGATTTTATTTATTGTTAGCTCCATATTAAGCTACATGATTTTATGGCTTTTAAGTGCCTTGACCGGCATCCTGTACATGAAGTTTTATGACCTGGGAAATGTCGGCTTTGTAAAGGATGCGATTATTGCGCTGCTCTCAGGAAGCATCATACCCATATGGTTTTTTCCCCAGAGAATTAAAAATGTTTTGGGCTTTCTTCCTTTCCAATATACCTATCAGGCGCCTCTCGGTATTTTTATCGGCAAGTACTCGGTCTATGAGGCAGTTGTGTCAATACTGATACAGGCTGTGTGGATATGTATGATATCTTTGGGATTAATTTATATATGGAACCGGTTTAGTAAGAATGTTTTGATTCAGGGGGGCTAGGCTTAATGCTTCGACATATAAAATATTATTTTAAGATGGCTTATTGCTTTACGCGTCTTTCCACGAAAAGACAGATGGAATCCTTGCTATGGTTTACCTGCTTTTTGATTGCACTCCCTATTCGGTGTATTACCGGTCTTGTCATTATTTATGTGCTTGTAGACAAGTTTTCACCCATGTACGGATGGTCTTATGAACAGCTGGTGTTTTTATACGGTTTGTCTTACATAAGTGACGGTTTGACATCAACCTTCGGGGCACAGGTACGGAGAATTGAGTCATTCGTAATAAGAGGAGATTTCGATAGATTCCTTGTAAGGCCGTTAAGTGTTATATTTCAACTATTTTTCAAGTTCATTTACCTTGTCGGTTTTATGGAAGTGGCGTCGGGCGGAATAGTTCTGGCTTACGCATGCCGGAAAGTCGGTTTCGTTTTATCAGCTGTCAATATTACAAAACTTGTTTTTGTAATTATAGGGGCCACACTTATTCGGCTGTCAATCCTGGTTGTTATAGGTTCCATTGCATTCTGGACAAAACGCAGTGCAACACTCATTTGGATAACAGACGGAATTATTCTGAAAACCACACAGTATCCCATATCAATATACCCAGAAATATTCCGGGCTCTGTTTACATTTATACTCCCCTTTGGATTTGTTAGTTTTTATCCGTGTACAGAGTTTTTTAAATTTGGAAGTCAGTTTAATTTGCCGCTCAACTTTGCTTTCTGGACCCCTGTTATTGGTTTTTTAACACTTGTTTTGGCCATAAGAGTATTTGAACGCGGACTTGGAAAATATGAAAGCGCAGGCATGTGAGGTGTTTATATGTCACTGATTGAAGTGGAAGATCTGGTGAAAGAGTACAGTGTTGTAAAAAGAAAAAATGGGTTCAAAGGATTTCTAACCAGCCTTGTAAAGCCTGAAAGATATACTGTCAGAGCTGTGGATAACATCAGCTTTACTATAGAGAAGGGAGAGATTGTCGGATACCTGGGACCTAACGGTGCAGGAAAGAGCACTACAATAAAAATGCTGACCGGAATTCTGCATCCTACTTCCGGAGCGCTCAGGATAGAGGGGCTTTCGCCTCACCAGGACCGTAAGTCCGTTGTAAAAAAACTGGGCGTCGTATTCGGACAGAGAACACAGCTTTATTGGGAGCTCAGGCTGTCCGAATCCTTTGAACTTTTGAAGAGCATTTATCAAATCCCGGATCGGATATACAGGGAGAATCTCGAAACCATGAAGGAAGTTCTGGGTATTGACCAACTGCTGGATGTTCCTGTACGTCAGTTATCTCTGGGTCAGCGTATGAAGGGCGATTTGGCTGCAGCCATGCTGCATTCTCCTTCTATCCTGTTTCTGGACGAGCCTACCATAGGGCTTGATGTGGAAGCAAAGCATTCCATAAGGAAATTTATACGTGAGATTAATGCCAGATATCAGGTAACGGTTATATTAACTACGCATGACCTGGATGATGTCGAACAACTGTGTTCAAGGCTTATGGTTATAAACCACGGAAGAATCGTTGAGGACGGATCTCTCGAAAGACTTGTAGAGAGACTTGCCCCGTACCGTATTCTGGTTGTGGATATGGAATCGCCTCAAAATGAATTGCAGCATGAGTATGCGAGTGTGATAAAACAGCAGGGAAACAGGGTGTGGATAAGGTTTGAAAAAAATAGAATAACTGCTGCCCAATTGATTTCCGATATTTCAAAAACTTTTGAGATTATAGATTTGAGCGTCAGTGAGCCAAATATAGAAGACATTATCAGGGAGGTTTATAAAAAAGACTGATTAGCCTTAAAAACTTTAAACACTTGGGGGGATTAAAGTGAAAGATTTAAGAATGAGAAGACTTTTCAATAATTCAAGCAGCAAGCTGCTGATGATACCTTTGGATCATGGAGTAACCATGGGGCCTATCAAAGGTTTGGACAACATAAGGGAAACCGTCGGGATAATTGCTAAAACTCCGGTGAATGCTGTAGTCCTTCATAAAGGCAATATCCATCTTTGCAGGGAAATTCTGCGAAAGAACAAGGATTTGTCTGTAGTTCTCCATTTAAGTGCTTCTGTAGGTTTTAGTCCGAACAGTGAAAGAAAAGTGCTGGTTGCCTGTGTTGAAGAAGCTGCAAGGCTCGGGGTTGATGCAGTGTCTATTCATGTGAATCTGGGTAATGAGTTCGATTATCATATGATAAATGATTTCGGCCATATTTCGAATGAATGTGAAAAGTGGGGAATTCCCTTATTGGCAATGATGTACCCAAGAGGCAAGGGCATTGACGGAAAGGATATCAATCTGAATATGGTGGCTGCCAGGGTAGCAATGGAAATAGGGGCTGACATGGTAAAAATAAATTATACCGGGGATAAGAAGTCCTTTGAAAAAATTATCAAAGGAGTGAATATTCCTGTGGTGATTGCAGGAGGAGAATTTGATGATGACAGCCAGAAATTTCTAAACAATATCAAGGACGCCATGGATGTTGGTGCACGGGGCGTTGCAATAGGAAGGAATATATTCCAAAGGCATGATATGGAAATGTATATTTCAGCTATTCACTCAGTTGTAAATCAGGATGTAAAAATCAGTGATGCTTTAAAAAATATTCAAAGGAGGAAAATCGTATGAAGAGTGAAAAGGTTCTTTGGTTTGAAGTTACTGCTGAAACATCAGTCGGTATTGTGGATAAGGTATGCCAGATGGCATATGATGTGCTGGTAATGGATGTGGGGAAAATTCAAATGATGGAGAATATAAAACTCCCCCAAAGAATTAAAATCGCATTGATCGTATCAACTGTGGAAGATGTTGAAGTCGTTAAAAGCAGTGAGAAGCTTTGGAAGAAGACCGAATATATCATAGCCAGGGATGCTTCATTATTGGACCTGTTAAAAAGGAAGTTTGAGCAAAAGGTTGGATTGATTATCGATGTACTAGACAGAGAGACTCTGGACAGGGCGGTTGAGCTGGTAAAAAAGGAATTGGATGCTGCAATTATTGAGTTTAAGGATCCTACGAATATTCCCCTGGAGCTGATACTGGCGACTACTCAAAGTTCACCATGCAAAATACTGAAAAAGGTTAAAAATTTTAGGGATGGTGAGGTTAGTCTTATGACAATGGAAGATGGAGCGGACGGCCTTATGCTGTCTTCAAATGATATAGGTGAAATTGTTGAAGTGGGGGATCTGATAAACCGTTCGAACCGGAAGGTATTTGACCTGAAACCGGCGGTTGTAACCTCAATAAAACCTGCCGGTATGGGAAGCAGGGTATGCATTGATACTACTTCCGAATTAACACAGGATGAAGGTATGATATTGGGCTCAACTTCAAGCGGTGGCATTCTTACATGCAGCGAGACCCATTTCCTGCCCTATATGAACCTGCGGACATTCAGGGTAAATGCGGGAGGCATTCACCTTTATGTTTGGGGACCAAATGAAAAAGCCGTGTACCTTTCAGATTTGAGGGCTGGAGATAAGGTTTATGCAGTTAATTCATCCAAGGAGGCAAGGGTTGTTACCGTAGGAAGAGTAAAAATTGAAGCAAGACCACTTCTCTTTATAGAGTGTGATATTGATGGTGTCAAGGTAAACACATTTATCCAGGATGACTGGCACGTCAGGATGTTCGGTTCGAACGGAGAAATACGTCCTTCCAGTGAAATCAGGGTAGGAGATAAATTACTCGGATTCCTGGATATGCCGGGCAGGCATGTCGGACTGAGAATTAACGAGACCATTAAAGAAGTATGATAAGAAGCGAATTTGAATAAGTATGATCGGAGGTAACTTAAAATGGAAAGGCAAAGAGTAGAAGAGGGTATAAAAAATATACTAAGAGAAAACCAGTTTATTGCTTTAAAAGATATGATCGATTCGATTACGAACGAGACTTCTCTTGTTAATGATTTATCACTGGATTCAATACAAATCCTTGAATTGATTGTAGGAATGGAAAAAGAGTTCGGATTTTCATGTGAACCGGATGAATTGGAACTGGATATGTTTGACCGATTTGAAAGCCTGGTGGATTTTGTAGCGAAAAAGGTTGAAGGATTGAAACAATGATTTGCTAAGGAGGCAGCACATGGACAAGCGCGACTCAATTTTTATTGCAATGAATAATGGCTTTGGTCCTCTGGCACAGATCCTTCCTATAGTTGATGAACTGAAAAAAAACAACTATCATATTATCCTTCATAATTGCAGGGCTGCTGCGGATATGGTAAAAAAAATGGGATTTGAGTATTTTGAACTGCCTTGCGAAACAGTGAAGCCCGACAGGGTAACTCCCAATACACCGGATTGGTGGAATGCGGATTATCTGTACAGTAAGTACGGATATCTCGATTACAGATATGTAAAATGTTACGTTGATATCTTTACGAGGGCTTTTGAGTTTTATAAACCGAAAGCGGTAATTTCCATGATGTATCCAACTGCAACAATAGCTGCAAGAAGGCTTGGGATACCTTTGATAAGCGTTACGCAGGCATGCCTGCATAATAAAGGCAGAGGGGGGCGTACAACATGGTGGAAGGAGCTTCCCCGGAATCTTGAGAGGACAAGTCCGGTGGTAAACAGGGTTTTACGGGAGTTGGGGCTTAAACCCATATCCAAAATGGAAGACTTGAATGACGGAGACCTGACCATTGTGCCGAGTATTCCTGAATTTGACGTAATTGAAAGCAATGACGTGATTTATACAGGGCTCATGTTCTGGCAGGGACCCGAAGAATTGACAGATGTGGAATTCAATATCAAAAGAAAGAACAGGTACTTGATTTTTGTATATACCGGACACCTTTATAACTCGGGTGGAGGTGCTACGGGAATGGTACTTTTGAAAGAAGCTGTAAAAGCATTCAACAACACTGAATTCGATGTTATCCTCTCCACAGGTACGGGACAGGAGCTTCCCAACAACCTTGAAACAGCAGAAAACATTACCATTTCGGAATGGGTGCCGGTCAACAAGGTAATACCGCAGTGCGATTTGATGATTCACCACGGCGGCCATGGTTGCTGCCTTCAAAGTATAGGTCATGGAGTACCTTCACTGGTCATACCGACAATGGATGAAAGAGAATATAACGCGAGACAGTTGTATGATATGGGTGTGGGATTATTCATTTTACCGGAGGAATTAAATCCGGAGCTGCTGTTGACCAGTGCAAGAGCTATGGTTAATGACCGGAAGATGAAGGAAAAAGCACGTTCATGCTCAGAGTTTTACAGGGACAGGAAAGACGGGCCGGCTACAGCTGCAAGAAAGATCATGGAATTAATCAGGGATATATAATCCTTGTGTTTTTAGGGGGTAATTATGTCAAATACGCCTTTGGTAAGTATCATTGTACCAACATATAACAGACAAAAGACACTGCCTGATACAATACAATCCATCCTTCAACAGACCTACACCAACTGGGAACTGATTATTGTAGATGACGGCAGTACGGATGATACCGGAAAACTGGTCAGTCAATATTCTCTAACCGATAAAAGGATAAAATATTTATCAACCGGGAATAATCATGGACCTTCATGGGCAAGAAACTACGGCATGAGGAATTGCAGGGGTGAATATATTGCCTTTCTGGATTCTGATGATGTATGGCTTGAAAAGCATCTGTATGAAAGTATGAAAGCGTTGCAGGAGGAAGGTGTCAGTGTTTGTTTCTCATTGTGGTATGAGAAGAACAATACTACGGGTGAATTATACAAGGTTCTGGAACCGGAAGATGAGGAAACGTTGAAAAAGGTCATGACGGAATTGAATCTGAAAGAGCATAATAACCGTATCATATTTCCATCACATGAGTTCTATGAGATAAAGTGTTTAAAAACCGTGCATATTTGTCATATAAATACCATGGTCCTGAAAAGAGAGGTCGTTGATAGGGTTGGAATGCTCAATGAAAAGCTGGGGGGAAGTGAAGATACGGACTATATCTACCGGATTATTCACGAATACCCATTTTGCCTGGTGAAGGATTATCATTTCATTTATAACCAGGGGGAAGACAATATACATAATTTTATTGACCGCCGAAAGCTTGATATAGACGCGTTATTGAGTAATTCTGAGGTAGTCGGAAGGTTTACTTTTTGCGGAATATACAAGATCAGGATGCTTGAGGAAAGAAAGAAGTTCATAAGGAAATCCAGGAAAGTTAAAAGGAAGAAAGAGTGTATTGAACGCTGTAACCAAAAAATAGAGATCAAATATTTTACAATGGGGTTTATAAATAAAAAGACTGATAAAATTAGTGCAATATATTATTTGCTTAAGTCTTTTCCATACAAGGTGAATGCTCGGAAAATGAAGCTTGCAGTAAATATCCTGTTTCCTTTTTTCTTTAAAGAGCAGGGGATTGGTTTTGATGATCTCTGGCTGAATTAAAGTTTATTAATCAATTGTGTTAAAAACTATCAACAGGCTGATGAGAAAATTTACTAAGAAGCAGGGGGATAAATACAATGGAGAAATGCAATACAGTTTTTATAGGAATGGGAGGGGGATTCGGACCGTTAGCCCAAGCCATGCCCATTGCCGATGAATTAACTAAAAACGGTATGGAAATAATTTGCCAGACCCACCGGGCCGCTATGGATATGGTAAAAAGGATGGGCCTTAAGGTGCTGGATTTACCGCAAATTGAACCGCCGAAAATAATAAACCCAAACGGCCCTGAATGGTGGAATGAAGACTATCTTTGGAGCAAATACGGTTTCCTTGATTATGATTATGTAAAAGCATTAATTGAATATTATACAGAGGAGATAAAAAAAATAAATCCCAAATTGATCATTTCCGTACACACCCCCACTGCAGCTGTTGTTGCAAGAAGACTTAAGATTCCTCTGGTTTGTGTTGTTCAGGCCTGCATGCTTGAAGGGGGAAAAGGCGGACGTACAACATGGTGGAAGGAGTTGCCCCGAAATCTGGATAGAACCAGTATTGTGATAAATAAAGTTTTAGAGGAAATGGGTATGGGCCTGCTTGGAAAAATGGAGGAGCTTAATGAAGGACTTCTTACCATTGTTCCGAGTATTCCTGAATTTGATGTAATCAGCGGCGGAAACGTTTTTTACACAGGGCCGATGTACTGGCAGGGCCCCGAAGAATTACTTGAGGGTGAGTATGATTGCCAAAGACACAATAAACATCTGGTTCATGTATATACTGGACATCTCATTAATTCAAAGGGAATTGAGACAGGGCTCATTTTGTTGAATAACATAGTGAAAGCGTTTAATAATACTGAGTTTGATGTAATCATTTCTACAGGAACCGGACAATCGGTTCCGAAAGCTCTGAAAACGGCTGATAATATAACAATTTCTGAATGGGTTCCGGTAAACAAGCTTATACCGCAGTGTGACCTTATTATTCACCATGGAGGACACGGCTCCTCTTTGCAGGGAATAGCCCACGGAGTTCCGGCTCTTGTTACACCTACGACGGACGAACGTGAGTATAATGCACGACAGTTGTATGAATTGGGGGTGGGCTTATATATAACTCCAGCGGAATTAACACCGGAATTAATTCTTTATAAGGCCAGAGAAATTGTCAACAGCCGTAAAATGACGGCAAATTCTAAAAAACTGGCTGAAGTTGTAAGGAGAAGAAACTATAATGGAGCCTCTGAAGCAGCAAGAATGATACTGGAGCTGATAAAAAAGTAAGTATGACTTAATCAGGCTTTTTTAATTCTTCAAACCTTTTTACATTAAACTTTTTTAGTATACTTTTAGATTGCTTTTTTACTGTGTCCAGAGTTTTAAAGAGCACTTTTGACGTTTGGGATATGGAATTGCCGGCAATTCTAAGCTCATAGACCTTCCTTTCCTCAGGAGTGAGTTTGCTGACTGACAATTCCTCCTGGGTTAGGGAGAGCTGCTTTTTAAGCTCAATAAAAATATTTGCAAGAACCTGAAAAGGTGAGTTGTCAAAATACACAGAGCGGATAGTTTGTGGAACTTCCTTAAAATTTTTCTTTTCAAGGTAATTTACTGCGCCAGCTGAAATTGACTTGATTACAAGGTCATTTTTACTATATGAAGTCAAAACAATAATTTTTAGCTTTTTATGTATCAGAGATATTTCTTCTATAATATCAATACCATCGAAAAAGCCCTCTGTTAATTCGAGGTCCATAAGTATTATGTCAATTTCAGAATTGTTTAATAAATCTATAGCTTTTTCTTTATTATTTGCTGTACCCACAACTTTTATATCATTTTCTTTGTTTAAAAAAATTGATAAGTTGTTTGACCATGACAGGTTATCATCAACGATCATTATATTAATTGCTTGCATATAACCCCTCTATGAAAACAAACTATAAACAGTACTAACATTATAACATAATAAAACTATAAAGGTTACAAGTTGTGGAAATAAAGGGAAATGTGGTGAAATATGGACATAACTTGACGTACATTCCGGATGCACTGCAAATCTAGATAAATCGCGTGCAATATAGATATTATTATTTGAAAAAAATGTTTATAGGTATTTTTCAACTTTTTAGGTAATTTACATGTATATATGTATGGAAAGAGAGGTATGATTTCAGGTTCGGATAAGTTAAAATGAAGCTGCTTATCAATATTTTCTTTTCATTTATGTACAAGCACCTAGTGTTTTGTAACACTTAAATCTTATGTATTCATTCAAAGTGTTACAAATACACTTCCTTGATGTTGTGGCCTACTTATCTATAACTTTTAGACGTTACAGGCCACTTGACATTAGTAAGAAGGAACTCTGGCAAAACTGACGGTGCTGCTTACGAATAGGGGTTGTAAACAATGATTTACAGGAATTTTGGAAATACCGGCGTAAAGGTTTCAGCCTTGGGCTTTGGATGCATGCGATTTCCTATAATATCCATAGGGGACAAAAAGGTTATTGATGAAGATAAAACCGTAAGTATGCTGCAGAGGGCTCTTGAACTTGGAATCAACTATTTTGATACGGCATACTTTTACGGTGACAGTATGAGTGAAGTTGTATTGGGTAAAGCTCTCAACAAGGTCAGAAAAAAGGTATATATTTCTACCAAATGTCATTCGGACTATGTAAAGAAACCAGGGGATCTGAGAAAAATTCTGGAGCATCAATTAAAAAAACTCAATACTGACTATATAGATTTTTATCATTTGCATGGCTTAAGGTATTCCACACTAATAGAGACTGAAAAAAGAACCATGTGGCTTGAGGATATGATGGATGCAAAGGGGGAAGGACTCATAGGACATATTTCTTTTTCAACTCACGATTTACCCGAAAATACCATTAATATTATTGACACAGGTATATTTGAGACAATGCTCTGTCAGTATAACCTGATCGATAGAAGAAATGAAGACATAATGACCTATGCCTCATCCCGGGGGCTTGGAGTTGCAGTAATGGGGCCTTTGGGAGGGGGGAGAATCGCAGAATTACCAGGAGAGCCTTCCTGGAAGGTAAAAAACAATGCTGAAGCGGCATTCCGATTTGTGTTTTCTCATCCGGCAGTGGACTGCGTTCTGTCAGGAATGACAAATATCCGGGAGCTTGAGGAAAATGAAGTGCTGGCTTCGGAAGGAAGGAAGCTGGAGATAAGAGAACTGGAAGAAATTAATTCATTGATGGAGCAGAAGAGAAGATTGGCAAACCTTTATTGTACAGGTTGCTCATACTGTATGCCATGTCCTTCCGGCATTGATATACCATCTGTTTTTAAGTGTTTTAATTACTTTAAAGTATATGGCCTTGAGAGGTTTGCCAGGCAGAAATATATGGAATTGGGGCAAGATTCGGACACCGGGGGAAAAAGGGCTGACGCATGCACCGGATGTGGACGCTGCGAAAAAAAATGCCCTCAGAATATTGAAATAAGGAGAAAATTGAAGGAAAGCCACAGGTTACTGTATGACAGCAGTATTTAATGTGCTGAAAGAGTGACAACTATTATTACTTTAATGATTTGCATATAGACTCTCCAATGTTATCATACTTTATGATATTAACAATTTTTCTGCCGGAGAAATTCAGAAAAACTGTAGTGCCCTTGCCCCATTCACTCTTAATATTAAGAGTACCGTACTTAGACATAACATTTGAACAATAGGTCAGGCCCAACCCATAGTTTTTGCTTGAATTCCTTTTGGTTGACCAGAACGGTTCAAGTATATGAGGCAGGTCTGCATGTTTGATTCCGGAACCGTTATCCTCTATAGCAATCACAAAATTTTTCTTTTCAACATATAAGTGTATAGTAATTTTTCCTGCATTTTCGATGGAATCGGCTGCATTATTCAATATATTGGCAAGAACCTCCTTGATATGGATAACATCGCAAAGTAAAACTACATCGCAGCTTATGTCTTTTGTGAAAACTATGCTTTTGCCCTTAACATTAGGCATGACCAGAGATATTGCGTCATCTATAATATTACCGATGTTCGCATTTTCCTCCTGCAAAATAATTTCTTTTGTTTTTATGCTGATTCTTTCGATTATGTCGTTGATATTGACTGCTAAAGAAGATATATCATTCAAATAAGCATTTATGCTTTTATCACTGTTAATACTTTTTATGTTTTCTATTATAAGCAGTATGGGGTTCACCTTGTCCTTTAAGGAGTGATTCAATACGCTTGCAAGGAATTTTGCAGAATTGAAATATGTTTCCTTTTCTACTTTCAGTCTAAAACCTAAAACACTTATCTGAGTGCTTGAGATAATTATTAAAAGCACCAGTATTATAAGAATCCATGGACTTAAAATCCAAACACTCTGAATTCCGAATGCAGGTGTTATGTAATTTGCGACTATATGAAATACTGCAAAAGGAACGTTCAGCAAAAACATTAAAAACTTATGTATTTTGACCTTACGGTTCTTTTCAACAATCAGTGTATAAACAAACAGAAAGTTTGCAACTATTGAAGCGGGTAGAACCCACAGGAGTATTACCCTGAAAGGCATGTGATAAATGGGCCATAACAGGGGGACTATTATAAGCGAGCACAATGGAAAGAATGCTAAAAAAAGAGTGAACTTTAACTTGTATTTTTCAAAAGTGCATGCAAATATACCTGAATAATGCATTGCAAAGAGAAGATAAGCATATGGCCAGCAGCTGAACCCCAGAAATTGGAATACATTCTTAATGTTCCAGATTATGTTATAGGTGTCCGGGTATTCCTTCGTGTCGATATGAGGAAGCACGTCCATATTTAGAAAACCCGCAAATCCCCAAAACGCTCCAGCTAGAGCTACTATGCCTGCCCATTTTACGTATTCCTTTTTTGAAGCTACAAAAAATAGAATATAAAACAGTACTAACATTGAGAAACATAAATACAACATAAGCTGACCCTTTTTTTCTTAAGTATATTTATAAATCTTTCTTTTCAGTTATTTAAGAGAATAAAACACCAAATAGGTTCAGGTTTTATATTAAGTGCCTGAACAATTTAGTGAATCCAAACAGTTAAGGCACCAGTGGTAAAAAATATTACACTACTCGAAATTATTATAACATAATAAACTATTAATGTAATATAAGGGGAAAAGTAAGAGAAAAAGTAACATTAGGTAATAATTTAACTTAAGACCTTACTTTTTGAAGCTTTATTTGATTAATAGATCGCGATCTCTATTTAAAATTCAGGCCTGAATTCACGTAAGAAGTGAAAGGGGTTTATTTATTATGAATGAGAATAGGGATTTTTTGTCGATTGTAGATACATATAAGTTTTTTATTCTACGTATTGTTAAAAGTAAAATCAGTTCTGCAAAAGAAGATATCGAGGACATTTATCAGGAAATAATAACGAAAATTTACAACTCAAAAGATAGTCTGGATTATGATAAAAATCCGAAAGCATGGATTTGTACAATAGCTCTTAATGAGTGCAGGAATTGGTACAGGAAATCCCAAAGCTACAGGAATAATGTTAGTTTTGATACGCTTGACAATTGCTGTAATCTGTATGACAGCATGGACCCTGTTGAAAAACAACAGCTTTATGAGGCTGTAAATAGTTTGAATGACGCTGACAAAAAATTATTGCTACTAAAAAATCATTATGGTTATACATATAAAGAGATTTCTGAAAAATTCCTGACTGAAATGTCTACAGATCAGTTAAAAAACAGGTATTGCTATGTGCGGAAAAATTTAAAAAAACATTTTTCAACCTTTTAAGAGTTTTCAGTGTATATATGTATGAAGAGCAGTCATGTTAAAGGCATCTTTAATGAGTATTATTGTGCCTGGTATTAAAAAGTATTGAAAAGAGGGAGCAACAATGTCAAATACACCTTTAGTAAGTATTATTGTGCCTTCATACAACAGACAGAAGACATTGCCTGATACAATACAATCCATAATTAAACAGACCTATAACAATTGGGAATTGATTATTGTAGATGGCAGTACGGATGATACCGGAAAGCTGGTCAGTCAATATTCCCAGGCCGACAAGAGAATTAAATATCTGCCAACCCCAGGAAACCATGGCCCTTCATGGGCAAGAAATTATGGAATTAAAAGCTGCGGGGGTGAATATATTGCCTTCCTGGATTCTGATGATGAATGGCTTGAGCATCATTTGTATGAAAGCATAAAAGCACTTCAGGAAGAAGGGGTCAGTGTATGCTTTTCATTGTGGTATGAGAAAAACAATACAACAGGTGAACTATACAAGATCCCCGGACCGGAAGGTGAAAACAGGCTGGATAAGGTGATAAAAATGCTGCATCTGACAGAGAATAACGGCCGTATCATCTTTCCATCTCATGAATTCTATGAGATAACATGTCAGAAAACAGTAAATATATGTCATATAAATACAATGGTCCTTAAAAGGGAGGTCATTGACAGGGTTGGGATGCTCAATGAAAAATTGCTTGGAAGCGAAGATGTGGATTTCATGTACCGTATTATTCATGATTACCGGTTCTGCCTGATCATGGATTATCACTTTTTCTACAATCAGGGAGAAGACAATCTGTATAATTTTATAGACTGGCACAAGCTTGATATGGACCTGATACTTAACAACGCCCGGATCATCAGAAGCCTCACTTCTTGCGGCATATATAAGATCGAGATGCTTAAGGAAAGAAAAAAGTTCATAAGGAGATCCGATAAGGTAAAAAAGAAGAGAGAGTGTACTGAATACTGTAACCGAAAAATAGAACAAAAGTATTTTACAATGGGGTTTATCAATAAAAGCCTTAACAAACGGACTGCGATCTATTATTTGTTAAAATCTTTTACTTATAAAATAGATGCCCGAAAAATAAAGCTTGCGGTAAATACTCTTTTTCCTATCATTTTTAAGAATCAGAGGAATGCTTTAGATGATCTTTGGCTGAGTTAATTAGAGATTATATTGTCTTATGCCATAAAAACCTGCAGCAAAGTTTTAATCTTTGTCAGCAGGTTTTTATGTTAGGAACAATCGGGATTTTATTGCAGTCCCATCCCTTTTCTTTTATTAATAATGTGTGCTTCAATTTTATCTGCCACTTCAACAGGATCATCTCCAAGAGCAACTTTACCGCCTGTTAAGCCTTCCACATCCTCGGTCATAAGCTTAACGAGCTTTGGTGCGCCTGTCAGGAATGGAGTAGGCGACAGATGGGTATATGCACCGTAGGCTACGGCAAATATCCCGTCAATAGTCGCTTTCTGCTCCATCCATTCCGGTGCAGTCACCGCAATCGGAAGCTGAGGTATGTCCACATCCAGGTGGTCTGCAAGTGCAGTGACCAGCATAGAGATTCTTCCTGTATCTGTGCAGGTTCCGAAGCTTAATACAGGTGGAATTTTAAGAAGTCCGCATACCGCTTTGAGACCTTCACCGGCCATCCCGGCAGCTTCCAGACAGCATAGCCCCGCAACCTCCAAGCCATGATTTCCGCAGCCGGCAGCAACGACTAAAATATCACGTTTAATCAATTCTTTTGTAAGATTAACTGTATTCCAATCCTGAGGTCCGTTTCTTAAGGTTGAACAATTAGCCAACGCTACAACGCCTTTAATTTTTCCCGCCGCAATTACCTCTACCAAAGGGTCAAGCTTATTCCCCAACGCACCTAAAACAGCTTCGGTTGAAAAACCGGCAATTGCTTTCTGAATTCTCTTTGGAACATGGGCTTTTATCTTGTTATGACGTTTTTTGAAATTATCAATACCGGTATTGATAAGCCTTTCAGACATTTCATCAGCTTTTTGGGGGTAATAGGGTATTTTTTCCTGAATTCTCGGTAAACCGATTATTGTACTGATTGCAACTAATGATACCTGATATTTTTCTGCATAAGAATCTATTGCCGGCGGGGAACAGTTTTCTTCCATCGCCAGAACATCCACAGCCCCGGTTGCGAGCATCGGTTCAATAGCAAGCCAATTGCCCATAAGTCCGACAAAAATGTCATCCATAGGATATCTTTGAAGAAGCTCCTGACCTGTCTCGATTGAGCCTATAACTCTGATGCCTTTTGCACCGGCTGCTTTCCCTTTTTCCTGATATTCGGGGTCATGAAGCTTTTCGATTGTCAGTGCGCCTACCCATGGTTGATGGCCGTTAAAAACTATATTAATATAATCAGGATCAAATATACCGAGATCGGTATTTACCTCGTGCGGTGCCGGAGTACCGAAAATAATATCCTGAACCATCTCAAGTCCGATTTGAGAGTTATATATAGTGGCTAAACCTAAACGCAAAGCTTTTAGAGCAAGGGAGGTGTAATCCCCGTCAACATTGGTCAGGGAACTTGCTACACAGTTTTGCTCTTCATGAACAGTTCCGGCCGGATATATGTTGAGTTCTTTCCATACCTCTTTTCTTTTTTTGGGTGCAAAAGCTTCAACCATAATGTTTTTTTCATCAACACCTATATGCTGCTGGGATTCAAGAAGATCGGCCAATTGAACGGCTAATTTATTTACATCCTGTTTATTATCAATTCCGACTTTTTCGCACATCCATCTGAGTTTATTTTCATCTTTGATCCTGAAAGGTGATTTCCCTTCACCAATCGACTTTAAGGTTCTGTAAGCCTCATAAGCATGATGGCTGTATGTGCCTGCACCAAGAGTATTCTGGATCAGCAGTTTTCTCATTGCATTCGCATCAGGACCAATTCCGCAAACACCCTTATCAATTCCTTTATCTACAACCCATCTGCACGGCCCTTGAGAGCAAAGCTGGCAGCTTAATCCTTCCAAACAGAATTTGCAGCGTATTTTTTCCTGCTGGGCCCAACGGTCAAATACATTGGTCATGCCGTCTTCCCTTATTCTTTTTACCATTTCTTCGACAGTATCGTGGTAGCTTATACGACCCTCGGTTTTTTCACGTATTGTTTCAGCCATTGTATCATCCTTCCTAGATAATAAAATCTAATTGATATAGTGTCCAAATTCATGGAAAAATATTTCCTGAGGAAGATTTTATGGCTTAGGAGGATTATTGGGATGCATTAATGCAATTAAGGGCAACGACTCTTCAGTCATTGCCCTCCGTTATTTCCCGGAAAATCAATTATGTTTCTAAAATCCTTCCGTCCGTGGATATTGTAACAACCTGCCACGGAATAAGCTTATCACTGTTCTTTAAGGCAGTTTTAACAGCGTTTTCAATACCGCCGCAGCAGGGGACTTCCATCCTTACTACAGTAACGGATTTTATATTATTCATTTTAAGTATTGCGGTCAACTTTTCGCTGTAATCACCTTCATCCAGCTTTGGACAGCCGATAAGGGTTATTTTGTTTTTCATGAATTCGCTGTGAAAATTGCCATATGCATACGCAGTGCAATCAGCCGCAATCAAGAGATTGGCGTTATTAAAATACGGTGCATTCGGCGGAACCAGCTTTATTTGTACAGGCCATTGATTAAGGTAGGTTTGTACGGGTGCAGAGCTTTCTGCATTATTATCACAATCAACCTTTCGTTCAAGTGTTTTGGAGTGTGTTCCCGGACAGCCGCAGGCCAGCTTTACAGGCTGTTTGTTTTCCATGTTCATCTTTACCGCCTCCTCATCATATTCTGCTGCTTCTCTTTCCTCGAAACTTATTGCATTGGTTGGACACACGGGAAGGCAGTTGCCAAGTCCGTCACAATAATCGTCACGAAGAAGCTTGGCTTTGCCATCCACCAAACCGATGGCACCCTCATGGCAGGCTGATACACATAGTCCGCAGCCGTTGCATTTAGTTTCATCTATTTTTATTATTTGTCTAAGCATTTTTGATTACCTCCTTGTGTTTTGTATTATCAGTATATTATAATGAATTAGTAAATACGGTTGCATTTGCAACAGATGAGGTGTGCTTTTGAAAAAATATTTTAACATTATAAAAAACAATGTGCTATTCAAGGGCTTTGAATCGGTGGATTTGGAGAACATTCTGCGATGCCTTTCCGGAAGGGTGGTTTCCTACAAGAAGAATGATATTATAATTCTTTCCGGAGACCCTGTTGATTTTGTTGGAATTGTTTTATCAGGCAGCATTAAAATAATGAAGGAAGATATTGAAGGCAATACAAATATCCTTACCCAATTAGGCGTTAACGATATTTTTGCGGAGGCCTTTGTTTATGCAGGTGTTCCGGAAAGTCCCGTAACGGTGCAGGCGGAAGAGAATTGTGAAATACTGTTCGTTGATTGCAGAAGGATCATAAAATCCTGTCAGAATGCTTGTGTTTTTCATGCAAGCTTGATTGAAAATATGATTTCACTGGTTGCAAAAAAGAACATCATGCTCAATCAGAAAATTGAAATAATATCAAAGCGTACTACCAGAGAAAAACTGCTGATGTATTTCAATATACAAAAACACACGATGCATTCGAATAAGTTTACCATACCCTACAACCGGGAGGCTCTTGCTCTTTACCTATGTGTGGATAGAAGTGCTATGTCCAGGGAACTCTGTAAAATGAGAGATGAGGGCTTGATTAAATTCAAGAAAAATGAATTTCAAATTATATGAGATTCAGTTATAAGTTGAAGAAAGAAAATTAGATTCTGGCATAAAAATAATAACTGTGATAATATACAAAAGAATGTGGAGATATTTTTGAAAGCACCTGTATGCGGGGTGAGGGGGAGTCATAATCATGGCCGGCAGGAATTATCCGTTATATGAAACAACCATCTTTGAAGACTTCAGAATAATGACAGAAAATGTTGCAAAAAAATATCCGGAAAGAATAGCTTTTTCCTATAAAAAGAACCCAAAGGATAAGGACGTAGTTAACATAACATATATTGAAGCGAGGAATTACATCCGTAATATGGGAACGGAACTGATTTCCATGGGATGTCGGGATAAGCACGTTGCACTAATAGGCGAGAGCTCGTATGAATGGATTTGCTCATACTTCTGCCTTATGGCTATAGGGTCGGTTGTTGTACCGATTGATATAAATTTGCCGATTGATGAAATTGCAGGCACCTTGAATACTGCTGAATGTGAAATCCTTTTTTACAGCGGGACTCTCGAAGCTAAACTCAAAGATCTCATGGAAAGGGTTACCTGCCTGAAGACCTTCGTTTGCATGGGGGAGACGAAAGAAGAGAATGCTTTCGCGCTTTCGGACATAGTGGCAAGGGGTGAAGAGCGTTACTCAAAAGGCGATAATTCCTACTATGATTATAAAATAGACCCTGAACGCCTTGCTACCATTGTCTTTACATCAGGTACAACCGGAAAGGGCAAAGGCGTCATGCTGTCACAGAAAAATATTGTTTCTGATATGACACAGGGCATGTACAATTTCTCGATTTCGCCAAGAACTATGAATGTGCTTCCGCCCCACCATACTTTTGGATCTACAGTAAATTTTGTAGGACACTTCTCACAGGGGTCATCAATATATATTTCCAGCGGTCTGAAATACATCGGCAGCGAAATAAAGGAACAGCAGCCGATGCACTTGGTATTGGTTCCTCTTTTTGTAGAAAACCTGTACAAGAAAATCTGGGCTGCGGCTGAAAAAAGCGGAAAGACGAAAGCTTTGCAGCGTATGATGAAGCTAAGCAATGTTTTAAGAAAAGTTGGGATTGATTTACGCCGTAAACTTTTCAAGAGTGTTCTGGATTCCTTTGGAGGCAAGCTGGAAATGATTATCTGCGGGGGGGCTAATTTGAATCAGGATATTATTGATACCTTTGATTCAATAGGCATTACTATCCTCAACGGGTACGGAATTACAGAATGTGCTCCACTGATTTCCTGCAACCGTAACAAGTATCAGAAAAAAGGAAGCGTTGGAACACCTATAATCGGAGAACTGGTAAAAATCAAGGACCCTGATGCAAACGGCGAGGGAGAGATATGTGTCAAAGGGCCGAATGTAATGTTGGGCTACTATAAGGACCCCGAAGCTACTGCAGCAGCGTTCGACGAAGAAGGGTACTTTAAAACAGGCGACTATGGCAAGCTTGACGAAGAGGGTTGGATTTACATAACCGGAAGAATGAAAAATCTTATTATATTAAGCAACGGGAAAAATGTTTATCCTGAAGAAATCGAAACCGAAATCTCAAGGATTTACGGTATCTCCGAGGTTGTGGTCTATGCGGGAGAAAGCAAGGCCCAAAAAAGCAAAGAGGTTATTGTTGCTGAGATATATCCCGATTTTGATGCCTTGAAATCAAAAGGAATTGAAGACGTTGAAAATTATTTTAACAGTGAAATAAAAAAGGTCAATAGCAGAATGGTATCCTATAAAGCAGTGAAATTCGTAAAAATCCGTAATGAAGAGTTTACAAAGAATACCTCTAGAAAAATTCTTCGTTTTGTAATAGATAAGAGTATTGACTGATATAGGTAGGTAAGGAAACGATAGGGAACTTCATTAAGAGGTTCCTTTTTTTAATTGCACAAAAGGTTATGTAAATCAATATTTAACTAAATATATACGTTGAAAGATTCTACAAAATGTGATATATATAGACGTGAATTGACAAAATATTATTATTTTCTACATACCAGCATACATAATTCAAAAACCAAAAATCCGAAAGGTGTGAGTGAACAAATGCATAATAGTCGAAGAGGACTTATTTTCACTAGACCGGAAAACTGTATTGGGTGCAACAAATGTATTGCAGGATGTCCCTGTCCCGAAGCCAATATTGCATACTTGGATGAGAGCGGAAACAATAGGGTTTCGGTTAGCCATGAGAAATGCATACGATGTGGTAAATGTATTGAGAACTGTGAACATGGCGGAAGAGACTTTGAGGACGATACAGAAAGCTTTCTTGAAGATATCAAGAGGCAAAACATTTCTTTAGTAGCGGCTCCCGCTTTTATTACCAACTTTCCAAAAGAATACAAAAGAATATTAGGCTGGCTTAAAAAGGAAGGTGTCAAGGCAGTATATGAGGTAGGCTTCGGAGCTGATATCACTACTTGGGCATATCTGAGATGGATAACCCAAAATAAGGCGGAGGGCACTATTGCGCAGCCATGTCCTGCAATAGTTAATTTTATAGAGATGTACCATCCTGAGCTTTTAAGCAAGCTGTGTCCCGTACAATCACCGATGGAGTGCACTGCGGTATATATGAAAAAATATGCAGGCATCAACGATAAAATTGCTGCTTTAAGCCCATGTATTGCTAAAGCGGATGAATTTTCCGACCCCAATACAGGCGGATTTATTTCATATAATGTAACCTTCAAAAAGTTGAAGGATTATATAAAAAGCAGGAAAATAAACCTGCTTGAATACCCGGAAAAAGACTTCGACGGGTCTGTTTCAAAGCTTGGTTTTATATACTCCAGCCCTGGGGGCTTGAGGAGAAATGTGGAGGCAGTATTAGGCGGAGATCTATGGATTAAGCAAATAGAAGGGCAAACTGAGGTTTACGACTATCTTCCCAAATACGCGCATCGAGTTGAAAACGGAAGTAATAAAGAACTGCCTGTGCTGGTCGATTGTCTTAACTGCCAAAAGGGCTGTAATAAAGGAACTGCAACTGAGAATCTGCTCAGCACCGATGATGTTGAGGAACTGCTCCTGTATAGAAGAAGGCAAAACAGAGCAGGAAAAGGACTTTTAAAAAAAGGCGGCGAGAAGCAGCTGCTTGAAAAAATGTATAAAACGTTTGATAATACTTTGAAGCTTAAAGATTTTCTAAGAAGCTATGAGGACAAAAGAACAGAGAACGAGCTTCCGTCTGAAGAGGTATTGTCGCAAGTGTTCGCCAGCATGTATAAGAATACGGAGTTGGATAGAAATATTAACTGTGGGGCATGCGGCTTCGGAAAATGCCGTAACATGGCTGTAGCTATAGCTAAAGGATTGAACCACAAAGATAATTGTGTTTTCTATAAAAATGAAGAAATTAGAATTCAGCATTCGGAGGTTAAAGAGAACGAGAATAGCATAAAAGTGCTATTGTCTAAGGAAAAAGAGACCTCTGATCTTCAGGAACAATTCATACTTAAATTAAAAAGGGATGCGGGTATAATATCGGAATCCATCAGTGAAATCGCACAAGGGAATACGACTAACGCATCGGAAGTTTCCGAACTCTCCCAGATGGCTCAAAAAATAGCCAGAGAGACAATGGAAGTCAGTAATGCCATATTTGATATAGAAAATAATATTAACATGTATGAAAAAATGAGCGAGAATGTAATCGCTATAGCCTCCCAGACCAATCTTTTAGCTCTGAACGCAAATATCGAGGCTGCAAGAGCAGGTGAAGCCGGAAAAGGGTTTTCCGTTGTCGCTGAAGAAATCAGAAATCTGGCGGCAACGAGCAAGGAATCCGCTCAGAGCGCTGCAGGAACAAAAATCAAAGCAATGGAATCACTTGAGAAGATTAAGGGAATTGCCGATTCATTGAATGGATTTGTAGGCAGAATGGTCAAAAGTACACAGGACATACTGCATTCCGTTGAGGAAATAACAGCGAAAACTGAGGAAATATCCGCAACTGCCCAGGACCTGGTAAGCAAATCGGATGGATAAGCTCAGTCGGCAAATTTATTGTTTATTATTTACCCAATTGGTGGTATCATTAAAGCAGGTTAAAAAATAATATAATAAATTCTGACCAGTAGGGTTCGCCTGACTGGGAGGAGGGTTTTAAGCATCCTTGGGAAAGGAGTTTTTTTCTGATCTCAGGGGAAAGTTTAATTTTGCGGATAATAAAAAGCCTTCCAAACGGAAGGTTTTTCTTTTTGTGAAACATGTCGGAGCATGTACTATCAAAATAGAAAGGTCTTAATGTCCTCAAGATTTATTAGTAAGCTTTAAAACCGGAAAGGGGATCACATGAATAAAAATTATGTTGCAGACTTTATCGATGAGTCAAACATTCAGCAGCTTCTAAATGATACTTCAAACGTCTCAATAAGCGAGATTCGGGGGATTATTTCTAAAGCAAGGCTTGCAAAAGGACTGACAGCAAGAGAAGTAGCTGCATTAATACAGCTGGAAGATGAAAAGCTGCTGGAGGAAATGTTTAATGCTGCCCTTGAAATTAAGCAGAAAATTTACGGAAAAAGAATCGTTCTGTTCGCTCCGCTTTATCTCAGTAATTACTGTGTAAATAACTGTGTTTATTGCGGCTACCGCTGTGCAAATAAAACAGAACGGAAAAAGCTGACTATGGATGAGATTCGGGAGGAAGTAGAGGCTTTAGAGCAATTAGGGCATAAGCGCTTAATGCTGGATGCCGGTGAAGACCCCAAAAATATGCCCATTGAGTATGTTGTGGCTGCGATGAAAACCATTTATGATACAATGAAGGACAATGGGGCAATCCGAAGAATTAATGTTCAGATTGCGGCTACTACAGTAGAAGATTATATGAAATTGAAACAAGCAGGCATCGGTACATACATTCTTTTTCAAGAGACATTCCATCGTGAAACCTATGCCAAAATGCACCCATCCGGACCCAAAAGGGATTATGACTGGCATACGACTGCAATGGACAGGGCAATGGAGGGCGGCATTGACGATGTAGGCATGGGTGTGCTTTTCGGACTCTATGACTACCGATTTGAAGTGGTAGCACTCATGCTTGGGATTAATCATCTTGAAGAAAAGTTCGGAGTAGGCCCGCATACTATTTCGTTCCCGCGTATGAGGGAAGCAGAAGGAGTAAATCTGCAAACATTCCCCTACCTCGTAAACGATAATCAATTCAAGAAAATCGTTGCAGTGTTGAGGCTGGCGGTTCCATATACAGGAATGATTTTATCCACCCGTGAAAAGCCGGACTACAGGGATGAGGTTATTGACCTTGGAATTTCTCAAATGAGCGCCGGGTCTTGCGTTGGGATAGGGGGATATAAAGCGCAGCTGGAAAATTTAAAAAAAGGTGTAGAAGAGCATGAAGATCTAAGCACTGCTCAATTTGAAGTGGCTGACCATCGATCTCCGGATCAAATCCTTCGCCATATTTGCGAAGCCGGGTATATTCCTAGCTACTGCACCGCTTGCTACCGTAAAGGCAGAACCGGAGACAGGTTTATGGCCCTGGCTAAAACAGGAGAAATCCAGAATGTCTGCCAGCCTAATGCGATTTTAACCTTTAAAGAATATTTGATGGACTATGCAAGCCCGGAAACAAGAGCAATCGGAGAAAAGGCTATCGAAAAGCAGCTTGAAAAGATTACCGACCCTAAGGTTAAACAATTGACGATCAATGAGTTGAAGAAAATTGAGCTGGGAACAAGAGATTTGTATTTATAAACAATTTGGCGGAACAGCCATGACCTTCCTGTGCAACAGAGAAAATGAAGGCTTGCACAGGAAGACCGTTTTTATAGCTGGTACAGTTGTTTCTCAGATAAAAATTCTGTTTCATACATAGATGATTTTAGAACACCTACTGGCTGCTAATATCCTTGCGATTTGAGCCACTGATCCGCTTCGTTTTCTTCTGTGAATGCCTTTTGTTTGAATAAGCCGCCGCTGGCAGTATTCATTTGCAGCTTTACTATAGCACTGTCAACTAAAACTGCTACACAATCCGCTTTGGTTTCCTGCATCCATTTTACATGTACAGCGACCTGATCGTTGATGCTTGAAGTCTTGTATTCCCTGAGATCGCTTACTTTTGACCAAGGTTTATTTGCCAGCAGCGGACCGACTTTTGTTGTATAATCGTTATGAAACCTTTTAACATCATCATTGTTCCAAAATCCAATTTGTTTTTCGTAGCAAATCCTCCTTGACGTGTCAAACTTGATTGTGTACTTTCCTTGAGAATCATTAATTTCCATTTGTTATACCCCTTTCTATCTCTTATAGTGTACTTTATTTGAAATTGGGTAAAACAGCCCCAATTGTAGTACCTTTAGCCATTTTACAAAGTGAACTTGTCTATGCATTTTCCCAGTTTTGAAGAAAGCTTTTGCATTTCACTTGAACACTCAGTAATCGCTTGCATGGACGAATGCTGCTCCTCTATAGAAGCATTAACTTCCTGAGTGCTTGCTGCTGTTTGCTGTGCAGCAGCGGCAAGATCCGTTATAAGGTCACCGGCTAACTTGGCGTCTTTATTCAATGCATTCGCGGCATCTGAAACAGCGTCAACCTTATTTGCTATGGAATCAATTTTTTTACAGATATCATTGAATGCGTCAACAGTGTCGTATAATGCTTTTTCCTGCATCATCATGGAGTTTTCGGATTTTTGTATTTCAGATACAGTGAGTTGTATACTGTTCTGTACATCCATAACTATTCCGTTGATTTTTTTACTCTGTATACTGGACTGTTCTGCAAGCTTTCTTATTTCTTCCGATACAACTCCAAAACCTCTTCCGTGTTCACCAGCTCTTGCAGATTCTATTGCTGCATTCAATGAAAGCAAATTTGTCTGCTCTGAAACTGAATTAATAACCTTGAGTATTTGCCCGATTTCCTTTGATTGTTCCATTAACTGGTTAACAGCAGAACTAACTTCGTTGGAAATGCGCTTGTTTTCTGACATCTGGGTTTGCTGATGTTCAATAGAATGTTCAACCTTTTCCTGTGATTCCCTGATCAGATCCCCAAGCTCCTTAGCTTTTTCCATGTCTTCCGATATGCATTCTAAAAAATCAATAATACTTTTAATTTTTACACTGCCGTTGTCTGTTGAAGCAGCTTGTTCAGTAGCGCAATTTGCCAGATCATCTACAGTTGAAGAGATTTGCTCAGAAATTTTACTTACTTCCTGTGATGAATCCATTATTATATTTGATGATGCATGAACCACACCACCGATTTCTTTGACCTCACTAATCATATTTCCTATATTCTTCAGCATGAAGTTGAAATTATTGATCAAGCTGCCGATTTCATCATTGCTTTTTATATCTATCTGCTTTGATAGGTCGCCTTGAGCAATGCTACTGGTTGCATTTGTCAGAAATAGAATGGGTTTGATGGCTTTTTTCAATATGAATAATAATGCAATAATCATTACTGCAACAACGATAACTCCTAATATTGATACTAAAAATACCAGCTCATTAATTTCACTTTTATAATCGGAATAGGTAATGGTATATCCTACAGACCAGTTCATTGATTTAATGCTTGTGAAGCCGACAAGCTTTTTTATACCCTCATAGCTATAAATTCCTGTACCGCTTTCACCCCTGGACATTTTTTTAATAATGCTTACCAGATTTTGCTCTTTGCTTTGTAAAACATTTTCTTTTAATATTTTAGCTTTATCAGGGTGTGAAACAATAAGCCCGTTTTTATCGATGATATAGGCATAGTCTCCTTTATTTAAATATGTTTTGTTAATAATATCAGTAATCGAAGCTAACTTAACCGTACCTGCAATCAAACCCGTAACATTATTATTTTCAGTAGTAACAGGTACTGCTAATACGATAACCGTATTACCTGACAGCTTGGATATTAACGGCTTGGAAATAGCTGACTGCCCGCTCATTACTGTTTTAAAATAATCTGTATCTGAAATGTTATCCTTTTGATCTGTTGAAGAAGTGATATTCCCCGATTTATCGGATACAAAGAGCATTTCAAAGTCTTTAGCTATACCTTTCTTGGCAGCTATGTATCTTTTAACCCCATTAATGTCCAAAGCTTTGGCTTCTGTGGAGCGGCTTAATTCTTCCATGATCATGATCCGGCTGCTTAGAAGGCCATCTACTCTGGCAGATATTTCTTCTGCTTTTGTTGTGGCCATTTTTTTTAAATTGTTGTCAAGCAAGGAATTGGATTTGAAACATGAGATGAAGGAAACAGATGATATACCTAAGATAAAAATGATAGCAAGCGGTAATAGAATTTTTAGTTTAATACTTTTAATTTTTAGAAATTTCATAAGCATTTCTCCTAACAATTAAAATAGTTGATTTTAAAGCTGGAGTAATACCTATGGCTTTCTATGACATTGTAATTGCACTGCAACCCGACTATCATAGTTTATCACCTTAGACTCGTAGCTTTGCGCCCTCACCTTTCAGTAAGTTTGCCCTTAAAATCATAATGTTTCATTCCTGTAAAAATGCAATTAAGGCATTTGGAATTATTTAATATAATACAACAGTTCGACATCTTAGTAAACTATTATATATAATGGAAATTAAGTTTAATGGATGAATACAATGAGAATTCTTGGTCGTGCTCCCAATATCGCCATTATTTGTATATTTACGTAATTTTTTAAGGAATGCTGTCGATATAAGTTGGCTTGGCAATCGTTAAACTATGACTAAAAAAATAAATGTATGGCCCATATTTACTAAGCTTGCAGTAAATTAAGAGCCATACACTTATCGATTATTATAAGTTGCTATTATTAATTATACAAATCAGTTCTTGATTTTGCTGAGAGATTTAAGCCTGTCTAGAATAGGTGCAGGTTCACTTCCGTCTATCGAAACTTCAACCAGACAGGGACCGTCTATTTCGGCTGTCAGTCCGCCAAGCTGATCTATATCCTCTATGGCTTTTAACCGGAGTGATCTGATGCCGGCGGCTTTCATCATTTCAGAAATTGAAACCGGCTGCTGTTTGAATTCACTTAAGCTTCTTCCGTATAAAAACTGGTGTCCTCTATTCACATAACCTAGCATTGCATTATTAAAGATAATGTATATTATAGGCAGCCCATATTCTTTTGCTGTTAAAATCTCACTTCCGTTCATAAAGAATGAACCGTCTCCCGCAAAAACTACGATAAGTCTTTTCGGGGAAGCAAGAGATGCTCCGATGCTTCCTGCTATACCGGAACCCATGGCACCATAATTTATATTAACTTCAAAGTCGCCCCCTTCAGGGATTTGCAAATATTTGAATACAAAATTCATATATTCTCCCAAATCACATACATAGTATGTATTTTGAGGCAGTAAGCTTGTAATGCTTTCTAAAAAAACTCTTGTTGATAAGCCTGTATGATTTCTTATATAGGGTTTGTTCAACTCGGGCTTTTCAAATAAAAAAGCGGATTTTTTTGTGCCTTTTATAAGCTTGGGTACAACTGCATTCAGGTCGCAATGTATTTTCACATCGGTGCTGTAAACCTTCCCCAGCTCTTTCTCATCCCAGTCTGCATGAATTACCTTTTTACCATTTATCAATGCTTTGCTGAAATTATAGGTTGATGCTTCCCCCAAGCTTGAACCAAGTATCAGAAGGCACTTTGCGGGGCCATGCTCCACATAATGGGTAGCAGTGTCTGTTCCGGCAAAGCCATAGTTGCCAAGGTTGAGCGGGAACTCCGAGTGTATTACTCCTTTGCCCTCGGGAGTGGTTATAATAGGCCATTGCAGGTGTTCGCTGAGTTCCTGTATTTCTTTTGAAAGGCCTCGGCATCCTTTACCAACCATAATAATTCCATGATCCTCTTCATTAATTATTTCGATTGCTCTATTGATTTCAGTGTAATTTATCATACTGTTAAATATATAATCTATTCTATCAGGAAGATAGCCGATAAATGCAGAGAGCTGTACATCTATCGGAATCGACAAATGCACAGGCCCTTGAGGCGGAGTAAGGGCTGTTTGCAGTGCGGTTCTTAATTCATCCATAACACTCTTTTCATCAAATACCGTTTTACTGTATTTGGTTACAGGCTTGAATATGTCTTCCGTATCAAGCTCCTGTATTGCACCTTTGCCTTTCTGCCATCTATGAACATGTCCCGAAATTATCAATACAGGATTTTTTGCTCTTTTAGCGTCTGCTATGCCGTTTAACATATTGTTAACACCTACACCGCCGGCACCTAAACAAACACCCAGCTTTTTAGAAATACTGGCATATCTGGAGGCCATATATGCAGCCCCGCCTTCGTTCTTTGCAATTATCGGTTTGATATTAACATCGTTGACCGCATCATAAAGAGGGCTGACTGTACCTGCCGGGATACCAAAAATGTACTCAACAGAGTTGAGTTCAAGATATTTCATAATAGCATCGGCTAATCGAATATTTGTATAATATTCTTTTCCTTCTTCAATAGAACTGCTATATTCTGAAACCAGCCGCCTGCACTCATTTATTTCAGATTCCGGGAAGATATGTTGTTTGCCTATTGAAGCTATAACAACTATTCCTGCAACAGAAGAGTTTTTAATTACAGGTATTACCAAAATGCTGTCTATACCGAAAAAAAAGAATTCACTTGCAGAGAGGTTATTGCTTTTTGTATCATCTATTGCAATATGTATTTTTTTGCTTGTTATTTCTTTCAAAACAGGTGTCTTTTCAATATATACCGGAGTTTGTCCATGGACTTCTTTCCATTTTTTGATGCCAAGTATGTCCGTTTCGGTTTTGTAAACAGGATAAAGTTTACCGTTTCTTATCTCATGATAAGCAATATCTTTAACTCCGGTTATTTTATTCAGTTTTTCAAATAGTTCATCAAATACTTTTCCTTTCATTTTTAAATCCCCTTTCGCTTAATGTAAAAAATAGATGAAGTTGGCAGCAGATTTTTGCACTTAGCCGCAATAAAAAAATACTGGAAATGCTATTAAAAATATGTCAAGACATATCACCTCCTTTTAGCTAGTCAACTTATACTGGCTATTTTTTCAATGAAGAAATGTACGTTTTTATATTTATGACTATAAAGGTGTACAAGAATATAATAACAGAACAGTAAGAAAATAACAACAAATTCAATATAAAGATTAAAACAAATAACTGATTTATTTTAAAAGGACTATCCTTTTAGCTGGTTGACACTGGAAGTTCGGCGGAGTATAATGAACATGGTTCATAAAAAAGGAGGTGAGCTTTTGCCAAAAGCCTTGGTAAATGTTAAAGACGACATATTGAGGGTTACAAGGAAGCTGCTATCTGAAGAAGGCTATGGGAGTCTTAATATGAGGGCTATAGCTTCAAATTGCGGTATTGCTACGGGTACGCTTTATAATTACTACAAGTCAAAAAAGGAAATTGTAGAGGAAATACTGAAAAACGAATGGAGTATGATGCTCCGCCGTATTGAACAGGCTTCAAAGGACAACCGGAACGTGATTGAAAATATCGGAATAATATATAACGAATTGACAGTCCTGATGAATGATGTTCATAATATTTGGTTTGCAGATACCAGACCCAACAATGACTATGAGTTAAAAAGTATAAAGGGTCAGAAAGAAATACTGCTTAAAAGCCTTACGGATAAAATATTCGATTTGATAAGTGATAATGACCCTAACAAGGATTTCAGACTAATTTCCGATGCTATTTGCAAACTGCTTATTATTTATGCATATGAGGGAAATACTCAATACGATAAACTATCTGCTTTGATTTCGGCTTTGCTGAAATAACGCAGATCGTATATAAAATTAAATTGTTCAAAAATAATAAATGAGGTGATGCTATGAGTAGTATAACAAAAAAGCCGAATTTAGCTATAATCATGGTTGTTTATCTGGCCGGCATATTTATGGGGGCTATTGACACAGGTATTGTAACACCTGCCAGGACAGTAATCCAAAACAACCTTGCAGTCGACGAAAAGACAGGTATATGGATGATTACAATATATACTCTGGCTTATGCGGCAAGCATTCCGATTATGGGCAAGATGGCCGATAAATATGGCAGAAAATATGTCTATCTTACGAGTATATTCCTATTTGGAGTGGGCTCCCTATTCTGTGGTCTGTCACAGGAATTCGGAAGCTTTTCACTTTTGCTTGGAGCAAGGGTGGTTCAGGCTCTGGGCGGCGGTGGTATAATGCCTGTTGCAACGGCTGAGTTCGGAACAACCTTTCCACCTGAAAAACGAGGGATGGCGCTTGGCCTTGTAGGTGGAGTGTATGGAGTAGCAAATATATTCGGCGCATCTGCCGGAAGCGCAATATTGGATTTGTTCGGGAAAAATAACTGGCAGTTCATTTTCTATATCAACCTTCCTATTACTCTGTTTATTCTCATAGCGGGTTACCTTTTCCTGTCGAACAACAGGACTGAGAATGTTAAAAAGACAGATGTCTTCGGGATAACGCTGCTGTCTGTGATGATACTGTCGCTGCTGTATGGATTAAAGAATATTGACTTTTTTGATTTTATGACTACTTTGAGCAAGACAAATGTCTATCCATTCCTTCTTGTATTTATTGCGCTGCTCCCGGTATTTATACTTGTGGAGAAAAAAGCGGAAGATCCGGTTATGAACCTTGGCTTTTTCACTAATGGAAGAATACTGGTAACGCTGATTCTTTCATTCGTGGTAGGTGTTGTTATGATGGGTATGATCTTTGTTCCCCAGTTTTCTGAAAATGCTCTTAAAATAGCATCAGGCAGCGGCGGATATTTTGTAATTATCTTGGGCGTGTTTTCAGGGGTTGGAGCACCTATGTCGGGAAAGCTGATTGATAAGTATGGCGCCAAGCTTATATTGGCTTTAGGATTCTTTATTACGGTAGTGGGTGCGATTTACTTGATTTTAGTTACGGCTAATCATCCTAACACCTTTAATGTAGTTGTGTGCCTTATCCTTATTGGTCTTGGTATGGGCTTTACAATAGGAACACCACTCAATTACATGATGCTTGAAAACACAAAAAAAGAAGAATCCAACTCAGCGCTAGCAACCCTTTCGCTTGTTCGTTCAGTCGGAACTGTTATTGCACCTGCTATAATGATAGGTTTTATAGCTCACGCAGGGGCAAGTGTCCAGACAAATGTCATGACTTTCTTCCCCAATAAAATATCGGTGGATTTACCATATGCACAGGAACTAGGTGACGAAATAAATGCATTGAAAAAGAACCCGAAAACGCAGGGAATGGTAAGTAAAATGCCTGATTTTGCTTCAATGACTACTGTGAAGCTTGATATGAGAGGCAAAAGTGATTTCAAAATGTCCAAGGACCTTCTGGAACTCCTGCAATCATCAGATGTCACAACAATCACTAACAATAGTAAGGTCATGGCAAAAGCGATGTTTGATCAAATGACACCGAAATTAATTCCAATAATACAAAATGGGATTCAGCAGGGAATTGACGGTTTAGCCGGCATGCAAAAAGGGCAGAGCAGCTCAATGATGAAATCAATGCCAAAGACTAATCAGGGCAGCATGCCAAAAGGCATGGAATTTGCGGCTGAAATAAATATTCCGGATATGTTATCCAAAATGTCGGCTATGAAGGATGCTGTTCCAAGTGCTTTAAAGACGGCTAAGTCTGATTATTTGAAAGGGATTGAGAAGCAAAGAGTAAATATAGAGAATGAGTTTCAGAAAACCATGAATAACGGCTTTAAACAGGTTTATCTTACTGTGACCATAGCTTCTCTGATTGCCCTGATAGTATTATCCTTCTATAGGAAAAGAAAAGTCGAAGCTTCTACGTGAATTAAAAAGGAAGACGCTGGAGATCTTTGATCCTCAGCGTCAAGCCTTATATTTAAAATTTAAACTTCAAACTTCAGATTGAAAGTGATCTGGATTTTTATCTTGTGACAACAGGTTTCCCGTCCCTATCTACAAGGATACTCAAACCACCTGCGTTACCATCGCAATGAAAAATATAATTTACACCGGTTTCTTTATCAACGATTACTTTTGTTTGACTTAGAACACCTTGCTTATAAGTTACTTCAAATCTTTCATTTTTTTCTGACATTTTACGATTCCTCCTTGCAGCTATAATTTCTTTTATTATACAATGCACTGATATCAATGTCTATTTGCTTTTAAACCAGAATGGTATAAATTGTGTTGGCTGTTAACTAACGCAATTGTGAAGTTTCTGGTGTTTTTATTCCTTGTAATATTATGTTGACATATTATTATGTAGGCATTATAATTTATTAAAAGCGAATTGCATATTCACTTTTAGGAGGGATATGATGGTACAATATAAAAAAGATGATATAAAGAATAAGATTGATGCCGCTGCTTTAAGGATTTTATCTCAAAAGGGCTATGAAAGGACAACAATATCGGATATAGCAAAAGATGCTGATATTTCAGTCGGAAATATATACCGTTATTACAAGAGCAAGGAAGATATCTTTAATTCCTTAGTCCCGGAAAGTGTTATTGATCATTTTAAACAAACCCTTATCAAAAAGGTTTCATCGGCAAGAGACGTAGTGCCTGACGGGGTCGAAAAAGCAGGGATGTTTTCTCTGATGAATGAGGAATTCATAGATTTTATGGTCTCGAACAGGGAGAGGATGACAATCCTATTTAAAGGGGCTAAAGGTACAAAGTACGAGCAATTCAAGGAAGAAGTAATAAAATACTTGATTAAAGTCGTGAGGGAAAATTACTCTGGGAAGGATAATCAGGTTGTTTTCAACATCGAAAATGAAGATGTTATCACAATGATTTTTACAAAGCTGATAGAAATGATGATTGATACTTTAGGATTACATAATAGTGAATCTGAGATCAAGGCTTCGTTGAAAATTATAAATACATACCACTTGTTCGGAGTGACAGATTTATTCAAGTAATTGTTTCTATCTATAGGACGGAGGGGATTTTATGAGGGAAGAACAGGTCTTGGAAAAAACAAAATCCAGGATTCCTGCTGCATATATGATTAGGCTTGCTTTTTCAGTATTTGGCTTTATATTTATACTTGTTTTTTCTGCAAGGGTTTTTTGTCAAATTGTTATTAGTTTTGCAGATGGTTTCAGGCAGAATGCTGCAATTTTGCAGGAACAAGGCATATTACACGGATTTGGCGTGGTTATAAATCTATTATTCTATCTGATCTATATACATGGTGTTATTGGAATATATTACATATTTAAAACGAGGTTTCATTTTAAAAGAAGGCTTGGAGAAAAGATTTTGTTCTATATTCAGATTATTTCTTCTGTGGCAGCTGTATTTTTATTTATAACTATTATAAGGGTTTCGGAAGGAGGAAGCGGATCTGTTCGGCCGTTAATTATGATCCCTACTGCCATAATTGGAGGATTTCATTTCGGAAGAGGCTTCTTTAATGCATGTATAACTATGGGTATTAGCGTCTCGCATAGGGTTAAATCCATAGTAATGGTGATGTCATGGATTTTTGCTTTGATGCCTTTAATACAGATTGTTTTTTATTTGTTGTAGATAGGAGAGTGTAGTTGATGTATGAGGTTATAATTGTAGGCAGCGGGATCTCAGGGCTCATGTCTGCCGTAAAGCTTGCCCAATCGGGAATGCATGTAACAATGCTTTCATATTTTGAGTCCATGCGTTCTGCATCCTGCATGGCTCAGGGCGGTATCAACGCTGCTGAGCCGTACTTAAAGGATTCCCCTCGAATACATTTCGAGGAAACAATAACGGGCGGTGGATGGTTGGCAGATCAGCAGGCTGTAATGGGAATGTGTGAATTCGCCCCTAAGTTGATTTCAATGTATGACCACATGGGAGTAGCATTTAACAGGCGTGATGATGGCTTGCCTGATACACGGTATTTCGGTGGAATGAAGTATCCGAGAACTCATTATTCTGATACTACAACGGGCCTCCAATTGCTTTCAGCATTAGATGGGCAGGCTAGCAGGCTGGAGGAGCAAGGCTTGCTAAAAAGAATTTCAGGTAGGGATTTTGTCAGTGCATTGATTGATGATAACGAGTGCTGCTGCGGCTGCATAGTGCAGGATATTCACACGATGAAGCTTGAGGCATATAAAGGCAGAGCACTTATTATTGCAACGGGAAGTTATGCCGGACTATATGGGTGGTCAACAACAGCAGCATTATCAAATGGTGCTGTTGTGGGACAGTTGATGCGGCAGGGCATACCCATAGCAAATCCAGAGTTCGTCCAGTTTCATCCTACCGCTATGGCTGAGGGAGACAAACCACGGCTGATTAGTGAATCGGCAAGAGGAGAAGGTGGCAGAATCTGGACTTTACGTAATGGGAAACGGTGGAATTTTCTTGAGGAGATGTATCCGGATTTCGGAAATTTAGTCACACGTGATGAAGCTTCTCGTGCCATCTATAAAGTTGTTATGGAAATGGGGCATGGAATTGATGGTAAACGGCAGGTAAATCTCGATATTGCAAGCCTTTCAGATGAGATCAGACAGCATAAGCTTTCCAATGTGATAGATATATACAAAAAGTTTAGCGGAGAAGATCCTGAAAAGGTTCCTATGCATGTTTTCCCTGCACCTCATTATTCTATGGGGGGCATACTTGTTGACAAACACCATCGAACTAGGATCAAAGGTTTATATGCGTGCGGGGAATGTGATTATTTATATCATGGGGCGAACCGTCTAGGCGGAAATTCGCTGCTTTCAGCAACTTACAGCGGTTATATCTGTGCCGATACGATCCTTGAAGACAAGGAGGGGCAAAATCAACCCAAGCCATGCTCGTCTGGAGATGATGGATGGATAAGCAAAGAAATCAATTTATGGGAAAATGAAATGAATGGATACTATAGACGCAGCGGTAATGAAAATGCTCCACAGTTAACAATAGAACTTGGTGAGCTTCTGACCGTAAATGCAGGGATTATCCGTAACAATGCTCTGTTGGCGGAAGCGCTTGAAAAAGCCATGGGAATGATGGAGAGATGGCAAAGGGTTTTAGTGAATGATAATGGGAGTTGGGCAAATGCTTCTGTTTTAGCCGTCAGGAAACTTCGTTCATGTATTGTACTGGCAGAGGCTGTAATAAAAGGGGCACTGGAAAGAAATGAGAGCCGGGGAGCACATTATAAACCTGAATTTCCCGGAAGAGATGATGGTAACTGGCTTAAGACTACTGTTGCAAGGTTTGAGGATGAAGAAATCACTTTACAGTATCAAGCAGTAGATACTTCCATCTTAAGTCCGCTGAAAGGCAGGGAGGAGGCTGTTAATACATGAAGGCGTCAGAAAATATTGTTTATCTTAAAATAAAGCGGCAGGATTCACCAGATGTTAAATCATATTGGGAGACGTTTGCACTGGTATATAAGGAGACAGATACTTTGCTTACTCTTCTCATAAGACTTGGGAATGACCCCGGAGGAGGGCACTCTCCTGTATATCATGAGTATAACTGTAAAGAAGAAATGTGCGGTACTTGTACTGTTAGGGTCAACGGAAAGCCATGTTTGTCATGTTCGACATTAGTCAGAAATTTGCCTCACTCATCAGAGAGAAAACCGATTATTGTTGAACCCCTTGAGAAATTTCCGGTTGTCAGAGATCTTGCAGTTGACAGGAGCCGTATATTCAGGGTTTTAAAAAAGGTTAAAAACTGGGTAGAGACTGACAAGTCATTTGAAGAGATGGTCGAATACGGACAGGAGATACAGCAGGAGATGTACTCATATTCAATATGCATAAACTGCGGAAGCTGTTATGATGCATGCCCGCGGACAGGTAAGTCGGAAGGCGACTATATTGGACCTTCAGCTATTGCTCATGTCATTGCAATGAACGATCACCCGATGGGTAAGGCAGATATGAAAAAACGGCTTGCTTCGATTATGGGAAATGACGGAGTTTCAAAATGTGGAAAAGCTTTTGTTTGTGAAAAAAATTGTCCGAAAAGGGTTCCACTGATACGTTCTATTACAAGGGTAAACAGGGAAATACTTAAAAATGGCCTTAAATAATTTGTTTTTTAGTGAAAGTTAAAGGAGAGTAAAAATGGAAAAGACAATAATATATTATTTCAGCGGTACCGGAAATTCGCTGAAGGTTGCACAGGAATTGGGCAAACAGCTTCAGAACTGTGAAGTGCTGCCTGTTGCAAAATGCATAAAAAACAACAGCTATAAGGCAGAAGGCAATAGGGTAGGATTTGTTTTCCCGCTTTATTATCTGGGGCTTCCGAAGATGGTTGCTGAATTTATAAAGAATATTGACATAAGCGGCGCCGATTATATATTCGGGGTTGTCACACGCGGCTGGCCGCTGGTTGGAGGCGCCGTCAAACAGTTAAAAATACTGATGAAGGAAAAGGGAAAAAGGTTGGATTTCGGTACTTATATTCATATGCCAATGAATGATTTTACTTTGGCAAAGGTTGCAAGCAAAAAAAGTCAGAAAAAAACTCTCGGGGAGTTTGACCGTAGTATGGCTGAAATAACTGCAAAAATCCGTGAAAATTGCAAAGGGTATGATTTCGAACCTATTTCTTTTATGTTGAACAGTCGCAATACTCCATTTGTGAAACGGGTAAATCGGCTCGACAGTTCCTATAGCGTCAATAATTTATGCACAGGCTGTGCAATATGTGAGAAAGTATGTCCTGCTGAAAATATTTGTATCAGGGATGGAAAGCCTAATTGGAATAATAAGTGCCAAATGTGTTTGGCATGTTTTCATTACTGTCCGCAAAAAGCGATTGCTTATGATGGAAAATGTGAGGATATTCCAAGGTATCATCATCCTGATGTTTCTGCTGCACAAATTATGAGTCAGAAATAAATAGGTTAAAAGAATGCCGGATATGCTTATGTAATGGCGTGGACAGTTTTGCAGAAGGATTTTTTATTAATATCAAAAACTCTCTTTTTTCAGATTGAACTGAAAATTCACACAAATACCTCCATATTCATAAGATGATGATAGCTGAATTTTGATAAATGGGTGTTATATGCATACATTTCAAAGGCTTAGTCAGGTTTATCATTCATCTGAAACGATCCCATTTAATGACAACTCCAAATTCGTTTTCTTCAGCGACTGCCATCGCGGTGATGGCAGTAAAGCCGACAACTTTTATAAAAACCGTGATATTTACCTCCATTCCTTAAACTACTATTATGAAAAAGGGTTTACATACATAGAACTTGGTGATGGGGATGAGCTTTGGGAAAATGACCGGTTTTCAACATTGTTTGGTACACATGCAGAAGCCTATTTGCTTTTGCGTAAATTTTATCTGGATAAGAGACTATATATGCTCTGGGGTAATCATGACGTATTCAAGAGCAGCAGAAACTATGTAAAAAATGCTCTGTTTCAATACTATGATTCCGCTGCCCAAAGCTATAAGCCGCTCTTCGAAAACATAAAAATCCATGAAGGGCTGATACTTCAATATACGAACATGTCTTATGAAATATTCCTTGTACATGGACATCAGGGAGACATTCTTGATGATTTTTTATGGCCCTTTTCGCGATTCTTTGTCAGGCATGTGTGGAAGTTTATTGAAAATCTCAACAATGGCAGCAGGATTAGTATAGCAAGAAGAAAGGAAAGATTGGAAGCAGTTGAGGGCAGCATAAAGCAATGGGCAAGAAGCAAAAAAAAGGTGGTCATTGCCGGTCATACACATAAAACGGCTTTTCCGTTATCAGGACAAATCCCTTATTTTAATGATGGCTGTTGTGTTAAAAAAAGGCATATTACGTGTATTGAAATCCAGAATGGCAGGATTTCGCTGCTAAAGTGGGTAAGAAGCTTAAATTCTGATGGCGCTGACTTTGTAACAAAGGAAATTATAGCAGGCCCTGAGAGGATAGAAGCATACTTTCAATAATCTGATTATTTCTATAACAGCTGATAGTTATTGAAGAGGAATGAATCAAGTTAAATAATTAGCACGGATTGAATCATCCGTGCTAAACAATTTTTCCTGCCCTTATTGTTCAGAGTGTTTTGATCAATCCTCTTTTGGGGAATGATTGAACAGGTCTGTACTGAGATACTTTTCTCCCCTGTCTGCGAAAAGAACTACCACAAAACCCTCGTCAATATTCCTGATGCATTCAAGAGCTGCTAACATTGCTGCTCCGCTGCTCATTCCGACAAAAATCCCTTCATGCAGTACAATTTTCCTGCTCATCTCAAAGGCAGCTTCCGACTCAATCATAACAGTTTGGTCAATCTTTGTAGAGTCATAGATTTCAGGTACAATAGCTTCCTTCATGTTCTTCAGGCCTTGTATATAGTGGCCTTGAACCGGATGGGCCTCAATGATCTTTATAGCAGGTTTTTTATCTTTCAATCCCATACCTACACCCATAATAGTACCTGAAGTGCCGAGTGCAGATACAAAATGGGTAACTCTGCCGTTTGTATCCTCCCATATTTCATTTGCGGTAGTATAGTAGTGTGCAAGCTTGTTATACTCATTTGAAAATTGATTCGGCATGAAGTATCTGTCAGGGTAGGAAGAGACAAGCTCGCGGGCTTTTCTTATGGCTCCGTCTGTCCCTTGTGAGGGATCGGTCAGTATGATCCTTGCACCAAAGGCTTCTATCATTTTTCTGCGCTCGATTGAGACGGCTTCACTCATGACGATTTCAACCTGATATCCTTTTAGAGCACCTATCATAGCAAGCCCAATACCTGTATTACCTGATGTAGGCTCAATTATTGTTTTGCCGGGGGTAAGAGTACCGCTTTCCTCTGCCTGCTCGATCATTTTTAAAGCTATCCGATCTTTGATGCTTCCGGTAGGGTTAAAGCCTTCAAGTTTAGCGTAAAGAGGAATGTGCGGCTTAGGATTGAGCTTGTTGATTTTTACTAAAGGAGTGTTGCCGATTGTATCAAGAATGGTATTATACATTTATATCGCCCTTCTGATTTATTGTTGACTTCCTATAATTTCTAAACAATAATATAACATGCATTTTGGATTTCTTCAACAAGTAAATCAGGCAAGTATACCTTAGACTAATGCTTTGAGCCAGGAGATTATATCCTTTCGGATTTGTTCTTTATTTGAGGCTTTTACTACCATATTATTTCCATGTGAGCTATCGCTGTTTGAAACCACCATTTTAGGTGAGGAAAGAGAATTTGTTACAATTTCCTTTGTAATGTTAGAGTAAAAATCGCCAAGTTCATCATTTGATGAATAATAGGCAAGTGTTGGCGGATGTTTTCCTCCCAGTGTTTCAGGAGCATCTTCCGAAAGACTGAGAAGAACAAGACTTTTTACAGTGTATTTTGAATTCCCTTTTCCCAGGATTCCCACCAATATTTTTGCACCGTGGCAGCCGCCGACAAACGAAACATTTTTTGCATCAATTTTGTTTGAATATTTATTTAAGGCATAATCGATAGCAGTTTCTACGTCAGAATCGTTCGAATATGTTATGTTTACGGTAAAAAAACCTGCCTCAGCAATCTGCTGCGGAAAATCGCCCCATGATGTTCCGTTCTCCCCGCCGTTGTGTGCAAGAAATACTGCTGGAAGCTTACTATTGGACGAACCGGTTGGATAATAAATATAATCTTCTGGTTTACCCTTGTTCAGATATTTCACTTTTAACAAATTTATTTTATTTTCGGAAAAATCACTATCTGGAACAAGTATATTTAAAGGAGTGCCTTTCTTCATATGCTTATAAAAACTCCTTTCATTAAATAATTCGGTAAAATATAAAATTATCCGTATTATAGAATATTATATCAAGTCTCCTCTTTTAATGAATATCGTATCGACAAAATAACTTTACATATTTGCATTTTTATGGGTTTTTGAGTTAAAATAGAAGTAAATATATTAATCGGGGTTTAAGCATGGAACTGGATACAATAGGCAGAAAAATATATAAAGGGTATTGTCTTTCCTTATCCGTTAATAATAATGAAACCTTTTCATACAAGGGCCATAGTATGCAAAGGTTTAATCTGGCATTTCTAGAGAGGGGATCTGCAGTTGTTGCCATTAATGGGGCTGAAGTTTTATGTACAGCCCCGGCAATATTTTGTTTAAATGAGAATGATACTCCTGAAATTATAAGTCAAACAGATGCAATTATAAAATCAATGTACTTTCATCCGAATATTGTTAACCTTGTTTTTAATTTTGAAAACATCCGGGATAGTCAACACCCGTTTTCCAGTACAGAGCAGTGGGACACATATTTGCTTAACCCTTTTATATACCGGAGTCTGAAATATTGTGGTTTTATTAAAGCTGAGCCGGAATATTCTGCAAGGCTATCCAAACTGTTTCATATGGAAGCAATGGAACTTGACCTGCAAAGGGACGTTTCCTGGCCATGCCGTTCACGATCGTACATGTTGGAATTGTTGATTCTGGTAAGCGGTTTATTTGAAGCGAAGATAAATTCCCCTGACGGCAGAGGCTCTGATGAGGCAATAAAAATTAGTGAAATTGTAAGCTATCTTCAGACAAATTACTCACAGAAGATAACGGTAAGCAAGCTTGCCAAGATGTTTAATACCAATCGTACAACACTTAACAGTCGATTTAAAAGAGAGAATCAGATATCGATTATCGATTATCTGATTAAGCTGCGTATAGAACTGGCATCTGCCTTGTTGAGAGATACACGCCTTTCGATAGAAGAAATCACTGAGAGGGTGGGCTTCAGGAGCAGTACGCATTTTTGGAGAATGTTTAAAAAGCAAACAGGAGTTTCGCCATCCGCCTATCGTAATGAAAACTGCTGGATTAAAGATTGACAGGTATATTATTGATCTGTAAAATAACACAATATCCAAGTGTTTAAAACAATTAATTTTTAACCGGCAATGAGTAACAGATGAAAGGCTATGATATATGAAATTTTATTTTGCGCCTATGGAAGGCTTAACCGGATATATATACAGAAATGCGCACCATACTTATTTCAACAACATCGATAAATATTACGCCCCCTTTATTTCCGCTAATGCAAGCGGAAGCTTGAAGAAGGGCGAACTGGATGATCTGGAGCCTGAAAACAATCGTGGCTTGTTTTTGGTTCCGCAGATATTGACCAATAATGCAAAAGACTTTATTCTGATGGCCGATAAGATAAAGCGTATGGGCTATACTGAGATCAACCTGAATCTTGGCTGCCCTTCCGGTACTGTGGTTGCCAAAAACAAGGGCTCAGGCTTTCTTTCAAAGCCGAGGGAGCTTGATGCATTTCTTTATGAAATCTTTGCATGGGGAGGCGCAAAGCTTTCCATTAAAACCAGAATAGGTATAGACCGGCCCGACGAGTTTTTTGATTTGATTAAGATATTCAATAAATATCCTGTCGAAGAGCTTACGGTTCACCCGAGAATTCAGAAAGATATGTACAAGAATAAGCCCAATATGGACATTTTCAAATATGCTTTTGAACAAAGCAAGAATCCATTATGCTACAATGGGGACATTTCTACTTTGAAGCGTTATTGCAAATTTTCAGAGGAGTTTCCTGAGGTCGGTTCTATTATGCTGGGCAGGGGACTTTTGGCAAACCCCGGACTTGTTAATGAAATAAAAAATAACATCAGAGTTGATAAAATTGTGCTGAAAGAATTCCATGACAATGTATACAGCAGCTACAAGAAAATTCTTTTTGGAGATAAGAATATCCTTTTTCGGATGAAAGAAATCTGGTTTTATATGATTAACATGTTTACGGATAATGAAAAGTATACTAAGAAAATCAAGAAGTCAACAAGCTTAAGCGAATATGAAGCTGCGGTCTCAAGTCTGTTTAACGAGCAAAATATTATAAATGTTAAATAAATTGATAACATTTCAAGTGGCCTGTAAAGTCTAAAGTTATAGATAAGCAGGCCACAAACAGAGGAAGTACATTGTAACACTTCGATGAATATATAAGCTTGAATCAAAGTACTATAACCCTTTATTTCAGGGTTCTTTTTTTTATAAATTTGGCATTAACAAGCCTGCGGTTCGATACATAGGATAATACATGAAGCTGAGTTTATGGAGGAGTCTTAGAATGTATGACTATGTAAGAAACCAGGGCGTTGTAGCTTTTGCCAGAGGTGATGTAAATGGGGATCGTATCCCTGATAATGTATACCTGACGGGGGTTAAAGTCCCTGATGCTGCGCTTGTTCAGAATATTACGCTTGTAATTCAGGATGGAGCTACCGGTGCTTTATTCAGCATACCTTTGAAAAATAATGTTGGTTATGATCCTGTGCTTTTTTTAGGAGATTTTACGGGAGATAGGGTTGATGATATTCTGATAAGTATAGCTACCGGCGGCAGCGGCGGAACCTATTATCACTATATTTACTCCTTCACCAGCAACACGGCGCATTTGCTGTTTGATTCCGATGCTTATAACCAGCAGTATCAATATACGGTTACATACAAAAACAACTACAAGGTTGAGGTGGTCAGCATTGAAAACAATGCAAAATATCTCATTGACATATCTCTTAGGGGCGCTGACTACCTTAATGAAATATACGATAAAAACGGGAAGCTGAAGAATCCGATCAGCGGGTGGGTTGACCCCTTAAGCGGTTTATACCCGATAGACTATGACTATGATAAAGTGTACGAACTTCTTGCATATCAACAGATTGCGGGAAGATACCATGCTGATTCTCTGGGTTATGTTGAAAATGCTTTGAAATGGAAAGTAGACAGGTTTGTTTTGGAAAATCAGACGGTTGCCGTTTTTGGTGCAAATTAGGCAAGTATTCAAGGTTATGACAGCAAGATATTATATGGCCGCATGAAGGTAAAAAAATTAAAAAGGATTCAAACAGTTTGGTTTAGGATGGTCTGATATCAAAATCAAACTGTTTTTTATTGTAGAAATAAATAGGATTATCGGCAATGATATTTACTTGACGGTATGGGTTTAACGTGTTAAACTGAATATAGGTTTAATGCATTAAACTAAAGGAAGGGACTAAAATGGAAAGAGTTAAAATATTTGACGCTGAGTACAGGTTTATGAATATAGTATGGGAGCATTCCCCGGTATCAAGCATGGAGCTTGTAAAGCTTGCTTCTGAAGAGTTGGGCTGGAAGAAATCTACGACATATACGGTTATACGAAGACTATGCGAACGCGGAGCGATCAAAAACGAGGATTCCATAGTTTGTGCGCAGGTACACCGGGAACAGGTAATGCGTGAAGAAACGGAGGAGCACATCGACAAGGTGTATGAGGGTTCGCTGAAGCTATTTTTCACTACCTTTCTGCAGAAGGAAAAGTTAAACAAGGACGAAGTGGAAGAATTGAAGAAAATAGTTGAGCAATATGACAAGGAGGAATAACAATGCTTGAAAGGGTATTTGAAATTGTACTCAATATGAGTATTACCGCTTCAGTAGCAGCTGTGCTGATAATTCTTTTCAGATTGCTGCTGGGGAATAAGCTGCCGAAAATTTTCAGCTATGCTTTATGGGCAATTGTCCTTTTGAGACTGTTTGTTCCGTTTTACCTGCCGTCAAAGATGAGTTTATTCAATGCTGTAAGGATACCTGATTCAATTATTGCTCAAAACGGCGGAAATCAAAAAATGCTGGATAATGCCTTACCGGCAGCGGATAACAAGGATGTTTTACAAAAGAATACAGCTGCAGCTGATCTGAATAGTTCTTTGCCTGTGAAAGCCACTAAAAATCCGATTGATTTCAAACCGGAATCAATTATTGTTACCTTATGGCTTTTTGGTGCCGCCGGTTTGCTTTTATTCAGTGCAATAGCCTATATTCGTGCTTCAAAAAGGCTTAAGGACGCAGTTTTATACAAAAATGACGAGCTTCTTAATAATTTGTGCATGAAGCTGAAGCTGGGAAAGAAAGTGAGGATTTATACGTCAGACAGAATTGATAGCCCGATTGTGTATGGACTTGTCCGAGCAGCTGTGATACTTCCTCTTAGCTTTAGTCAAAGCTTGAAAGAAAGCGAATTGCGACACATAATAGCTCATGAGCTTGTACATATAAAAAGATTCGATCACATAATAAAGCCTCTGTCGGTGCTGGCCCTTTGTATACACTGGTTCAATCCCTTGGTGTGGATAAGCTTCGCATTATCACAGAAGGATATGGAAACAGCATGTGACGAAAAAGTCATGTCGTCGTTCGACAAGGATATAAGAAGCGAATATGCCGGGTCACTGATAAAGCTTGCAGCAAGGCAGAATTTGCTATTGAACGGAGGGGTGCTTGCCTTCGGGGAAAGCAATATTAAAAGGAGAGTGAAAAGTATTATGAATTATAAAAAGCCCAGTTTCTGGATAGTAATAGTTATGGTTGCTATTTTGACTGCATCAAGCTTTGCTTTGCTGACAAATGGAGAATCAAAGTCTGCGGATAAGAATGAAACGACCCCAAAAAGCTTGAACACAAAAACAAAACCGGATTACGGGAACGAAACGAATAAAAAAACCAGTGAACAAATTCAAGCAACAAGGAAGACGATTGATAAATTACTTTCGATTATCACATCGCCGTCTGCATCTTCAAGTACCGGGGACTACATCAAAGCGTATCAAAAGGAAGCCGACCAGATTGTAGATATGGGGGAGAAAGCGTTGCCATATCTTACAGAAATACTTGATTCGGGGGATAAAGGACTTAGAGGCAATGTTGTCTGGCAGCTTTGTGAAAGAATCATTAAAAACCTTAGCGGTAATGTCCAAAGCCCTGAAACAGAGAAGCTTCTTAAGGAAACTATTACAGCAGTAGATAAGTGGAAAGTGTCAATGGGCTATGATAAAGTGAGTGATGTGGAAACAAGTGACGACCTTAAAAAGCTTGAAGCGCAGGAAGATGAAATGCTCAGCCAGGCGCATGCTTTAAATAGCATAATTAAGAAACTAAGCAGCAGTAGTAATAAATATTCCGGCGGTAATATGAAGTGGCCGATTCCTTCTTCAAATCAAATTTCTTCAGTCTATGGCATGAGATACCATTCAGCCCTTCATAAGGAAAAGGAGCATACAGGGATTGATATACCTGCTTCTAAAGACGATTCTATTGTTGCTGCCAACGATGGCACTGTTATACTTGCCGACTATAAACCGGGTTACGGCAACACAATAATAATTGATCACGGCGGCAGCATTGCCACGCTCTATGGACATTGCAGCAGTTTTAACTGCAGTGTCGGTGACAAGGTAAAAGCAGGCGAAGTGATTGCCAAGGTTGGAAGCACCGGACTTTCGACAGGGCCTCACTGCCACTTTGAAGTAAGAGTGAACGGAGATACCGTAAATCCTTTAAAATATTGCGAGGTTGTTGTAAAATAAGTTAAGTATTAAGTAGTTTTATTATGAATTGCAGTATAATTTAGGGGGGAACGCTTTGAATAAATCGATTTTGGCTGAGTATTTGGATTCGCTTGAGCAAAAAGGTATACCCGGATGTACATGTGTAGTTTATCATGAGCATAAGCCTGTTTTCAGCCATTCTGCCGGTTATGCCGATGCTGCGAAGACAAAACCTATGACAAGCTCAGCTGCTTTCTGGCTTTACTCCGCATCAAAGCTTATTACCTGTACAGCGGTCATGCAGCTTATAGAAAAAGGGAGCTTTTCGCTAGATGCCCCTGTCTCCGATTACCTGCCCGAGTATTCAAACCTTAAAGTCAGAAACGGCTCCGGTGCGGTAAATGCAAAAAACGCCATGACAATAAGGCACCTTCTTTCCATGCAAAGCGGTTTGAATTATAACTTAGACGCTCCATCCATTATAAAGGTCCTTAAAGATACGGACTACCAAGCCTCTACAAGGCAAATCATAAAAGCCTTGGCTGATGAACCTTTGGAGTTCGAACCTGGGACACGCTACCTGTACAGCTTAAGTCACGATGTACTCGGTGCAGTGATAGAAGAGGTTTCGGGGCAGCAGTTCGGCAGATATCTGGATGAGCATATTTTTATGCCTTTGGGTATGAAAAAAACAGGGTTCGAGCTTACACCCGAATGGGAAGCAAATATGGCTGACCAGTTTCAATACGATATGGATACAATGACATCAAGCCCGATATCCCGTGATAACGGATATGTCCTTTCAAAGCAATATGAAAGCGGCGGAGCAGGCCTGATCTCAACTATTGATGATTACATTTTGTTTTTGGATGCGATGTGCAATGGAGGAACCAGCTTAGACGGTTACAAGCTTCTTTCCCATGAATCTATAGATTTGATGCGCACTGATCAACTGCATAAAGTCTCTAAAAAGGAGTATGACCTGTATGGCAAAATCGGTTACAGCTATGGACTCGGAGTGCGTACACTTATTGAGAAAGAGAAATCAGGTGCCCGCAGTCCTTTGGGTGAATTCGGTTGGGACGGCGCTGCAGGTGCCTATACTTTGATAGATGTTGATAATCACCTGGCAATTTGCTACCTGATGCATGTTTGCGGGTGCGGATACGGATATGATACAATACATCCAAGGATCAGAGATCTTACTTATGAGATGCTTGGGATATAGTAGGCCCAGGCGCTTTAAATTATTAGGGAAAAAGGTATAATACATTAAATGTACCTTTTTTCTGCTTATCCTCCTTTAAATTTTTATATTATGACAAGAATAAAGGTATTAAATATGATTTCCACTCAATGTTATTCTGTCTCTTGGGGCATTTACAATTCTTATTGCTTCGACTCATAATTTAATTTGACAATATGCTGGGATTTGTATAATATTATTATGTGCATATGCACATAATATAAATGCCGGCATTAAACGATTATAGGCGAGGGATAATATGACAAGGCCCAGAAAGTGCAGAAGAGTTGCGTTTATACCCGATAATTCATGCTTTCGTCCACAGGTGGACAGCATTGAGGAGGTAGTTCTTACAGTTGAGGAAGTAGAGGCTTTACGTCTTACAGACTATTTGGAGATGGAACAGGATAAAGCCGCAGAAAACATGAATGTATCAAGGGGGACGCTCCAAAGGATTATCAATTCCGCAAGAAAGAAAACATCAGACGCACTGGTTCACGGGAAGACCATTCGGATTGATGGGGGGGATTACATGCTGTCTGCCGCAAAAAGCTGCTGTAAGAGACAGAGCGGGAATTGCAAACGCAGAGGCTGTGAAAAATGCGAAGAAAAATCAAATTGAATCACGAGAATAAAGATGGTTTTCAATTGAAAGATGAATGAATTTGAAGTGTAAAAAGGCAAATCTTTTACACGTTCAATATAAATAAATGACTACGAGGTGAAGAAATATGAGTGATAATGGATGCAACTGCAGCAGTACGGATTGCGGCAGTTCATGTTCATCAGGAAGCTGCGGGAGCAGACCGCAGGACTTTATTGAAAAGACTCATGAGTTAAACTCAATAGAAAAAGTAATTGGCGTAGTAAGCGGTAAAGGCGGGGTAGGGAAATCCCTTGTAACATCAACTCTCGCAGTGATGATGCGCAGAAAGGGTTATAAAGTAGGGATTTTGGATGCAGATATTACTGGGCCTTCTATTCCCAAAATGTTTGGTATAACTGAAAAGGCTGTAGGAAGTGAGTTCGGCGTATACCCGCAAAAAACACATAATGACATCGAAGTAATGTCAGTAAACCTGCTTCTTGAAAAGGATGATTCACCGGTTATTTGGAGAGGACCGGTTATTGCAGGAACGGTAAAGCAATTCTGGACAGACGTAATATGGGGAGATGTAGATTTCTTGTTCCTTGATATGCCTCCCGGAACAGGGGATGTCCCGCTGACTGTATTTCAATCAATACCGCTGGATGGCATTGTTATAGTTACTTCCCCGCAGGATTTGGTTTCACTGATTGTCAAGAAGGCATACAACATGGCGAAAGCCATGAACATTCCGATTCTGGGCATTATTGAAAATATGAGCTATTTGAAATGTTCTGACTGCGGAAAGGAAATAAAACTTTTCGGTGAAAGCAAAATAGACAACATAGCGGAGGAACTTGGTGTAAAGGTACTTGGGAAAATGCCGATCGACCCATCAATAGCGGAATTGTGCGATAAGGGTGAGATTGAGAAGGTCGATCATAATTACTTGTCTGATGCTGTGGATTACATTGAAAACAGATTTGATGAGAGGAGAAAAGGTAAAATGATAGTTGCTGTGGCTACAGAGGGTACTAATGTTTCCGGACATTTTGGCAAATGTGAAACCATAACATTGTATGAGATTGAAGGTTCTTCAATTAAAGGAAAAAGAACAGTAAGCACAATCGGAAATCAGCATGGAAATCTGCCTCCTTTCCTAAAGCAGCAAGGAGCACAGGTTGCCATATTAGGCGGTATTGGTGAAGGTGCAAAACAGGGAATGCTGGAAAACAATATTGAGATTATAGCCGGTATCACAGGTAATATTGATGAAGTGATAGAAAAATTTATTGCCGGGGAATTAAAACCAGGGAATGAAGGGTGTGTCGGGCATGAACATGGACACAGCCATGGTGACGAAGGTTGCAGCTGCGGTCAACATTAATAGTATTAACTTAGGGGCAGAACGTAAAGTAAACTGCCCCGATTATTTTAGGGGCAAAAGTAGAATGAGGTGGTATTTTGAGTAATAATTCCGAAAAGGCTGTAAAGCTGTTCAAAGAGGGCTACAACTGTTCCCAGGCTGTTCTGTGTGCATATTGTGAAGAGCTGGGAATGGATTTTGAAACTGCGTTGAAATTGACTTCTTCATTTGGCGGGGGTATGGGACGGCTGCGGGAAGTATGCGGTGCAGTTTCCTCAATGTTTATGATTACAGGGCTTAAGTGCGGATATACAGACCCTAAGGACACAGTAAGTAAAGAAAAGCATTACCGGTTGATACAGGAGCTTTCACAGCTGTTCAGGGAAAGGAACGGCTCAATTATATGCAGGGAGCTACTTGGGTTGGATATAGAACATGATACTCCCAAGCCGGAGGAAAGAAATGATAATTACTATAAAAAACGTCCCTGTGTAGAATTGGTTAAATGCGCCTCTGAAATAATTGACGAGGTATTATAATCAAGGGACTCAGCCTGTGACTAAAAGATTAATAATTTATTTAGAGAATTATATATAATGACAATCATGTCCAAACTATACTAAACATAGAAAAGGACGTGATTTTTTTGCTTTTATATGCAATATTGATTTTGTTACTTCAAATAGCCTTTATTTCATATGCGTATTTGAAGCTTAAAAATGAGAATGAAAAATATATTTTGCTTAAAATTATTGTAATTAGTATTTTAGGATTATATAAATTGAGAATAAATAGATTTCCGATACCGATAGGCTTTATTGTTTACTTTTTATTTTTCTTCAAGCCAAAATCAAACACAAAACCCAATCACATTACAGCCAAACACATTACAGATAAACAGATTTCAGCGCTGCTGGTACTGATTATTTTTGGTATAGGAATCACTGTGCCTTATTTAGAAAATATCTATTTCATGCGAACACGGGTTGTGGCTACCGGTTCAATTAGCTTTAATAATGTAAATATAAGCGATAAAAGCTTGTTTAAACAGTGTGAAGCTTATAGCTTGCGTGTGACAGAATTTAATGAATCATTTAATAAAGGCGGAATAGTACAATCCAGGCAGCTTGTGATTGTAGGTTATAATAATTCCGGTGGTTTTGTTAGGTATGAGTTGAATTTTGACAGAAACAGATACTTTATAAAGGCTAAAAAATATAGTAAGTACCCTGAGTATACCATGGCAATCTCTTATGACACTTTTAAAAAACAAATTAAAAAGCTTACATTGACTGATGTAAAATCTCTAAAAAAGTTTGATTATTATTATTCATGGTATCTTGGTAAAAGAGTTATTGATACTAGCACTATTAAAAGTATTACTTGCACTTCAGACCTTATAAAAGTGGTTAAACCTTCGGTAAGCAGGGGACAATGGCTTGCAACATATGCAATGAAGAATATCAGCAAAGAAAGGTCAGGAAGTGTTGACAGTATATTCTTTATGCTAATGCCCCTATATGGCGGTATATAATCGATTCATAATTTATCCTTTCTACACATGACAAACCGAAGTCTGTCTTATATAATAAATATATACTTAAATTTTGGGGGAAGAACTTTGTGGGAACTAACTTCAAAAGAATAAATGAGGTTTTCAGCGACTATAAAACAGAGGGCAATATAGGCACAGCAACTGTACAATCTGCAGTCTTGAAGAAAAAAAGCCAGGCTCTGGAGATTAAAATCAGTTCTGATAAATATATTGATATAAAAGAAATCGAAGGCCTTAATACCTTTATCAGGAAGAGGTTCTTATTAAGTGATTCTCAAATTACAGTAGAATATACTGAGGGGACAGATAAAAAACCCATTGAGAAGGAACTTAGGAATATCATGTTCTCCATGTCCGATAAGCACCCTCTTTTGAAGGCAGTTATAAGTGATGCTGAATTCGAGGTAACCAATAAAAACATAAATTGTAATTTTAAAGTTGTGGTATCGGATCTTTTTAAAGGTATGGGCTATGACAAAAAAATCAGTAAGACCATAAAAAACCTGTATGGAGAAGAATATAAAATTAATTTTCTTGATAAAGTTAGCAGCGAAGAATTAAAAAGACAGCAGGAGGATACCCGCGAAAAGGAAAAGCATCTTATTAAGGAACACTCAAAGGCTGCACAAAGCAATAATGAGGTGCATACAGAAGCTCCGCAAATTAAGGAAATAAAAGCAGAAAACGGTGAAAAGAAAGAATATACACCTTTGATACTGGGCAGAAATGCTAAAATCAAGGAACCAATAATTAAAATTACCGACATCATACCCGATGAGGGAAGGGTAGCTATATCGGGTGAATTATCCAATATTGAAGACAAGGAATTAAGAAGCGGAAAAACTTTAATTTCCTTTGATTTGTACGACGGATCCGGTTCCATCACCTGTAAGGCCTTCATCAAGCAGGGTGAGGATGGCGATATATTATCCAGACTCAAAAAGGCCAAGGGTGCTTTGCTTGCAGGAAATGCAAGTTTTAGTAAATTTTCCGGGGAAATTGAGCTTGTTGCCAATACTATTGTAGAAACAGAAGGTATAAAGAGGGCTAAGCGACAGGATAATTCAGAGATTAAGAGAGTAGAGCTGCACATGCATACGCAGATGAGTCAGATGGATGCGATGACAAGTGCGGCTGATTTAATTAAAAGAGCGATGAGCTGGGGGATGAAATCGATTGCCATTACGGATCACGGAGTGGTACAGTCCTTTCCTGAGGCTCATAAGCTTCTGGGACGAGACAATCCCGACATGAAGGTTGTTTATGGGGTTGAAGCCTATCTGGCACCGGATAAAAAGCCTTCTGTAACAAACTCCAAGGGACAGAGCATTGATGCTGTCTATTGCGTACTGGATTTGGAAACTACAGGCTTCTCGCCATTAACAGAAAAAATTACAGAAATAGGCATCATGAAACTTAAGGCTGGAAAAGTAATAGATGAATTCAGCTGTTTTGTAAATCCTGAAAAGCCTATTCCTGCAAGGGTCATAGAGGTCACTAACATAACCGATTATATGGTTAAGGATGCAGAAACGATAGATAAGGTATTTCCTAAAATATTGGAGTTTATTGAAGGAAGTATTCTGGTGGCTCATAATGCTGATTTTGATATCGGTTTCTTAAAACATAACGCCAAGGTCCTAGGCTATAACTTTGATTTTACATATTTGGACACCTTGTCTCTGGCTAAGGATATATTCCCTGATTATAAAAGCTATAAATTAGGGAGGATAGCTAAAAATCTTGGAATAAAGGTTGAGGTTGCACACAGAGCCCTGGATGATGTTGATACTACCGTCAAGGTATTTAATGTAATGCTTGAAAAGCTTAAGGAAAGAGGCGCAGAAACCCTTGATGATGTAGTCAGACTTGGCTCGGATGATGAAGCTAAGAAGGTGGAATATAAAAAGCTGAATACTTACCATGCTATAATACTGGCAAAGGATTATACGGGATTGAAGAATCTTTATAAGCTGGTATCCTATTCACATCTGGATTATTTTTATAAAAAGCCGCGTATTTTAAAGAGCCTTTATAAACAATACTCAGAAGGATTGATTCTGGGAAGCGCCTGCAGTGAAGGCGAACTTTATAAGGCGATTTTATACGGAAAATCGGATGAGGAAATCGAAGCTGTTGCAAAGGATTATGATTACCTTGAAATCCAACCTTTAGGGAATAACGATTATTTGGTAAGAAAAGGCGAGGTTCCGGACAAGGAATATCTGAAGGAAATCAACAGAAAAATTGTCACTTTGGGCGAAAAATTAAACATGCCTGTCGTTGCTACGGGAGATGTTCATTTTCTGGACCCCGAGGATGAGATATACAGGCGCATACTGGAAGCAGGGCAGGGCTATGAAGATGCTGATCTTCAGGCTCCTTTGTATTTAAAAACCACTGAGGAGATGCTTGAGGAGTTTTCCTATTTGGGAGAGGAAAAGGCATATGAGGTTGTGGTAGAAAATACGAATAAGATAGCGGATATGTGTGAACATATAAGCCCGATTTCACCTGAGAAGTGTGCTCCGCATATTGAAGGCTGCGAGCAGACGATTAAGGATATTGCTTTTGGAAAGGCGCATGAGCTGTATGGAGACCCTCTGCCGGAAATCGTCCAGCAAAGGCTTGATAGGGAACTGGATTCTATTATAAAGAACGGTTTCTCCGTAATGTATATCATCGCTCAAAAGCTTGTATGGAAATCCAATGAAGACGGATACCTGGTTGGTTCCAGAGGTTCTGTCGGATCGTCCGTTGTAGCTTATATGACAGGTATTACGGAAGTTAATGCTTTACCGCCACATTACGTATGCCCAAACTGTAAATATTCAGATTTCACAGATTACGGCTATAATAACGGTTTTGACCTGCCTGACAAGCAATGTCCTGTGTGCGGAGAAAGGCTTGCCAAGGACGGAATCGACATCCCGTTTGAAACCTTCCTTGGCTTCAACGGGGATAAGGAGCCTGATATCGACCTGAACTTTTCCGGAGAATATCAGGCACGGGCACACAAATATACAGAAGTCATATTCGGGAAGGGTACTACCTTCAAGGCCGGAACAGTAGGAACAATAGCGGATAAAACGGCCTTTGGATATGTGAAGAAGTATTTTGAAGAAAAGGATATCCGTATTAATAAAGCGGAAGTCCTAAGAATAGCAAAAGGCTGTACAGGCATTAAAAGAACGACCGGACAGCACCCCGGCGGAATAATTGTTGTGCCCAAGGGCCGTGAAATATTTGAATTTTGTCCGGTACAGCACCCAGCAGATGATCCGGATTCCGACATCATAACAACACATTTTGACTATCACTCCATAGATCAGAACCTATTGAAGCTGGATATACTGGGACATGATGATCCGACAATGATCAGAATGCTGCAGGATATTACCGGCGTAGACCCTAAAGCCATACCTATGGATGATAAGGAGACGATGTCTCTGTTTTCATCAACAGAAGCCTTGGGCGTAACTCCCCAGCAAATCAATTCCAAGGTGGGAACCTTCGGTGTTCCCGAATTCGGTACGAAGTTTGTAAGGGGAATGCTTTTGGATACGATGCCCAAACAGTTTGCAGATCTTATCTGCATATCGGGTCTTTCCCACGGTACCGATGTTTGGCTTGGAAATGCCAAGGACTTGATTGATGCCGGAACAGTAACTTTAAGTGAGGCAGTGTGTACAAGAGATGATATCATGGTTTACCTTATGAAAAAAGGTCTTCCTCCGAATGCTGCCTTTAAGATCATGGAGACGGTTCGTAAGGGAAAGGCCCTGAAGGAACCGAAATGGCCAGAGTATGAAGCTTTGATGAGACAACACGGCGTTCCTGAATGGTATATAGATTCCTGCAAAAAGATAAAATACATGTTCCCGAAGGCTCATGCTGCGGCTTATATTATGATGGCCTTCAGAATAGCCTGGTTTAAGGTGCATATACCTCTGGCTTATTATGCAGCCTATTTTACAATCAGAGCAAAGGCCTTCGATGCAGAATTTATGATAAACGGAAAAGAAGTCGTTAAGGAAAAGATGAAGGAAATTGAAATGCAAGGCAACCAGGCTGCCAATAAGGACAAGGACATGTATGATGATTTGGAACTGATTTTGGAAATGTACGAAAGAGGCTTTAAATTCCTGCCTGTAGATTTATACAAATCTCATGCCACGAATTTTCTGATAGAGGATGACAGCTTAAGGCCGCCTCTAAACAGTATATCAGGCATGGGTAATGTTGCGGCTGAAGGTATATACAATACTGTGAAAGAGGACGGCCCGTTTACTTCTGTAGAGAATTTAAGGATACGTGCTAAAATCGGAAATTCAACTACAGAATTGCTTGAAAAATTCGGTTGTTTAAAAGGTCTTCCAAAAAGCAACCAGCTTAGTCTTTTTGATATTATTTAACTGTCAAGAAATAATCTAAGAGAAACATTGGATTAGCTATTTTTAGAGGGTTCTGGAAAGCAGTTTAAACTGTCTTAATAATGGTAGCCTTGACTTGTACCAATAAAAAAACTTTACTTTATAAGTATAATATGCTACTATCTTCATAAATTAATACAACTGAATATTCATTTCTTCAGGGTTAGGTGTGATTCCTTACCGGCGGTAGAGCCCGCAAGCCTTAACAAGGCAGATCCGGTTAGATTCCGGGGCCGACAGTACAGTCTGGATGAGAGAAGAAAATAAGCTATGTTTTATTAGCCATACAATCCCTGAAGTTTATTTCAGGGTTTTTTTATTGTCTGAGAAGTAAAACTAATGATTAGTGCCGTTTTCGGAGGTGTTATATGAACGAATCTGAATTCTATATGAAAAGAGCCTTGGAGCTTGCCGTTGGAGGGTGGGGAAGAACTAACCCCAATCCGCTTGTGGGGGCTGTTGTTGTGAAAGAGGACAGGATCATAGCGGAAGGGTTCCATAAAGGCTTAGGCTGTGCCCATGCCGAAGTGGACGCATTCAGTAATTCTCTGCAGGATGTCAAAGGAGGTGAACTCTACGTTAATCTTGAGCCGTGCTCGCATTACGGAAGGACTCCGCCATGTGCAAAAGCAATCATTGAAGCAGGAATAAAGAAAGTTGTCATTGCTATGGAAGATCCGAATCCGAAGGTTTCAGGGAAAGGTGTTGAAATGCTTCGGGGCGCAGGAATCGAGGTGGTTTCGGGAATAATGGAGGAAGAGGCAAAGAAACTGAATGAGATATTTATTAAATTCATTACCCGAAAAAGGCCTTTTGTGATTATGAAAACGGCAATGACTCTTGACGGAAAGATTTCATCTTGTAATGGGGATTCCAAATGGATTTCGGGAGAAAGCTCGCGAAAGTATGTGCATGCTATAAGGGATAGAGCCGCTGCTATCATGGTTGGCATTCATACGGTTATTACAGACGACCCGTCTTTGACAACAAGGGTGGATTCAGGCACAGGTAAGGACCCGGTAAAAATTATAGTTGATGCCAAAGGTGGCATACCTCTGGACAGCAAAGTAGTAAGGGCTGCATGTCAATCCAGGGTTATAGTTGCAACAACCTCCTCGATAAATGAAAACAAGGAAAATGAGCTTAAAAATCGGGGCGTTGAAATTATAAAAGCTGATGGAAGCGATAATAAAGTAGACCTCGGCAAACTGATGGACTTTCTTTACAGTAATGAAATCGACAGTGTCCTGCTGGAAGGCGGAGGAGGGCTTAATGCCTCAGCTTTGGAGTATAGGATAGTGGATAAGGTTATGTCGTTCATTGCACCGAAAATCATTGGAGGAAAAGATGCCAGAACCCCTGTGGAAGGACTGGGCATACCCTTAATGGCAGATGCCGTAAAGCTCGGAAATATTACTGTAGAGAGATATGATGAGGACGTTCTTATAGAGGGCTATATTAAATGATATTTTCCAAATCATCTTTGATGTGAAAGGAGAACTATGTTTACAGGAATAATAGAGGAACTGGGTACTGTGAAGGAGATTGCAAACGAAAACAAATCAATAAAGCTTTCGATAAGCTGCTCCGGGATTCTGGTTGATGTAAAGCTGGGAGACAGCATAGCTGTTAACGGAATATGCCTTACGGTATCAGCTAAAGGAGGCAGTTGGTTTTCGGCGGACGTAATGCCGGAGACATTTAAAAAAACATGCATCGGCAAGCTAAATATTTCGGACCGTGTTAATCTTGAAAGAGCATTAAGACTATCGGACCGGCTCGGAGGACATATTGTAAGCGGACATATCGACGGTACAGGGATTGTATCGGGAAGGAAGGAGGATGAAAACGCTGTATGGCTGACCGTTAAAGCTTCAAGTGAAATCCTGCGGCATATAGTTATGAAAGGCTCGGTAGCTTTGGATGGAACAAGCCTTACAGTTGCGTATGTTGATGAAGCGTGCTTTAAAGTGTCGTTGATACCTTTTACAGCCGGGGTAACTACCTTAGGTGACAGAAAAGTTGGAGATTGTATAAATATTGAGTGCGATGTTATAGGCAAATATGTAGAAAAGCTTTTAAAAAGTCCGATTGAGAACCAGAGTTCTAAAGAAGATATAACAATGGACCTTTTACGGGAAAATGGCTTCATATAAATTATTAGGATATAGATGGAAAGCTGGGGAGGGATTGTTAATGAGATTTAATACTATTGAAGAAGCTTTAGAGGATATTAAGCTGGGGAAAATGATAATAGTTGTTGATGATGAGGATAGGGAGAATGAGGGTGATCTCCTGATGGCGGCTGAAAAGGTGACTCCCGAGAGCATAAACTTTATGGCTACTAACGGCAGAGGAATGATATGCGCTCCGCTTACAGAGGAACGGGCAAAGGCGCTGGAGCTTAACCTGATGGTTGATAGAAATACCGAAAACATGAGGACGGCATTTACCGTTACAGTGGATCACAAAAGTTCCTCTACCGGAATATCGGTTTTTGAAAGAGCCAAAACGATTAAAGAACTGATCAATCCAGGTTCTTCCGGCAGCGATTTCGTAAGGCCCGGGCATATATTTCCTCTGATTGCGAGGTCCGGCGGCGTACTGGAGCGTGCTGGACACACTGAAGCGGCTGTAGATATTGCAGGAATAGCCGGGCTTTATCCGGCTGGGGTCATATGCGAGATTATGAATTATGACGGAACTATGGCAAGAGTGCCGCAGCTGATTGAGTTCTCTGAGGTTCATAAGCTTAAGATCATAACGGTTGCTGATTTGATCAAATACCGGAGGACTGCCGAAAAGCACGTTAAGATGGCAGCCAGGGCTAAACTTCCTACAGAATACGGCGATTTTGAGATAATTGCATTTGAGAATACCGCAAAGGGTGAACACCATGTAGCGCTTGTGAAAGGCGAAATTATTGACCCTGAGGAGCCGGTTCTTGTAAGGGTGCATTCGGAATGCCTGACCGGGGATGCCTTTCACTCACAGAGATGTGATTGCGGGGAACAGCTTGATGCCGCGTTAAGACAGATCAGCAATGAAGGGAAAGGGGTACTTCTATATATGCGCCAAGAGGGCCGGGGCATAGGACTTGTTAATAAAATAAGAGCATACGAGCTTCAGGATAAAGGTAAGGACACCGTTGAAGCAAATGAACTTTTGGGTTTTGCCCCAGACCTTAGAGAATACGGAACGGGCGCACAGATTCTTTACGATTTGGGAATAAGAAAAATTCGCCTATTGACGAATAATCCCAAAAAAGTGGTCGGATTAAGCGGCTATGGGCTTGAAGTCGTGGAAAGGGTTCCTATACAAATGGCAGTAAAAGAGGCTAATGAATTCTATATGAAAACAAAAAAAGAAAAAATGGGACATATTCTAAGTGAATTATATTAATCTTAAATAAATAACAGGAGGATGCGACTATATGAATACAAAAATATTTGAAGGAAACTTAATAGCAAAAGGGTTGAGATTTGGGGTTGTAACCGGACGGTTCAACGAATTTATAAGCAGTAAGCTGCTGGGGGGCGCAATTGACGGTCTGGTAAGGCATGGAGCGGATGAAGCGGACATTGAAGTCGCTTGGGTTCCGGGGGCATTTGAAATTCCCCTTGCAGCACAGAAAATGGCTGTATCCGGCAAGTATGATGCAATAATTTGCGTTGGTGCAGTAATAAGAGGTTCCACACCTCATTTTGACTACGTTGCAAGCGAGGTTTCAAAAGGGATTGCCAGGATTAGTCTTGATGCCGGAATACCTGTGATATTCGGAGTTTTGACTACCGATACGATCGAACAGGCAATAGAACGGGCCGGGACAAAGGCTGGAAATAAAGGCTATGATGCGGCCGTTACTGCAATAGAGATGGCAAATCTGATAAAACAGCTGTAGTGTTAAGTTTCTAAAGGTTAAACTCCCATGAATTAAAAAGCTGCCGACAAAAGTGTTTAAGGCCTGTGTAATAAACACAGACCTTGAATATTTGAAATAATGAGTATATAGTAAATCAATATTATAGTGACAATATCTTACTCAATTCTATCATATCATCATCAATGTCCTTCTTCATAGCCAGGGCTTCATTGATTTCGATGCCCACGACCTTGCTGTCCTTTAGTGCGATAACCTGATTATAAATTCCGTTTTTCAGTAATTCTGTTGCTTTGGCGCCCATCTGGCTTGCTATTACCCTGTCACGGACGGTAGGGCTTCCGCCTCTCTGTATATGTCCGAGTATGGTAGCTCTTGCCTCAATGTCGGTAACTTCCTCTAGCTTCTTTGCTACTTCTATAGCACCGCCGACACCTTCTGCGATTATAACAATATAATGCTTTTTGCCCCTGTTTCTGCCCTCAATGATAGGCTTTATGATGTCTGTGTCAAAATCAAAAGGCTTTTCCGGCAGTATGATTACCTCTGCTCCACAGGCGATTCCAACATTTAATGCGATGTAACCCGCATTTCTTCCCATAACCTCGAGGACGCTGCAGCGTTCATGGGAATAAGCAGTATCTCGAATTTTGTCAAGGGCATCCTGTACGGTATTCAATGCGGTGTCATAGCCTATTGTGTACTCGGAGCAGCCGATATCATTATCAATAGTTCCGGGTATTCCCATTACCTTTAAGCCGTACTTGCTCAAATCCCTTGCGCCTCTGAAGGAGCCGTCCCCACCGATGACTACCAGTGCGTCGATTCCGAAAACCTTCGCCATTGCAACGCCCTTCTTGACACCGTCTTCAGTTTTAAACGGCAGGCAGCGTGCTGTCTGCAGAACTGTTCCGCCCCTATGTATGATGTCGGAAACGTTCCTCAGGCTCATGTCAAAAATATCCCCGCTGATTAGTCCGTTATAGCCTTTTCTTATTCCTACCACCTTAAATCCATGGTGAATCCCTGTTCTTACAACAGCCCTTATTGCTGCATTCATACCAGGTGCATCTCCGCCGCTGGTTAATACGCCAATCGTTTTAATTTCGTCCATAGCTAAATACCTCCGTCAGTTCAAACCTGCAATTTTTGTTATCAATTCTATCATCATCGTAAAAATAAATACTTTAATGCTAAAATTAGCTTTGCGCCTGATTCTACATTGCTTCGCCTTATTTCTTCATAGTAATTATAATTGTTTTTTGAAGCAGTAACAATATATTTGTTTTATGAATATTTTGCTGCAAAAAAAAATCATATTTGGCAAGGTAATTGCATTAGTATAGTGTTTCCCAAATAACCCCGTGTGAGTCGTTTAAAAACCCTAACCCCAAGGATATTACTGCTATACCGCTTTTTTATATTTGTATGCCGACTTGATATTAAGGGTAAAATATGATAAAATTTTTGCGTAGTACACAATTTATTTCACTTCTCGGTGAGATATCTGATAAGAAAAATTCCCATTTTAATGCAAAATTAATAGTTATTATTGTAGCACAAGAAACAGTTATTTGTTGTAATCAAAGTAGAAATCGAAACAATTGGAGGAGCATTTATGAAGCTGAAATGGAAACTTGTACTATGCATATTTACTACTGTACTTATTATGACCATAAGCCTGGTGTTAGTATTTCAAAAAGGAATTACCAGTGTGATTAATAATGACTTTGAGGATAAGGTTGAGATTAGCAGTACTCTTGGTATGAGCATTTTGGAGGATCACTACCCTGGACCTTGGGAAGTAAAAGAAGGTAAACTGTTCAAGGGGGGCGTGTTGATAAATAGTGACTTTACGGTGCCGAATTTTTTGAAAAAACAGGCAGGTATTGTATCTGCTATCTTTTTAAAAAACACCAGTATTTCGACAAGTATAGAAACTGATCAGGGAAAAAGTGTTACCGGAAACAAAGCGGATTCTGCTGTAGTTGAAAAGGTAATCGGTAATGGTGAGAAATTTAAGGGCAAAGTTACGATAAATGGAGAAGTATATAAAACACTCTATAGGCCCATTCAAGATGACAACGGAAAAAATATTGGTATGTGGTTTGTGGGTATAAATAATACAGAGAAACTATCTTCCGTAAAACCGATTTTTACTCAAATTCTTATCTTGGTATGTGTTATACTGATTCTTGGAAGTATATTTGCATTTGCTATAGGGGAAATGATTGCTGTTGTATTGAGGGGGCTTATGAAGGATGTTCAGGTTATTGCCTCAGGTAATTTTACAAAGATGGTTTCAGACAAATTTCTTAAAAGGAAAGATGAAATCGGCAATATTGCTCAAGCTGTTGAGCATATGAGAATATCAATCAAGGATATCATTTCGAGCATTATAAATAAAACAGACAATATTGAACAAACTATACAAACTACAGTTAATGAAGTGAATATGCTGCAGGGAGATATTGAGGCCATATCGGCTGTAACTCAAGAGCTTGCCGCAGGTACTGAGGAAACTGCCGCCGGTACAGAGGAGATGAATGCTACATCACACGACATTGAATATACAATTGGTGAAGTGTCCGACAAAGCTAAAGGCGGTATGAAAACAGCCGGAGAAATCAGGGTACGAGCCGAAGAGCTTAAAATAAGCGCAACGCATTCTAAAGAAAGCGCAAACAATGTATATAACCGTACACATGAGAGTTTAAATCTGTCAATTGAAAAGGCAAAATCTATAGAACAGGTTAAGCAGCTTACAGATGCAATAATGGCTATATCCTCTCAGACAAATCTTCTTGCACTGAATGCAGCTATAGAAGCGGCACGTGCAGGTGAATCGGGCAAAGGTTTCGCAGTTGTTGCTGAGGAAATAAGAAAGCTTGCGGAGGATTCCAAAAATACGGTCGGTAAAATACAGAAGGTGGTAGAGGAAGTAACGGTATCTGTTGAACGGCTTATAAATGACTCGGGAGAAATACTGGAGTTTGTTGACGGACAGGTAATCAAGGACTATGATTTAATGGTAAAAACAGGTGAGCAGTATAGTCTTGATGCAGATTGTATAAATAATCTGATGAGCAGTTTTGCATCATCCTCAGAGAATTTGCATGAATCGGTAGATAGTGTGATTAAAGCGATTGATGAGATTACACGAGCTTCAAACGAAGGAGCTGAGGGCTCTACCAATATTGCACAAAAATTGGTGTCAATATTAAATAAGTCTAATGAGGTAGTAAGACAGGCAAACATTACAAGAGACAGCTCGCTTGAATTGAATGAAAAAGTAAAGCAGTTTAAAGTATAAATTAAGAATCCCCTTTTCAAAGTTCAGCCCAAAGCCGTTTGATTTAGTGCGGTTTTGGGCTGTTTTTAATAGCAAGCTGCTTTACGGATGCTATATGAATGAATAAAGACACAGAACTTTGAACTAAGTATATTGACTTTTTATTTCATGTGTAATAAAATACTTACATATGAAAAATATTTTTTTGGAGGTATTTATTATGGATCTAGGTATAGGTGATGGAATTAAATTTCAAGTAGGTGGGGGCGGTAAAACGACAGACCAATTGTTTGCACTTGGTGTTGTTGGTGCTGTTTTATGTGGAGTTGTTCTTGTTGTAGGTATTCTTTACTTTATCAGGATGGAGATGATAAGAATGGAAATGAAAAGGGAATTCTCAAAATTGAACGATAAGGTTGATTCCATTGCCAAAACACTTAAGGAAGTTGAATGAGTATGGGGGATTCCGAAAATAAACTTAGTTCTGACTTAATCTCGGGAGATGAATTGGTCAAGTTTTTTGATGCACTCTCTAATCCTATAAGAATAAAGATTTTGGCTGTGTTAAGAGACAAAAGGCAGCATGTCAGTGAGCTGGCGCGTAAGGTAAACATCAGCAGGCCGCTGTTATATATGCACCTGCAAAAGCTGGAAATTGCCAAGCTTGTTAAAAGCAATATGGAAATTTCGGATGATGGTAAGGCAATGAAGTTTTACGATATTAATGAGTTTGAAATACAAGTGACGCCCGAATTATTAAAAAAAGCTTCTGAAACCATATCAAAAGATAACTCCTCTCCTCGCACTTGAAAACTGTACTTGTTTTATTTATAATTAATTAGCTTGGAATAGTTCTGGTGTAAGGGGTATTCACTTGGGGAAAAGATTATTTATTACAGAAAAACCGTCAGTAGCGGCAAGCTTTGCAAGTGTTCTTGGATTGGACATCTCCAAGAGTGACAGAGGCAGAGGTTATGCCGAGTCCGAAAGTACTATTGTCACCTGGTGTTATGGACACCTCATTACAATGGCATATCCTGATGCCTATAACCCGGCCTATAAGGAATGGAAAGTCGAAGATCTGCCCATAATTCCCGATGAATATAAATACATAGTTATTGACGAGCGAGGAATAGGAAAACAGTTTGATGTTGTCAACAAACTCCTGTGCAGGGAGGATGTTGACGTTATCTATGCCTGTACCGACAGCGGACGTGAGGGAGAGTACATATACAGACTTGTTTACAATCAGAGCGGCAGCAGAAAACCGTCGAAACGAGTGTGGATATCATCTCAGACTGAAGATGCCATAAAAAAAGGGATCGATACGGCTAAAGACATAAGTGAATACGATGATCTTTCCAAAGCTGCTTACAGCAGGGCCAAAGAGGATTGGCTTTTCGGCATGAACTTCAGCAGGATTTATACCTGTCAATACGGCAGGAGGCTGTCAAATCACCTGAAAGAAAGCAAGTCTTCCGTTATAGCTATAGGAAGGGTTATGACTTGTGTTCTCGGCATAGTTGTCGAAAGAGAACTCGAAATCAGAAACTTTGTGCCAAAAATGCATTACGGCATCACGGCAGCTTTTAAAGCTGTTGATTCCGGCATTGCCTATAAGGGGAAATGGCAGCCGGGGAAAAAAAGCAGCAAGCAGACCACTGACAATGCTGATGAGGGAGATAAATATATCAGCAAGGAAGAAGCGCTTGAACTTATTGAAAAGTTGAAAGGCCATGAGGGTGTAGTCAAAAAGGTAGAGATAAAGACGAAATCGGAACAGCCTCCTCTTCTTTTTAACTTGGCAGAACTCCAGTCAGAGGCGAATAAGAAATTTAAGCTTCCGGTTGATAAAACTCTTGAAATAGCACAGAGTTTGTATGAAAAGAAGCTTATCTCTTACCCGAGGACTGACAGCAGGGTTATTTCCACAGATGTAGTGGGCGAAATACCAAAGGTTCTAAACGGATTGTTCAAAAATTCATCGTTTAAGGCTCATATTCAAAGGATCAAAGAACTTGGGCCCATTAAAATAACCAAAACCACGAAGCGATATGTAGATGATGGAAAAGTTACCGATCACTATGCCATCATACCCACTTATGTAACCAGTGAGCTTGCAAATATGGAGCCGAATACTAGAGAAGTCTACAACCTCATTGTTAAAAGGTTTCTGGCTATCTTCTATCCTCCTGCAGAATATAATACCGTGAAGGTTGAAACGCAGGTGGGTGGTGAATTATTTGTCACCAATGCCAAGACTCTTAAGGAGGCCGGCTGGAAAGAGGTTTATGAAGTTACCTCGCAAAAGGAAGAGGACGAGGTGGAGGATTCATCCATAAGCAAGCTGGTAAAAGGAGAAAAAAGCAGCGCTGAAGTATTTGAACTTGAGGAGAAGGAAACAAAGCCGCCTTCACGCTACACTGACGGCTCATTAATTATAACAATGGAAAAGGCTGGGAAATTCATTGAAAATGAAGAACTGCGGGCGCAGATTAAAACCTGCGGCATCGGCACTTCCGCTACGCGTTCGGGCATTATTAAGAAACTTAAGGACATAGGCTATATCAGCATTCATAATAAAACTCAGGTGGTTACGCCTACTCCGAAGGGAGAAGCTATTGTTGACCTGGTCAGAAGTACTGCAAAGGAGCTTTTGAACCCTTCGCTTACTGCAAGCTGGGAAAAGGGTCTTGTCATGATTGAAAACAGTGAAACCACCGAAACAGTATTCATGGAAAAGCTCCACTCATATATCAAACGAACCATCGAAAAGGTGAAAAAGGCAAGGTAATAAAAATAATAGTTAGTGGTCTGTGCAGAGGTACAGACCTTTTTAATTGGTACCAAAAGCATACATTAATATGGTATAATGGACAGAGCAAAGCTAGCTGTCATAACAGATCTGACTTGTGTCGGATGGAAACAGAGGTTCCAATGCTACTGGAATACTTTCTTTGGATACTCATTTACATTGTTATCTTTTTTTTGTCATTAGCCATGATGATATATCTGGCACTTAAGGCGAAAAAGGGTATGCTGCTCAACTCTTTTTTATTCCTGCACTCAATGACAATACTTTGGGTGTTGCGGGCAGCACTGTTTTTTGTTGCACTAAGCTTTCTCAAGGAACCCGGCCAATTTGAAACTGCGCTGGACTTGCTCAACTGGAAGCTTGAAATATTTGTTGGGGGATTTATAGGTCTTGCCTGGCTTGTATTCAGCTTAAACTATACAGGGTGGAAATATGCTGCAAACAAGAAAGTTATTGTGCTGATGTCTTTGCCTACCTTATTGCTCTTCATAACGGCTTTGACAAACAATTTCCATCATCTTTTTATGAAGGATTTTGTACCCGGAATCTTTTTTTGGATGCATGCCTTAGTAGCATATATTTTTTCGATTGCGGCATTTGTTGTACTTATTAGATATGCGGTGTACAAAAAGGGGCAGGAAAGGATGCGCACCATTTTGCTTATTGCCGCCTATCTTATTCCGTTTTTATCAAGCATTATTAATGATGTCATGGTTCAGGTGCTTCAATCCAAGCCTATTCTTGGCTATGCAGACTCTTCCCCTATAGCGTTTACTTTTGGGACTGCCTTTATTGCTTTAATAACTTTCAAATACAAGTTCTTAAATGTTAAGGCAAGAGCATTGAATAATATTGTTGATAATTTGAAACAATCAGTAGTAATCGTAGACAGGGATAATTACATAATCGGTTTCAACAATTCCTTCCTTGAAACATTTCAATACGGTACCTCCGAAATAGATGGTAAAAGCATCTGCAATTTCTGTGATTACTTGCAAAGAAATATAGAGGCTACTGAGAGCAAGTTAATCATAGAGTCAATAAATTCAAACAGCTGCAAAAGATTTCAGGGGGCATTCAAGATTGCCGAACCAAGAAGAAAATACTATGATGTCTCAATTCAGCCGGTCATAAGCAAAGGGAAGCTTGTCGGAAGAATCATTTCTTTCGAGGATATCACCAGAATAAGTAAATTTAATGAAGAGCTTGAAACGAAAAACAAAGACTTATCTCTGCTGAATGTTGAGTTAATGGAGAAAAACAAGCAGCTTCATGACTATGCGGCTGTAGTTGAAGAATTGACTGCAATGAGGGAAAGGAACAGGATATCCAGAGATGTCCATGATACTCTGGGGCATACAATGACTGTTCTAATTACACAGCTTCAGGTTGCTTTTATATTATGTGGAAATGAAACGGACAACCTAAGGGAAAAAATCGATGAAATAATCAAGATGGCTCAAGACGGGTTGGACGAGTTGCGCAGGAGTATTTCAGGCGTTATTCCGGATAAATCAAAATGCAACGACCTTGAGGGTGCAATAAATATGCTTGCTGACGGTTATAAGGCAGGAGGCGTTAAAGTAGAGCTTTCAGTATACGGGACAAGTTCAGACTTGCCTAGGGATTACTTCGAGGCTTTGTTCAGGCTTTGCCAGGAAGCAATCACCAATGCTCTTCGCCACGGCAAGGCAAAACATGTGGATATTGTCCTGAATTTCACCGGAAGTAAGTATAAGGCGTTAATAAAAGATGATGGGTGTGGGTGCATAAAAATTAATAAAGGGTTCGGACTGAAAGGAATGGAAGAAAGAATTCATAATCTGGGCGGTAATGTCCAATATGGTTCTGATGGAGAAAACGGCTTCAATATATTTGTAGAACTGCCCAGAAAGGGCATAAACAACAGCAAAACTATTACAGGTGCAAGGAGGGATGATAATACATGATAAAAATAATTATTGCAGACGATCAACCCGTAATGCGGGATGGCTTGAAATTCATAATTGAACAGAATGCCGATATTGAGGTAGTCGGATGTGCAGGTGACGGGATGGAAACATTTGAGCTTTGCGAACAGCTGCAGCCTGATGTTGTATTGATGGATATTGTGATGCCTGTTTGCGATGGAGTTGAAGCAACAAGGCTGATTAAAGAGAAATATGACAATATAAAAGTCATAATACTGACAACATTCAATGATGAGGAAAAAGTAGAACAAGCCCTGAGTAACGGCGCTGATGGTTATGTACTGAAGGCGGTTCAATCAGAAGAGCTTATCCTTGCTATAAAAAGCATTACACGGGGCCTGCAGGTTATTCACAAAAATGCATATGGCGTTGTCTTGAAAAGACTGGGACTGCAGACCGAACCAGTGGATTTTGGGCTTACAGAAAGGGAATTGGAGGTTGTGCGGCTGGTCGTTTTCGGTAAAAGCAATAAAGGTATTGCATCCACCCTGTATCTGAGTGAAGGCAGTGTGAGAAATATAATATCTTCAATTCTTTTTAAAACAAAACTCAAGGACCGTACCCAGCTGGCAGTATTTGCAGTTAAGAACAATATAGTATAGCCTGGGTTATCTGCAAGATGACATATGGCACTTGAAAAGAGTGATATATGTCATCTTTTTATTATCAATTGATACATGACACAGCTGTTATATGAGTGACAATTGATATCTATATACCACATCAGTATCTTTATATAATTTAAGTATAAATATAAATATTTGAATTTAGTAATTCAAATAAATGATAAAGGGGGAACAGCTGTGAATCTTAGACTTACCAAGCTTCCAAAATTGCTCGTAAGCCTGACTGCATGTTTTTGTGTTTGCGCTGTAAGTACTTTACAATCAGCGGGTGTTGTAAATGCGGAGACAATAAAACCAACCAGGTATGTCAGCACTCTTTTTAAAAAGGCAGATATTGAAAGTGATCTGATTTATGGACAGGCAAAAAATTATAAAGGTGAAAAGGAAGATCTGAAGCTGGATGTATATCAACCTTCCGGTGATAATGCCTTAAACAGGGCATCCATAATATTTGTACATGGTGGGGGTCTTGTAAGCGGCAGTAAAAGTGAAAATTTTTATAAAAGCTTTATAATGGAGTTTGTTAAAAAAGGATATGTAGTATTCAGCATGGATTACCGGCTGAGGGAAAACCAGGATCAGTTTCTGGATGCCATGAAGGATGCTTCGGACGATGCAGCTTTAGCTGTTCAATGGGTTCAGAAGAACATAAAAAAGTATAGGCTGGACAACAAGCATATTGCGTTTATGGGGCATTCTGCAGGCAGCGATATCATCAACAACCTTTGCTATAACGATAAAATGTCAGGGAAACTGCCAAAGGACAGCATTTTCACAGTAGTTGAAATCGCAGGATCAGGCCTGTCCGTGTTTACTGACGGCGGAGCTGTAAAGAAAGGCGGACCTTCATGCTTTATAGTACATGGTACACAGGACGAGTATGTTCCTTGCAGTCTGAGTGAAGAATTTGCCGAAGCGTTGAGACAAAGCGGGACACCTTATGCAATTCACATTTTAAAAGATGGCACCCATGTTTTCAGAGAAGACTTTTACGAAGTGGTAGATGAAGTTACCCAGTTCCTTAACAATCAGTTAATGGGATTCAACATTCGAATCAATAAGCAGCTTGCTATGGAAAAGATACTACAGAGACGTCAGACAGGCATTAAATATAAAGCGAAACAAATAGAATTTAAGGTCGACGGAAAGCTGGACGAGTGGGGAAACTCAAGTGTACTCACATTTGATAAACCGGACGAGTACACAATGGAACTGCCGTCCAAATCTGAATTTTCGGGTACTGCGATGATTGGCTGGAACGAAAAGGATCCTGGTCGAATATACATAGCAGCCGTCATAACAGATGACGTGATTCAAAATAATATTCCTGCAGATGGCTGGTGGAGGGCGGACGATACCATAGAGATCAGGACGGATTTGTCAGAAGCCAAGGTGCTTCCGTCACTGCTCTGGGCTATAGGCGCAACAGGGGATTTATCTGAAACGGCCAACAAGGAAAACACTGAAATCGCACTGGTAAGGGAGGGTACTACAACAACATATGAAATCGCTATCGATTTAACGAAGGCAAACGTCAAATCGGCTGAGATGAAAGCCATTGCAGAGAAATTCAAATGTGAGAAGGGGAAGATGATCGGAATAGGTTCTTTCTATGACGATACGGAGACCTGGCAAACAGTGGGCTGGGTCAATGGAGCGGTTGATGATAGATTAAGCTATGTTAACGTAATCTTTGACTAGGAAAAGGCAAAGTAAGGCTAAACACAAATTTCATCTTTACACATTAAGATTCACAAGGGGCACTTTTCAGTGTCCCTTTTTCATTACAAAACGAGTATGGTATAATGGACAGAGCAAATAGTAATAAATGACACTGAAAGGAGCAGGTGCGTGAGCATTCTAACTGCTGAAAGGATTTCTAAAAGCTACAGTGAGAAGATATTATTCAACGAAATATCTTTTTCCATAAATGAGGGTGAAAAGATCGGTGTGATCGGTGTTAACGGCACGGGCAAATCAACCCTTCTTAAAATAATAGCCGGTGCGGAGAAGGCAGATAACGGAGAATTGTTAAAGATCAATGGTCTTAATGTTGAATACCTTCCTCAGAATCCGAAGTTTGATGATGACGCAACTGTACTGCAACAGGTATTCAAAGGCGAATCGGGGCTTATGAAGACTTTAAGAGAATATGAAGCTTTGATGCAAACAGTCCGGGATAATCCCGGTGATGCCGGACTTGAAAAAGAACTTATTGTACTTATGCAGAAAATGGATGCATTGGATGTATGGACAATTGAAAGTGAAGCCAAAAGTATTCTCACCAAGCTTGGTATAACTGACTTTAAGGCTAAAGTAGGGACGCTCTCAGGAGGCCAAAGAAAAAGAGTTGCTATGGCGGGTGCTCTCTTGAGCCCTTCAGGGCTGCTCATACTTGATGAGCCTACCAACCACATTGATAATTATACGGTTGATTGGCTTGAAAACTATTTGAACAACCGCAAGGGTGCATTGCTTATGGTTACCCATGACAGATATTTTTTAGACAGGGTTGCCGACAGAATCCTTGAGCTTGATAGGGGAAGACTTTTCAGTTATCAGGGAAATTACACAAAATATCTTGAAATGAGTGCAGAAAGGGAGGAGCTTGAAAAGTCCTCAGAGAGAAAACGTAAAAACCTGCTGAGAAAGGAACTGGAGTGGATCAGAAGGGGTGCACAGGCCAGGTCTACTAAGCAGAAAGCAAGAATAGACAGGTATGAAAAGCTTAAGGATGAAGAAGAGCTTGCTGCCAATGGCAGTGTCGAAATTAAAGCTGCCTCCTCACGCCTTGGTAAAACTATAATAGAGGTGGATCATGTCGCAAAAGGCTTTCCGGAAATAGAGCTGATCATCGATTTCAGCTATGTTTTCCTGCGTGATGACAGAATCGGGATTATAGGACCGAACGGAGCCGGAAAATCAACCTTGCTTAAAATGCTCGCAGGCAGGCTTGAACCTGATCAAGGGAGTATTAAAAAAGGAGAAACAGTCAAGATAGGCTTTTTCACTCAGGAAAATGAGAACATGAAAGAGGACATTAGAGTAATCGATTATATAAGGGAGGAAGCTGAATATATAGAAACGGATGAAGGCACATTAAGTGCTTCCATGATGCTGGAAAGATTTCTGTTTCCCCCCGCTGTACAATGGACGCCTATAAGCAAGCTGTCGGGCGGAGAGAAGAGACGCCTGTATTTGCTGCGAATTCTGATGGGCTCGCCAAATATTCTTTTATTGGATGAACCGACCAATGACCTTGACATTCAGACACTTACAATACTGGAGAGCTACCTGGATGAATTCAAGGGAGTAGTTATAACAGTTTCGCATGACCGGTACTTTCTGGACAGAGTGGTTAGCAAAATATTTGCATTTGAAGGCAACGGAATTGTAGCGCGATATGTAGGGAACTATTCGGATTATTGCGGTTACATCAAAGAGGTGGAAGCAGAAGCAAATATAAAATCGGTTGAAAGGGAAGCAAAGGGCAGTCAGGAAAATACAAAGGCAAGACAGCTTAAGTTCAGTTTTAAGGAGCAAAAGGAGTACGAGCAGATTGATGGCATCATTGCCGGACTTGAGGACTCGATTAAGCAGCTTGAATCTGACATAATTGATGCTGCAAGTGACTTCGAAAGATTGCCGGGTTTGCTGTCAAAGAAGGAACAAATGGAAGCACAATTGGAGGAAGCTATAGAACGCTGGGCATATCTCAGCGAGCTTGAGGAAAAAATATCGAAGAGTAAGGGGAATAATTAAGGAGACAACATGATAGAATTATTAAGCGGCTTAAATATTAATTTGACAATGGCAGATGCCCTAAAAAAAGAAAACATCGTCGTTCCGACAGAGGTTCAGAGAAGGGTCATCCCGGAAATACTTAAAAATAAGGATTTGATAGTAGAGTCTGAAACAGGTACCGGAAAAACACTGGCTTACCTGATTCCGCTTTTTCAAAAGTTAAACGCATCAATAAGGGAAATGCAGTCTATAATACTTGTACCTACTCATGAACTGGCAGTTCAGGTTATAAGGCAGATCGAAAGACTTTCTCAGAATTCGGACATAAAGCTAAAAGCTGCAACGATCATAGGAAATGTGAACATTGACAGGCAGATTGAGAAATTAAAAGAAAAACCCCATATTATCGTAGGTACTCCCGGAAGAATACTTGAATTAATCAAGAAGAAAAAGATATCGGCGCATACTGTAAAAACGATTATTCTCGATGAAGCCGACAGGCTGATGGACAGAAATAATATTGAATTTGTGAAGGCTGTTATCAAGAGTACCCTGAAGGAAAGGCAGGTTTTAGCCTTTTCCGCAACTATCCCAAAGGAAGCAGAGACGAATGCAAAAGCCTTGATGAAGGAGGCTTTGGTTATAAGGGGAAAAGAAAAAGCTGCTGTTCCCGAGGGCATTGAGCATATGTACTTTCTGGCTGAACAAAGGGATAAATTTGAGGTGCTGAAAAAACTTGCAGTAATCATAGAACCCGAGAAAGCGATTGTGTTTGTAAATAACCAGGGGAATGAGATAGAAATCATAACCTCGAAGCTGAAATACCACGGATTGAAAGCGGAAGGCCTCCACGGAGCAAACAGAAAGACTGAAAGGAAAAAAGCAATGGAGGACTTCAAGTCAGGAAAGGTACAGCTGCTTGTTGCGTCGGATATTGCTGCAAGAGGACTGCACATAGAAGGGGTTACCCATATATTCAATCTAAATGCTCCTGAAGACACGAAGAATTATGTGCACAGGGCAGGCAGAACAGGAAGAAACGGGGAGACGGGTCTGGCAATTTCCATTGTTACAGAGCGGGAGCTGACATTCATAAAAAAGTATGAGAAGGAGTTAAATATAAATATTGTAAAAAAGAGAATGTATAAAGGTAATATACTCGACGTCAGATCGTAGGCTTTGTCAAGCTTTCTTTGACAAAGCCTACTAATCAATTAAAATGTTGAAAAGCAGGTTGGTAAGAGACAATAGGGAGTCTATACCTTGGGGTTTATTGCAAGGCAGAAGAAGCGTTTACGGTCTTGTAAATGCTTGCCATGGTGCCGAGTGTAGAAGCAGATGCTGCTTCAACAGGGTAATAGCCTTTTTTGGCCATCCATTGCCATATGTCATAAGCATGGCGGGAACACATTCTGAAAGCGTCTTCGAGGAAAGTGCGGATTTCAGGGTTGCTTGCTTCCATAGCAGCCCAGGCATATTCCCGGCCGGCTCTTTTAAGCGTCAGCATATAAGCTGTAGCGATTTCCCGGTCATCGAATTCACGCAGGTCTGTTCTGGGAGTTACTGATTTTACATTAGTGCCTGCAGACATATGGTGTTCTAGGATATTTGTGAACTCCGGTACAGGAAGTCCGGTTTTAGCGCCGCTCTCACGGCTGAGATATTCAACCTTCGTATTGTAGTCCTTGATATGATACGGAAAATGCTTTTCAATAAGCGACTTTAATTCAGGGTCCTTTGCCTGTTTCATAAATAGCGCCATATTTGTTATGGAGTTAACGCAGCTGAGTGTCAGTTCGTTAAGGTCATAAACCTCGTGTGCGGCTAATTGCATAATGAATTGCCTCCTTATTAGTATTTAAACGTAAGTAGCTTTTGCTTTATTATAAGGAATTATTCAACAGACGGTTTTTCTTATTTGTGCAGCACCAGTTTCGTTGACATAAATGTCTGCTTTACTAAAAAATATATCAACAGACCTAATGGAGTGGTACTATGCCGATTCAAATAACTGAAGTTGTTCCCGATTTGGAGGAATATAATTTTTTGCGTTCGTCGGTAGATTGGTCACTTATGGATGAAGAGACTTGTATGAAGAACCTTAGCCCCTCGGTTTATTCAATTATTGCAAGGGATGGGTGCGAAACTGTCGGAATGGGCCGCATCGCGGGGCATGGAGGTATGTTTTTTCTTGTGGTTGACATAATTGTTATTCCTGATTATCAAAATAAAGGCATCGGGAAGTTGATTGTCAAGAACCTGACCGATTGGATAAAAGTCAACTGTGCAAGGGACAGCAGAGTATTACTTGTTGCTGCCGAAGGAAGAGAACGCTTTTATGAAAAGTTTGGTTTTCAGAAGGTGCCAAACTCTTCTTATAGGTCGGAAATGCAGTGGATATGGAAGGAGAACTAGGTCAGACGGTTTGTTTCAATGACTTATAATTACTAATATCAAAAAACGGTATACTAAACTGCCAAACAAAAGCAGCGACTAGTGTGAGAAGTACAAGCCGCAGCTTTGTTTAACTAAATAACTATAGATTATAACATTAAGAAGTACATACAAAATTAATTTTCACTATCGGGCTTAAATGAAAGAATTACCTTGAAATATTCTCCGGAGTCAATTATTTTATTACTGTTAAAGTCAACATATACTACAAGGTATATTTTATCTGAAGGTGCATCTGCAAAAGAATAATCAATAAATGAATCCTCAGATTCATCATAAAGACTTAAGCCATTTACTTTCCACTCGACCCCTATTGTATTATCCTCGTTTTTACCAATAAATTTTACTCTGCTTTCTTCGGGATTATCGCTGTAAAATAGGTAATGGTTAGCTTCATTGTTTATGCACATTGTTTCATACTGACCATTTGAGTTTGAGGCCATACTGTAGCCATCTGAAAAATAAACGACATCATCCGAAGCTGTATCCACGCCGGACATATTGAAGGATTCTTCATTATCTAATGCGGAAATTTTGGCGGCACCATCTTTAGGTATATTTAACCTGATGGAAAAGGTGTCCTTTTCAAGAACACACTCTTGATTCTGATTTTTTATATCACATTCCTTACCATTTTGCACTAACTTCAAATTTAATACCGGCGGTAGAATTTCCTTTTTAACCTTAAACTTTAAAACCAACCCATTTTTAAGGTTATTTCCGGAATTATCACGGACTGAGTTATAAGGAATAGTCAATGTATAAGAGCCATTAAAATCAAGGTTTGCTTTATGTTTTATGACACATTTGTTTTTATTTATAATAGTGATAATAGAAACAGACTTCTTTTTTTCGTTTACAAGGCTTATTTTTGAAAAAGCAGGTCCTTTAACAACAGGCTCGCTGAAAGTAATTGTAATTTCCTTATTAGTATTAATGTTTACAGCGTTGTTTTTGGGGTCTGTTTGAGTTATCTTAGGTGCAACGGTATCCTTAGGCAGAGCAAAGACTGCTGTATTAATTCCCAAGGCCAATCCTAAAGTACATGTAACAGCTATTAGTTTTTTAATCATTTAAACAGCTCCATTCTTCGATTGTTACCATAAATTATATATTATGAAATATGAGTTTTCAATCATTAGTGATATAGCTTAAATTTGCATATTAAAACCTGACCCCAAGGTTTGGAAGCCATGGTATTATCGAATCAAAACTTACACCTCTTTGAAGCTGGGATCCTCCTGACCGCAATATCATACCGTTATTACCAGCACTAACAAAGAAGTTGTCTCTGGCAAAAAATTTCCCTAAAGTGTACATATTAGGAATTTTTTTGTATAATGGATGTAGGTACCAGGCGATATATACCATTGTATAATTAAAGGAGGGATATCAATGAAAAAGCTTAAACCGGTGTTTGCGGTTATTTTGGCGATTGTAGTTCTGGTTACCGCTGGGGTATTGCCCGCGGCAGCTCAGGAATCAAATGGTGATGGCTTGCTTTTCGGAGATGCAAATGGGGATGAGGAGATTAACGCAATTGACTTCGCCTGTCTTAAAATGTATTTGCAAGGAATGACTAATGAATTCTCATATAATAAGGCGATATGTACAATGGATCTTAATGGGGATGGCTCGCTTGATGCACTGGATTTAAGCCTGATGAAGGAATTTTTATTAGGTTTAAGGTCAACATTTCCGGTGTCTGATATTGTGAATGCTATGCCGGAAAAGGTATTTGAGTTTAATTACACAAACTATGCCTGGGGACAAGTGAACAGTGGCTTTTATATCGACAATTCAGGAAATATACATAATTATGATAATATTACAAATGAGACCAACGTCGTGGGAACGATTCCGAAAGCCGAACTCCAGGAAAAATATCTTGTGTTGATAAAGGCATCTTTCGGGAAACTGACTAATATAACTCACGGCGGTTTTGATATGGGTTCGTCGACTTATACCGGATATATTGCAAATGGAAGAGGAATACTTCTTGAACTGTACGGGGACTACCGTCAATCCAATTTATCCCCTTATGCCGAAGAACTTGTAGTTTGGATGCAGGGAATAAATAAAAATTAATAAGTACAGGAAAGGCTCCTTTATTGCAGCTGAGCTGGCAATAGGAGCCTTTTAATTTTGTCAAAAAAGTGATTCTTCATAAGGAATAGAAAATTCCCAAAAGCTTCTCCTGTTGTAGCTGGATTAAGCATAAACATTTTATCGGCATACAAAACTTTGAATATTTCTTAAGTCTATTCCGAAATAAATCCAGCGAAAACCAGTCCACCTCCATCCGGCAGCGGACCTCGGTCCGATAAACACAAGCCATGCCCAAAATTGTTCTCCCGTATTAAGCCATATATAGACAAATCTAAAGCGACAGGGCCTAATTGCCCCGGGATCAACCGCAAAAGCGCCAGGTGCCTGCTGTGGCACAAAAGATGGCGGAGGCCCTGACGGAGGGCCTGATGGGGCTCCGGGAGAAACTGAGGGTGGTATGGGCGGCTGACCGAATGGTGGTATGAACTGTTGACCAAAAGGACCAAACTGCCAGCCGAAGGGTGGGAAAGCAGGTGTTAACTGTCTTTCTTCACTATGATAAAACTCATACATATTCACTTACTCCTATAATGTAATAATCATATTTACATAATATGCCGACTTTGAAGTTTGGTTACATGGCCTTTGAAAACAGTACTGCTTTGGCTGTTTACGAGCATAAGAGTTACCGAATTACTATCCCCTGCATATTATATTGATGGAAAAATCTATTCATCGAATTGCAGAATACAATCCTTATTTCTCAACAAGAAAATTTTCAGAATGGGGGAATTTTATAATGAAGTATTTCTGTATGCCGTCGGATTTTAGAAATGAAACTATTGATAAGTATTATGAAATCAACTGCAAAAACGATAATTCGAAAATAATTGAAACCTTTGGACAGCTTGCACCGGATACGGTATTTGGCTCATGCAGATCTCCAGGGGGGCTTCCGGAGGTGGATTTGTACAAGCTTGAAGGTTATGTAAGGTATTGCATGGAGAAGGGTATAGAATTCAACTATGTAATAAATGCAACATGTATGTCTAATGAGGAACTTACAAAGCCAGGCTATAAAAAAGTTAAGGATTTTTTTGAAATGCTTGAGGGTATTGGAGTCGGCTGGGTGACGATATCTCTTCCATCTCTAATGGAAATAGCAAAATACATAGCACCAAACCTTAAGATCAAGGCTTCGACTGTTTGCCAGATTAATAGTCCTCAAAAAGCCAAATTTTACGAAGAGCTGGGAATCAAACGTATTGTTCTTGATGAAGATATTTATAGAGAGTTTAACACGCTTAAAAGCATAAAAAAGGCTTATAGCGGAGACATTGAAATTATCATAAATTCCTTTTGTGTAAACGATTGTCCTTTTAAAATGTTTCATTATAACAGCTTTTCCCATTCTCATGCCAATAGGGACGAATGTACATATTTCAGCTCAAGGTGCCATCATATTCATATTGGGTCAGAAAACTACATGAAATTGAATTGGATACGACCGGAAGATATTCATTATTACAATGATATAGGCATTAACTATTTTAAGCTCCAAGGCAGAACAAATGTATATTCGGGAGATCCGGCAAAAGCAGTAACTCATTATATTGAGGAGAAATTTTACGGGGATTTGATCAGCCTTTTGGAGTTGTTTTCAAACAGCAAACCGCTGGCAATAGCAGGTTGTAAAATTGATAACTCAAAGCTTGACGGCTTTTTTAAGAAATTTGTTGATGATCCTTGCTTTTGTACAAAGGTTTGTAGTGAATGTGGCTACTGTAAAAGCTTTGCGGAAAAAAGTATCAGCAAAACGGATATTATACTCCTCGACATGATGAATTTGATGAAAGGAGCTGCTTCGGATATGTTTATAGCTGAATTAAGTAAGGAGTAATTGTGTAGAAAAGTTGAAACCGGAAAAGACATTTAGGGTGGCGTAACTATGCCTTTCATTTATGTTAGAACTGCTGTATATTATATTGATTGACACATGACTATAATCTTATACGGCACCGTTTGTGCAGGAATACTTTTTGTAGAAGCTCCAAAGACTACAATTAAATTCCTGTTTGTAAGATTTGCTGTAAATGCTTGCCCATTTTCTTGTATGATCTGCGTAAGAGGACTAATTATGAGCTTTAATGTGCTATCACTGCTTATTAGTAGGTTGTTAAAAAAATCTACCTTTATATTTTGATTTTGTATTACTTTTGCCATTACAATTGCCCGGTATTGTGGGGGATATATTAATGGTGCAGGGGCATTGAGATCATAAAATCCGATTACAGCATCGCCGACTCTTATCATCACATTATCTACAAAGTAGGTAGTTGGCGATACTACAAAGTTTACTATATCTCCATTGCTATGTTGCACTGTCATTAATTTGTAGCAGCCTGAAGGTGCTTCACTACCAGCCCAGAAATCTACAATTGAGGTAACAGTACCCGAAAAGTAACCAAAGCTTGACATTTGTTTTCATCCAATTTATTTATATCCTATACCAGCATATGAAGCATTACTGCGTTATGTTACCCTTGAATGCCATCTTTTTTATGCAGGGAACAAGCTAAAAAAGAATTTAATTAAGGCTCCTATTGCAGCTGAGCTGGCAATAGGAGCCTTATGCTTGTCAATAAACCGGTTAATTTTACTGGACCGGCAGCTTTGTAATTGTGTGCAGCAGGTATTGTTTGATTATTGCGAAATCAAGCGCATCCACAGCATTATCAAGGTTTACGTCAGCCAGCTTCATTCCGTCTTTACCGGGGAAGGTGCTTATCTGTTTCATAAGGTATTGTTTGATAAGTGAAAAGTCGAGCGCGTCCACAGCATCGTCACCGTTAACGTCTCCGTACTTTCCTGAATTGATTCCTCCAACAAATGTAGTTATTGAGTTTGCGGCTAAATTAGCGGTAAAGCTTGATCCGCTGACTTGTATATCCGAACCTGCAGCTAAATTTTGAGTTGAGGAGGTTGTATACGGTGTAACCGATTGGGCCGAAAAACCGTTTAAGGTATAGGTAATAGATTGATCGCTTGAACCGTTGTTCATGGCAACTATTGCAAAATTACCGGTGGCCGGATCCTTATATGCAGTTACATATACTCCGTTAACAGGATTTGCTGTTGCAGCAAATCTCTGCCAGCCGGGCCTTACAAATCTTGCAAATTGTCCGATAGTGTAAAGCCTTTTATCAACAGTATAAGTTTTCGAGTTCATGTCCATTCTAATAAGACCTTCTCCGACATTTGTTTTGTAGCATGCACCCCACCAGTAAAGCCAGGCATTTCCCTGTGTTACTGTCATAAAATCATGAATTTGCTTTGTCCATTTGAGTCCATCGGTAATTGAAGGATCATTATTGCTCATGTTTGATACTTCCGTCATCCATATTCCCTTTCCTTTTGACTTAGTGGTAGGGAAGGTGACATAAGAGGAATCATAATTATGGCAGCCGACAATATCTGTTCTTGTTACGGCGGTACTATCGTTTAAGCTGCCCGTTGCATATGATTCTGAACATCTCATGGGTTCTCCCACAATAACTTTTGCAGTTATACCCGCACTGTTAAAGGTTGGAACAAGATAGCCGCTCATAAATGCTTTAAATTGATCTGATGACCATGTACATGAAGAATAGGCTGTTGTAAGGTCGGGTTCGTTGGAAATTCCGATATGTGTAATATCAACTCCGAATTTTGATTTGTAGTTTTTTATATGTTCTGCCAAATAGGTGGCATAGGCTTGATATTTATCTGTTCTGAGAGATCCCCCTGCAATGGAACCGTTTGTTTTCATCCATGCCGGAGGGCTCCATACCGTATAAAGAATACTTTTTATTCCGTATGTTGACTGGATAGCCTTGATCATAGGTATCTGATCATCGTTTGAGGCTTGCCAGTCCCATGTGGATTCGGACGGCTGCATTGTCTTGTTCGGACCGTCGGTTGCATTTCCCCAGGTTCCGCCATCGCCAAGTATTGAGCGGAAAATGGAAAAGCCTGCGCCTTTTGATGTTGAAAATAATAAGTCGTAGATTTCTTTCTGCTTTGTATCTCCTAAAAGCGCAATGTTGTTTGATTGATGAAAAGCTTCTGAAACACCGAAGCCATCAATTGTCTGATAATTGGTTCCCCAATCAAGACTAACTGTAGATGCCGCATATAGATTTGCAGGCAAAGCTGTGCTTACTAAGAATAACAATAATATTGTCAGACTTATAAAACGAAAAACTTTTTTCATAACTAGAATCCCCCTCCTAAAATTCCAAAGTTTTACTATTTAATAGAATTCGTAAAAGCATCTGTTTTTTAGTGGGTAATAAGATGTTTGATAAGCTGTATTTTAAATCGACATAATGATGATAACTAGTAATGGCAATGAAAAGGGAATAAAAATGCCAGGGTTAGGCTAATAAATCCCACCCTGGCTATATTAATTGTTCATTATCCTTCCAGAAACTCATCCTTGTCCTCATAAGCCAGCTTTTTAGAACCTGTAAACTTTATAATAAAGCCTGCAATTGCACCGCTTGCAAAAGCCAGTATTACAGTAAATACAATACCTGCAACCTGTGCCTTTGCGGCGCCCGGAACGACAATGATGGCAATAATTCCACCCAAAAGCCCGGGCATACCATGGAGGTTATGAACTCCGCAGGTATCTACAATCTTTAGCAGAGACTGGATCCTTGGCTGGATGACAGTGTATCCTATTACACATATTGCACCTGCTAGTATTCCGATTCCGAAAGCACCGGCAGGCTCAACTCTGTTGCAGGTTGCTCCGATTGCTACACCGCCGGCAAGAGCAGCGTTAGCCATATCTGCAATCGAAATCTTTCCTTTTCTTAACAGAGCACTTGCAAGATATGTCATCAGAGTTGCTCCGCATAAAGCCATAATCGTATTAATTACTGTACGTGCAAAGTCTGCTTCCGGAACTATGGCGCTGCAGAAGCTTGGCCAGAATATCCATAATACCATTGAACCAAGCATGGAGAAACGGTCGGAGGTTTCATCAGTCTGAATTTCCTGTTCCCGGTGCTGACGGCTGGTTAAAGCTATTGTAAGGCCTAAGCCGAAGTATGCTCCGAATGCATGAATTACTATTGAACCTGCGGCATCAACAAAACCTTTTGTTATGTCCAGTCCGCCATCCAGAACAAGCCATTCGTTGATCATGTATACCGGGACAATCAATGCTGCAAGCAGTGCATACTGATATACGCGAAGACGCCCAAGTACTGCACCCATAGCGATTAATGCGGCTGCAGCTGCAAATTCGGCAAATAAAAGTGATTTAATGCTGTCCGGTGAAAATGCTTCCGAAGATAAAACGCCTGTTGAACGAAGAAGAAGATAAAGAGGAAGAGCCGTACCAACTACAAGATATGTACCTGTTGTTGCACTATAACCGTACTTCTTTACAAAAACCATCAAAAATCCAAAACCTACAAGCAGCATTGCAAGGATGTGAATTGAAAAGTTATATTGTCCTACCTGACCAATACCTTTTGCAGCGCTTCCTGCACCTTCGGCCCAGCATTGGGCCGGGAAAATCAGTAATAGAGCGACTATCACCATTAATTTAACCCCAATGTTCTTTTTCAAGACTTCCACTCCTTTGTGAATTATTAATTTAAATGTAAAACCTTTATGAATGTTAAGTTTAAAAATCCTGCAAATTATAAAAGTTTGACAGTTGATAGTATATATGATTCATTCGGTGCATGTCAAATGCTGTAAATCTCAAATGAACTTGGAAAGCCTAGAAAATGGAGCTTATTTGGTATATTAATTTTATTTTACGTATTTGTCTTGTATTTTGTGTTAGGCTTGCCGAAAAAAGAATGTATGAAATACAGTGAAATTATTCTTGCATAATTTCACGAAATAAGATATACCCAGGCAAATCAAAGACGGGCACTGCCTGTTAGGGATAGGCTGACTACGCTGACGCTATTGAAAGTATAGCGCCTATGTAATATAATTACATTAATGTTGAAAGTAAGGAACTGAACAAGCAGTAACTGAAGGAGGATTTTTTATGAGACCTTTTATTCGGGGGCTTTCTATATTTATTGTTCTGATAACTCTATTTGTAATGATTCCGCCCGGTGCATATGCACTTAATGATCTGGATTGGCAATGTGTCTTAAACGGAAAACTGAATGCGATTGCTTACGGAAAAGGAATTTATGCAGCTGTGGGGCAAGCAGGTATCATTGAACTGTCCACAGACGGAACTCACTGGAAAAAAGCAAAATCAGGGATATCCACTGCTTTGAACGGAGTGTTTTGGAGCGGAAAAGAGTTTATTGCTGTCGGAGATTACGGTACCATACTCAGTTCAAAAGATGGAGCGGTATGGCAGAAACGTAATTCGGGAACAAAAGCTTCTCTGAGAAAGGCTGCCGGAAGGAAAATGCAGTATGCAGCTGTTGGAGACAATGGGACAGTTTTGTTTTCAAAAGATGGGGTAAAGTGGAGCAAGGTCAGGTCCGGAACAAGTAACTCACTAAACGGAATAGCAGTTAATGACAAGCTATTTGTTGCTGTGGGTGACAATTCAACGATCATTTCGTCAAAAGACGGTATTGCATGGAAAGCCTCTGCCCACATCGCAGATAATAATTTACCGGTATCCATGCTGAAAGATATTATATGGATTAACAATACATTCAATATTGTCGGGTACACGAAAGGAAAGGTATATCCTGTATCGATCCTTTCTCCTGATGCCGGGGCCTGGTCTGCCGAGGTCATATCTGCCGTTGAAATGAAGGATTTGTCTGACATCAGGCTTTATGGGGCTGCATGGGACGGGACACAAATAATTGCTGTCGGAAGTAATGGAAGCATTCTTACACTGCCGGAGTGCCATCAATGCAGAAAATATAAAACAATTTCGGATAAGGATTTGAAAGGGATTGCTTCAGGTACAAACAAGATTCTCTCTACAGGTGATAAGGGCATATTCGTTTCAAATTTAAATACCGGTATTCAGTCAATTACCCCTTATAGCGTTGCGGGACATGTCGTAGCAGGTGCGTTCCTCATTGATGTAAGAAAACCCGATGAATATTCGCAGAAACACATACCGGGAAGCATAAACATTCCATTGGACGGCCTGGAGAAAAAAATCGCAGGATATGTACCCGATAAACAAACTGAAATCATCGTTTATTGCGCTAAGGGTGTTAGAAGCCGCCAGGCTGCAGAGATTCTGACAAAGTTGGGATATAAAAATGTGTACAATTTGGGTGGAATCGATCAATGGCCGTATGCAACAGAGCCTTAATGCGTCGGTTTATTAATCTGCACATTTCTTTAATCTAATCAATTATCAATTCTTGCTAACCTTTTCCTATAATGTTAGAATATCTTTTGTAGTTAAATGCAGAAAAATGTCGTTAACTTGGCATGAAATAAAACAAAGCATAGTAAAATATAATAATTGCATACTGTTCAACATGTTCTATGTGTTTTCGTGTTGTACAGTTCAATTTTATATGGGATAGTGCGTAAAAATGTGATATAATAGCTTTGGAAAATTTTTGACATCGCTTATGCTATTTATAAAAACTTGTCGTATAAGTATTGAAGGTTATTATATTAAAGCATTGTGAGTTCTTTGGTTGGCGCAAATATTGTAAAGGGGATTATTCTAAAAACATAAGATATACTATAATTGAAACAAAATTAAAGGATGGTCTTCAATGAATATTGGATTGTTTACCGATTCGTATTACCCTGAAGTAAGCGGGCTTGTGACTTCAATATGTTCCCTTCAGGAGGAATTGAAAAAGAGGGGCCATAAAGTATATATATTTACAACTTCAAACCCTGTTTCGGCTCCTAAAAAATCCGGTGTATTCAGGCTGCCAAGCATGCCTTTCATTTTTTTCAAATCCAGAAGGGTTGGTTTATTATATTCGCCTAGAGCTGCTAAATGCGTTAAAAGATTGAAGCTGGATATAATACATACTCAATCAGAGTTTTCGCTGGGGATGTTTGGGAAAATTATGGCAAGACAAATGGGAATACCGGTTGTTCATACTTACCACACACTTTGGAAAGACTATTTTTATTATATTTCCAAAGGCAAATTTAAAAGGTTTTCCGATAACCTGGTAAAGGTTTTAAGCAGAAATTATTGTAATGGCTGTGACCTTGTGATAGTGCCAACCTTGAAGGTTTATGACATATTAAAGGAGTACGGAACTGAGACGCCAATAAAGGTAATACCTACAGGGGTTGACCTTAAGAGGTTTGAACGTTCCAATTATACTCAGGATGAATTGATTAAGCTTAAGGAAAGCGTAGGCATTAAAAGGGACGATCCTGTAATAGTATTCGTCGGAAGGGTGGCAAAGGAAAAGAGCATAGATGTTATATTAAATCAGCTTCCCGTAATACTTAAGAAGGTGCCTGATGCAAAATTCCTTGTTGTTGGGGACGGGCCATACCTTGAGGAACTTAAGGCTTTAGCGAAAGAACTCAATGTTGATAACTCGGTTATTTGTACCGGTGAACTGCCATGGGAAATGATCGGTAAGTTTTATATGCTTGGAAATGTATTCATCAGTTCTTCAGTAACAGAAACTCAAGGGCTGACTATTATTGAGGCAATGGCGGCGGATGTTCCTGTTATTGTTAAAGAGGACAGAAATATCGAACGCCTAATAATTGATAAGTATAATGGCAGGGTATTCAAATCGGACGATGAAATACCTTATATTGTAGAAGAAATTTTTAATAATAGAGATCTGTCTTCAGAATTGGTTAAGCATGCCCAAAATACAGTCCGTGAATACTCAATCGAACATTTCGGTGAAAGTATAGAACAACTTTATTACAAGGTGATCGAAACCAATACCGATGTAAAACGGAAAGCTCACGGCAGACTGAAGGGTTCAAAGACAGATTGAAACTTTTAATGCAAAAGAAGATGCTGCTTTGCAGGTGAAATCTTCTTTTTATGTCTTTCTATCAGGTTAAGAGGCATAATAGCAGACTTTAAATAACTGTTAAAAACAGGAGAGTACAGTGGCTAAAAAAATAATTTACATACTTATTGTTGCTATACCGTTAATAATGCTTTCCATCCTATTTTTCAGCCCAAGGGGGTTTGAAAACTTTTTCAGACAGTTGTCAAAACTAAGCATAAGATGGCTACTGTTAGCAGCAATCCTCATGCTTCTATATTGGAGTTTTGAGGCTATGGCAATACACTCCATTTCACATTCGTACAATATTAAGAAGAGATTCAGGGATTCATTTTCTTCTGTTATGGTAGCTCAGTTTTTTAATTCGGTTACTCCGTTTGCTGCAGGCGGTCAGCCGGCTCAGGTTTTTTACATGGTGAGAAACGGGATCGATACGGGGAGTGCAAGTTCGATTGTAATGGTAAGGTTTCTTGTATACCAAAGCATACTTACAATGTATTCATTTGTTGTGATGCTTTTCTCATACAACTACTTCAGACATAAAATAAATCTCTTGTTTACAATGTCTGTGCTCGGACTTTCGGTTCATGCATCCATGATTATATTTACTATATTGTTTTCATACAACAGGACTTTGACCCATAAAATCATAAACTTTGTTTTCACAATCTTGAAAAAGGTCAGGATTGTTAAACGTGTTGAGGAAGCTGAAAAGAAAATAGAAGATTCACTTGCAAATTTTCACGATAATGCCTATATGCTTAAAGAACACCCCCAATTGCTTTTTAAGACTGCATTATTGATATTTCTGCAGCTTACCTGCTTCTTCTCCATACCCTTCTTTATTTATTTGAGCTTTGGATTTAGCGGGACGAGCTTTTTCTATTTATTTTCAGCAGCAGTCTTTATAGCAACAGTTATTTCCATAGTTCCATTACCAGGCTCCGCAGGCGGGGCGGAAGGCGGATTCTATTTATTCTTCGGGCTGTTCTTTTCAGGTAATGCCATCGTTCTGGCAATTCTGCTTTGGAGAATAATCACATACTATTCATGTATTGGCGTCGGTGTTTTCTTTACGGTCATACCCTCCAAAAGAAGAACTGATAAAAAAGAATGCCGTACTACTTAGTGCTATCATAAACCTTCATACAGACTTTTAAAATCAGGTCTGGTAACAGAATCCATCAGATATGCGGATGTTGTAGATCCGGGTACTCTTTGGCGATTAAGCTCTCTGATGATTGATTTTGCTGAAGCTATACCGATTCCGTGCCCGTAGTAATTTCCATTGCCCAGATCTATCGTGTTTTCACCTTGCCATTCGGGTGTTTCCGGGTCTACATCCGGGTTCTTGAAATATCTGCAGTCACCTGGGAAAAAATCTCCCACATGACGGATATACTCAATGCCAAGGTTTGGGTTCAGATGCTGCCAGTTCATAAGGTATATTCCTTTAAGGGCTTGGTTTGAAAGGTCTGGGGGGTATATGTCGACCAATGCCTTACAAAAAACTATTACAATCGCAGTAGCGCATTCAGTTCCGTATTTATTGCTGTTATTGAATATGTCGTTTATTGCTTCATAAGGCATTACACCTTGCTTGATTCTGAATCCTCCCTCAGGAGTACGATTCCAAAAGGCAGGGTTGCATTTTGATTTTTTGAATACCTTGAAGGAGAATCGGCTTCTTGACAAGGCTATTGACGCTTTGACAATATTATTGCGCATGTCTACCTCGAATTTTAATTGCTCCAAGGAGGAATAACTATATGTGTTTTCACTTGAATCAAGAGCAGCTATCATTCTTCTTCCCAGGTCTCCGGGGTTATATCCGTTAAGGATCTGTTCGGTTTTCATGACATTTCCGGCTATTCTTATCACAGTATCCCTCCTCTTGATCTTGCTACCTCGATTATTTGTTCGCAAATGGGTGATTCCAGCCACTGAACCCATTTTTCAGGGTCGCATCGGGCAAGCTCTGAAGAGAAGTCTGACAGCAACTCCTTTGTATGGTCATCAAGAGCACTGAAATGTGTAAGGGCTTTATGGTCTTTCCCTGATAAAGGTTCTGGAAAAGTTCCTCTTTCTTGAGATATTGGCCTGCAGATGTATTTAGCCTCCCGTGAAACTGCAAATGGCTGGGGATTGCAGCTTTGGTGCTGAGTTTCACCTGTATAATAAAGGAAACTATAGTTTTCCTTGATCCAATCGGTCTTAGAGCTGACTCGGGAATTTGTGTTTTCTTCACCGGGTATAAAGCTTAGAAGCTTTTGAGCGAGTTCAACATCCTTTTCATTTTCAGAATACAGCCTTTCCGAAATCTTTATCAGAACCTCGGGATTAGAAGACTCGAACAGCGCCCAAATAAGGTCGTAGGTGTAAGCATCCCTTCTATTCCGCTCAAAAATTGTATCAGTAACAGCGGGAATGACGGCTGCTACCTTATATCTCTTTAAAAGATTGATGGCAGCAGCATCTATTACATCGTCAAAACCCTGTTCGATTTCTTCTCTTCCGCTTTCAACCATCCAACCTAAAAAGCTGAGAATTTTGTTTTTATTTAGACTGTTATTAATTATTGCTTTTGTACTTTTGCCGCCAAGGACATAATCCGTAAAAAGAAGAGAATTGTAGTTGCGGCTGTTAAGATACCCCCGAAGCCCTAACTCATTTATAGCATTTCTCAGAGTGAATAAGCTTGCAAAAAGCAGGCTGTCTTCATTTAGAAGCTTTAAAGCGCCATGCCTGTTTTCTGCCGCGATATCACGGAAATAAGCCGTCAGATTATGCGTTCCTCTTGCCTGCCTGACGCTGTCCAACTGATTTAGCGGGTTGGGACTGCTTTCATTCATTTAGATGCCCCCTGAATAAAAAACTTGTGATATAGCCATAATATGCATCTGCCGTCTAAAACGAACATAAATAATTGAAAAAAACTCGCATGCCAAAAAAGTTCCATTATGAAATCCTTTTAAGGTCAAGCTAAAACTAAAAGGGATAAAATTATATTTAAATTTTTACAATATATGATATAATTATTTAAAAAGCGCTAGTGGCCTGTAAAGTCTAAAAGTTATAGATAAGCAGGCCGCAATCAGAGGAAGTACATTTGTAACACTTTGAATGAATATATAAGATTGAAGTGTTACAAAGTACTGGGTCTCATTTCAAAAGTTCGTTTTGTTTTCGATTAAAAATCAATATGACAAGGAGAATTGCTATGAAATCAGATTCTTTAAAGGTTTTAGTCTGTGATGACTCCATACTTATCAGAAAACAATTGAAAGATTGTCTGTTAAGTTGCGGGTGCAAGGAGGTTTTGGAAGCTCTTGACGGGCAGAACGCTATTGATATGTACAAGCAGTACAAGCCCGACTTGGTTTTCATGGATATTGTCATGCCTGTTAAAGGCGGAATTGAAGCAGTAGCAGAAATACTGGAATTTGACAAGCAAGCAAAGGTTGTAATGGCTTCTTCATCAGGTACAAAGACACACCTAAGAAAAGCTCTGGAAGCAGGAGCATATGAATTCATACAAAAGCCCTTCGAAGAAAATCAGATAAAGAACATAGTCGCCAACTGCATGAAAGGGGAGGAATAAGCTAATGTTTTCACAAATATTCGGAAGCTATTTATTGAATAAAAAGTTGATTTCTCCCGACCAACTTAAGGATGCGTTGGATTATCAAAAAAATGTTCACCTGAAACTTGGGGTTTTAGCAGTCAACTCCGGCTTTATGAATGCAACAGAGGTTGAAAAGGTTCACGGTATGCAGGCAAAGGTAGATAAAAAATTCGGGGAGCTGGCTATTGAAATGGGATACTTGGATGAGGAAAAGTTACAAAAATTGCTTTCGACTCAGAAAACTGGGCATCTACTACTTGGACAAGCATTGGTCGATAAGGGATATATGAACCTTGAGCAGTTCGAAGCATCTCTTAACGGCTATAAAAACGAGTACAGCCTGACTGATGAGCAATTCAAGTCGATACAGAACGAAGATACTACTGAATATGTAAATGCATTTTTTAAGTTCAACTGTTCCGAAAGCAACCTATACAAGAGATATGCGTCTCTTCTGATAAGAAATATAATCAGGTTCATTGATGATGACTTCAAAGTTCTTGATATCATATCTGTGGACAGTGTCCAATTTGACTGGCTCGCTTCCCAGGAAATAACAGGTGAGATAGGCATGTTCACTGCCGTATCCGCAAATGAGCAGGAGTTTATAGCTTTCGCAGGCAAATATGCAAAAGATAATTATTCCGTCAATGACGAGTTTGTCAAAGCATCGGTGGGAGAATTCCTTAATCAGCACAACGGCTTATACCTGGTGAATATGTCCATAGATGAAATAGAACTTGAATTGACCCCGCAGGTGGTAAATAACGGTAAAAAGCTGACAGGTTTAACAGATGCGTACATAATTCCTGTCGTATTCTCATTCGGCAAAGTTGATTTTATTATATCAAAGACTGCAGGAAAGATAGAATGAATAGTTTAAATTAATGCATTAATAAAACTGGGGTAGGCCTTGGGTCTACCCTTTGTGCATTCCATACTGCATAATGATTTTGGAAATACCTATACTATTTAGTGTAAATCATACGAAAGGATACACCCTCAACCTTGACAGCAATTAAAAAATTTAGAAAGACTTACATAGAGATAACCAACGCATGCAACCTCTCGTGCTCTTTTTGTCCGAAGACAAAACGCCCCGTCGAATTTATGAGTTGTGAGAGCTTTGAAGAAATACTTTTTAAGCTTCAAAACCATTCAAAATATATCTATTTCCACGTCATGGGCGAACCGCTTCTTCATCCGGAAATCGATAGGTTTCTTGAGCTCAGCCATGATTATGGCTTTAAAGTAAATATTACTACGAATGGTACACTCATAAATAAGGCGTCAGATAAAATAATCTCCAAACCTGCGCTGAGGCAGGTTAATTTCTCACTTCACAGCTTTGAGGCAAACAGCATTGCTTGTACTATGGAAGCTTATTTAGATAACATTTTTTCTTTCATTCAAATGTCGCAAAGGTCGGGCGGGATTTCTATCTGCCTAAGGCTGTGGAATTTGACTGAGAAAGGTAGAAATGATAGAAATGAACACATACTTCGCAGGATTGAACATGAATTCAGCCTTGATTATGCGATAGAAGAAAAGCTGACTCCATGCAACGGTATAAGGCTTGCCCAAAACATATTTCTCAATCAGGCATCGGAATTTGAATGGCCTGACAGTGGGCTTGAAGAGATAGGAAGCAAGGGCTTTTGCTATGGCTTGCGGGATCAGGTTGCCATTTTGGTTGACGGCACCGTTGTTCCCTGCTGCCTCGACAGAGAAGGGGCAATAAGCCTTGGAAACATTTTCAACCAAAGCTTTCAAAGCATAAAAGAAAGTGAACGTGCAGTCCGGCTGTACGAAGGATTTTCAAATAGAAATGCAGTAGAGGAACTCTGCCGCAAATGCGGCTATAGGACCCGTTTCGGAACTTGATAGTCATAGACTTCCTGACTTTTTCATAGGCATTTATGCCTATTTTTTATTTTACCCCATTTTTCTGAGTTTGGTTATCGAATAATATTACATAAAAAATAAAAGCCCGATATAGGAGGGAGAAAAAATGAAAACCAAGTTGAGAAAATTGATTTCAGCAATTACTGTATTTGTCTTTATAGCAAGCATACCTTTGGTTGTATCCGCAAAACCTGATAAGGATAATGGCGGAGGACCTAAAAATCCTCCTTCGATTCAGAAGAAGGTCAATGACAGAGACCCTAAAAATGCACCACAGCCTAAAGCTAAAGATAACAATAATGGTAAAGAAAATTCACAGAAGAATAAACAAAACATTAAAAAGCCTTTTGTTCCTAAGAACAATTGGGACAAACAGTTGACAGGCACAGAAAAGAAACTGGCTGAAATAGAAAAAGGCGTAAACGACATAAAAGTGAAAATTGATCAATACATACTGGTGCCTACTTCATCAGCAATTACTATAACACCGTCGGCAATTAATGCAACACCGCCAGCTATTACCGTAACGCCTGCTGCTATTTCCACCCCTGTTGCGTTGACTATTGCAAATACTACCGGAGTTTCAACAACGAATTATGTATACGGAAAGCATGATGGGAATAAAAAGCAGGATATCAAGGGTTTCGTTAATGGAATGACCGGTAAGCTTAAGGCACTGTCAAATAGGCTTTCGGCGGTTGAAAGAGAACTGAAATCGCTTGAGAAAAAGGTAAGTAAGGACGCTGCGGACAAGTATAAAGAATTAACTGCTAAAACCGCATTGATAAAAGGCAACATTTCTGCTCAGTTAAAGAGGCTGCAGACAATGCTTCCGAGCAAGACCATTATTAAACCCACCAAATAAATTAAATATATTTTTCGAGTTCTGCTAAACTGCAGAGCTCATTTTTTTTTTACACAATTTCGTAAAAAAATCTTAAGAAATAAGTAAATAAAATTTTAATTGTCCCATGTAAATTTAAAGTTGAGAATAAATTTGCATCGGAGGATATTAAAATGGTAAGAAATATAAAAAATTGGCGAAACACATTTGTAATGCTGGCTGTATTTTTACTTTCCGTTTTTGCCTTAAGTATTGAAGCCCAAGCTGGAACTTCAAAGCCTCAAGCACAAATTACTGCCGCACAGGTTAATAAAAAGAATATCGAGGCTTTTTCGGATGAATTCTTTAGTGAATATATGAACAAGAACCATATTCCGGGGGCGGCGGTTTCGGTTGTACAAAACGGAAAGGTAATTTTCAAGAAGGGCTATGGTTATTCCAACATTGAGAAGAAGACACCTGTTGATCCCGATAAAACTGTTTTTTATATATGCTCCACCGGGAAAACCTTTACAGGCACCGCCGTAATGCAGTTGTATGAAAGAAACAAGCTTAATTTGAAAGATAATGTAGAGAAATACATAAAGAGCTTTAAGTTGAAAAACAGCTTTTCCAAGCCTGTGACTTTCGATAACCTTTTAACTCATACAAGCGGGTTGGATGCGGGAAGTGATATAGGCGGCGGTTCAAGAACCAGGGACAGCGCTCTGTCTTATGAAGAATTCATGAAGCTGAAAAATACAAGAGTTCTGAAAGAGCCGGACTTAAATACAAGATATTCAAATTTCGGGTTTAACCTTCTGGGTTTCCTTGTACAGAAAATATCCGGCATGCCTTATGAGGAATATTTAAAGAAAAATATCCTTGAGCCTCTTGATATGAAAAACAGCAGCATAGGGGATTTGCCTGACAGTGCAGCAACACCGTATGCCTATGTTGGCAAAAAATACAAGGCATTGGATACCAAAATTTATTCTCCGGCCGCAGGTGACGGTTGTGTCAATGCAACAGCCTCAGATATGTGCAATTTCATGATTGCCCATCTTCAAAACGGGGAATACCAGGGGAAACGGATACTCAAGGAAGAAACAGCAAAGTTCATGCATGAGCAGCATTATACAAGTAATCCTAAAATGCCCGGTATGGCATATGCTTTTATTGAGGATTACAGGAACGGACAAAAAGCGATCAAGCATGAGGGAGGATATGCAGGAGGCTTTACGACAACGATGTATATGATACCTGATCAAAAGCTTGGCTTCTTCATGGCAATCAATTGCGAAAACATACTTCCTTTTAAATTCGAAGCAGAGTTTATGGACCGTTTCTTTCCTCAAAAAGCTCCGAAATTCCCTAAGGCTCCGGCAGGCTTCAAATCGAGAGCCGGGGAATATACGGGAACATACAGAAGCTATGACGATATAGCCGTAAGTACTGTCGGCAAAATGATATGCCTGCTCCCGAGTGACGGGGAGTTGAAGATTACGGATAATGGCGACGGTACTCTTGAGATGAAAGGGATTACCCTGGATAAGAAAATGTCTGCCGACTTTGCTGAGTTCTCAACAAGATTGGTTGAAGTCGGTCCGATGCTTTTCCAAAGGGAGGATGATGGAAGCTATATTTCGTTTAATAGGAATGAAAAAGGCAAAGTGGAGTATTTATCAGATGGAGAACCCTTTAAAACCTTTGAAAAGCTTAAGTGGTATGAAACAAGTGGTTTCAATCTGCTGCTTCTGGGAGTATGTTTGATTGTTTTCCTTGCTTCGCTCCTGATCTGGGTTATTGGCTGGGTAATAAGGAAATTCAAAGGCAAGCCTAATAATTACTCTAAACCTGCAAAAGCTGCAAGATTGGTAGGAGGATTGGTCTGCTTTATAAACGTTGCTTCACTTTGCGGCTTCTGTATAATGCTTATGAGTGTGGATTACAGGATCCAGTTAGGGCTGCCCGCACAGGCATATGTTGAATTGACGGGCTTCATAGCCGGAAGTCTCCTGACAGCTGCGGCAGCAGTATTTGCTGTGCTTGCCTGGATTAAAAAATTCTGGTCCTTTGCGGGAAGAGTACATTATACTGCAGTTGTGCTGGCAGGCCTTGGATTTGTATGGTTTTTGAATTTCTGGAACATGCTCGGCCTCAAGCTTCAATAGCCTATGCAATGGTTAATTCTGCCGTCATATGCTATAATCGATATATTATAGTTTTTGCATAACGAAGGGTCTCCGGTATGAATGATTACAGTATTCTTATTATCGACGATGAAGCGGAAATAGCAGAACTCATTGAAGTATATCTTCAAAATGAAGGATACAGGGTTTATAAGGCTTATAATGGGATAGAAGGGCTTCGGATCATCAGGGACGCAAATATCCATTTGGTAATACTTGATATCATGATGCCGGGAATAGACGGTATGGAGGTATGCAGAAAGATAAGAGCCGGGAAAAACATACCGATCATAATGCTGAGCGCAAGATCTCAAGATATGGATAAGATAGCCGGGCTTGGTATAGGCGCTGACGATTATATGACGAAGCCCTTCAATCCTATGGAGCTGCTTGCACGTGTCAAATCACAGATAAGACGCTATATTTATCTCAACTCAAATATGAATGCAGGGGAAAATACTAACGTAATAAGTATAAAGGGCCTATCTATAAATAAAGAAAGTCATTCAGTCCATGTCTATGACAAGGAAATCAGCCTTACGCCTACTGAGTATGAAATCCTTCTACTTTTGGCAGGTAATCCCGGAAGAGTCTTTAGTGCGGAAGAAATTTTCGAGCGGGTATGGAAGGACAAATATTTTGACTCAAATAACACTGTAATGGTGCATATATGGAGGCTCAGAGAAAAAATCGAGATAAATCCGAAGGAGCCGAAAATAATTGAAACGGTATGGGGGGTAGGCTATAAGATTGAAAAATAAATTTTACCCTATCAGGTTCAAGCTTATATTGACCTTCCTGACAAGTGCAGTACTTTCGTTTCTCTGCATATTCGCTTTGTTCCTGGTATTTGCTGTCATTTGTGCCACAAATGTGAAACTGTTAAACTGGATTAATTCAAATTACATGACGATCATGCCTTTGATCTTTTTGGCTGCCTTTGTGCTTTTTGTCATTGTGATGTTCATATTCTTCTACTTCCTGATGCAAAGAAGCGTTGACTATTTAAATGAAATTATGTGCAGCTTGCAGGAGGTATCAAAGGGCAAGCTTGATATAAGCATTCCCAAAAGGTCCTCCGATGAACTCGGTGAGCTTTCGCAGATCATTAATGATATGGTTTTAAAGATAAAAATGCTTGTCGAAGAGGAAAGAGGCTGGGAGCAGTCAAAGCTTGACCTGATCAATAATGTTTCACATGACCTTAGAACACCGATGACGTCAATGCTAGGATATCTTGAACTGATTGCGGAGCATAAATATGCTGATGAAGCAGCTTTACACCACTATGCCGATATTGCCAGGAATAAATGCTTTGAATTGAAGGGACTTATTGATCAGCTCTTTGAATACTCAAAATTAAGCAGCAGAGACTTGAAAATATACATGGCAGACATCAACCTGGGAGAATTACTTGAACAGGTTATTGTAGGCTTTATGCCGGCAGTAATGGAAGCTGGGATGGAATTCAGAATGTTTTTTGACAAATCAAAAATAATCGTGCCCGGAGATCCGGCTTTACTTGCCAGATTGTTCGAGAATCTGATAAGCAATTCGATCAAATACGGAAGAGAAGGCAAATACATTGACATTGAGTTGACTGAAAGATCGGAAGGAGCGGTTGTCAAGGTTGTCAATTACGGTGTTACCATACAGGAAAACGACCTTTCACACATTTTTGAAAAGTTTTACAGGGCTGAAAAGTCCAGGTCCAGGGAAAAAGGCGGCTCCGGTCTCGGACTTGCAATCGTCCGGAGCATTGCGGAAATACACGGCGCGGTTATCAATGCTGTCAGCAGGAACAATAGAACTGAGTTCGAGGTCAGACTCAAATGCAGCGAAAGGCGGGGGTAATAAATTTTAGTCTTTTAGCAGTTTATACATACTGTAAAATTTATCTGCATGTATCAGATCACCTATGCCCTTATAAGCCCTACTGTAAAGCAAATAAACTTCCGGATTATCCGGCTCAATTGATATAGCTTTTGTTAGCAAATCAACAGCCTGTTTAAACTCACCGTTATTTAAACAAATATTGATCTGTTCAAAAAAACTTTCAATAGATTTAACATCTGTTTCCTTGCATGCTTTAATAGATAGTTCGTTCAATAAAGATCTGACCTTGTCAGCGGTAAAAGGTTTTTGTATATAGGCGACAGCTCCCATTTGTGTGCATTCTACTGCATTTTTAACTGTTGCATACGCAGTAATAATTATAACAGGAGTATTTATTCCAAGCTCTCTCATTTTTTTCAGTACTTCTGTCCCGCTGAAGTGAGACATTTTGATATCAAGAAAAGCCAGGTCGAAAGCTTCATTTTTCAGCATTTCCAACGCTTCCAAGCCGTCATTTGCCGTCTTGACAGTGTAGCCTTCAAGCTCAAGACATTTTCTCAATAAAATCCTTATATTCTTAGTGTCATCTACAACCAATACATGCTTCATTTTGAGTCCTCCTTATATAACGGGAGAGTAAACGTGAAGGTGCTCCCAACATCCAGTTTGCTTTCGCACAATATGCTTCCATGATGTGCTTCTATGATTTCTTTTACAATGGAAAGGCCAAGCCCTGTTCCTCTGATTTCTTTGTCATGATCTTTTACCTGTATAAATTTTTCGAAAATTCTGCTTTGGAATTCCTCAGGGATTCCAACCCCGGTATCCTTGACGGATACATACATCAGATTATCTCCGGCATAAGCCCTTATACTTATTTCATCTCCTGCGTTTGTATATTTTAATGCGTTATTAATCAGATTGTTGATTACCCAAAGTATTTTTTCCGCATCTGCGTTGACTCTGGGAAGCTGTTCATCCAAATCATAATACAGGCTTACATCCTTCTGGAGAGATTGCTCATAAAACTGTTTTGCTGATGTGTCTATTATTCCTTCCATTGAGCAGGATTCGAAGTTGAAAATAGCTCTGTCGGATTCGATTTTAGACAATTCCAGAAGTTCATTCACAAGATTGGAAAGCCTTATTTCGTCTTCCTTCATAGTATTTATTACACTTTTTTGATCTTCGTTCAAGTTCCCCATGCTTTCGTCAAGTATAAGGCTGGTTCCCATTACGATTGAGGTCAAAGGTGTTTTTAATTCATGTGATATCGTAGCAAGGAAATCAGTTTTGATCCTCTCCAGCTTCTTAAGCTGTGTAACATTGTGGAATACTGCTATAAGCCCGGCTATGTTTGCATCATTATCCTTTATAACAGTTACGGCAATATTGAAATAATATTCATCCTCGGATTTTACATATATAATTTTTTCTTTATGTTCCTCTTTAGAATTCAATACGCTGGAAATATGCTCAAATATTTCTCCTTCACGTATCGCCTCCAGAAAATGCCTGTTTAATACCCTGTCTTCCTTGACATTAAAAAACTTTTCACAAGCATCATTCAGAAGTATTACTTTATAATTTGTATCCAGTACTATTAAAGGATCAATGATGCTTTTAACTATTGCAAGGGATTTGTTTTTTTCTGTCATAAGCTGACCGAGTGTACTTTGTTCAAACTGCTGAAGCCTTTTTGTCATATTGTTGAATTCTGCTGCAAGCTCACCAACCTCATCACTGGTTGTAACCTCAATCTGTTTATTCAGTTCTCCTGCTTTGACAAGCTTGATTGCCTCGGTAAGTGTATATATCGGAGTTAAAAACCTGTTTACAGAAACCCTTGATAAAAGAAATCCGCCTATTACTGCGAAAGCAGATAAAAAAATCAGAACATACATTGATTGTTTTGCATCAACAGTAACATTAGCCTTTTTATTAAACATAGCTTTCTCATTTATAAGGGACAATCCGCTTAATTCTTTCTTCAGAGCATTAAAGTCCTTCATTATTGCGGAATTGTAATATGCCAGGGCTTTAACCCTTCCCCCGCTGCTCTGCAACTCCTGAAGCTCTGAAAAAGACTTGATATATAGCTTATAGAAGTTATTTATTTTTGATATATAGTTTTTTTCACCATGTTCAGTGATATTATTGTTCGCTACGTCAAACCATTGATTGAATACAGCTGCATTGTCCAGAAATATGTCAATTCCTTTTGGCCTGTCTACATTGATATAGGTCAGCATGGCAATATCCTGTCTTTCCACAGCCCCCAACATGATGTTTACAGCCTTAATGCTCTTGTAATTGTCTGTCATTAACCCGTCTACACCTTTGTGCAGACTGTATAGGTTCAAAACGGATATTGCTCCTACAATCGCAATAACCAGAACAAGACTAAGATATACAACAGATATTTTCCCTTTTAGTGTACTCAGCATATATACCACCTATATAATCAGGATTCACAGATTCTTACTTCAAGTATATTACTTATAAAATTGCAGTCAACAAACCGCACTCTCACCAAAGTGAGAAAAACGGAGATGCTGCTATGTAAATTGAAGATAAATGTCTTAGATTATTTCCAATAAGCATGGAAACTTTGCATGTCTCAATTTGCAGAGTTTTAAATGGATAAGGCCTAAGGAGTATAATCACCTATAAGCAATAATCCAAATCAATCAAAAAATGTAAAAGCAGGCGATAATAAAAGGGCATTGCGATAGACAAGTCAGTAAATGATTGGAGGAATATTTATGGTAGTTCTACTGGTAATTGCAGCAGCATTGTTTGTCTATCAGGGTTATGTACTGATTAACCCGGAAAAATTCTGAGTTTTGGGAGGTTCGGCATAATGGGAATTTTACAAATAGCAATAACGTTAATAATTATTTTTGCATTGAGCATACCGTTGGGAAAATATATCTATAAGATCATTTCAGGAGAAAAGTGCTTTATTGATCCTGTTATGGATAAGGTGGATAACGGCATATATAAAATTACCGGAATAAAGAAAGAGCAGGAGATGAACTGGAAACAGTATGCTTTTGCGCTGTTGGTTACAAATGTTGTACTTACTATTATTTTATATGTAATCCTAAGGCTTCAGCAGTATCTGTTTCTGAATCCCAACCATATAGGTTCTATGGAACAGTCACTGTCATTCAATGCTGCTATAAGCTTTATTACAAATACAAATTTCCAAAGCTATAGCGGAGAAAGCGGAGCATCATATTTTGTTCAGATGATACTTACAAGCTTCATGTTTGTTGCTCCCGCGACAGGCTTGGCATTCTCTGCCGCATTTTTACGGGGACTGACAGGCAAAACAAAAAACCTTGGGAACTTTTTTGTAGATATTACAAGGTTTATAACCAGGCTTTTACTTCCGCTTGCAATAGTAGTATCTTTGTTTCTTGTTTGGCAGGGAGTGCCGCAAACATTATCCCCGAATCAAACTGTCAAAACAATTGAAGGCAGGCTGCAGGATATTCCACTGGGGCCGGTTGCTTCGCTTGAATCCATAAAAAACCTTGGTTCTAACGGCGGCGGATACTATAATGCCAATTCTGCCCACCCTTTTGAAAACCCAACACCATTAACCAATCTGGTAACTGTAATCTCTTTAGGTTTGATAGCTACAGCCCTTGTGTTTGCCTTTGGGCATATGCTGAAAAACAAAAAGCAGGCATGGGTTTTATTTGGTGTCGCAGCATTTTTGCTGATTCTTTCAATCAGCATTGCTTATTACGGAGAGTCTAGGGGTAATCCTATATTAGCTCATGCAGGTTTGACCCAATCAATGGGCAATATGGAAGGAAAGGAGACTCGTTTCAGTATAGCTGAATCGTCGCTGTTTACGGCTGCTACCACTGCATATCAGGTTGGGGCGGTAAATAACATGCACGACACGCTTACCCCGTTGGGAGGGTTTGTTGCCATGTGGAATATGATGATTCAGACTGCATTCGGTGGGAAAGGTTCAGGTTTTGCATTCCTTTTGATGTTTGCAATGCTAACTGTTTTTCTATGTGGTCTAATGGTAGGAAGAACTCCGGAATTCCTTGGGAAAAAAATCGAGGGAAAGGAAATCAAGTTCATTGCAATTGCAATATTGCTGCACCCATTGTTAATACTTATACCTACAGCAGTTTCACTTGTTTTTCCACAAACGGCTGCAAGTATATCAAATTCAGGCTATCACGGACTATCTCAAATCCTGTATAACTTTACGTCAGCCTCGGCAAACAACGGATCGGCTTTTGCAGGAATGACTACAAATACTATTTTCTATAACACTGTAATAGGAATTGTAATGTTTATCGGACGCTACGTTCCTATAATAGCAATGCTTGGCGTTGCAGGCTCTATGGCTTCAAAAAAATCAGTTCCTGAAAGTGCAGGCACATTCAGAACCGACAATACTGTTTTTGCCGTAACACTGCTTGCAGTAATTTTAATCGTAGGTGCTTTGACATTCTTCCCCGCACTAGTACTGGGACCTATATCAGAACACTTGACTATGGGCGGCTAAGGTTAGGGGACACACCCGCTGAATAGCGGGAAGAAAATTTAGGAGGGAATGTCCCACTTTTGATAAGAGGTGATCATAAATGAGCAAACATGAAAAAAATAATTTTATTAATAAAGAAATCCTAAAAAATGCGATTAGGGATTCTTTTATTAAGCTGAATCCTCGGTATATGATTAAGAACCCTGTTATGTTCGTGGTGGAAGTCGGCTTCCTGATAACACTGTTTCTTGCTTTCTTTCCAAATACATTCAAGGAGCATGAGCCGGGAATCAGGCTATATAATGCGATAGTATCAGGCATCCTTCTCGTTACATTGCTGTTTGCCAATTTTGCAGAAGCAGTTGCCGAGGGCAGAGGTAAGGCTCAGGCTGAAACGCTGAAGAAAACAAAGAAAGATACACAGGCAAAGCTTTTGGATAAAAACGGGAACGCCAAAACAGTTAATGCAAGTGAACTGAAAAAGGGAGATGTGGTTTTTGTAGATACAGGGGATATTATCCCGAATGATGGCGAAGTTATTGAAGGCCTTGCATTTGTAGATGAGTCTGCAATAACCGGTGAATCTGCTCCTGTACTTAAAGAAGCAGGCGGAGATTTCAGTTCTGTAACCGGTGGGACGAAAGTAAAAAGTGACTGGCTTAAAGTCAGAATAACAGCTTCTCCAGGGGAATCTTTTCTTGATAAGATGATAAGTCTGGTAGAAGGTGCCTCCAGACAGAAGACTCCCAATGAAATAGCTTTGACAATGGTGCTTGTAAGCTTGACAATGATTTTCCTTATAGTCATAGTTGCTCTTAATCCAATGGCAGATTATTCTCATGTAAAAATAGCAGTTTCAACGCTTATAGCCTTACTAGTGTGCCTGATTCCGACTACTATCGGAGGGCTGCTTTCTGCAATAGGAATTGCCGGGATGGACAGGGTGACAAGATTCAATGTTATTGCAATGTCCGGCAAGGCTGTAGAAGCCTGCGGAGATGTTGATGCAATGATATTGGATAAAACAGGCACTATAACATATGGAAACAGGCTGGCTGCAGAGTTTATACCAGTCGGTGGAAATACCAGAGAAAATGTAGTAAGGTTCGCTTTGATATCCTCATTAAAGGATGAGACCCCCGAGGGCAAGTCGGTTGTTGAATTAGGCAAGAAATTCGATATACAAATAAACCCTGAAGAATATCCAAATGCAGAATACTTTGAATTTACCAGCCAGACAAGGATGAGCGGCATAAACCTGCCAAACGGGGTACAAGTGAGGAAAGGTGCTTTGGATGCAATCAGGAATTTTGTTACGGAGCTGGGTGGAACCATTCCAAAGGATCTTGATGAGGCTGCTGCCAAAATATCAAGGGCAGGCGGTACTCCTCTTGTAGTATGTGTCGGTAAAGACATATTTGGAGTAATTTATCTTAAAGACACAATAAAACCAGGCCTTGTAGAAAGGTTTGAAAGACTTCGGCAGATCGGTATCAAAACTATAATGTGTACGGGAGACAACCCTTTAACAGCTGAGACTATAGCAAGAGAAGCAGGTGTCGATGAATTTGTTGCGGAATGCAAACCTGAACAAAAGATAGAAGTTATAAAAAGAGAACAGGCACAGGGAAAGCTGGTTGCGATGACCGGAGACGGCACAAATGATGCTCCTGCCCTTGCTCAAGCCGATGTGGGTCTTGCTATGAACAGCGGGACACAGGCTGCCAAAGAAGCTGCAAACATGGTGGATCTGGATTCAGACCCCACAAAAATAATTGAAGTAGTTGAGATAGGCAAACAACTTTTGATAACAAGAGGCTCGTTAACCACTTTCAGCATTGCAAATGATGTAGCCAAGTATTTTGCAATAATTCCAGCCATTTTCAAACTGGCCATACCTCAAATGGATGTGCTGAACATAATGAGACTGTCAACCCCTAGAAGCGCAATATTATCAGCGCTGATTTTCAATGCCGTAATCATTCCTTTATTGATACCTATTGCAATGAAGGGTGTAAAGTACAAGCCAATGAGCGCTACGGCGATCCTTGCCCGTAATATGGCCATCTATGGCTTGGGCGGGGTTATTGTCCCGTTTATTGGAATAAAGCTTATAGACTTAATTATAACTCCACTGCTTAAGGTGTTAAATTTGGTTTGAGGGAGGCAAGAATATGAAAACACTAATCAGAGCAATTACAGTCAGTCTGGTATTTATAATATTATGCGGGATCATTTACCCCTTAACGATGACAGGGGTTAGCCAGCTTGTTTTCCACAAACAGGCAAACGGCAGCTTGGTAAAGTATAACGGAAAAACAGTTGGTTCAGAGCTATTAGGGCAGGCGTTTACAGATATGAGATTTTTCCATGGGAGAGTTTCTGCGTATAATTATAACACTTATACCAAAACCGACACGATTCCGGATAATAGCGGTAAGACTGTGTATGCTGGCGTAGGCTCAGGTTCATCAAATCTGGCACCATCCAATCCTGCATTGGTTGAAAGAGTAGAAAAGGATATTGCAGAATTTCTAAAAGCTCATCCAGGAGTTAAAAAAAGCGATATCCCAACTGATCTCTTAACCGGTTCAGGCTCCGGACTTGATCCCAATATCAGTCCTGAAGCTGCCAAAATCCAGATCGCAGCAATTTCAAAGGCTACAGGTATTAGTATATCAAAACTTGAAGGTATCGTAAAAAAATATACTGAAGGCAGGCAGCTTGGAATCTTCGGACGACCAAGGGTAAATATTTTAAAAGCAAATATGGAAATAGCCCGTATATTAAAGCTATAGTGGACAGATAACACATAGAAGTGAGGTCATAAATATGAATAGTTTTCTTGTAAAGGTTGGATTAATAGCATTATTCATATTATTGCTTTTGTTAATAAAGGTAATTGACGATTACCTTTACTTCAGAAAACTGAGGCTATTGGGGGAAGACACAACGCATGCAGATCAGGAAAAGTTCTATAAGGCTGCCGACTTATTTGCTAAGGACGGATCACTTGATGAAATAAAGGATTTGCTATTACATTTTATAGATTTTGAGGATGAAGATGTAGAAGAAATTTTGGTATTGTCTTTCCCCCACAAAAAAGACAAAGACGGCGGATATTCCGCATTTATAAAAGCAGTTAATAAAGTGTCCGGGCACAAGCTATAAGGCGAAAACAGCAGTAGGCATCCTGTTGTTTTCTTCACAAATGAGACTATCCTAAAATATCGTAGTACTTTTCATATCCTGCGTCGATATACCTTCATCGCGAATAGGTAAGCAACAGCCATGATACCGACACACCACGCTAGGGCTATCCAAATATCATTTCCGACTGGCTCGGAGTTCAGCAGCGAGCGAATCGACTCAACAATTGACGTTACAGGCTGATTCTCAGCGAATACCCGGACGACGGTTGGCATTGTTTCTGTTGGAACAAAAGCTGAACTGAGAAAGGGCAGGAAGAGCAGCGGATATGAAAATGAGGATGCACCCTCCATAGATTTTGCTATAAGTCCCGGAATGACCGCGATCCATGTCAGCGCAAGTGTGTATAGTGCGAGTATTCCCGCTGCTGCGAGCCAATTAAGTATTCCCGCGCTCGAACGGAAGCCCATAATAAGTGCAACGAAGATAATAATAGCTACAGTAACCATGTTGGACACAAGAGAGGTCAGCACATGACTCCACAGCATCGACGAGCGGCCGATAGGCATGGATTTGAACCGCGAGAAAAGCCCTTTCTGCGAATCTAAGAACAGCCGGTAGGAGGTGTAGGCTATGCCGGAGGCAATAGCCATCAACAGTATGCCCGGCAGTTGGTAATTAATATAATTCACATCAGTACCCATACTCATTTTAACCGCGCCGCCGAACACATAGACAAACATCAGCATCATCGCAATAGGTATTAGTGCGACCGTGATAATAGTGTCCGGACTGCGCAATATGTGTTTCAATAAGCGCCCGGTCAGTATGCTTGTATTGTTTTTCATTTTGTTTGACCTCCTTTACCGATAATCGCGAGGAAAATCTCCTCGAGTGTCAGCTGTTTTTCGACATATTCTTTTTTTGCAGGAGGGAACAGCTTTTTGAGTTCTTCAAGCGTCCCGTTAGCAATAATTTTGCCCTCGTTCAGGATTGCGATTTTGTCGGCAAGCTGTTCCGCTTCATCCAGATACTGCGTTGTAAGCAGAATCGTTACGCCGCTACCGGCAAGATCCTTAACTGTTTTCCAGACTTCAAGCCGCCCCTCCGGGTCAAGTCCGGTTGTCGGCTCGTCGAGAAAGATGACAGAGGGTGTTCCAACAAGGCTCATTGCTATATCCAGCCTGCGCTTCATGCCTCCGGAATACGCACCCGCCCGTTTGTTTGCAGCGTCTGTAAGCCCAAAACGCTTGAGCAGGTCGTTGGCAACTTGGACTGGCTTTGGAACACCCCTTAACTTTGCAATCAATATAATATTTTCCTGTCCGGTCAATATCTCATCCACAGCGGCAAATTGCCCGGTCAGGCTGATATGCTTGCGCACCTTTTCCGGCTGACGCGAAATATCAAAGCCGCAGATGCTCGCGTTTCCCCCGTCAGATTTCAGGAGTGTCGAAAGGATATTAACCATCGTGGTTTTGCCCGCGCCATTGGAGCCGAGCAGTGCGAAAATCTCGCCCCGACGGACTTCAAAATCCACACCCTTTAGCACTTCTGTGTCTTTGAAAGACTTTCGCAAACCTTTTACTTCAATTGCTTTTTCCATTCCGATTCCCCTTTTACTTTGTTTTATTCGTAACCTTTTTTATGGCCTTGCTGACTTTTTGGTCAATTGATTCTTGATAGATGTCAGCATAAGTTTTTGAATCCTTGATTAGATCGTCGCAGAAAGCCGCTACGTTACTGCCTGTCACTTCAAGCACGCCTTTTCCCAAGGTCGCACCCTCTTCAAAAAGATCAACAATCCCCGAGAGTAAACCCTTCTCGCTGGTTAGCTCAATAGGGCCAACCTTAAAGAGATATTTTTGAATCTCTTTATAAACAATCTGATAATCTTGCGGGAGCGCTTTAACACGCGCAGCGTGCGCTCGCCACTCTTTTTTTCCTTCTAAGATATCTTGTATTTTCATATTTATCCTCCTATTTACCAATATTGAACGCGATAAATATTTTACATCGCGCATCAATTACCAGGTGCTTTTTAACACAACAAATTTTCTTGTATTATTCAATGTGTTAAAAATGCACATCCTTGATCGTTGTGCCCTGCTTCCGGTAACGAATACTCTTACAGGGCACCTTGAACCATTATTGCAAAAATCCAATTGTCCTTGTAAAGTCATTTTTGCGATTTATATAATTTTTTAGCGATATTATTGTTGAGCTGTTCACGCCACTTATCGCGAAAAGACTTTGCTCCTTCTTCGCTGGCCAGCGCCGAACAGAAGCCTTTGATATCGTCACCCAAAACCTCTTGGACACTCTGACCGTCCGCCGCCGTTTCTTCGAGCATGCCAAGCACACCGTCAAGAATTGGCATGAGGTTGCGACCGGTGAAATCTGAATGCTGCCAAAGGTTTACATTAATTTTTTCCCATGCCGCTTGATAGTCAGCCGGCAGCTTTTTGGCTCGCACTTCGAAAGATTTCAATTCTTTAGTCATGTCACTGCCTGTAATTTTTTCTAAAAAACTCATTATTTCTTCTCCTTTAGCTCGTTAATTTTTGATGATACGAACTCCCATTTTTCCCAGAACTTCTGTAGTTCCTTGCGCCCCGCATCGTTGAGTGCAAAAAACTTTCGTGGCGGTCCCATGTCGGACGGCTTTTTTTCTGTGTCTACAAGTTTATTTTTCTCAAGTCGTACCAAGATGGTGTAGACTGTCCCATCCACAACATCTGAAAATCCGAGGGCATTAAGCCGCCTCGTGATTTCATAACCATAGATTTTCTCATGACTGATAATTTCAAGGACACAGCCCTCCAGAACACCCTTCAGCATTTCCGTAAGGTTCTCCAATGTAATCCCCCCTTGCTATTTTGTGTGACTTGTATTCAGTATGACTTACTACAGGTATATAGTATCACAGAATAGTACTGCTGTCAAACGAATATTGAGGAATTCTTTTTGCAAAAACCCTTTAATTTGTGGGTATTCTGAAAAAAGAACCGGAATTAATATTTTAGCCAATTCTAAGTTGATTATTTAATCTACCAACAGTTGATATTGTTCCATAAAAAGACGTTTTTAGCAGCATCGAATACTAAAAAGACTCTGCCATTTCCAGACAGAGCCGTAATAAATGTTGATTTTTTTGTTATAAGTCATTTGGAATTACATGAATTTCTATATTCTTTGCTTTTTTAAGCAGTTTTGTTACTGTTGAACCCCTAAGTATGGTCTCAAGTTTAGTCCTGGTAGCATGTCCGATTATTATTTGTGTAATATGCTTTTGTTCAGCAAAATTGGCTAATTCATCCGAAACGCTTTTGCCTGTCAGAGTCACTATTTCGGCACCCAACTGCTTCGCAAGCTTAAAATGTGCATCAATCATTCCTTGAGCTTTGGGAGTAATCTTGGGTGCAAAAATATTTGTACAATCTACACTAACCACTGTCCATTCGCATTTATACCTTTTTGCTATGCGCGCTCCGCGCCGTATAAGCTTTTTGGCAGAAGGGCTTGGGCTTATGCAAACCATAACCCGCTCTACAGTGTGCCAGTTCTCCTTTATACCATGCTCTTTCATGTATTCAGCCAGGTCTTCATCAACTTCTTCAGCTGTTTGACGGAGAGCAAGCTCTCTTAATGCATTCAGATTACCTTTTCTGAAAAAGTTCTTTAATGCCTGAGGCACTTTCTCTGTTTTATATACATTCCCGCGCTTGAGCCTGTTTTGAAGTGCATCTGGAGTTATGTCGACCACAACAACCTCGTCAGCCCTTTCAACAATATAATCAGGAATCGTTTCTCGTACTGCAATACCGGTTATCTGCCTTACAACATCATTCAGGCTCTCAAGGTGTTGAATATTCAGTGTTGAAATTACGTTTATTCCAGCATCCAGGATTTCTTCAACATCCTCATAACGCTTTTTATTTTTGGAACCGGGTACGTTTGTGTGGGCAAGTTCATCAATGAGAACAATTTTAGGCCTCCTTAAAATGATTGCATCTGCATCCATTTCCTCTAAAACCACACCATTGTATTCGACCTTTTTTCTGGATACCATTTCGAGTTCACCGATCTGACTGTCGGTTTCCTCTCTTTGATGAGCTTCGACATATCCAATAACGATATCCTGACCGCGCTTAAGTCTCCTGTTTCCCTCATTAAGCATAGTGTAGGTTTTACCTACACCGGGAGCATAGCCGATAAATATTTTCAGATTACCTCTGTTTTGGTTGCCGGCAATTTTTAAAGCTTCTTCGGGAGATATCCTTTTAAACTCATCACTCATAGTTAAGCATGTCCTTTAATACAAAAATGTTAATTGTATTATACACCCTTATTAAGCAATATTATATAGGAGTAAGAATCGAAATATAGTCTCTGTCAGCAGGAACAATAGAACTGAATTAAAGAATTACCAAGTCTTAAGCATTTTCAGCGCTCCTGATTCCCATAACTCTGAATATATTCTTTCAGCATTGAACCCCAGGCTCTCATAAAAAGCCACTGTTTTTTTATAAATAGGCTTTGAATCAGGTGGAACTGTAAGCAGTTCAATACGGTTAAACCCCAACTTAGAAAGATGAGAAATCAAATGATGCATAAGTGTTTTGCCGTATCCTTTACCACAATAATCTCTTTTAGTTGCCATTAGCGTTATATTCGGCGAACCATCCCAACATGTAAAAACAATAAAAGAAAAAATCTCTTTATTACTTTCCAGAAGCATTACTTGTTGAAACATCAAGTCATTTTTTGTGTCATTGGGAAGATTTGATGTAAAGTAGTCACTAGTATAATCTTGTACAATTTTATAAATGGAATCAATAGTACATTGACTTGCGTGCTCCTCTAAAACTATGTTTAACATTAGAACCTCTCTTATAGCTATTTAGTTTTATTTATCTAGGAACAATAGAACTGAATTCAAGGTCAGGCTGAAATGTATGAAAAGGCAGGGGTGACCCTGCCTTTATAAGTTATCTTTTGATTTTTTTCTTGTTCGAAACCTCAATATTAATCCTTTTACCTTTGATTTTTTTATTCTTTACCGAAGTCAGGATCTCGTCAACATAGCTTACAGGTATTTCTACAAATGTGAATTTGTCAAATATGTCTATTGAGCCTATTTGCTTCATTGGAATGCTGCTGTTTTTTGAAATGCAGTCAACTATGTCCCTTGGCTGAATTCCGCTTAGATTGCCCAGATTTATAAACAGTCTTACAGTTCCATTTTCTGAAATCAACTCAGGATCTATTGTTTCCTGTGGCTTCATTTCGATTTCTGTATTCCCGGATACGAGCTTAAGTAAAGCGGCAGCGATATCAAGTGAGGTGATGTAGTCATCCTCTTCATTTGTACTATTTGTATCTTCAATGAGCTTTTCAATATAGTCTACATATCTTTTAAGATGACCTTCGGCTATGATTCCTTTAATTCTATCAGAAATTCCGTTGATTTTACTTTCCTCCACATCAGCCATAGAAGGCGGCTTTTGGGGCAGAATAGTAGTTTTTGTGTACCTTTGAATGTCCTTAAGCTTGTATATTTCACGACCGGAAACGAAAGTATAGGATTTCCCGGCCCTTCCGGCTCTTCCCGTTCTGCCGATCCTATGTACATAATACTCCTCGTCGCTGGGTATGTCGTAGTTGAATACGGCCTCTATATCATCGACGTCTATGCCGCGGGCAGCTACATCAGTTGCGATAAGAATGTCTATCGAACCCTTCCTGAATTTCGCCATTACCTTATCACGCTGTATCTGTCTCATGTCCCCGTGCAGCGATTCAACAGAATAGCCTCTTGACTGCAGGTTTGCAGTTAACTCATCCACCCGCTTTTTTGTATTGCAGAAAACCAAAGCCAGTTTGATGTTGTTTGCATCGACGATTCTTGTCAGTACATCCAGCTTTAAAGATTCGGTGACTTCAATATAATACTGTTCAATGCTTGGTACTGTTAACTGCTTATGTACGGCTTTTACAAGAACAGGATTCTTCTGGTACTTGCCGGTTAGATCCATGATTTCTTTCGGCATTGTTGCCGAGAATAGAATAGTCTGCCTCTCCTCAGGTGCTTTCTCAAGAATGATGTCGATGTCTTCCCTAAAGCCCATATTAAGCATTTCATCCGCTTCATCAAGAACGACCTTGCGAAGGCTTGAGAATTTGATCGTGTGTCTTCTCATATGGTCCATGATGCGCCCGGGAGTTCCAATAATTATTTGCGGACGTTTCTTCAAGGCTGCGATCTGGCGGTCGATTTGCTGGCCTCCGTAAATAGGCAGCATTCTGACGCCTCTTTTGTATTTGCTGACATTTTTGAGTTCTTCAGCAGTCTGGATTGCCAATTCTCTTGTGGGACACAGAATCAGGGCCTGAATGCCGTCATCATCCGGGTCTATCATTTCAATTATTGGTATTCCGAATGCACAGGTTTTCCCGGTACCGGTTTGTGCCTGACCTATAACGTCTTTTCCTTCTAGAATGTGGGGAATCGATAAAGACTGGATAGGCGTTGCTTCCTCAAAACCCATTTCTGCAATCGCTTTATGTACTTCTTTTGTAAGATCCAAATTTTTAAAAACTAGATTTTCCATTACATTTCCTTTTCTTTTTAATATTTTATAATAGTCAGTATTTGCAAATTATTATACTTTAAGTATTGACAGCTGAGAAAGTGCTAATACCAAACAGCTAATTATAACACATTTTAACTTTCAGTATCCAACTTTTTTTAGAATGCTCATTAAACAGGTACAAAATGAATCTTAAAACTCGTTATGTACATGAAAAAAATGTTCTATTATGATACAATTTAAGTAATAAAGAAATAAGGGGATACAAAAGATGAGGTTGATTAAAAAAATTCTTATGGGCGCTATTTTTTTGAGCCTTTCAACTTTTAACTGCGTCAATGGGTTTGTAGATGTAAATGCGGCGCAGGAAAATCATGCGATGGAGCTGCAGGCTTTCTATCCTTCAACTGCGAAATATTCTAAGGATATTGAGAGATATATTGACAGTTGTGATTCCGTAAACTTTGCATGGAGCAGGCTGTACGAGGATGAACTTGCGAAATTAAGCACTGTGAAGGGTGCTCACGGCAACAAAGATTTTTGCTACCCTGATGACTATCTTAAACCGGTACTTTATGCAAAAAGCAAGGGGAAGTCGATTCAACTTAGCGTATATGCAGACAGCGGCTGTTCCATTAGTGTGCTTCCTTATAAGGATAAGCGTACTAAAGCCATTAACACAATTATAAGTGTTTTAAATAAAGATATAACTCAAGGCCAAGCTGTTTTTTATGACGGCATTGTCATTGATTTCGAAGGCTTGAGGGACAAAGATGCTAAAGGTAAAGACATCCTTTATAACGGCAAGCACATAAGCTATTACTTTAATGCATTCCTTTCAGAGCTTAAAGAGCAGCTTGATAAGAGCGGGAAAAAGCTTTGTGTAGCCGTAAATTCCAGGCTGAATTTTAACGGATATGATTATGAAGGCATCATCAAGATAGCCGACAGAATGATTATAATGGCGCATGACTATGAACCTACAGGCAAGCTTAGAAAGAGTGATGTCCGGCAGTATTCCGGCTTTGACGCTTTGACGCCGATAGATTCTCCCGCTCCGATAAGAAGAATAAGAATGGCTCTTGAGGATGTCAGAAACGATATTACGGACGCATCAGATTTGAAAAGAGTCCTGCTGCAGCTTTGCTTCGATTGCAGGCAATGGAAGTTTGCAGCTGCAAGCATGGAAGATTGGGAAACCATGGATTCTGCCGCGTTAAGCAAAGAAGAAGCCGGGACTATCTATAGTAAAATAAAAGCAAGAATCGATAATATTGATGGAAAAGGTTCGAATATATCCCGTTTTTACAATAATGAACTACAGTGCCCTGTTATCCAATATTTAAATAACTCGGACAAAACCTTCAATGTTATTGTATATGAAGACAGCAACAGCATTGCTGCAAAGCTGAAAATGGCTCTATCCTATGGCTTGGGGGGCATTTCGGTGTGGAGTCTTGGAAATGTCCCTGACTACAATGACGCCAACGGGAAGAAATTCAGCTTGGATGTATGGAATAGCCTTTCTTTAGCAATAAATGACTCCGGAAGTGGAGGCAGTAACGAAGATGAGGCAGTGACATTTTCAGACCCTGCGATCAAAAATGCAGTGATAACTAAACTTGGTATCACACGGGATGTCCTAACAAGTGATCTGGGTGACATCTATCGTTTAAAATTGCCATCCAATACGACAAGCCTGGAAGATTTGAAATTGCTGACCAATCTGGAATATTTGGATGCACAAGGCATAAACCTTAATGATATTGGGTCGTTGAGGGGTTTGACCAATCTCAGGGTTTTGAAGCTTCAGAATAACAAGCTTAAGGACTTAACCCCTTTAGCCGGTTTGAAAAAGCTACAGGTACTAAATCTGTCTTCAAACGTAATAACAGATATAACTCCTCTTAGTAGCCTTAATTTGCTGGAAGAGCTTTATCTCGGCACAAACCGTATTGAAAATATTTCTGCGCTGAAAAAGGCAGTCGGACTTAAAATGCTTTATATCAATGACAATAAAATAGCGGATATAAGTCCTATTGCAAGCTTATCAAGCTTATACAGGCTTTCTCTGGAGGGGAATGCTGTTAATAAGGCAACCGCTTTGGCGGGCTTGGGCAGGTTGAGGTATCTAAATCTCGCATCGAATAAAATAACTGACATCAGCCCTTTGAAAACTGTTAAAAAGCTGAATATTCTGTATTTGCAGAGAAATTCGATTAAGGATGTAAGTGCCTTGAAAGAAATGAAATCTATGAAGGAGCTTTCCCTAAACGGCAATAAATTAACGGATGTTCAGGCACTCTCGGGTCTAAAAAACCTCGAAAAGCTTTATTTAATGGATAACAGCCTTACAAATGTTAGCGCTCTTAAGAATCTTACCAAGCTGAATACATTATATCTTGGGGGTAATAAAATAAAGGATTTCAGCCCGTTGAAAGCATATTTCGGCAACCTGAAATACTGCGACTTCAAAATCAAATAGAAGAGAAATAATGAGAAATTTTAAGAAACAAAGACTTAAGCGGGTTTAATTATCCCGCTTTTTTTAATATCCTGATAATTTAAGAATTGTATATATCACATATCTGTTATATTATAAATATAACAGATATACTAATTCCTTTTTGGGGTGATCACATGCTGATGAGTCTTGACTTCGAAAGCGATATCCCGATCTATCTGCAAATAAAAACGCAGGTGATTGAGGGTATCGCTGCAGGAAAACTTAAACCGGGAGAGCCTCTTCCTTCCGTAAGGCAGTTTGCGGCTGACCTTGGGATTAACCTTCATACTGTTAATAAAGCCTACACCTATCTCAAACAGGATGGCTTTATTATAGTTCACAGGCAGAAGGGCGTTGTGGTAAACCCCGGTGAGGGCCCGGGAATAACCGACGGATACATGGGAGACCTGAAAGCCGGATTGAAACCCATTATTTCGGAAGCTTACTGCCGCGGTATGAAACCGGAGGAATTCAATGAGATTTGCAAAAGGTTATTTAATGAATTGATCGATGGAGGTGTAAAAAAATGAAATCAACCTTTATGATTATTTTTTTCTTTATCTGTGACATATCTACATTAATTTTGACAGCAATTACACCATTTTTGACGCGCAAGACCCAAAGCTTCGGAATCGCAATCCCTGAAGAGGTTCATTCATACCCCGAGATTAAAAAATTGAGGAATAACTACAGGAGCAAGATGCTTGTCACAGGCGGCATCATCTCTATGGCAGTATTGACAGCGATTATTCTTAAACCGTCCGACGAGATATTTATGCTGATTCCTGCTTCAATGCTTGTAATCCTCGGTATGATGTATCTTTACTATATGTCCGGACATAAAAAAATGAAGGAATTAAAAGCCAGGGAAAACTGGGCAGTGGGTAAAACTCAGTTGGTTGTAATAGATACCGCTTTCAGGAATAAAAAAATGATGGCCTCTCCTTTATGGTTTATGCTTTACGGAGCGCTGATTTTTGCAACTGCAATCATGGGTATTGCCTTATACGACAAGATACCTGCCAGGATAGCAATGCATTGGAATATAGAAGGTAAGGTGGATCGATGGGCCGACAAATCCTATAAGGTAATCATGTGGGCTCCTGCCGTACAAGTATTTATAACTTTCGTAATGATGTACAGTTACTGGATGATAGGAAAAGCAAAGCAGCTGGTGAACCCGTCCGATCCGGAAAAATCCTCTGAACAGAATAGGGTATTCAGATACAGATGGTCAGTTTTCATGATTATAACAGGTTTGGCTTTACTGGTAATGTTCGGAGTCATACAATTCTTTTCTTTCGGCTTTGTTAAAAATGTATGGCCGCTGTTTGGTATTGTAATGATTATACCAATAGGGATATTGATCGGCTCCATAACGCTTTCCATTAAAACCGGACAGGGTGGAAGCAGGCTTTCTTTTAAAGGCTCCAAACCGGGAGCTTCACAGGAGAATAATGCAGTAAACAGAGATGAGGATAAATACTGGAAAGCTGGACTTATTTACTATAACCCCAATGATCCGTCCATTTTTGTTGAAAAAAGGTTTGGAATAGGCTGGACGGTCAATTTCGGGAGACCTTTGGGCACGCTGATATTTATAGGGCTGCTTGGAGCGATAGCGGCTTTTATGGTGATAACAATATTTATAACTAAATAGCTCTGGGGAACAAATATTGATGGGCTGACATCAAAAGTACAATCTTTTTATTACACAAGGGGCCAGAGACTATCAGGTGCTTGAAGAGAAGGATTAACAGGGGTGGAAGGATGCACTTTCAGACAACTCCAATGTTTCATTTATGCTTTATCCAAGCTGAATCATATGTATACTGAGGTGGTGGGCGAAATAAGCACCAATGACGAATATTTCAATCAGGTCAATGTTCCGGCATATGTAATTGGCGATATCAGCAAATGGATTGACTCGATTAAATAACTGAATAAGCACATTATTGAACCTTCAGAATCAACCGATAAGTTGATTCCGAAGGTTGAGCTTTTATATGACTTAAGAGTTGTAAATAAAAAGACCTCCTAATAAAGGGAGGTCAAATAATATGCTAAATAGGTTAAGCTATTTAGCATAAGCTAATTCCTTTTTTCTTTTTGAAACACTTTTCATTGTTGCAATAGCACCCGATATATCTTCGCTCTCTTTATTGTATATTTTTTCATATGCTTCTTTATTATCTTTGATTAAAGTATGCCTTGAAGCATGTCTATGAACATTAACTGAGTTTATCCGGGGTGTTATCCGTCTGGTTTTTCTTATGCGTTCCATAATAATGCCTCCTTTATATTTTGTGTTTATATAATTTATTTACGCTTTCCTGATTTTTTATTGGTGCGTATTTTGTACTATTTATATACTGGGGTACGCTGTTTATCGGGACGTCATTGGTTATTTTGCTAAAACTTCTAAATACCGCACTATATTTTTTATTCGCCTGCAATCTATAATATGATAAAATTGGTTCATTTGCGTATGAATCAAAGATAAGTGATAAAGGAACATATCTTTTTGTTTTTTTAAACCTATAATAAGCTCGTTGTGTTGCTTTTTGCCTATCAAGACTTATCAAAATAACATGAACCTCATAATCATTTTCTTGTTTTAAGTTTTTAGCAAAATTGAATAATTCCTCAGAATCGTAACCAATCATAGGTATAATCATATTATATCCTAAAAACAGGGACTTTGCAAACAAACTATCATTATTACCTATTCCTAAAGCTAACAAAGAAGATTCCTTATGTACAAAATTTGCACTATATTCTGCATCTATTTCGTAATATTCTGGTATTTTTCTTTTAGCATAATCACTATCGATAATTATTGCACCAACTTCATCTGCTAAAAGAGAGGTAAATTCGGATTTACCACTTGCAGGAAGGCCTGTAATAATAAAAGCCTTTTTATCTTCGTTTACTTTGCCAGACTTAGGTAATGCACCTCCTCCGTCTCTGCCTAACTTAATTTTATCATCATCATCTAAACGAGGAAGAGTAAATAACTCTTCAATTATTTGTTTATGCAGCTTTTCTCTCTGAGTTTGGGTTTTGAATTGTGATACTCTCTCAGATTCTGTGTTTAAAGAAGACTGATTCATTGTACTTTTTAATAGCCTTTCAGCTTTTTTAATCAAATAAGCTGCTTTCTCAGCCTCGGTTTCTTCTAAATCAAGAATGTTTAGTGCAAATTCCTCTGCCAAATCTTTATTAAGTAAGTTCCTCAAATATTTAAAATTCCCCATATTTATATCTCCACACAAAATACTTATCACATTATACCATATTTTAATCTAAAAATGTAATAAAATGTCGGAGGATATTTATCTTTTTAAATAAAGAAAATTATTTTCATAAACTATTTATAGATAATTCCATTCAAACCCAGAGTTAGAATCTGACGACTTGCATATATATTAATATAAATGCGATATTGGAGTGGTATTATGCTCAATTTATTTAAGGTTAACGGAAAATTCGATCTGAAGAAACTGATCGTCTCTCTTTTGATAAGTCTTGGCACCGGTGTACTCAGCGCATTTCTTTCAATGGGTACAATGAAGATGTACGGCCGGCTTCAAAAACCTTTCTTTGCTCCTCCGTCCTGGATTTTCGGACCCGTATGGACTGTTTTATTTATTCTTATGGGAATTGCGAGTTATCGGATTTGGATGTATGGAACCCAAAATGAAGCTGTACGGGACGCCTTGTTTTTCTATGGTTCTCAGCTGGTTTTCAATTTCATGTGGACGATCCTCTTTTTCAGGCTTGAATTAAGGGGACTTGCATTCTTAGATATAATCATTCTCCTCGTACTTATTGCCATTACTGCTTACAAATTTTATAAGCTTGATAAAGCAGCGGGATACCTTATGCTGCCTTATCTTTTATGGGTTGCGTTCGCGTCTTCGCTGAACTATTCATTATGGCAATTGAATAAATAATCAAAGTGAGCAGGCTTTAAATTAAAAGGAAAAGGAATCACCAATCTGATAAAATGATAATGTTCAAAATATAGACAAGCTAGGCAAAATGTAGAGTATACATAAGAGAGATATGGCAAGATTGAAAATAAAATATCCATTTTGAACTATTTGGCGTCAGCTCTGCACTTATATATATGAAAGGTGCACCTTTTAGGAAAGGAGAGCAAAATGATTGATACCGATGTGATTAAGCGCTGCCAGCAAGGGGATGAAGAAGCTTTTTACCAACTGTACAAGATTTCGGCGAAAAAAGCTGTCTGGACGGCATATCTTATTGCCGGGCGCATGGATATTGCAGAGGATATCGTCCAGGAGGCCTTCTTTGAATGCTTCCTGAATATCAAGAAACTGCAAAAGCCGGAGCTGTTCAATGTTTGGTTCAACCGCATTGTGGTCAGAACCTGTTGGAGGATAATCAACAGGGAAAAGAAAAACACTGCGGACAGGCTTGAGCTTAAGGATGAACTTGAGGATAGCAGCACATCTGAGATGTTTGAGACCATGCATATGAACCGCGTTATACGTGAACAGGTAAAAAAGCTGAACTCCAAAATGCGTACAGTAGTTATCCTTTATTATTTTAATAGTATGACTGTAAAAGAAATCTCTGAAGTAATGAATTGTCTTCAGGGAACAGTCAAGTCACGACTGCATTATGCAAAAAAAGAACTTGCAAAGGTTTTGGGAAGAGAATTTTATGAGCAATTTTCCTGTGAACCTGGCTTTGCCGGAAAGGAGTGTGCAACAAATGAGTGATAAGTTTGATAAAATCATCGGTACAGCATTATCCGGCGGTTTTAGTGAGTATGAACCGGATAAGGCTTTATATGACAAAGCAGTAACAAAGCTAAAAGAAAATGACAGGAGGTTTGTAAGTATGAGGATTCAAAGAATATTCAAGCCCGTTGCAGTTAAGTCTTGTGCTGCCGTTTTGTCCATGGCGCTTCTAATAGGCCTCTCGGTAACATTTATTTCGCCTGCAAGGGCTCTGGCTGAACAACTAAAATCTTTTGTATATACTGTAGTGAAAAATGACGGCAATCAAAGTATAGGAGAAGGAGAAAAAGGCAAATCCATTTTGTTGAGCCCGGATGGTAAATATAGAGTTATCAAAGTGGGTTATGTTGGACCTAAAACCAAGGGTATGATTGCAGTAGGAACCAAAGATGGCAAAGCACCTGATGGTTTTCCCGCAAGCCTTAAAGGTGGGTATGTCTTTAGTAATGCAAATAAAGGCATCGATAATGAAACCGGTTACAATATAGATACCGTGTTTTATTCAAAGAGCAATACTTTAGTCAGCGTAAGTTACTCTGACCATGATTTTCCATTGGTTTCTGATGAGAAAGGTAAAACAGTACAGCCGGATAATGCCAAAAGTCTTAAGATCGGAGATTGTTCGGCAGTATATGGCGAATACCCCTTTGCAGAATATCATTATGTAGATTCGAATGAAGACCGTACACAACCGCCAATAAACGTAAAGACACTTCATTCTCTGACATGGATAAAGGGTGGAATGTATTACAAGATGAGTGATCTCAAGGGCAACTTAACTCAGGACGAGCTGATTAAAGCAGCCGAATCTATAATAAACGAGTAAAAATAACAATACCTGTAAACGGCTGTAGGTGGGCGACCATCTATAGCCTTTTTTCTTTGAATTTTAAGAATAGTCATATTATTCAGTTGAAATATTTGGTATAATAAATGAATAACAAAATAAAAAGAGGCGGTGCTATGGTTAAAGAAATAAAATGGGGAATAATCGGTCCGGGCTGGATAGCAGATAAATTTGCAAACGGTCTTGCGTGTGTAAAGGGTACAAGCATTAAAGCAGTTGGCTCACGCTCTAAAGAACGCGCAGAGGCATTTGCCCAAAAATTCGGAGTTCCGAATGCATATGGCAGCTATGAAGAGGTTGTTAATGATCCCGAAGTGGATATTGTTTATATTGCAACACCTCATCCGGCTCACAAAGAAGGTGCATTAATGTCTTTAAAGGCAGGAAAGGCAGTGCTTTGCGAAAAGCCTTTCACTGTAAATGCTCCCGATACTGAAGAAGTAATCGGTATTGCCAGGGAAAAGAAGCTGTTTCTTATGGAAGCTATGTGGACAAGATTCCTGCCGGCTATAGTAAAGACCAGAGAGTGGATAAAAAAAGGAGCAATAGGAGAAATTCTCATGTTCAAAGGCGATTTCGGTTTCAGAAGAATATCTGAGCCCGAAGGAAGATTGCTCAATCCGAACCTAGCAGGAGGAGCTCTTCTGGATGTAGGTATTTATCCGGTTTCATTTGCTTCAATGCTGTTTGGAACACAGCCTTCTGAGATACTTAGCATGGCCCATATTGGTTCGACCGGTGTAGACGAACAGTTCGCAGCTCTATTCAGATACAGTGAGGGCAGGATGGCTTCAATCACCTCGGCGGTTAGGGCTGAACTGGGTAACGGTGCGGAAATAATAGGTACTGACGGGATAATTCGAATTCCCCATTGCTGGTGGGCTGATTCTGCCGTGCTTGTAGTAGGAGACAAAGAGGTTGAAACATATAAATCGCCCTACATGGTTAACGGCTATGAATATGAAGCTATTGAGGCGGTCAGTTGCTTAAAGGAAGGAAAGCTTGAAAGCGAAGTAATGCCGTTGGAAGAATCTCTTGAGATAATGAAAACGCTTGATGAAATGAGGAGCCAATGGGGATTGAAATATCCTTTTGAAAAATAGAAATTATCAAATCCTATCAATATTAAGGAGAGTTAGTTAAATGAGAAAATTAATTTTTTTAATTTTTACTTCAGCGGTAATACTTTCATGTGTTGGCTTTTCTTCGGCAGCGATAACTGATAAAACAGGGCAAGCGTTGGCCGAAGGTGCCAGGATTTTTCTGAACAATTCACAGACAGATTATGTTGCCATGGTTGGCAAGGAAAAAATAACAGTGTCGGAGTATAGGTTCTTCCTTTCAAATGTAAAATCTAGTATTGAGCAGGCAGTCGGCATCAGCCAGGAGGAGGAAAAATCGTTTTGGGCTGGGAAATTGGGAGGCACCAGTGTGGAGGAATATGCGAAGGAACAAGCACTTTCTAAAATACAGGAGTTCAAAATACAGCTTATAAAGGCAAAAGAAAGCGGGATTAAGCTGGAGGCTGGCGACGAACAGGCAATTACTACCTATATTAATACTCTAATCTACAATTTAAATGGTAAAACAGCGGCCGATAAAACAATAAAAAGTACATATGGTATAAACCTTGACGAATTTAAGACAATATATTGCGAATCCAGGCTTGTTGACAAGTTTATTGCTGCTGAAAAAGGAAAAATAAAGCCTGAAGGATCTCAATTAAAGGAGTATTACGATACAAGTATGGAGGTTCCGGGTAAAATAACTACAGTTCAGCACATACTTATTTCTACAATGGACAGCGCAACAGGAGATACCTTGAGCGATGAGGATATCGCAAAAAAGAAGGAGCTGGCTGAAGACATACTGGCTCAAGTTAACTCAGGGGCAGATTTTAATACACTTGTCCAAAAGTACTCAGAAGATACTGGTTCAAAGAATTCAGGCGGAATGTATACCTTTGGGAAAGGCGAAATGGTTAAAGAATTCGAGGATTGGGCATTTAGTGCAAAACCTGGGGATACCGGAATCGTTAAAACTGCATATGGCTTCCATATAATGAAGAAGCCCTTGTGTGAAGAGATTGAGACTACAGTAAAAGAAGGCTATATAATTCAGGCATACGAGAATATGATAAGTGAATGGAAAAAAGATAAAAAATTCACCGTTACAAAGAATAATGCCGTATATGCAAAAATTACAGTTCTGATGTGATTACAGATGCAAAATAATAAATAAGCAATATATCTGAATAATGTACAATAACCTAAAAACGGGAGCATATCAAAAAGATATGTACCCGTTTTTTATTGGTGAAACAAGCTGAGCATGTGCCCAATGCCTACTAGATTTTATTTAAAATTAAACCGGGGGATTTTTATCTTTTGTACGACTAACAGAAGGAAACGTGATCATGCATATGCAAAATGTTTTTAAAAGGAGGCGGGGAAATGTCCTGAAATTGTAGTTCTTGTTGTTTGTATTGCAGCAATGATATTATTTAGTATGGAAATATTTTGCGAAATAGGTGATCTCAATTATGGGGAGGAGGTTTTTGAATGAAAAAGCTTGCAATGGCAGCTGTTATCGTCCTTTTGGCAGTTCTCGGAGTGATTGCTTTGATAGCTCATGCAGATGAGAACATATTCGGAGTAACATATACGGATAAAGCCGTAAGCGATATTAAGACGCTGGAAAAAATAGATTCAATAGCCCGGTCTAAAAGCGGGCATTCAGATACAAGGGTATATATAATTGATGAGGTGAAATTCGGTAAATATAAGGAAAAGTATAGAAATGAGATCCCCGAAGGTAAGGATATTTATGCGAACTTAAATATTATAGCTACTCCTAAGGGAATGAAATTTAAAGCAAATTGGCTCTATGAAGGCAAAACGGTGAAGGAAGAGACAAAAGCGCTGTCTACACCTAAAAAAGGTGTAATCTGGTATTTGCTTGACGGAAGCCTGGTAAGCAAAGGAAATTATACCTTTGAAGTCTACTATAAGGATAAAAGACTTTATAAGAAGAATTTCGAAGTAGAGTAAGGATGAAAAGAGTAAAAGGCTTATGCTTTATAAGAATGTAAAAGAGGAGACAGGTTCAAGGGAAAAATTCATAGAGATATATCATCAGAGCTTTGACTATGTTTATTCTTTCGTATTCGCAAGAACTGCTGGGGATGCGCAGACAAGCGAAGAAATCGTACAGGAAACGTTTACTGCAGCTTATGCATCCATGAACCGCTTCAATAATAACAGCTCCTATCGAACCTGGCTTTGCGGAATCGCAAAGAACAAACTAATGGATTATTACAGACGGGTGGCTAGCCTTCAAAGGAAGGTGATGCCGGGCCACATAGATATCAGTGAGGTTCCGTCGGAATGGAATATTGAAGAGGTGGTTTTTATGGGCGAAAGGAAGCAGTATGTTATCAAGGCACTTGCCAGCATCAACCCTATTTACAGATATGCATTGGTTATGAAATACCTTGATGGGTACAGTACAAAGGAAATTGCGGGTATTCTGAAAAGATCACCGAAGGCTGTTGATGGTATTCTACAAAGGGCGAAATCCAGTTTCGCCGAAATTTTTTATAAGGTTTCCGGGGAGGTAAGAAAAGATGGATGACAAGAAGCTTGAAATATTAATGGGTTCGCTGGAAGGAAGCACTGCTCCGGACGGGCTTAAAGGAAAGATACTGAAAAACATACTCGATTGGGATTTTGAAACTGAACTTATCCAATTGACGCCCTTCCAAAGAATGTTTTTTGAGAAACCCTTAAGGGCTGCATCCATCATGGCAGTTGCCTTTTCAGGGACATTATGGGCTGTTTTAGGCAATAATTATACCAGCCTGATATCGGGTCTGGTGGGAGTAAGGTGATTAATATATATGAGCATATTCAAGGACGTTTTTGAGGCCATAGGATCTCCGCTAAATATTATTATAAGGTATAAAAAAAGCAGGAAGATACTTTTTTCATTACTGATAATGCTTTTGACTTCAGTTTTGAATGGGATTATTGCACCATTGCTTTATTATGCTTTTTATAAAAACGAATTTGTTGTCAGCCTTGAGCCGCAGAGCATAATAATTATGTTCTGTATGTGCATAGCGACATACTTTATGTCTTGCGGTGCCTTCAGGCTGATGGCTCTTTTATTTAAAAAGGATATCAGCTTCCAGCAGATATTTTCAACTTGGGGTTTCAGCTATATTCCTACATTGATATGTGTTGTTTTCGTAAACATTACCGAACTTGGCTTTTATTACTTTATGTGTAGCAAACTTTTTTGGTTATTGGGAAATACACTGCTGATCATGTTGCTTATATGGAAGGCTATCTTTTATTTTATAGAACTGAATGTAGTGCTTGGAATAAAGGGAAGCAAGGCAGTAATAGCTACATTTGCCATAGGGTTGATTTTTCTTGCGGTAATGTCTCTGGGCTTTAGATTGGGTTTGAAGGTACCTGCGCTTTAAATACAAAAGGTTTAAAGACAAGAACATATAATTTAATCATGCAGGCGTGGACTTATCAGGCTGCATGTGTTACAATATTCCGGTCAATAAGAAACATAGTAAAGGAAGGTAACATCATGCTTCATGCCAGCGGCATATCTCTCCGATTCGGGGGACGTGCATTATTTGAAAATGTAGAAATAAAATTTACTCCGGGAAACTGCTATGGACTGATAGGAGCCAACGGCTCTGGAAAATCGACTTTTCTGAGAATTCTCTCGGGAGAAATCGAACCGAGCAAGGGAGAGGTCTTGATAACGCCCGGAGAAAGACTTGCGGTTTTGAAACAGAACCATTTCGAATTTGATGAATTCGAAGTGCTGAAGACTGTAATAATGGGCCATAAGAGGCTGTATGAAATTATAAACGAAAAAGAGAAGTATTATAGTAAAACTGAGTTTACTGAAGAGGACGGGATAAAGCTGTCTGAGCTGGAGGCCGAATTTGCAGAATTAAACGGTTGGGAAGCCGAATCTGATGCTGCAACGCTTCTGAACGGCCTTGGAATAGGCGAAGAGTATCATTACAGGCTTATGAAGGAGCTTGACGGAAATGAAAAGGTGAGAATACTCCTTGCACAAGCTCTGTTCGGCAACCCGGATATATTACTCCTGGACGAGCCTACAAACCATTTGGATGTTGCGTCGATATCCTGGCTTGAAAACTTCTTGTACAACTTTGAGAATACAGTAATTGTTGTGTCACATGACAGGCATTTCCTCAACAAGGTTTGTACTCATATAGCAGACATAGACTTCAGCAAGATACAGCTGTATGTAGGCAATTACGACTTTTGGTACGAATCCAGTCAGTTGGCACTTCAGCAGATGAAGGATGCAAACAAGAAGACTGAAGCCAGAATAAAGGAGCTTCAGGAGTTCATACAGCGTTTCAGTGCCAATGCTTCAAAGTCTAAGCAGGCAACTTCAAGAAAGAAGCTTCTTGAAAAGCTTACTCTTGAGGACATTAAGCCTTCTTCAAGGAAATATCCGTTTGTTGATTTTAAGCCTGAAAGGGAAGTAGGCAATGATCTTCTTACAATAAACGGGATAAGTAAAACAGTTGACGGTGAAAAACTGCTTGACGGAATAGAACTTATTGTAAACAAGGGTGATAAGATTGCTTTCGTAGGCCCTAACGGACTGCCTAAGACGACCTTGTTCAGGATACTTATGGGAGAAGAACAGGCTGACGATGGGGATTATAAATGGGGTATTACAACTTCCCAGGCTTATTTCCCCAAAGATAATTCGTCATATTTTGATGGAGTTGACTTAAGTCTTGTAGACTGGCTCAGACAGTTCTCCAAAGATCAGACGGAAACCTTCATAAGGGGTTGGCTGGGCAGAATGCTTTTCTCGGGTGAAGAAGCCTTTAAACAGGCCAATGTTCTCTCAGGGGGCGAAAAGGTCCGCTGTATGCTTTCAAAAATGATGCTTTCAGGAGCGAATGTACTGCTTTTTGACGAGCCTACAAACCATTTGGATCTGGAATCAATCACTGCCTTGAATAACGGACTTATTAATTTCAAAGGAACGATTCTTTTCGTATCTCACGACCATCAGTTTGTTCAGACTGTTGCAAACAGGATCGTTGAGATAACGCCGAAGGGCTTGATTGACAGGCAGATGACCTATGATGAGTATCTTGAAAATGAGGATATTACAGCGCTCAGAAAGGAAATGTACAGCTAAGGAAAGAGCAAATTACAACTATGAGCTTGACGGAGAATTTGATATATAGCAAATAAAAAGAACGGTTTGCGTGCTCCCTGTACAGCAAACCGTTCTTTTTATCCTATGGGCTTATAACCGGAGGTTCAGCCCTGTGGTTGTATATTGATGGAGGAGTCCCATCGACAGTTATTGTTCCCTTTACCTGAGAAGCTTTATACCCGGATGCATCCACTGCATCTATTGTGTAGGAATAGACACCATCGCTGACTATAACTCCTTTATCATTTTTCCCATCCCAATATGCAGCGTTGGAACCGTACACTCCCGAACTTATTGTAATGGTCTTTATTAATAAACTGTTCTTGTCGTATATCTTAATACTAACTGAGGCACTCTTTGATAAGGTGAATTTAACAGCTGCTTTATTTGAACCATTTGGTGAAAATGGATCAGGGCTGTCACTGACTGATGATATGGACAATTGCCCGCCATTTCCGGTACCTCCACCTGTATCGCCCCCGGTTCCTCCGCCGGTATCATCTCCGGTAGTAGTGCTCTTTACAGTTATTATACCTGATACGGGTTTCGCCAAGGTGCCGTCCAAACCTGAGGCGTTGATTTCATAAGTATAGTTGGAGCCTTTGACTACACTGCTGTTATTGTTTTTACCATCCCAGGCTATAGTGTTTTTTCCTTTGCTGCAGGCTTGATTTTCTGCAAGATTTCTTACAAGGTTTTTATTTGAGTCATAAATATTAACCGATACCGATGCATTATCCGACAAATCGAAGGATATTGCCGTTGTATTGCTTCCGTTTGGTTCAAATGGATTCGGGCTTGCAGAAGGAGAACTTATATAAAGTCCTGCTGCAGAACCCGGTCCTACCGTAAAGCTGCGAGAAACCGGCAGAGCAGTGAGGCTGGCCAGGTCGGTTGCATCTATTGTGTATTTATATGTCCCGTTCGGAACTATAGCACCTGAGGAATCTTTACCGTCCCATTCTGCAAAATTCAGGCCGGATGCCTTGAGGACATTGCCCGAAAGAACTTTAACCAGGCTTCCGTCATTCTTCAACACCTTGACAGTAACATATGCCTTTTCGGAAATGTAATATGAAATCTGCGCCGTATTGCTGCCTGTCGGTGCAAATGGGTTCGAATTAATATTGCTTGAACTGATTACAGGCAGAGTCTTATCCACTCTAATGCTTGCGGTTGAACCGGATATAATATTTCCTTGGGAATCCATTACATTCAGTGTGAACTTATAGACCCCGTCCTCTACCACGCTACTGTTTTTATCCTTTCCGTCCCATTCAAAAGTGTTTTCACCGACATTTCCGCTCAAAGGTATACTGATGACGGAGCTTGAATCTGCTCCAATAATGGAGGCTGAGACCTTAGCCGCTTTAGAAAGGGTATATCTAAATGTTGCTTTTTTAGTGCCATCCGGTGTAAACGGATCAGGGTCTGCGGATATGGAAACTACATGCGGCACTCTTTCTACAGTGAAGGTGCCTGTCAGAGGCTTGGCTGAAAGCCCTGCCTGATTGACGGCTGTTACTTTATATGTATAGATTCCGTCTTCAACAAGCTGACCGGACGAATTTCTGCCATCCCATTTTGCCGAATTGCTTCCGGCACTCTTTTCAACACTGTCTACAATAGTCTTTACAAGCTTGCCGTCGCTATCTGCTATTTGAACAGTTACGTTGGCGGTTTCGGAAAGTGAATATGTAATTGTCAGTTTGGCATAATTTTCTACAACAATGCTGATTGAGGGAAGAGCGGTAACAGTCCCTGCTTTGGAGGTTTCCTTTACAGTCAGTGTATGGGTGCCGTCAGTTAAACCCGATACATCTAGAACATACTCAAAACCGCAATCAGGATTATCATATTGAGGGTATTGGCTGTCAATGTCATTCCTGGTGCTTCCGTAATCAGCTTGTCCTTTTAGTGAGCCGTCGACAAATATTTGGATTTTCTGTACTTCATCCGTATCCAGGAACCAACCTCTCACACTGCAGGTTTTTCTGACGGCTGCCCCGCTTTGAGGTGCTTCAATCGCACCTTTCGGGGAAAGAGTCATGGGCTTGGCTATAGTAACCGTCATAGAACTGGAACATGGACTTTTCACCGTAACGGTTATGTTTGATTTTGCTCCGCTGTACAGGTTGCTGCCGGGTGCGGTGGTAGGACTGAAAACAGTATTGCTACCAATATAGTAATAATGGTCATATGAACCGGACAAACGTTTGTCAAGCTGGCTGTATCCCAATTTTCCATAGTTTGCCTCTTCGATTGCCACCATTTTATGAAGCTCGTTATCGTTGCAGCCATAGAAGGAACCGGAGTAGGGGCTTTCGTCAATGTGCCATATTGCTATTCCTCCGCTAACGCAGGCAGGATTAAAATTTAACGGAGATAGTGCTTTATCAAAGCCCTTGAATTGTCTGTTTTCAATCAGAAAATATTCCTTGGGATTCGATGTGGGTATTTTCAGTACATTATAGCTGCCCGTATCAAATGAATTTACCGTATAGGTTCCGGCGGAGTCCAGCACCTGGGGATTTACAAATCCAATGTATGCTTTGCACCAAGCATCCATATGCGTCGGAGATGAACCCGGGGGACAATCGGATGCTCCTGATGCTCTTCCCCAACTGCCGGAGGCCATTATACTATGTATTCCGACTCCGAGCGAGCTGCCGTCATAGTCATATAGATCCGGGAGGCCTAAATCATGCCCTAATTCATGGCACAAGGTTCCTATCGTTGCCATATTGGAATACTGGAGTTCACCGAGTTGAGTGTAGCCTTTCCAGCTTGAGAAGGAAATGCCGTCATATTTTGAATATGCCGTAAAGCCCCATTTGTGCGCCCACACGCTTGGGCTTGCTCCTCCGCAGGAAGCTTCGTTTCCTGCAACCACAGTTATTATCAGAAGCTCCTCGTCGGTTACCGTGCCATCCTTATTTGAATCAAAGGCTGCATAGTTGATATAAGGATCAGCCGTAGCTACTGCATCCGACACTATTTTTTGGTTGGCGCTGCCTGTATTTCCTGCCGTATTTGGGTGCAAATAGTTCAATTTAACCTTAATGACGCCATTGTTGGGCGATCCATAGCTTTCAGCTGCCGGAGAGAATTGAAACCTGCCGCCGGAGGCTTCATTGTAGTAAGAATTTACAGTACTGCCGCCTGCTGCGAAAATTCGGTTGCTCCAATCTGCTTCTGAGTATTTTATGCTGTAGTTGGAGAATTCTACAAGCAATAAAATTATATTACGCGTTTTTACAGGAGCAGAGGCGGCTTGAATTCCATATTCTATCGGTGAAGACGCTTTATCGGTACTGCTAGTCATCACTGACGGAGATTTCGAGGATTTAGTGGGTTTTGAGGAATTTTCCGGCTTTATTATTTTTTTCTGTTTGATTGAATTAAGGACATCCTTCTTTTTTAAAGCCGTCTTAGGTCTTGCATTTATTTTATATTTTATATTTCCGGGTTTAAGCTTGTTATTGCTGACTTCAGCATACTTCCAGTAGCCGTCCTTATCCTTCATCAAAGCGTCATCGTCACTGGATGTCACCCAGTTTATCCATTCGTCGCCGTTTAATGACGCTTTAAAGGATTCGCCTGACGGCTGTTTGAAGTTCTGTTCCGAATTATAGGCAGGTGCTGCCGAAACATTTTGATATAATCCAGCCAGGTATATTAGAGAGAATACTGAGACTATTAAGATAAATTTAATTTTCTTCATAACTGCCACCACTCCTTGTAATATTAAGTAAAAGAACCTGACTGCTGTTTACTCGGTCGGTGTGAACGGATCGGGGGCAGCATTGCCGTTGGTTAGCTCAGGCGGGGTTGAATCGGCATTTATAATGCCTTTTTTCTGATCTGCCTTATTGCCGAACTCATCAACAGCATCGATCGTATAAGTATATACGCCGCTGGAAACAAGGGAAGCGGAGGCATCCCTGCCGTCCCATACAACGGAATTGGTGCCGGAATTGACCTGAATACTGTTGAGCAGGGTCTTAACCGCTTTGCCGCCGGCGTCATAAATAATGATTGTTACTGCAGCTTTTTTGGAAATGGAATAACTTATGGTACATACCTTTTTGCCGTCTATACCGAAAGGATCGGGAGAATCATTGAACCAGGCAATGTCGGGAGCTTTATGCTTGACAGTGAAGCTTACTGATGCAGGTGCCGATTCCGACCCGGAAGGGCCTGCCGCAGTGATTATAACTCTGTATGTACCTTCTATGACTTGAATTCCAGCTGTATCGGTCCCGTCCCATGATGCACTGTTGTTGCCTGCAGCTTTTGAAATACCGCTGTTTACTGTTTTTATTAAGGCATTTTTTGTATCATAAATAGAGATGTTAACCTTTGCGGGCTTTGACAAACTGTACGAAACGGTTACAGAACTGTTCGTTCCAAGGACAAATGGGTTGGGAGATACTGAATTTATTTTGACTGTGGGGCTGCTGGAATCCACGGTTATAAAGTCATTATAGGAATACGCTGTTTTGCCTGTTGAATCCTTAATGCCTGCATTTAATTTATAAATACCGTCTTTTACAATATTGCCGTTCTCATCTTTTCCGTCCCACGAAACTGTATTTGCACCGCTTTTAAAGGAGGCATCTGCAATTGTTTTAACCGGATTTCCGGATGAATCATAAATTTGCAATATGACATCCGCATCCTTAGACAGCACAAAGGAAATGCGGCAGGAGCTGCCAACACTGATAGAATACGGCTCAGGGGTGTGTGTGAGCGAGTTTATTTTGGCAGGGGCATATTCTACGAATAATTCTCCTGATGCTGATGTACTTGTCTGACTGTCAGATGCCAGAATCATGTACTGATATTTCCCTCCAAGCACCAAAACACCCGAATCACTTCTGCCGTCCCAACTAATTGAGTTTACTCCGGATGATTTTGAGGCATCGCTTTGCAGACGTCTTACAGGAGTACTGTTTTCATCCAGTATAATAACGCTTACCTTAGCATCCTTGGACAAGGTATAGGATATTGATGTACGGCTGTTTCCGGAGGGTTCAAAGGGGTTTGGTGCTGCGGAGCAGTTTGTTATGCTCAGCACAGTATTTCCGCCATGTTCATCAGAGCTTCTGTTCAATGTAACGGAACCTTTTACCTGAGCATGCTCCTTACTGGAGCTGCCGGTTGCGTCAATGACATAGTAGTAAATTCCCGAGGCTGCAAGGCCCGAGGAATCATTGGTACCATCCCAGGCAGCTTGATTGGCGCCGGAGCTCATACTGCCGCTGACCAGATTTTTTACAACATGGCCTGCAGTATCAAGTATTTGAATATTAACTGATGCATTTTCATTAAGAGTGTAGTATATTACCGACTTGTTTCCGTTCCCGGCTGTAAATGGATCCGGTGCATCCGATACGGACCTGATAAGAGGCAATTTTGTGCTTGTAACTGTAATGTCTCCTGTTGCCGGAGCAGCTGACAGCCCTGTGTCATCCGTTGCTGATATCTGATACTTATATTTGCCATCGGGAACTAAAGAACCTGAGGTGTTTTTACCGTCCCATGAAGCACTGTTTGCACCCGAGTATGCCTGACCGTCAAAAACATTTCTGATAAGCTTGCCGCTGCCGTCGAGAATATTGATTGTAACATGTGCGTTTTTAGTTATTGAATATTCTATGGTATTTGTCTTAGCTGCAGCAGGATTGAACGGGTCTGGAGAGTCGCCGATAATATTTATTAATAGTTCGTCCTTCTTGACTGTGATGGTACCGCTTGCGGGAACAGCGGACAGACCTTTGCTGTTAACCGCAGTAATTAAATATTTATAGGTTCCCGCAGGAACTATCTGTCCTGAAGTATTTTTTCCGTCCCAGACAGCAGAGTTTTTCCCGGAAGACTTGCTTGCATTTGTTTCGACTGCTTTGACAGTCTTGCCTGCTGAATCGGTTATTAAAATGCCGACAGTACAATTATCAGAAATAAGGTAAGAAATCGCAACAGAATTTCTACCGTCAGGAGAATAAGGATTCGGTTCCACAGTATCCCGGCTTATGACAGGAGGACTCAGAGGATCGGCAGTTCCTGTGACGGTAATGGTTCCTGATACTGCTTTTGCTTTCTTGTTGAAGGGATCGCTTGCATTGATTTTATAAGTGTATGTACCGCTGCTGACAAAGGTACCGCTGCTGTTTGTTCCGTCCCATACGGCTTTGCTGGCTCCGAAGGTTACGGATGAACTGAAGAGATTCTTAATAAGGTTTCCGTTGCTGTCATATATGTTTATATATACATTTGCGTTTTCAGACAGAGTGAAGCTTATAGTGCTTGTTATAGCTCCCCTGGGATTAATAGGGTCAGGTGTATCACTCACCTGTGTTATTTCCGGGTTGCATCTTTCTACGGTAATTGTGCCGGTTGCGGGAGGTGAGGCAAGCCCTGCTTTGTCAAATGCGGTTATTTTATATGTATATACCCCGTCCCGGACAATATTGCCGCTTGAGTCTCTTCCGTCCCACCGGCTTGAATTCAATCCGGACTGCTTTGGAGCATTTTGTTCAAGCACTTTTACCAAATTGCCGAGGCTGTCAAATATTTCAATTGTTACATTTGCATCTTCAGAGAGGTAATAGATTATGTTCCCTAATTTTGCACTGTAGTTCGTAACGTTGAAGGATATCTGGGGCAATGAATTCTGAACGCCAGTTTTGGAGGTTTCGTTAATTTTCAGAGTGTGAACACCGTTTGTCAGTGATGAAGTATCCAGTGAAAAATGAAACCCGCAGTTGGCATTGTTGTATTCAGGGTATTTGCCAGCTATATCGCTGCGTACAGCTCCATAGACAGCCTGCCCTCTGACCTGACCGTCAATTTGGATATCCAGACGTGAAACAGACTGGGCATCAAGGAACCAGCCTGATATCTCATATGTTCCGCTTATAGTTTCCATGTCTGTGGGACTTTCTATATTCCCGATTACAGGCAGCGTAGAAGCGGAAGCAGGGGAGGGTGTTGTTCCTTGCTGGGTTGTACTGCTGGTATCGCTGCTTTGTGAATTTGAATCTGTTCCGGTTCCATTGTTGTTCTGCGTTCCTGAATTGCTGCCGGAGCTTCCTGGACCATTGCTGTCTGAACCGCCTTGCGACGGCGTATTGCCTGAATTTCCAGATGAATAGGGAAGTATGGCTTTGTATAGATCCAATAAGCCATAGCCGTAATATACATCTTTCCCTGAGTAACCGATGTCATAAGCTGACCCTGTTAAAGACTTCTCGACATCGTCAGGACTAAGCATTCCTCCTGCACTAAGAAGGTATGCCGCGGCACCGGCAACATATGCGCTTGCCATGGATGTACCTGACATATATCCGAATTTACCGTCGGAGGTTGTGCTGTATACATCTGCACCGGGAGCTGCCAGATCTACATAATTGCCATAATTGGAGAATGGGGCCTTAGAAACACTTTTGCCGATTGCAGAAACCGCTATTACATGGTTAAGTGCCGCCGGATAATACGGTTTGGAGGAATTGCTGTTTCCTGCGGCTGCAACAACAGTAACCCCTTTATTATAGGCATAGTCCACGGCACTTTGAAGCAAACGGTCATAATTGGGGCCTGCCATACTTATGTTTATAACCCTTGCACCATGATCTGCAGCCCATACAATCCCTTTGCTCAAGTTTATTGTACAGCCGATTCCCGAAGAATCAGCTGCTTTAACAGGCATTATCAGGCTTCGGGAGGCAACGCCTGCTATGCCTGTCCCGTTATTTGCTGCCGCAGATATTATACCTGAAACGTGGGTGCCATGTCCGTTGTCATCGTTTGTAGAATCCGAGCTGCTGATTGCGTTGTATCCACTGACGGTTTTGCCTGTCAGATCGGGATGAGCTTGGTATAGGCCTGTGTCGAGGACAGCAACTGTTATATAATCTTTTTCAGGCAATAGGTCCTTGGCAAGGTCGGCTCTAACCTTTGGGAATCCCCATTGCTTCGAATAATCGGGATCATTGGAGGAAAAGCAGATCGAATACTCATAGTTTGGCTGGGAATATTCTATTGCAGTGTCTTTTCCCATATTGTAAAGAATATCTTCCCTGGATGAACCGTCCTGAAGTCTGACTAAATAGGCGTCAAGTTCGGGTAGATATTCATCTATGGAGGCCTTATATTTAGTTAGAATACGGTCTATACTTTTGCCAGCCGAAAGCTTGAGTATTACTCTATTTGCACCCGCTGACGCGGAAAAAACCGGTGAAACAGGGAAACAGTTTAAAATAAGAAATGCCATTATCATGACTGAAGTAATTTTCAACAGTTTTTTATAATGGAATATCATAAGCGACACTCCTGTCTTGTGCAAAGCACTATAGATTTTTAAAAGAAAATACAATTAAAGAAAGCTGGAAATTTTAGCCAATACAGCTTTATACCTTTGATTTTGATAATGAAATACGGGAATATAAATATCATACCACATAATGACAGGATTTGCACATAGGACTTTAGGAGTAGGTCTTGAATACCAGCACATAAATGTTAATTCTATAAGTTGAAAATAATTATGTACTCAACCGTCGCAAAAATCCCGCTTGCGTACTAATTATTTATTTCAAATTATATATATGGTTAATTACCCCAGAAAAATATATAATAAGGAACATAACTATTTTATTAAAAGGAGAATCCTAAAGTTGAAAGATTCGAAGGCACTGTATGAAAAAAGAAAAATGAAATACGAAAAACTGCTTGTCAAGTTTACCAAAATGGCGGATCTGATAAGCAACCTGCGCTTGGCTGCCTTTATTCTTGGAGTGCTCGGGGCGATTGCTTTAATTATATTCAGGCTTTATTATCTTTGTGCTGCGGAGGCTATAGTTTCAACAACAATATTCATATGGCTGGTGACGAAGCATGGTAAGCTGCTCGAATTTAAGAAATATGCAAGCCTGCTTGTGAAAATTAACGAAAACTCATTAAAAAGACTTACGGGGGAATGGCGGACATTTTCCGATAATGGGGAAGAATTCAAGGATGAAAACCATAGCTTTTCTTATGATCTTGACCTTTTTGGAGAGAGTTCGTTTTTTCAAATGATAAATACCGCAAGTACATTCTTGGGAAGAATTGCTTTAAAGGACTGCTTAACCGAATTACCTGAAAGTAAAAAAGATATCGTTAAAAGACAGGGAGCTATTAAAGAATTGGCTTCAAAGCTTAAGTGGAGGCAACGATTTGAAGCAGAAGGGATGACGGCATCCTCAGGAAGACAAGATCCTTCTGACCTAATAGCCTGGTCAGGCGAAAAGATGGAATCTTGCAGGAAACCATGGTTTATTGCAGGAATAAGAATATTGCCTGCAATTACTGTTTTTCTTCTGATCTCAGCATACATTTTCAACTTGTTGCCTAAGTATTGGGCAGCCGCAACACTTGTTGTCCAGTTTATTTTGCTTCTTTATAAAAGGAAACAGCGTGATAGTGTTTTCAGCAGGGCAGCCAAGTATAAGAATGACATTAAGTCATACTATAAAATGCTGCAAATGATAGAGAAGGAAACATTCAAATCAGAGCTTCTGTGTGAATTGAAAGCGCTAATTGGCAGCAAGAAAGGTATTAGAGCATCGCGCCAGATTGACAAGCTGTCAAAGATCATAGATTCAACCTCCCAACGCTATAATATTTTCTATTGGATTTTTAACTTAATTACATTATGGGATTATCAAAACCTTATTGCACTGGAAAGCTGGAAAGCAGAATCGGCCGATTCTATCAAACAATGGCTGGATGTCATAGCTCAGACTGAGACTCTTAACAGTCTTGCAATACTGAAATATGACCATCCTGAATGGGCAATGCCGGTGCTTGAAGAGGATAAAACCCTATATGAGGCCACGGATATGGGACATCCCCTATTGAATGATTCGGGAGTTCATAACGATCTATCTGCTGCTATGCCTGTAAAAGCCCTCCTTGTGACCGGTTCAAATATGTCAGGCAAAAGCACATTTCTAAGAACTGCAGGCATCAACCTTGTGCTTGCCTATTCCGGGGCTCCGGCATGCGCAAAGGCCTTTAAGGCTTCTGTAATGGAGATCTATACATGCATGAGGGTAAGCGACAACATGGGTAAAAGCATATCGTCCTTTTATGCCGAGCTTTTAAGAATCAAAACTATAGTTAAAGCGGCAGCAGAAAAGAAAAAAATATTTTTCCTTCTTGATGAAATATTCAAGGGGACCAATTCAATTGACCGTCATACGGGGGCAAAGGTGCTTATTGAAAGGCTTGTAAAAACAGACTCGATCGGAATGGTTTCTACCCATGACCTTGAGCTGTGCACTATGGAAAACACAAATAATATGATTAGGAACTATCACTTCCGGGAGTATTATGAAAACGGGGAGATCCGATTCGATTATAAGCTTCGGTCCGGGGCTTCTACAACCCGTAATGCCATATACCTTATGAAAATGGCAGGGATAGAAATAAATGAGTAAGAAGCTGGTTTGGGGGGTCCGCCTCTTACTCATTTATTTCGATTTTCTATACTGACTGCTGTATTTACAGCGGTGCTTTTTGGAAGAATAAAGTTTCTGAGAATTATACATGCAAATTCTTTACCGAATTTCTGTTAATTAAAATAGGTTCTATTTCAGAGAAAATATATGGTTCCTGGTAGGAAGCTTTGATCAGTTCGTTAATGAGCAGTGATGCCATTCTGTTTCCAACTTCACCGGATGGGACTGCTATCGCAGTAATATTTAAAAGAGAAAGCCAGTCGCTGTCGTCAAAAGAAATGATGCTGATATCATCAGGATAGCTTAAATTCAGTTCCTTGAATGCTTTCAAAGCAGAAATTGTCAAGGATTCATTTGCAGTGATTATTGCAGTAGTCTTTAATGCTTTAATCTGCTCTTTCAATATATTTTTCGGATCAACACAGGAAGGCACCTGAATTATAAAATCCCTTTTACATGGTATTCCACACTGCTCAAAAGCTGTAGTATAGCCCGTTATTTTAGAATCTGATATCACATTTTTCTTATTGTCGACAAAAATAATATTACGGTGCCCCATGTTCAATAATGACTTGGTAGCCGCAAAGCTGCTCATTCTGTCATCTATAGATAAGGTATGCAAATTGCTGTTGATGTGTGCAAAGCATTGAAGTACGGGAGTGTTCTGATATTTGTACTGTGCCAATATCTGCTGTGTGGCTGAGTTGTTCGAGAACATTGCAGGCATAAGGATTACGCCGTCCACACCCAATGATAACATGGTCTGAAGGTGTTTTGACTCAATTACTGCATTATCGTTGCTGTACATAACAATTACCCGGTAACCGTATAAATCCGCATGAAATGCAAGGTCCTTAAGCACACTGCTTAAAAAATTATTTGAAGAGTCGGTGAATATGACCCCGATTAATCCACTGTTTTTTGTTTTCAGACTGCTGGCTAAAATATTCGGAGAATAGCCCATTTCTTTTGAAATTTTAAGGATATTGTCACGTGTCTCCTTGCTTATTGGCGAATCAGGATCAAAAGCACGGGAAACGGTTGAGGGAGAAACTCCCGCTTTTAAAGCAATATCACGGCTTGTTAGCATATCAAATCACCCTTTTCAAATTTCAGATTAATTATTGGCAACGTATGCATATATTTTAGTAGATATGCACGAGTGTTGTCAAGCTTCTTTGTTAAATTGTTTTATTGGATTAATCTTAAACGGCCTGATTGACATGGACGGATAAATATAGTAAAGTTACAGTAGGATTAATGCAAACGATTGCATAACATCAAAATTCTGGAGGTGTTATTATGATTAGGGGACTGGGACATGTTGCGTATAACGTTAAGGATATGGACAAATCATTGGATTTTTACTGTAATATGCTTGGTTTCAAATTTCTTTTCCAGCTGATGGATGAAAATGGGAAGCCTTGGATCAATTATATAAAGGTAGCGGAGCATCAGTTTCTTGAATTGTTTTTTAACGGCATCGAAGCAAAAGAGAAAAATACTTCGGATGCAGGATATAATCATCTTTGTCTGGAAGTGGATGAAATTCATAAAATTGCGGATGAATTAAAAAGAAAGGGTATTGTTTTCGATCAGGAGATAAAGCAGGGCGTTGACCTGAATTACCAGTGCTGGATCAAGGATCCGGACGGAAACAGAATTGAGCTTATGCAGTTCCATCCTGACGCTCCGCAGCTTAAAGGCTAAAACGTAAATTATAAGTATAAAATATAAAATGCAATTTTATGAGGAGGATTTTTATATGAGTTCAGAGGTTTTATTTACATCAGTGAAATTTGACAAATATGACCCAAGTGTTACTCTTCCGGCAAAATTTGAACGAATGATAGATAAAATGGGGCTTGATGAGGTCGTAAAGGGAAAATGGACTGCAATTAAAATGCACCTTGGCAGGAATATAGGTTTTACGACGATTCATCCTCTGTTTGTAAAAATATTGGTTGACAAACTCAAAAGCTACGGTGCAAAGCTTTTTATAACGGATCAGGAGACTGACGGAGCAAGATTCAGAGGCTATACCGAAGAATTCCTTGGCGTGCCTATAGTTGCAGCCTGCGGCATTATGGGCAGGTATTATGTTGAAAAGAGCGTTGATTTCAAAACCTTTAAAAATGTTGACATAGGCGGTAATATATTTGATGCAGAGGTCATGATCGACCTTTCTCATGTTAAAGGCCATGGAGCCTGCGGTTACGGAGGGGCTTGCAAGAACATTGCCATGGGATGTGTAACCGACAGAACCAGACAGCAGATACACGGACTTGAAGGCGGCCTTGAATGGAATGAAGAGCTTTGTACACATTGTGAGATGTGCGTCACCAACTGCAACCATCATGCAAATAAGTTTAACAAAGAGAATAAGTACGAGGTGTTTTTCCACCACTGTACATACTGTCAGCACTGTGTAAAGGTTTGTCCTTCAGGCGCTCTGACGATGAATGACGACAGGTTCGTTGATTTTCAGACGGGTATGGCTATATGCACCGAGGAAGTCTTAAAGACCTTCAAACCGGGAAATGTATATTACATTAATTTTCTAACTAATATTACGGCACTCTGTGACTGCTGGGGCTTTACGACTCCGCCGCTGGTTCCGGATATCGGTGTAATGGCTTCTTCAGATATTGTGGCTATTGAAAGGGCTTGTCTGGATGCAATAAGGTTTGAAGACCTGATTCCTTCAGGAATCCCGCAGGGTGCGGAGCTTAAGGATGCGGGGCATTTATTCCAAAGGCTCCATGGCAAAAATCCGTTTATTCAGCTTGACGAACTCCAGAAGAGGGGACTCGGTACGCAGGAATATGTTCTTAAAGAAACATATTAAACCCGGCTTGCAGCTGATATTTTGTTAATGAGATAAAAATAAATGTCAGTTCTTTTGAAATTTAATTTTTTCAAGAGAACTGACATTGTCTATTCCAAACCTATTTTTTATTCAACCCAGTCTGAAGCGTTAGATGATAATTCCGAGATGCAATGAAAAGAATATGATATGCAAAAAATTATTAATACCTTATAAAAAAGAAAGCAGGAATTGGACATGAAAGCATTGATTTTCGATATGGATGGGCTGATGATAGACAGCGAAAGCTTGTATTTTGAGACGGATAGAGAATTAGCACAGGAATTCGGTAAAACAGTCAAGGACGAAACGCTGTGGAAGATGATGGGCAGAAAGCCCATTGAGGCTATGGCTGTATATGCCGAAGATTTGGGAATGGATATCTGTCCTGAAGAACTTCTGAGAATAAGAAACAAACGGTTTGCTGAAAAGCTTAAAAAAAGTGTCGTGCCTATGCCTGGACTCTTCGAGATATTGAATGAATTCAAAGGAAGGATGAAGTTATCTATTGCAACCGGCTCGTCGACTGAGTTCCTGAAAATTGTGCTTGATTCACTGAAGCTGCATGATTACTTTGATGAACTGACCACCTCGGATGAGATCAGAAACGGTAAGCCGGATCCGGAGATATATTTGAAAAGCATTGCCAAAGTCAAATTAAAACCGGAAGACTGCATTGTATTGGAGGATTCCGGTAATGGCGCTCTTGCGGGTAAAAGGGCGGGGTGCTATACGATTGCGGTGCCCTCCGAACTGACATATGAGCAGGACTTTAGTTTTGTCGATTATAAAGCGGCAGATCTGCATGATGCCAGGGAACATATCAAAAAAAGATTTGACACAGATTAAAATTATTATTCGTATTGATAAATGTGGTATAAATGTATATAATTCTAATTGTAGTACAGTAGCATGGTAGGATGGTAGAATGGTTTGTACAACATAAAAGAAATTACTTTAGTTTACTTATAATCCTCATTTCTTATAAAGTATTCTTTTTTCTCCTCTTACCTAATTTAAAATTATCTATGCACAGGCAGACAGTGTGCTTGCTGTATGCACCTGTGTAAAAAAGTTTAGGAGGGGGAAAATGTCAAATTCCATATCAACTTGTGCTCCGGCAAAGCAGAAAATTGAAATCAACATCATTGGAAGTATGATTGACCGTGTAACAACTGTCCTGGAGGAATTCGAACCCGGGCAGAAGGATTTTATCATTCCTCTGGAAAAATTCGGCGTTACTCCTAGAATGGTAAAAACAATTACGGAAAGGGAAGTAGAAATCACTGTTCCTGCAAGACTTCATCCGTCTGTTCTTGATATGAACAGGTTTAATCTGGATCGTGCAGGGGGCGGCGGAATAGGCCTGGCCGTTGAGGTTTACTTTCATGCAAAAGTCAAATCTATTCCTGAACCTGAAATAATCGTCAAAGGCGAAAGACCATTGATCGTGAGACATTTCGGACATGTTTTCAAAGAGCTGCTTCAATATCCCGGAGGGTTTGAAATTGAACTTTATGACCATAAAAGAAGACACGTTGGCTTGGGATCTACAGCAGGTACAATGTGCGCTGCCTGCATAGGCATTAATGAAGTGCTCGGGCGCCCCTTTACCGGAAGGGAGCTGAGGAGGATTCTGGGATATCACTCCTGCGAAGAAAGTCCAAACGGAAACGGTTATCTTATTCGTGCATTTGAAACCGGAATCGGTGCGATGGCAGGAGTCAACGGCGGTTGGGTTCTTGGTACCGATGACCTGGAAATGGTGTACAGAGTAGACTTGCAGGACACCAGAGTCATAATGTTCATACCTGATGTTGCAAGCCTTGAGGATGAATTTACCGGTAAAGAGACAGCGGCAGAGTCTGAAGCGGAGCTGCTTATGAGAAGAGGCAGATATCTGGATTCATTGCAATCGGGAGTCAAGGCTCAAATAATAATGATGAATATGCTGCCTGCAATGATAAAAAGAGACCTTAAAGGTATAGGTGATGCAATGTTCGACATTTCCTTCCTGGGTTCAAAGAGAGCGGAATGTGAGCAGCACGGTTCTTTCGGGTCACCTATCTATAACTATATCACAACCTTCAGGGAAATAGGTGCAGAGGTTGCCGGGATGAGTTCTGTAGGCCCTACGATTTTCGCACTGACTAAAAAACAGGATGTTTATGACAGAATCATGAAATATCTTCACACACAAGGGGTGCCTGAAAGCAGGATCATTGAAACATATGTCGACAATGTTGGTGCAAGAGTAAAGGAAAACGGAGTTGAAAGGGCGTTTCAGCATGAAGGATGGCTACAGGGTTAAGATTTGCGGAACTACCAATATGGACGATGCATTTGCGGCTGCAAGAGAAGGCGCCGACTACATCGGAGCGGTTATAGAAGTCGGTTTTTCAAAAAGGTCTCTAACTATAGGGGAGGCTGAAGAACTCTTCAGCGCTCCGCCTGTTCCGGCGGTTGCTCTTGTATTTAATATGCCGGAGGTCAGGCTCCACTATCTCATTGATAAGCTGAAGCCGTTTGCCGTACAATTTTTAAATCAGGAAGATGTCGGACTTATAACCCGCCTAAGGGAGGCAGATCCCAAGGTTGAATTGTGGCAGTCTATTCACCTCCCCTCTGCCGGAAATGATACCGACATCGGAATGATAAAGAAATCAGTTGATGATTATATAGGCGCGGGTGTTGATTTGCTCCTTTTCGATACGGTAGCTACATTGGAAGGTAAACAAAAGTTTGGGGGAACCGGACTGACTTCAGACTGGGAAGTTGTAAAGGAATTAATGAGATATGTCGGGGTCAGGGTTCCGGTTTTATTAGCCGGGGGAATCAATCCGGAGAATGTTGAAGAAGCAGTCAACAGTATTGATCCTTACGGTATTGATTTGTGCTCAGGTGTAGAAGCTTATCCGGGAAAAAAGGATCCGGATAAAATAAAAGCGCTTATGAAAAATGTAAGAAGAAAGCAGGGATGAATCAGATGAAAGCAGCAGTAGTTTACGGGAAAGACGATATTCGGATCGAAGAGTACCCGACTCCACATGCAGGACTAGGTGAAATCGTTGTAAAAATTAAGGCTTCAGGGATATGTGCTACAGATGTTAAAACATTATTGGGTCAGGGACTTCCCAAGAATCTTCCGACAATCCTTGGACATGAGGTGGTAGGGGAAGTATTCGAAATAGGCCCGGAGGTTGAAGGTTTTTCAATTAAAGACAGAGTAGCGGTGTACCCGATTGCTGTTTGCGGCGAATGTTATTTCTGCAAAAACGGCAAACATAATCTTTGCATGAAGGAATTCGGACTGGGTCACGGAATAGACGGAGGCTTTGCCGAGTATGTAAAACTGCCAAAACAGATAATCGACATCGGAGGAGTAGTAAAAATCCCCGAAAGCCTGTCCTTTGAAAAAGCGGTGATTTCCGAACCCTTGTCCTGCGGCATAGCGGCATTGAGGGCAAACAAGGTTAAAAAAGGAGACAGGGTTCTTATTATAGGTGCAGGCCCAATGGGGCTTATTCACCTTAAGGTGTCGAAGTGGGCAGGTGCTACGGTAATAATGGCCGATCTTCTTGATAAAAGACTAAAAACAGCAGAACAAATGGGAGCCGATTATTGTATCAATGTCTCGGAAAATGATTTGGCCGAAAAAGTAAAGGAAATTACTCAGGGAACAGGTGCTGAGGTTGTAATTACTTCTCTTGGAATTCCCAAGGTAATTGAGGACAGCTTGAAGCTCGTCCGTAACGGCGGAACTATTAATGTTTTCGGAGGGCCGCCTGCAGGATACACTATTTCGGTAGATCCACGCTGGCTTCATTACGGAGAAATCAATCTGACCGGAACCTTTGCATCCACGCCTGATGATTTCAAAAAAGCATTGGAATTGATCGCAAAAGGAGAAATACAGGTGGAAGACCTTATTTCCGACAGATTTACACTGGACAGCATGCTCAATGCTGTTGAAAGGGCAAAGAAACAGGATATGATCAAAGGAATTGTATTAATATAAAAAAGGGGGTATTTTTATGAACGGAATGGAAAGCCGGCTGCGCAGGATAATTAAAAAAGATACCGGACGAAGCCTTGTCATAGCAGTAGACCATGGAATGGCTCTCGGACCGATGACGGGGATAGTGGACTTGAAAAAGACAATAAACATGCTGGAAGCAACAGGAAAGGTCGATGCATGGCTCATAACAAAAGGCATGTATACTTATGCTTTTGAACCCGAGGGGAGTGCGGGCGTTATTATGAGAGCCAGCGGCGCTGCTACTATTGCCGGCCCTAACCTTACACATGAAGGCATCACCTCTTCAGTCGAAGAGGCTTTGTCTTTGGGTGCCGATGCTGTTGCGGCTTCTGCATTTGTAGGCTCCGAGTTTGAGCATGATACCTTGGTAGACCTGTCAAGACTGGCTACCAGCTGCCGTAAATGGAATGTACCTTTGCTTGGTGTAATGGGTCTGGGAAAAACAAACGAAGACAAAAAGAAGGATCCTCGTTTCATTGCCTTGGGTGCCAGAGTTTGTGCAGAGCATGGTGCTGATATTGTTAAAACCTATTATACGGAAACCGATTTCGAAAAGGTAGTGGCAGGATGCCCGGTTCCTATAATGATTGCAGGCGGACCAAAATGTGAAACAGACCTGGATACCTTGAATATGATATATGGTTCAATTCAAGGCGGAGCAAAAGGGATCGTCATGGGACGAAATGTATGGCAGAGTCCTCATCCTGCAGCCCTCTTGGATGCCGTATACGGTCTGATACATCAGAATATGAGCGTCAAGGAAGCTGCAGAATTGCTGGAACACAGTAAAAATATATAGTTACAAAAACCATGAGCTAAAACTTTTTGTACACAAGGAGTTAACGGGGTTAAATCTGTTGACTCCTTTTTACATTACTTCAATTTCCTTTTTACATCACTTCAACTTCCTTTTTATTTCTATTAACTGCCTTGATAGTTCATCCACCTGCGAGGAAAGCGCTTCAATGTCTGAATGAGTCTTTATATTTTGTATTTGTGCTGCTTTTGTTAAGGTAGATTGTCCTATGCTTACAATAAAATTACCTACAGCATTTTGTTCATCCGCATCTAAACAAACTGTGATTAGAATGCCAAGAAAAGCAGCCAAAAGAGCGAAAGCATTTGGGTCAATTTTATCTATCAAATTCATTTTCAAATTGCCTCCAAGAATTATTTTGCGATATTATATATTATTAAATTTCAACACCGGTTGGCACACAGCATCGATAATTTGCTTATGGTAGATAAGTTAGGCTTTTCGATGAGTATAAAACTGAAAATTTTTAAATTTTTAATAAAAAGACTCAAAATGAACCTTTTGTTTAGTTATGTCTCTATATTATATAATATTTGTAAGGGGGGTGAAAATTTTGATTGACAAAGATTTGATTCAGAAATGTAAAAGTGGCGATATATCTGCTTTTGAAAGGCTGATTGAGGCTTATAGCCAAAAGGCATTTAGAACAGCTTATTTCATTATTAAAAGGAAAGACCTGGCTGAGGATCTTGTTCAAGAAACTTTCATAAAGTGTTATATTGACCTTCCGAAGCTCAAAAATGTGGAAGCATTCAATGCATGGTTTTATAAGACTTTAGTACATATGAGTTGGAGAATGTCTAAGAGGGAGAGATTGAATTTTAGTCTTGATGAGACAAATGTGCATAAGGAGTTTTATAAAGATTACGAAAGGCTTGAGGATTACATCATATTGTCAGCTGAAAGAAAAGAAAGAAACTTGCAGATTTACAATGCAATTAATAATCTTAAGCCGCTTTTAAAAACAACAATAATACTTTATTACTTTAACGACTTATCCATTAAAGAGATTTCAAAAATTCAGGGATGTTTATCAGGAACTGTAAAATCAAGGTTGAATACAGCCCGAAAACAGATAAAGACTGCACTGCAGTTTAAAGATGATGCTCAACCGACAAAGAATTGTAATGAGAAGGGAGTTTTTAAATATGAATGATAGATTTGATTCTTATTTTACAAAAGAATTGAAAGAGGCATTAGACCCAATAAAACATTCTGAAAATCTAAAAGGTAAAATAATTGACAATGTTACAAAAAGTAATACTGATACTTTGGAGTTTGTATCGGGAAAAAGTAGTAAAGACATTTGGTTTAATATACATAAAAAAAGTATTTTATTATGCAGCTCCGCATTTATAGGTTTGCTAATAATAGGCATTCTTGTAACAAGTAGCTTTTTTATTCCAAAGGACACAGCCTTGGGCTCAATAACTCTTGATACTGATTCTTCAAAAGGAATTTATGTTGAATATTCATTGAAAAACAGCAAGCTTCCTATTGAATATGCAGCAAAAACAGATATTGAAGTGATTAAGAAGAGACTTAATGGTTTTGGCCTTAAAGATGCTAATGTTGTAATAAACAATGATAAACATATAATTATAACACTCGATAAGCATAATAATTCCGCAGACAGGTCTATAAATACATTTAAAACTCTCGCAGCAAGGTCTGAAGTCCTTTTTTACGAAGTCATAAGTGATAAAAAATCACCAGATGACTATAAAAAAATTGGTGATCCGATAATTAAGAGTGAAGACATTAGAGATGCAAAGGCAGCATTAATAGATAAAGAAACAGGTTATCCAAACGTAATTGTTTCCTTCAATCAGCAAGGGACTTCAAGTTTTGCTGCTGCAACAAAAAGATTGGCTGAATCACGTGGCTTTATTGGAATTTATGTTGACGGGATCTTGTTAGATGTAGTATGTGTGGGGGAACCTATTACAAATGGTATCGCAAGCATTGACGGCGAGTTTAGCAGAACTAGAGCTGATCAGTTGGCTGCATCCATAAAATCAGGAGTCTTACCTGTTGCTTTAGATGTTGTTAAAACCAATTTGTAATTGAATATGTAAACTGCAGCCAATTACAAAAGAAAAGTGTATTTAATGAGCAACACCAAAAAGAGTTGTTGTTTAGAAATATACCTTTTATTAAAAGTCAATGCTGAGGGCTGGGATATACAAATAAAAAGCTCCCCTTCAAAATGCCTTGAAGAGGAGCTTTGTGACAGAAATATTTTAAACTTATTTGGAATCATTATCTCTTATTTCAACCCTGCGGATCTTGCCGCTGATTGTCTTCGGGAGCTCCTTGACAAATTCAACGATTCTGGGGTATTTATAAGGTGCGGTAGCCTTCTTGACATGCTGCTGGATTTCTTTTATAAGCTTCTCACTTGGTTCCCAGCCTTTTGCAAGAACGATTGTCGCTTTAACGACCTGACCCCTTACAGGATCCGGAGCCGAGGTCACTGCACATTCCAGAACAGAAGGATGTTCCATTAAAGCGCTCTCTACTTCAAATGGTCCAATTCGATATCCCGAACATTTAATAACATCATCGGATCTGCCTACGAACCAGAAGTATCCGTCTTCATCCCGCCATGCAACATCGCCCGTATTATAGACGCCGTTATTCCATACTCTGGCGGTAGCTTCCTCATCTCTGTAATATTTTTTGAAGAGCCCCGGAGGGAGACCGTTGTCAAGGCTCTTTATAACGATATTGCCCTCGACACCGGGAGGACATGAACGGCCGTTTTCGTCTATGATGTCTATATCATAAAGCGGAGACGGTTTTCCCATCGAGCCCGGCTTTGGTGTTATCCATTCAAAGTTTGCACAAAGGACGGTAGTTTCTGTTTGACCGAAGCCCTCAATGATCGGAAGCCCGGTTGCTTTTTTGAACTGATGGTACACTTCAGGATTTAAAGGCTCACCGGCGGTACAAGCGATTTTAATGCTGGAAAGATCATAGTGCGAGAGATCTTCTTTGATAAGAAATCTGTAAATCGTAGGGGGTGCACAAAAAGATGTAAGCTGGTACTTGCAGATCATATTCAAAAGGTGCTCCGGCACGAATTTTTCCATATCATAGACAAACAGGCATACTCCGCAAATCCATTGCCCGTATATTTTGCCCCAGCCGCATTTAGCCCAGCCCGATTCGGATACCGTAAGGTGCAATCCCTCTTCACTAAGTCTTTGCCAGTAATGGGCGGTAACAATATGTCCTATCGGGTGATTGAAATCATGGAGTACTATTTTAGGCATCCCGGTTGTTCCTGATGTAAAATACATCAGCATTGGGTCAGTGCCGCCCGCAAAATCTTCTCCTACAGGCTTTTTCCAAGTCTCTTGGGAATCCTCCAGCTCTGCATCAAAATTCAGCCAGCCGTCTCTGAAACCGTCTACTACAGCTTTGCATAAGACAGTAGGCGATTCGTCAAGAGCCGATTCGATATAATGAGTTACCTCATCCTCGTTAACCGATACAATCATTTTTACTGATGCTTTGTTATTTCTGTAAGCAATATCCTTTTTGGTCAACTGGACTGTTGCGGGAATTGATATCGCACCGATTTTTTCAAGTCCAAGCGTACAGACCCAGAACTGCCAGCGCCTTTTAAGCAGCAGCATTACAACGTCGCCTTTGGTGATCCCATGGGACCTAAATAGATTTGCTGCTTTGTCGCTGAGCCTTTTCATATCACCGAAGGTAAAGCTTTTTTCATCCCCGTTGTCATTGCACCATACCATTGCCGGCTTGTCCGGTTTTTCTGCCGCCCAGCCGTCTATAATGTCATAGGCGAAATTAAACTTGTCCGGAATATTGACTTTATAATTCTGTTTAAAGTCCTCATAGGAATCGAATTTTTCTCTTGGTAAAAACTTCTCAAGCATGTCACATGGCTCCTTTATTTATTGTGCTATACCGAAAATCAATTGATGCACTTTGATTTTAAGTTCCGTCATGAAGAATGACGGTAAGAAAAACAGCAGTCTTATTATCAAGTGCAATCTGGCCGTGGGGAGTGGTAGGATCGAAATAAATAGAATCTCCCTCTGCCATTTCTATTTCAGTTCCTCCAAGAATGACTTTAATTCTCCCTTTGAGCACATAATTGAATTCCTGGCCTGAATGAGCTACAAGACTCATTTTTTTGTTTTCCTCAGGTTCAACTGTAACTAGCAGCGGCTCGGTCTTTTTGTTGATGAAATTATATGCCAGGCTTTGGAACTTATAGCCCTTATACCTTTCAACTTCAATTCCTTCACCGCTCTTAACAAAGCAATAGCTGTGAAGCTTTGGACTATTGCCTGTTAGCAGCTCGGTCAGGTCGATTTTGAATAGACCTGCAATCTCATAAAGGATGCTTACAGGAATGTCCTTGTTTCCGTTTTCATAATCTGAATAGACATCCGGCGGAATCCCTAGGGCCTTGGATACATCTTCCAAAGGCATTTCGCAATCTTCTCTTATTTCTTTAACTCTTGCTGCAATTGACTTTAGACTTTGAGACAAAGATACCCCTCCTTAGATATATACATAAAAAATCGAATTTTAGTAAAATACTTATCGCTTAATATATTCTACCACATCATTCAAGCAAGGAAAAGAATAGCAAATTATTTTAATTTATTGCATAAATCCCTATTCATAACCGATTAATTTAAATTGGCAAATCCTTTTTAAGTATTATTCGTTTTATTTGAGTTTATATTGATTTTACGGTATAAATGTGTTATATATTAGTTTGTTGAGCAGTACTTGCCCACAATTATGTATACTTTTTTTTGATTTTTTTTACGGGGGCAGCAGAAAAAGATGTATGAGAATGAAGCAATAATCAATCTAAATAACATTTCCAAGAATTTTAACGGGCATTTTGCACTTAGAAATGTTAGCATGTACATACGGCACAACGAGTTCCTGACATTGTTGGGGCCAAGCGGCTGCGGCAAGACCACAATGCTGAGAATAATAGGTGGTTTTGAGCATCCTTCGGAGGGTGATGTTCTTTTTGACGGAGTTAAAATTAACGATGTCCCGCCTTTCAAAAGAAGGGTTAATACTGTATTTCAAAAATATGCATTGTTTACACACCTCAATGTTTTTGAAAACATTGCATTCGGCCTGAAAATAAAGAAAATCGATAAAAGTGTAATAAAGGAAAAAGTTAAAACAATACTGGAACTGGTCAACCTGCCAGGCATTGAAAAAAGATCGGTCAATTCATTGAGCGGAGGCCAGCAGCAGCGTATAGCCATTGCACGGGCTTTAGTCAATGAGCCTGAAGTTCTTCTTTTGGATGAACCCCTTGGCGCACTTGATCTTAAGCTTAGAAAAGAAATGCAGTTGGAACTGAAGAACATTCAAAAAAGAATGGGCATTACCTTCCTATATGTTACACATGACCAGGAGGAAGCCCTCACAATGTCGGATACAATAGCAGTAATGAATAATGGGACGATACAGCAGATCGGCACGCCGATCCAGATATATAATGAACCGAAGAATGCATTTGTTGCCGATTTCATAGGTGAAAGCAATATTATCGACGGCGTTATGCATCAGGACTTTTTAGTGGAATTCGCCGGTCATAAATTTGAGTGCACCGATAAGGATTTTGAGCAGAACGAAAAAGTTGACGTCGTTATACGTCCCGAGGATATCAAGCTTGTAGATGCCGAAAACGGTATGATAGAAGGTACTGTTACTTCCATTGTATTTAAGGGCGTTCATTATGAGATGATTGTTGCAGCCAAGGATATAAAGTGGATTGTTCACAGTACAAAAGCCGAGCCTGTAGATTCCAGGGTCGGGCTTCGTGTAGTTCCGGATGATATTCATATTATGAAAAAGGTAAAAAACATATGAAAAAGCATTGGATATCCTATCCATACATAGTATGGATGATTATTTTTACGATTGTACCTCTTTTTCTTATTCTGGGATACAGTATCATAGTTAAGGACAGCAACGGCATTCACTTTACATTTCAGAATATAGAGAGGGTTTTTCAGCCTTTATATATTAATGTTCTGATAAGATCCATAAGGCTTGCGCTTATAAGTACTGTGCTGTGCCTTGTTTTGGGATATCCGATCGCAATGATCCTGTCAGAAAGACATCTGAGCAAGACAAATATTCTTGTTGTTCTGCTCATTATACCTATGTGGATGAACTTCCTTGCAAGGACTTATGCATGGATGACCCTTCTTGAAAGGAATGGCCTTATCAATTCGGTTCTGAGATATATAAATTTACCTGATATAAACATTCTTTACACGGACAAGGCCGTAATTCTAGGTATGGTATACAATTTTCTGCCGTTCATGGTACTTCCGATCTATTCCGTAATGAGTAAGACCGACCGATCCATCATAGAGGCGGCAGAAGATCTGGGGGCAACTTCTTTCACGAAGTTTAAAAGGATCATACTCCCTCTGAGTCTTCCGGGAGTCGTTTCGGGAATAACAATGGTTTTTATGCCGGCTGTAACGACGTTTGTAATATCAAAGCTTCTTGGAGGCAATAATTACACGCTGATCGGTAACCTGATAGAGCGGCAATTCCTTGAAACAAGCGACTGGGGCTTCGGGTCTTCGCTTTCGCTGGTTTTAATGATTTTTATCCTGCTTAGTATGGGAATAATGTCAAGATACGAGAAGGAAAACGAAGGAGGGGGGCTGTGGTGAAAACTGCAATAAAGAGGGCGTATACTTTTCTAATATTCTTCTTTTTATATGCTCCTATTTTGGTGCTTATTGTTTACTCCTTTAATGATTCAAAATCAAGAGCCCACTGGACCGGTTTTTCGTTGAGGTGGTATGCAGAGCTGTTCAAGGATGAAATAATTATAAGTTCTCTGAAATACACCCTGGCTATTGCTGTGCTTTCTTCCATTATAGCTACGATAATAGGCACTGCTGCGGCTATTTCCATCTACAGCATGAAAAAGATGCCCAAAACGATTGTAATGAATGCTACATATATTCCGATCCTAAATCCGGATATTGTAACAGGGATATCGCTGATGCTGCTTTTTGTATTTCTGAATATACCAAGGGGGTTTATATCCCTTCTTTTGGCGCATATATCTTTTAATCTTCCGTTCGTAATATTGGCAGTGCTTCCGAAGCTGAAACAGCTAAACAGTCAAATTTTCGATGCTGCCTTGGATTTGGGGGCTCATCCTCTTTACGCATATCGAAGAGTCATACTGCCGGAAATACTTCCCGGAGTTATTACAGGGCTTCTTTTGTCATTTACTTTATCGATCGATGATTTTGTTATAAGCTTTTTCACCACGGGCAATGACGTATCAAACCTTGCAATAACCATATACTCCATGGCCAGAAAAGGTATCAAGCCTGAAATTAATGCTCTTCTTACGTTAATGTTTACCAGCATTTTATTGCTGCTGCTTATAATAAATTACTTTATGACAAGGGAAGATAAGGGGAAGGTGAAGATGCAATGAAAAAAGTTATTTCACTATTTTTAGCAATTTTAATCTGCATTTCTGCGCTTGGGCTGACAGGATGCGGAAAGAAGTGGAAGGCCACAATAAAGGTATACAATTGGGGCGACTACATAGATAAGAGTGTTATAGACCAGTTTGAGAAGGAATATGACATTAAGGTGGTTTATTCGGAATTTGCAACTAATGAAGAAATGTATGCGAAAATGAAGGCCGGGGGCACGGATTATGATGTTGCGATTCCATCGGATTACATGATTAAAAAGATGGAAGATGAAAACTTGCTCGAGAAAATCAATTTTAAGAATGTTCCGAATTACCTTTACATAGAGCCAAGGTTCAAGAATCTTGATTTTGACCCTAAAAATGAATATTCTATACCTTATATGTGGGGAACCGTAGGAATACTTTATAATAAAACTATGGTAAAGGAACCTGTTGATAGTTGGAAAATACTATGGAACAAGAAATACAGCAAACAAATCTTCATGCTGGACAGCCAGCGCGATTCCATCGGGATTACATTGAAGCTGCTTGGCTATTCTTTGAACAGTAAGAGTGAAAAGGAGCTTGAAGCGGCAAAGAAGAAGCTTATAGAGCAAAAACCGCTGGTTCTGGCTTATGTAGGCGATGAAGTCAAGGATAAGATGATCGGGAATGAGGCTGCATTGGCTGTTGTCTGGTCTGGTGATGCCGTTTATATGAAAAGAGAGAACAAGGACCTGGAATACGTAATTCCAAAGGAAGGGTCAAACCTGTGGTTTGATTCGATGGTGGTATTAAAAGGGACCAAACATAAAAAAGAAGCTGAAAAGTTCATAAACTTCATGTGCAGAACTGACATAGCATTGAAAAACACGAAATATATAGGCTATTCAACACCTCAGACTGAAGCCAAATCAAAGCTCTCGAAGAAGCTGACCCAGGATAAGACTTTATACCCGGAATTCAGCGAATTAAATAAGTGCGAGGTATTCTGCGACCTCTCGGGCAAAATAAAGCTTTATGACAGGATTTGGACCGAAGTGCAGTCTTATTGATGATACACTCCTTTTGAATGGGTAATTTAATCAATTAAGATCAGAAAAGATAGCAAAGCCTTTTAAGTAAAGGTCAACTATCTTTTTATTTTACCAAATATAAGTTTTTTGTTTTAAATTACAAGAGGAGATCTAATTTTCGGAGGATTTATGTATTAAAAGCCTATAATATACCTTAATGTTAGTCGGAACTATTTATGCCATTGCTACTTTGCCGTTTCATTTTTAATGCTGCTCAATGGTACAGACAAACTAAGGTACATACTACTTTCGCAAATCATTATTTCTTTATCGACAAGTTGACACAACAGCTTTTCCACTTCATCGTCCATATATAAGCTACCATATTTGCTTTTGACAAAATCCTGGATTAGCGGTAATGGTTGGGCCTTATCGCAAAACAGATATACAGCAGCTCCAATATCAGAAAGAGTGATTTTTTCCATGGTTTTGTTTCTAGTATCATAGATAATTACAAAACCTGGTCCTGTGCAATGCGCAAGAATTGGGCGATTATCACTATAATATTTAGTATCCCAATCTTTTAGTACTTCATCTATCTGTTTAATATATTCATTTCTATCAGGAAGTACAGCTGATTCAAAGTCGAATGCAAAAGCAATATTGCTGGTATCTATATCCATAGGAAAAAGATATTTATAATACTTGAGAGGTTTAATATTGGCTATGCTGTGCTTATCGGGGTTATTAAAATAAGGACTGGAACGTTCAAGTATCATTTGACGGGGTGGGTAACGAGGAGGTTGTAAATGCGATATTAAGGGTAAAAGCTTAACCATTTCCATATAGTCTTTTACATCCTCACCCGGAAGAGCAAATAAAAAATTATAAACCAAGTTAATGTTATATTCCCGACACCATTTTAAAAACTGTACATTTTTGATTCCGCAAGTACCTTTCCTCATAAGCTTTAAAATATGAGAATGAAAGCTTTCAATTCCTGCCTGCGCAATTGATACGCCGGCCTCGGCAAGAAGCTTCAATTGCTCCTTATACAAATTGGGACGAAGTTCATAAAAAATATTAAAATCAAATCCTGTATTTTTTAGCGCAGGCAAAAGTTCATTAAAATACTTAATATCAATCAAGTTATCTACTGCCCGGAAACTTAGAGTTCTATATTTATTCGACAAATAGGCCAATTCAGCTAAGACACGAGCTGGTGACTTAGCACGGAAATGATTATGCTCACCATTTAATCCGCAAAAAGAACATTGGCATTTTTCTCCCCACCAGCATCCTCTTGCGCTTTCAAAAGGAATATCATTTTTGTGAAATTTTAAATTGTGCCTTTTTTCAATTTCTTTTACTTGAAAAAAATAATCATCGTAATCAGGAATAGGACTTTCGTCAAGGTTGGCAAGCGGGAGACGTGAAGGATTGGTTTTTATTCCATCAGAGCTTCTATAGGATATGCCTAAGACAGAATCTGGCAGGCCACCCAAGAGTATATCCTTTCTAATGGACTGTACTAACTCTACCAGTGTTATTTCACCTTCGCCGTCAACGCAGTAATCTATCCAGGGAAAGCGCTTTAAATACTCTACGCCCATAACTCCTTCTACTGATGAACCACCTAATATTATTGTTTTTTCCGGATGTATCTTTTTAATTATATTGGCTAATGCTATAGCAGGAATAGTCTGATTAAAAGTACATGTAAATCCTATAATATCATAACTGTCAAAATCAGTCCGGCAACAAAATTCTTCAAAGAACCTCGGAATTATATTATGTCTTATATTCTTGAGCTTTTCATTATCAAGCGTATGTAGTACATCATGATTATTCATTTCCTCTTCGCTTAAGAATTCGTGTATATAATTGTCCTCCAATGCATCAACCCTGTTATTTAGTTCTTCATCTTCGATTATTGAACGGTTAAAAAGCCACTCGGCCAGGAAAGCTCTTTGGCTCAGGCTCAAATAATCGTCGATACCTATTATTTCTGCAAAGCGAAGGTTTAGATAAGCAATATCTGAAAGAATATTGCCTTTATTAAGAGAGCTTTTTAAAATGCTTAACTGAATAGTAGGTAGATTTATTTGTGCCCAGGGCATATTGATAAGCAATACTCTCCCGGAATGGAACTTTTTACGCATAATTTTCGCTTCCTCCTGAAATACATTATCAATACTCAAACCGAAAAACAAATCATCTGTAGTTATTTATTGCGTCCAACATATCGGATTCCTTCAAATAATGCCATCTGCCTACGGCAACATGCAACTTGAATTCAAATTTATTGCTTAATAACTTTATGTACTCGCAAAATTCGGGATTAGAAAAGATTTGTGCACATATACTGCAGGCATCCATGCCCGTGGTTATTTCTGGCAACAAGTGAGCAATATCTGACTTTTCCATCATTTCATATATTGGACCGAATCCCCATACACGAATAAAATGCAGTATAGGGTTTTGCTCCGAAAGTGTAAAAATATCTGCAAGGGATTGATAATTCAAATTTCCTAAAATTAACGGATGCAAGGAATCTATTCCTGCCAGCGATTTGCAGCATGGCAGAACAATTCCATCCTCGCGGATAAACGGTCCTTCGGTAAAGCAAGGAAGGTAAGGTAAGCTTTTGGTAGGAGTAGCTAAAGTATTTAATGCTTTGGCTCTGCCGAAATAGAATAGGTTCTGAATAGAAACATCTTCTCCGGCAAAGGATTTAACCTCTTCAATTATTTTTTGCTCCGCATAGGGTAGAGCACATCCTTCTGTTAACCTTATGACTACTTTTTTATTTCTTTTTTTAGCAGCCGAATAAACATTTTTAATATAGCTTAATGGGATATATTCTAAATGAAAAAAATCAGTACTGATATCGTATTGGTCTATATAAATAAATTCATCAATAACATCTATAGCATGATCCAGGCTTTCAGCCCAATATGCATTACTGACAACCCCCACACTCATTCCGCATTCAGCCCCGGCTTTTGATAGTGTCTTTATTGCATCTGGTCTTTGAAAAGGTTCGCCTCCTGTCAAACCTAAAAATTTTACTTTATTGCCTATTTTACTAAAATCATCAACTATTTTTTCTATTATCGATCCGCTTAGATGGGTTTTGTTTATTCCGCCTGCATTTCTAATACAATGGGCGCAATTGATATTACAATAATTTGTTAAGGATATACTTAGGATACTCCTTTTTCTTTGCTGTATATCCGTTATGTAATTGTCTAGCTGGCTAAAATCACAAGTTGTTTCTTCGGTATCCAACAGATTTCACCCCCCATACAATGCGGCTACAGTAATTATAAACACGTATATTATCAAATAATAAAGCAGAAAGAGGCATTCAGCTTTTAAATTATTAAACTTGTTTACAAGAAATAGGGAAATGTACTAAACTATATAGCCTGTTAATAAACATTAATACTGGAAATAGTGCTGTTGGCTTTGGTATCAATTAGATTCTTTGCTTCTTCGGCGCTGATTCCTTTTTCAGATTCCAATACGTTAGCAAAACGCTGCTTGGTTATACTATCCAAACCCAGAAGACGATTTACATTTTCAATATCTGAAAAAAATTCCTTAGAGTTTTTCATTATTTTTGATAATTCTGCATCAGTAAATTTTTCAAGTCCCATTTAATCAAGCCTCCTTTTTTATAATTATTAATGTGCCTCTTTCTACATAAACCTTGGTAAGTCTGGATATTCAGAAAATATATAATGGGCTATTTTCAGCAATAAAAAAATATTTATTTCAAGAAATAAGGGTATTTGATTGCATGTCCATATGACATGATTTAACATAAATATAAAATTGTTTGCATAATATACTAGAATTATACAGCACGGAACAAAAAAGTCAATGATGGGATAAAATATATGTCATAACGGTACGATGCTTTTTTGGGGAATTATAGAAAAAGTATTGAAAGATTAAACTTTCATTTTACCCCTTACTCACATTACTCACACATTACTCACACTATATAGCAAAAAATGATTGACAACCGAACACGTGTTCAGTAGAATGGTAAGCAGAGTGAAGAATGAAAATGGAGGCCTGCTATGGAACATTTAGTTTATTGCGATTCAAAAAGCAAGGTGCTTGATAAGATTCTTAACGGGACGAAAAAGATGATTATAAGGGGTGCGGCAGGAAGAAAGCTACCGTATGGGAGAGTTTTTGAAAAAGAATCCTTATATTTCATTGAAAACAACGGAGACGGATTGATTAAAGCAAAGGCAGTTGTAAAAAGTGTTTTTAATTCTGACAAAATGACAGAGGAAGAGTCAAAAAAACTTGTATCCAATAATCAAGAACTGCTGAACCTGACCGATGCTCAGATAAAACGATGGGCCGGCAAAAAGTACTTATGTATGGTTGAATTTCAGGATGTTGAGGCGATAGAACCGCTTGCGATACAACGCCAAAGTAATATGGATGACTGGATAACGGTTGAAAAAATAGAATCGATTTTAGTGGGGTCGACCGAGAAATATCAAAATCTGAGATTGGGTAAATGAAGGAGCCTGCGATGAATAGATGCGAATGGTGCAAGTCAGATGAACTTTATATAAAATATCATGATGAGCAGTGGGGAGTCCCTGTGCATGACGACAGGGTGCATTCGGAGTTTCTTATTTTAGAAGCCGCACAGGCCGGACTAAGCTGGATTACAATCTTAAGGAAAAGAGATAATTTCAAAAAAGCACTGGATGGCTTTGATCCTCAAAAAATTGCTGAATATGGAGAGGACAAGATAAATGAACTGATGGCTGATCCGGGAATAATCCGAAACAGAAGGAAAATAGATGCATTTATCAACAATTCCGCAAGGTTTCTTGAGATACAAAAAGAGTTTGTGAGTTTTGACAGCTACATATGGGGCTTTGTTGACAATAAGCCTGTCATAAACTCTATAAAGAGCATTTCAGAGGTTCCTGCAACATCACCGCTTTCAGACCATATAAGCAGGGAATTAAAGAAACGAGGCTTTAAATTCATGGGCTCGACAATAGTATATTCCTACCTTCAAGCAGTGGGGATTATTGATGATCATGTGAATTCATGCTTTAGAAAAAGCGACAAGGTGGTATAAGGATGATTGATATCGGACAGTATTGGAATCCCAGACAGGCCCTCCTAAAGCAGTTGTTAAGCAAAGGAGATTTGGAAAATGCCAGGCCGGTTCTGGGTGAATTGCATTCAGCGGTTCATTCCTCCTCAGTTTATGGGACAGTTGATGCTACAATTATAGAGCATTTATGGGATGGCCTTAATGAAAGGGCTTTCAGAACTATGCCTACGGTGAAAGATGTTACGATAGCCTGGAATATCTGGCATATAACCCGTATCGAAGACATAACTTCAAATATCCTGATAGCGGATACAAATCAGGTTATGAACGATGAATGGATGAACCGTATGCATACTTCGGTAAAAGACACGGGAAATGCAATGACGGATGATGAAATAATTGCATTCAGCAGTAGTTTAAACCCTGATGAACTGCGTAAATACAGGGATGCTGTAGGGACTAAAACAAAAAAGATTCTTGCCGGAATTCGGAAAGAGGACTTAAAACATAAATTTAGAAAAGAGCAGCTAGAAAGAATTATGAATGAAGGGTGCTTATTGGAGCACCCTGATTCTATATGGCTTTTAGATTTTTGGGGAAAGAAGAATGTAGCCGGAATTTTACTTATGCCGATAACCCGGCACCAAGTTGTTCATATCAATGACTCTATTAAGCTTAAGAGTAAATGTAAATGCTGATTTATAATTCCTTGTAGAATCTTAGATTCTCCGCAAGTTCCTCATCGATTTCACTGCCTTTGAACAGCTTATTATAATGGCTTTCATATTCCCGGGCCTGTTTTGCTCTCAGATTTTTAAACGGGATAGCCAAATCACTGAAAATCGGCGATTTTTCAAGCTGTTCCCTTATAGGCTTTGAAAATGGGCAATATCTGTAAAGGATGCTTCTAACAACCTTGTTCAGGCGAAGGGCACCTTTTGATTCATGATTGATCCAGACTTCATAATCTTGTGTGAAAATGTCCCGCATCCTGCTGTTGTTTTTCTGTATCTGGCTTTTGATCTTATCCTTTGCTTCTTCCGTAAGATCCCTATTCTTTTTATAGAATTGGATATAATCTGTATATTCTGATGTAAGGGATTTTTCCTTAATGTCGTTCCATGCGATACCCATCACGGTTCTGCACAATTCCCACCGTAAATTTCCTACCATTTTAACTATCATATCATAAAGGTTTTCAGGAGTGAAAATGGGGAAAAGGATTCGTCCGGGCGTATTTCTGTTTCTTCCGGAGAGCTCCTGCCACATGACCGAGCGTGAACCGAATGTCGGAATAAGAATTATATCCGGTACAATGGATTTCATAATATATTCTTTTTCAATGTTCTTTTCCGGAATTCGGTAGTTTATTTCTCTATGAAACGCTGAGTAATCAATTTCTAATATCCTGTTTAAGCATTCTTTTACAGCGTCAGCTGATATGACTGCCTTCGATAAATCTCTGGTGATCATCTCATCATAGAGAATCGGGAAATAGGAGCTTAATTGTCCATGGCATATTTTCTGGTTTGCCTTGAACATATTAACTATTTCAAAATTGAGTCGTGCGTCTTTGTTATTGATATAATCGTTCTTTTCCTTTAAACTTGCATCCTTCCGCTTATTCATATCCCTGAATACGTCCAGGTAGTCCATCCCGAAATCATTGAGCGAAGGGTCTTTCTCCATGCTGTGAATCCTAGTAAGCCATTCCTTGATATCATATACGGAGTCTCTGTTATGAATGCTCTGAACAGCCAGTCTGTAGAGAGCAAGCGTATTTTCCGGAGAAAGAAGTTTTTCATCCATAAAGGAATATCGAAGGAACATGTTAAAAAGGGCAGAATTGTTGTTCTCTGCAGCCGCCCTTTTGAAAACAGCTTCATAGATCTCAAAAAATGCGGATGAAATATTGGATTTTATATTTCTTGCATCACCATCGGAAGTAACCTTGTTTTTTAATCTCCTGAAGGCATACAGGTTTTGCTTGAAAAAATCTGTCTTTTCTTTCGGCAGCCCAGAGTAAACCAGGATTTTTTCTGCGCTGTCCTTTAGTTCTTCAGGGAGGAAGACAAGTTCATTGCTTACTTGAGCAGTTGAGCCTGTTGTAATTCCGGATGTCTTGAGATGATTGCAGATAGCATCGATTTGCTCAATTAGTATTCCTGTATTGTGCTCATAATCCGTTAAGTAAATGGAATGGTACTGCTTTATTTTATCGGATATAAACTCTATACTCTGCAGCATTGTAGAGAATTCTACATTGCTTTTTGTCTCTTTTGCCGCCTTGATGAATTCGCTGAAAATACACTCCTCATTTTCCGAATAAAGCTTGCTGAAACTTGTATCCAGCAATTTAAGAGCATCCTTCAAAGAAGACTGAAGCTCGTTAAGAACATCGGACGAGGCCTGTATATGATATTCAGATATATATTCGTCAGAACCGAAAAATGCTTTTAACAGGTCCACAGGAAGGCCTGACAGATGCTTATAATACTTTATCCGGGCTGTATCGGCATCACTTGAAGCGAAGTACTGCTCAATTATTTCAGAATGATCACTGCATAAAAAATCAGCGTCGAAGTCCAGAGGTAATTTGCTGCCTTTATCTCTAAATCTCTGTAGGTTATCCAGACCGTCCCTGAAAAAGCTGCTGCCGGGGGTGGCTTGAAAACCTATGTCCTCTTTTTGCGCCCAGTAAAACATAACAAGATTGTCAGTTAGGATTCCAATATCTCGTATATGACGATCAAGCTTTATGAGAGCTGTTTGTGAGGACTGAATAAGATTTGATATTGAGCAGATGATATATGCACCCATATCCTTGTGACCATGTATGAGTTTTTCGGCCTGCTCCCGGCTGCTTGCCATGAATGCGTGTATTGTACAATCCTCCAACGCTTTAAAACTGAAAGAATACTTTTCGGACTGGAATAGTTCGTTTGCACCTGTAAAAATATTTTTCCCAATATTAAAAAGCCTGTAACTATTTTGAAGAACGGTTGTTTCATCCATCCCATCAGTTGTGTCAAAGGGGGTTAAATAAACCTTCATTTTGCCTTGCATCAGAATGTTTACAGATGTTGTATTCTGCCCTTCAAAAAAAATTATCTCATTTTCCTTTATACTAAAATTTCCTTCTTGGCTAAGCGATATACTCATAAAGGGCACCTGCCTGAATTATTGTTTATATATATATATTCTCTGAAAGTTAAAAAAAACCTTTTATTTTATTAATTTTGCAATATTTATCAATAAAAATGTCGAAGTAAGCATGCATTATAATTGCATTATTTTCTACAGCAAAAAATTAGCGTTACCATAATTGGTATACACTTACGAAGCCTTTTTATCCAAAAGAAAAAATAGAGAGGTGCGGCTTCAAATCAGCCCGCAAAAAGAAAGTTAGAAATTACCGGCGTCCTTAAATTTAGGGTTGAGAAAATCAATGTCACTATATGGGGATTTTGAGGTAACAAGTTTATTTTTCTTTTTAGAGCGGTATACTATCCTCAATCCGGCAAATGTCAATAGGACTCCTGATAATAATCCTGTACCGAAATACACAATTGGCATCATTTTTCAATCACCACTATATCTTTAGTAAAAGGATAAAAATCCTCAGTTGAATTATCGGCAATTATATATAATTATTTTATAACAAATTATTTATATTTTTCAATAGCAAAATCAGAAGTTCAGGGAGCTTAGAATACTTACTCCGGTAAATTTCTTGAAAAACTAAAAACCAGAAGACATAGCTTCCGGTTTTAATTTTCTAAAGGTTTATAACGTTATTCCGACTGAGTTTATGAAGAAATTTATTTTATCTGCATCAAGCTTGGGGTTCAATTCGATTCCATCTATGCTTAAAAGTCCTACAGGGAACACCGGTATATGCAGCGATTCCTCAAGATATTCTCTCAAGCCTTTTAACATTGACCCTCCGCCGATAATATATATTTTGCCTACCTTGGAACCGAAGCACCTTTTCTCATAGAACTCAAAACATTGTATTATCTGTTTAACAATCTCGTCGATCTTACCCTTGACTGTAAGGTAAATAGCTTCGTGTTCGGAACTTATGTCGGCCTTGGATTTATCCATTCCGTACATTCTTTTGATTCTTTCTGCTTCCGATTCGCTCATTCCAAGAGAATTAGCAAGAACAGTATCTAGATTGCTGCTGCCGATAAGGACAACCTTGTTAAATTCCAGAACCTTATCCCTTAAAATATTTATAATCGTTGTTTCGGAACCAAAATCCAAAACAGCAAAGGTGTCGTCGACAGCCTTGCTTAATTTTTGCTGTTTAAACCAAGTTAGGCTTTCATTTACCTGTATGTCCCGGTTAAAAAATTTGGCAGTACTGTTAGCAGGGATATCAATTGAAACCGGAGTGAGTCGCAGCCCTGCAAGTACATCTACATAACTCTTGATTATACTTTTGTGTGCGGCAGTGACGAATATTTTGGCTTTTTCAACAGAGCCTTCCTTTATAGTCTGAAGTACTTTCCAATTAATTTGGTATTCTCCAGTATTTATCGGTATATACTGATAAATTAGAGATTTAAAAGCATGCTCGTCTTTCAGGTCAGGTACGTTGTCTATCATTAGAACACGTGAAATGATGTTAGTTCCTGACATAACGATCTTGGCCTTTTTTGCTTTCATATGGTGTTCTTCAATGACTTTCCTTATTTCTTCGGTTATTTTTGATACATCCTTGATAGCACCGTTTTTTATGCAGCCTTTTGGTGTAGCAGCTATACCGAAATTGTCAATGAATATTTTTCCGTCCCTTTCAATTTCGACCTCAGTAACTTTAATATTCCTAAAACCGATGTCGATGCTTAGAAGGCTGTTCTTCTTAAAAAAAGGAAGACTGAAACTAAAATTTGCCATTGCATACTCCCCTTGTAACATTTTGAATTACGGTTGTAATTAAATCCCCCATATGCATTGCCTGAACACCCTTTTCATTTATATATAAGGGTTCAATCCTGTAAAATAGTTTGTTCTGCTTTAAAAGTTGAATATTGTGTGTTTCAAGAATTCTATGTTAAAATATTTTACTACATTATATTACCACCAGTAAAGGAAGAAATCAATCCTTTTAGAATTGCAATAGTAAAATACTGGAAAATAACTATAAATTATTTGAATTTATTAGTAATTTATTAATTATTTAATAGTTAATACAATTATTATTAAAACGAAACTATTCATTGAAGTTACTCAAAGTCAGTGTTAAAGTAATTATTGTGAAAAAATAGACAAAATACTGCATAATACCTTGATTATAATTATGTTTTACATTAAAATAGTATTTGTTCAAATATCCTTGCAGAAATGCAGGATAAGGCCTTGAAAAGTTGAATATATAGGGCTTGGTTCAATACCCATTACAATGACCAATAACCCGAAATTTTAATAAAGGAGAATTCTGATGCAAAAAATTAAAATGAATGTGCCATTGGTTGAAATGGATGGAGACGAAATGACCAGAGTAATCTGGAAAATGATTAAGGATTATCTTCTTGAACCCTACATAGACTTAAAGACCGAGTACTATGACCTTGGACTGGAATATAGGGATAAGACTGACGATCAGGTTACGATTGATTCTGCGCTTGCGACAAAGAAATACGGAGTTGCTGTCAAGTGTGCAACAATTACCCCAAATGCCGAAAGAGTAAAAGAATACAATTTGAAGCAAATGTGGAAGAGTCCGAACGGTACTATAAGAGCAATTCTTGATGGAACAGTTTTCAGAGCGCCTATTATCGTTGACAGCATCAAACCCTTCGTAAAAACATGGAAGAAGCCTATAACAATCGCAAGGCATGCTTATGGAGATGTTTACAGGGATGTCGAATTCCGTGTTCCCGGACCGGGAAAGGCTGAGCTTGTGTTTACTTCCGAAAACGGCGAGGTTACAAGGCAGACTATACACGATTATAAGGGCGCCGGCGTAGTTCTGGGCATGCATAACCTTGATGATTCGATATCAAGCTTTGCAAGAGCATGCTTCAACTTTGCACTTGATCAGAAGCAGGATTTGTGGTTTGCAACCAAGGACACGATTTCAAAGAAATATGACCATACCTTCAAGGATATATTCCAAGAAATATTTGATAAGGAATACAAAGAGAAGTTTGAAGCAGCAAAAATCGAATACTTCTATACACTTATTGATGATGCCGTTGCACGTGTAGTAAGGTCTGAAGGAGGATTTATTTGGGCATGCAAAAACTATGACGGGGATGTTATGTCGGATATGGTTGCTACCGCATTCGGCAGTCTTGCAATGATGACTTCGGTTTTGGTTTCACCGGAAGGCTACTATGAATATGAAGCAGCTCACGGAACGGTTCAAAGACATTACTATCAGCACCTCAAAGGACAGGAAACTTCAACGAATTCAGTTGCCACCCTTTTTGCATGGACAGGAGCTTTAAGAAAACGTGGCGAGTTGGATGGAATCAAGGAGCTTGTGAAATTTGCAGATAAGCTTGATGCCGCTACTATAAAGACAATAGATGAAGGCGTTATGACCAAGGATCTTGCACTCCTTGCAGAGGTTCAAAACAAAAAGGTAGTCAATACTGAAAACTTCCTTAAGGAAATTAAGGTAAGGCTTGATTCAATGCTATAATATAAATTATGTTTATAAAAAAGAGATAAGTATTTATATATTTATCTCTTTCTATTTTATAAACAGCAAAGTAATTAGCTGTACTTGAAAATCGTCAAACAGAGCACCTGTTAACGATGCCTATATCCACTTTAAAGTATGACAATTGTCATATTCAAATATTCCTCCCGACACTTTTGATGTAGGGAGGTTTTGTTTTATCATATAAATTGTAAGCAAAGCGAATGCTTGCTTAAGGGAAGAATTCCGGTTTGTTGGACTCAAAGGGGGAGCTTTATGATAGTTGAAGTAAAAAATCTTGTAAAAAGATATGGTGATTTGCTCGCAGTCGACAATGTAAGCATGTCGATTCAGGAAGGGGAGATATTCGGCCTCCTCGGGCCAAATGGAGCCGGTAAGACAACGACAATAAGCACTCTGACAGGACTCACGAAAGCGGACAGCGGTAAATTGCTCATATTTGACAAGGACATGGAGCACTATGAAATGGACATAAAGAGAAATATCGGCATCGTACCCCAGGACATTGCAGTATATGAGGATTTGATGACTTATGAGAACCTTGATTATTTCGGAAGACTATACGGATTAAGGGGCAGGGAGCTTAAGGTAAGGATTGACGAAGCTCTTGACTTTACCGGGTTAAGCGAAAAGAAGAAAGAATATCCTAAGAAATTCTCAGGCGGAATGAAAAGAAGGCTAAATATAGCTTGCGCGATAATACATCATCCCAAGCTTATCATAATGGATGAACCGACGGTTGGTATTGATCCCCAATCAAGGAACCACATCCTTCAATCAATAAAAGAACTGAATAAGATGGGTTCCACAATCGTTTACACTTCACACTACATGGAAGAGGTAGAGGAAATATGTTCGAGGATCGTGATTATGGACCATGGAAGAGTCATTGCCAAAGGCTCCAAAGACGAGTTGAAGGCGCTTGTGACTGTGGATGAAAGAGTTTCAATCGAACTCTCTTCAGTAAACTTTACTATTATGGACAATATTAAGAAGCTGCAAGGCGTTAAAGACTGCAGCCTGATCGGAAATGTGATATTGGTGATTTCTCAAAAGCGCAGCAATAACCTGGGCAGAATAATAGACTGTATATCCGATGCCGGTTTGGAAATTCTTTCAATGAATGTAGAAAAGCCTACTCTGGAAAGCGTTTTCCTAACCTTGACGGGAAGATCCTTGAGGGACTGATACATGAAACATAAATAGATAAGGCAGAAAGCAGAATGGAGAATTTAAGAAAAGGAATTCTTAATAGTCTTACATAAAAGGGGAAGGAGAAAAGCCGGTGAACGTATTGATTATTGCATATTATACCGCAAAAAAGTACCTGAGGAATATTCTTCTTTTGTTGTTCTTTGTATGTGGAACGATAGGGATAATATACCTTACTGCTTCTGGGGATACGTCGAAGCTTGAACAGCTTGACAAATCCTATAGAGAAAAGGCTGGGTTCTATCTTGAAGATCAGGGCAGCTATTCCAAGCAATTTTATCAATTTATCAATTCGAATGAGCTGAAAAAAAGTATTAATTTACAAAAGGTGCATTCATATGAGGAAGGGGTTAATCTAATTAAAAAAGGCAGGATTGATTCTTTTGTCCATATCGGGAAAGGGTTTTCGGAGGCTGCACTGAACAAAAAGAACGCAGCTATAACTGTTATGAGTGCTAATAAAGTGTCTGTACTAAAAACAGCGGTTGAACGCTTCGCTAATTTCAGCAACTCTATTGATGCAGTAATTGATGTTAAGGCTGATATGCCTAAAAATACCGTTACTGCCCGGAATTTAAAAAACCATGTTATTGACACCACAGGAAAGGCACCGAGCGTCAGAGATTCGGGAAGCATAACCGTCATGCTCATTATGATGTTTTACGGAGGATTGTTTTCATCCTATTCACTAATATACGATTCAAATAAAAAAACAAATTTAAGGTTCAGGACTGCTCCGATAAGTTATATTGAAAACATATCAGGTAAAATGCTGGGCTCGGTTGCGGTTATGGTGATATTTGAGGTGGTGATTGTTGCATTTACCAAGTTGTTTTTAAATGTGCCATGGAGAGGCAATCCTATAATCACTTTTGTTCCCTTGATCCTGTTTTCAATTATTGCAAGCAGCCTTGGTGTTATTGCTGCAAGCATCTCTAAAAATATTTATATATGTGGTTTATCCATATTTGCTGTAAACTTCCTGCTTGCATATTCCGTTCAGGCCCAGGCATATGACCCAAGCATCAGTAATGCATTTGATTTCGTTATGGCGATATCGCCCCACAATTACACTTATCGGGCCATAATAGGAAATGCTTTCAGCCAAACCTCTTATAACGCAGGTGCTTCAATCCTAGTGCTGGCCCTTTCAGCCTTAGCACTTGTGCTTATATCTTTTGCGGCAGGAAGGAGGAGAATGGCATGATTATTTTCATTAACAGCATGAAAAGGATATTCAGGAACAAGGCTTTAGTTGCAGTGATGCTGATATTGCCTTTTCTCCCTATGATACCGATTGTTACGGAAAATGCAGTTGCCGATAAGGAGTTTAAAGTCGGAATAGCCGATTTGGATAAGACACAGCTTTCAAATTCGCTTATCAAAAGCTTGGATTCAAATTGCATTATTATCAATATGAAAAAAAGTGAAATCAGTGAAGGACTTGCATACTCAAGGATAGATTATGGCATTGTTATTAATAAAGGCTATTTAGACCAAACAATTGAAGGAAAAGATCCAATGCTTCAAGGGTTTGCTAAGAAAGGAATGGATCCATCAAAGCTGATTTCATCCTATATAGACAGCTACATTAATCCCGTGAAAAATATTGCTGCGGCATACAAAAACAACAGAGCTATGTTCTACCTGGGACTTAAAAGCTATAATGAAGGCGTTTTTCAACTTAAAACAGGTATGGTTAAGAGAAATAAAACTAATGCAGATTCGGTTTCATGGGGAATGGTTGTCATGTTTATGATGTTTTCGTCTACTTATGCCGCTACTCAACTGCTTACGGACAAAGATAACAAGACTTTTTTCAGGTCCCTTGCTGCACCGGTCAGGATAAGAAATTATATGCTTCAGAAGATTCTAAGCTATCTTGTTGTTTCTATCCTCCAGGTTACAGTTTTAGTTCCTGCACTCATAATCCTATTTGGTGTATACCCCGGTATTTCAATTATTAACATGTATTTGCTCTTTTTGGTGTTTTCGCTTGTTGCAGTATCGCTAGGAATTGCAATCAGCTCTTTTGCCAATAGTGTAATTACAGGAAGCGTAGTAGGAGTGGGCATTTCTCTTATTGCCAGCATGCTGGGGGGAGCTTGGGGAAGCCTAACCAACACAGAGGCAATCAAAAGTATCGGAAAAATGCTGCCGACCTATTGGGTTATGGATGGGGTGAACAAGCTGTTGGACGATAAAACATTGCCTTCAATTGGGGCGGATATGGGGATTCTTCTGATATTCTCGATGATATTTTTCCTTCTTGGTACTTGGAGAAAAGCAGACATTACCAAATAGCTTATGATTATTAAAGGCAGGGTGGTATATTATACCGGTACCCTGCTTTTTCTGTTATAATGAATTTGATTGTGGATTCTAAATCAAGGAACCCGGAGGCTTTCATGAAGGTTCTGAAATATATTGTAAAGCTGTTTTTCCTTCTTTACATGGTTGTTGATCTGTCAATGGAGAAGAAGGCATCTATGAACGTTATTGTTGCTCTGTTGATTGTCATTGCCATAAATATATTCAAGGAAAGGTATTTCAATTCAATCTTAACTGAGCTGATTTCTTTTGCTGCGATAGCCGCCGGTGTAATGCTTGAGCCGGTTTTTGGGATCCTTTTCTGCATCCCTGTGTTCGATCTTGTTTTTGAAAAGGCTTATGTATGGGTTATTACAGTTATTGCTGCAAGCATCTATTTTCTCTATGCCGATAACAGCTTTATCCTTGTGATGCTATGCATGTGTTTGTGCAGCGCTGCGGCATTTGTACTAAGACACTTAGAGGAGAAAGAGCAAAAATACCGAACAATTCTTGACGAGGAAAGACGTTTAAGGTATGAGCTCGAGCAGGCAAAAGCAAGGCTTGTCAATTCTTCCCGCGAAACTGTATATCTGGCGGAAATAAAGGAAAGGAACAGAATAGCCAGAGAAATTCATGACAATGTAGGACACAGTATCGCAGGGATTCTAATGCAGCTTCAGGCTTCATACAAGCTCTACGGTAAAGAGGATGCAAAATCAAAAGAGATACTGAAAAAGTCGATAGAAGGTCTTTCTGCTTCTTTAAATGTCTTAAGGGACACCGTTTACAATATAAAGCCTCAGGAAACGCTTGGGGTAGAGCATATAAAGAACATCATCCGAGAATTCGGCTTCTGTCCTGTTGAATTTACATTTAGTGGGAATTTCAGCATGGTTAGTGCCGGTCATCTTGAAATACTATACACAAATATCAAAGAAGCCCTTACAAACGCCTACAGGCATTCTCAGGCATCAAAGGTGGAGGTAGCTATTGATATTAATGATAAATATATACGTCTTTATATCAAGGATAACGGTATAGGCTGCAAAAATATCAAAGAGGGGCTTGGGTTAAGCGGGATGAAGGAAAGGGTATGGAATGCCGGGGGGACGATATCTATAAACAAGGATAATGGATTTTTAATAGTCTGTCTCATTCCAAGAGACGGCAGTGGGGGGAGTGGCGTACTTGAAGGTTCTTATAGCAGATGACGATGCACTAATAAGAGACGGGTTGAAAATACTGCTTGAAATCGAGGAGGATTTCGAGGTGGTGGGTACTGCCTGCAACGGGCAGGAGGCTTTTGAAATATGTCAGGCAGTGAGACCTGATATTGTACTGATGGACATCAGGATGCCCGTAATGGATGGTGTTCTTGGGACTAAGCAGATAAAAAGCCATTTCAAGGACATCAAGGTGGTTATCCTTACAACCTTCAAGGATGACGAATACATTAAAGAAGCCGTAAAGAGCGGAGCAGAGGGATATATACTGAAAAACCAGCCCTCCGACAGCATAATAGAAAGCCTCAGAGCAGTGTGGAAAGGCAACATTGTATTTGAAAAGGAAGTGGCGGGAACGATTTCCTCAATGTTAAAGGAGGGAAAGAAGGGTGATCCTGGAAGCCTCGACATTTCACCGAGAGAGCTGGAGATATTGCAGTTGGTCAGTGACGGACTTTCCAACAGAGAGATTGCGGAAAAGCTTTTCCTGAGTGAAGGTACGACGAGAAATTATGTGACCGGTTTGTTGGAAAAATTCTACCTGAGAGACAGGACGCAGCTTGCGATATTCTATTTAAAAAACTTTGGATGACTTGTCCTTTAACTTATATAGGGATACTGCATCGTAAATGACAAATTATCGGGGGTGGGAAGTTGTTTTTAAAAGGATTAAGATTTGGAATGTTAATGCAATTAGCAATTGGACCTGTTTGTATTTTTATATTTAATCTGTCAAGCAACAATGGCTTTTTAAGTGCTGAGGCAGGAGTGGCAGCTGTTACGATTATAGACTCATTATATGCAGCAATGGCGGTTTTAGGCATATCGGCATTTATAAGGAATAAAGGTACACAGAAAATATTTAAAATATTGGGTTCGGTAATAATTGCATATTTCGGATTAAGTATTATATTGGGAGGTCTTGAAATTAAAATTTTACCTGTGATTAATCTATTTACTGGTAATAGAGCAAGCAGCTCGTTTGTTCAAGTCCTTTTATTAACCGCTTCGAACCCTTTGACTATAATATTTTTTATGGGAGTCTTTTCTGCCAAAATAGCAGAGACAAACATGAACAAAAAAAATATAAATATTTTTGCAGTCGGTACTGTAACGGCAACGTTTATATTCATGACTATAATTGCGTCGATTGGAGCAATTGCGCATAAATTCATTTCGGTTTTTATTATAAATATGTTAAATATTTCGGTTGGCTTGGTATTAATATATTTCGCAATAGCAAAAGTATTAAAAAAGGATTAGGCTTTCATTTTACAGCTATAATTAATGCCAATGCTAAGGTTTCTTTAGCATTGGCATTAAGAGCCCATTTTACAAGTTGGTTGATCTTAATTCAAAGGCTTGAACGCAGGCCGTACACTTCTGTCTATTATCAGGTTGCTGTCGTAGAGCGGCAGGTACGTATCCCTTCTGTAGTTCATGGAATAGCCGTCAACATTTCGCCTGTCCATCAATATAAAATTGGAGGTGTCCTTCTCATACGGACGTGCTCCTACACCGCAGAAGACCCTGAAACCAGCATTATATAAGTATTTAAACTTTGGATCGTCCATTTTTTCATTTACGCGGCTGCCATAAGGATAAATATATATTTTTGTAGGGCCTATCAATGATTCGACTTCATTTTTCCAATTGTTCGTATCCTTAACACACTTTTCATAGCTTATTTTGCCCATTGCAGGGTGGCCATAGCTATGGGAAGCGAAATTCCAGCCGGTCTCCTTAAGGCGTTTGACTACTTTCAGGGCCTCAGCCTTATCGTTTTCAAAACCGGGAGCTGTCAGGTTTTGTGTCCTGTATCCAAGAATGCCTTCGTATCCCGTAAGTGCCAAAGTACCTTTTGCCCCCCTGAAGGAAAAGTCAGGATGTTCTTCAACGAATTTGTCAAGTATAGGTACGATTTCGTTGTCACGGGAGATTACTTCCTCTCCCTTTGGAGTTTTTGAGTATGTCGCAACGTTTCCGTCCTTATCAAGGACAAGCTTATAAACATCTCCGTTTTCGATCATATATTCATAGTAGTTTAGGTCATCAACAGAAATTATAATAGGCTTTTTATTTTTGGGAAGCTTAAGCTGGGCCCTTTTGAAGACTTCCTTGCCGTTTTCAATACTATCTTCATAAAGTGAATTGATATCGATCAATATGTAATTTTTATCGTATAATGACTGAATTATCTTTTTGAATTCTCCGACAGTGACAAACCAGTCATTATAGCCATTCGACATGTAGTCATTGTCGAACGCCAATTCAGGATAAGCAATCAATGGGTGGAAGAATATGTGCTCTACAGTTCCGTTATAATCAACAAGCTGGCTGTCGGCCTTTTTTTCTTCCGTAGCATATTCTGCAAGCCTCTGCTTAATTACCTTGTTATTGGGATAATACTGCAAAGCTTCGGTTAATAGCCTGCAGGCGGCCCTGAACTGATATTGCTTTATATAGTTTTCTGCGTTTTCCAGGTATAAAGGATACATTGCTTTAAGGCATGACTTCCTGCCGGTCTTTGCAGCCTTATAGTCTTTGGGGTCGGCCTTGGAAACCTTTTTAAACTCAGCTATAGCACCTGAATAGTCTTTAGAAGCTAAAAGCTTTTTTGCATTTTTAAGACTTTTTCTTGAGTCTGAAAGAAGGTTAATTTTTTCCTCGCTCTTTTTTATTCTTTCGGATGCAAAGCTGTATGCTTGAAGACCCTTAAAATATTGAGAAGCCTTTTCAAAGGATATTTGCTTGCTGAGGTAAAGATTGTATACCCTTTCCATTTCAAGGGTGAGTTCGTCCGAAATCTCTTTTTTGAATAGCAGCAAGCCCTTTATGTCATTGTTCACTTTGCTGTCTTTTTTTCCTGATAAAAGCTTTTCTGATGTATTATCAAAGTATTCAACTATCAACCTGTTTATTTTTTTAATGGTTTTTTCTTTCTTGGCTCCCGTTAAGCTTGTATGCGAATTCTTATAAAAGTTAAGTGCCTTTTCATACTTTTCGCTCTTAAAATAAGAAGAGAATTTCTCTCCCTTTTCACGAGCTAATTTATCTGCTTGGTAGGTGTTTAACAAAAAGTAGACACTAGTGCCCATTAAAATAAGTGCAGCGAATAAACCTGCAACTATAGCAATATAGTTGTTTTTGATTCTGGACTTCATTGGAGTTATAATACTCATTTAAATAAGACACCCTTTCAAAATAATATAAAACTAGGTTGCTAATTGGTTCTAAAGCCTTGGTTGAAATGCTGTGTATAAAGATGACATGATTTAACAAAATATCCGAAATGTTTTAGATAAATTATTTGGATATGTTTGCCGTACATAGTAATATACTATTACCGAGGGTATTTTTTGTCAATAATCTGTAAATAAAATCATATATAGTTTTGTAATGTTGATTTTTTGTCGAAACCAAAGAACGGTAACAAAAGGCTGCAATTCAGGAAAAGTTGACGGGAGCATGCTGAATAATTCAGCGCTGCTCCCGTTTGAAAACTATGCATTATACATTACAAATTGAGGTTGACGTGCTGGATAGTGCCGACTGTTCCGTTTTCATGGAGGAAAACTCCTGTTTGGGCTACCTGTCCTGAATTCTCGCCGTTATTTCCTGTTAAATTGACACTAGTCTGAATACTGCCGAGAAAGATTGCGCCTATTCCATTTGTAATAGCAGAACCAATGGTGTCGTTCCCGTTGGAGTCCTTTGACCAAATTTTTAACTTGGAAAATACTTCGTCATTTTCATCTATCCAATTGTTTGAATCCGTATCATATTGGGCAAGCTCTGAAAAACCGTCTCCGTTTGAAGGGCCAAACAGTTCGGAGCCATTGTTGATTATGCCGTCATTGTTTTTATCAAGTGCAAGAAAACCGCTTTCGGGGGAAGGAAAGGATATTGATTCGAGCTTTCCGTCAGAATCAAGGTCAAAATCGAATTTTACATTTGTAAGCCGGGCCGAAGCTGAACCAAAGTTGACAACTAACGGATCAACAGCATTGCTGCTGCCTTCGCTTGGAACAGATAGTGCCACTGATCCTGCGTTGAGGTCCGATTCCAGTGAAAAGTTGATTTCTCTTCCATCCGATGTTTTGATTAGGCCCTCAGCTTTGAAGGGCATTGAAGCCTGGCTGTTACGTACAGTGCTTTGAACTGCAGGGCCAGGATTGCTCTGGTGCAATCTATGCTGGCCTGCATTAACCAGTATTATATTATAGGAATTATTATTATTTGCAGTGGCTTGGGCCTCAGCTTTAAAATGGAATTTGACTTTCTTTCCGGTCAATTTTTCTAGTAATTGTTCTAATAAAGCCAGCTTTCTCTCATCCTGCTCATCAAGCTCTACATCCAGACTCCGGTCTTCCACATCAAAGGTTTTATAGCTTTTAACCTCAGTGACTGTTACTTTTGTTTGCCTCAAAGCAGGAGAAACCTTGTGAAGGGACAAGTACAGTTCCGGGGCAGAGGGAGCATGGTAACGGTTTTGCGATGAAGAAGGAGTAACGGAATCTTTTATTTTGGAATAGATTTCACTGAAACCACCGGTGCTCCGATAGCTAAACCTGGCTGAATTAGTAGATAGGACAACATTTGAGTTTTCTATTTTCATAGCATATCCTCCCTAGTATAATTATTAATCGCATTTTGAACGCACTGAAACAAGACAGGTACCCTTTATCCTGTTTCTTTTATAAAAATTAAGTTAAAAAATAAAATCATCCTTGATATGTGTAGTTTGACCCTATTAAACATAAGGATTATCTTTAGTAGAAATGAATAGCACGTGCCATTTATTATTATCGGCATATTCGTGGAAGGTCTTTACAAGAAATATATTAATAATTATAATATGCAAAAGGCTTTATAATTGCTTATTTTATGTTATAATGTCTTAAGAAAAAAGTTTGAAAAGGAGTATCGGCATGAGTTTGTACGAAGAATGGAAAAGTATTGCTGAAAAAGATATGTCACAAGAAGAATATAATATATTTTGGAGTACATATCTAGAAAAAGAAAAGAAAAACTACGCATATATCCTCGAAAACCATGAGGAACCTGTCAGCGGAAGCTTGACTGAAATCGCTGAAAAGTTCGGCATGGGTGAAAAGGAAATGGCTGGCTTCATAGACGGAATCAACACAAGCCTTGTTAAGACCATCGATTTGGACACTTTGGCTGAAGACACCCAGATAAAGCTGGAAATAGATTTTGAAAAACTTTTCTTTAATATGCTTGAGGCTAAGGCGGATTGGCTTTATAACCTTCCTGAATGGGAGGGCGTACTTACTGAAGAAAGACGCTTGGAAATAAGAAAAGATTTCAACAGAACCAAAATCGCCGTAAGCAGTAAGGTTGGCCGTAATGATCCATGTCCCTGCGGAAGCGGACTTAAATACAAGAAGTGCTGTGGGAAATAGGTTGGAGGCAGGATATGGGAGAATGTATCTGTAACTCATGTAAAAACTTGAAGAATTCTATCAACGATGAGGGTGGACTCGGAGAGACAACCTGTGAATTCGGGTTCCCTTCCGAAGCTTGCACAGACTGTACAGGCGCAGAATGCAGTGAAACATGCTTACACTTCGAACTGGATGATGAGAATGCTGTTCCACAGTCGGTCAAATGCATGAAATGCGGAAAAGAGCTTCAAAAGGTTTTTAATGACGGCGACTTCGGGGAAGTATATTGTATAGATTGCTACCTAAATAAATAGGATTTTTTATTAAAGCTTCTCAATCTTAGCAGGGAAGCTTTAATCATATAGAGGTATGGTAATTTTGAAAATAGAAAATACTGCATAGTATTTTTTATTTATTTTTGATAAATCAGCTTTTATTTGGTATAATAACCTTTAAAATATTGATAATCTACATATAGGGAGACGGTTTTATGGCAATGGAGGTTAGGACAAGATTTGCGCCAAGCCCGACAGGGTATATGCACATTGGCAACTTGAGAACGGCTTTATATGAGTATCTTATAGCTAAAAGATATAATGGAAAATTCATTTTAAGAATAGAGGATACTGATCAGGAAAGGTTTGTCGAGGGAGCTGTAGATGTAATCTACAACACTCTTAAAATTACCGGGCTCAAACACGACGAAGGCCCTGACATTGGCGGAGATTACGGTCCTTATGTACAAAGTGACAGACGACAGCTATATATTGACTATGCAAAGAAACTGGTTGATCTCGGCGGAGCCTATTACTGCTTCTGTACTAAAGAAAGACTTGCTGAACTGAAAGAGGGCTATGAAGCACAAGGCTTACCGAATAAATATGACCGCTGCTGCATGAAACTGACCAAGGAAGAAATCGAAGAAAAGCTTGCAAGGAACGAGCCGTATGTAATAAGGCAAAAGATGCCGGATACAGGAACAACTACTTTTGACGATGTTGTTTATGGCATGATTTCGGTTGACAATACCCAGCTTGATGACCAGATTCTACTTAAATCTGACGGGCTGCCGACTTACAATTTTGCAAACGTGGTTGATGACCATTTAATGAAGATTACTCATGTAGTAAGGGGTAGTGAATATCTTTCGTCTGCACCGAAATATAATCTGCTTTATCAGGCGTTCGGATGGGAAGTGCCGACATATGTACATCTGCCGCTGATAGTAAAGCCTAACGGAACAAAGCTCTCAAAACGTAAAGGAGACGCTTCTTTTGAGGATCTTCTGTCAATGGGCTATATACTTGAGGCTGTCATAAACTATATTGTATTGCTTGGATGGAGCCCGGGAACCAATCAGGAGATTTTCTCATTAAAAGAGCTTGAGGAAGCTTTCGACATCAAGGGGATCAGCAAGTCTCCGGCATGCTTTGACTACAGCAAGCTTAATTGGATGAACGGCGAATACATCAGGAAAATGAGTCCGGAAGCTTTCCATGAAATAGTAAAGCCGTTTTATAAGGATGTAATTAAGAACCCAAACATAGATTTGAAAAAGATAAGCAGGATTTTGCAGGTTAGGACGGAGGTTCTTAGTTCAATACCGGAAAAAATCGACTTTATTGATCAACTACCGGAATATAGCATTGAAATGTACATTCATAAAAAAATGAAAACAACCTACGAAAACTCACTCGAAGCTTTAAGGGCAGCACTTCCTGTTCTGGAAAGCATTCAAGACTGGAATGAGCAGGCTCTTCATGATTCTCTTATGGCCTTGGTTGAAAAACTAGGCATAAAGAACGGGCAGATGCTGTGGCCTGTAAGAACAGCCGTAAGCGGTAAGGACGTAACTCCGGGAGGAGCGATTGAAATAGCGGATATTCTTGGAAAAGATGAAACAATCCGAAGGATAAAAATAGGAATAGAAAAATTAATAAACCAGGGAGGTGCGTTATGAATCCTGAATTAAATAATGAAGAAACAAAAAAACAGTCAAATTTCATACACGATTTCATAGATGAAGAAATAGAAAACGGTAAATATTCCGGTAAGGAAATTCATACGAGGTTTCCGCCCGAGCCTAACGGTTATCTTCATATAGGGCACGCAAAAGCAATTTGTATTGATTTTGGCACAGCTGAAAAGTACGGAGGAAAATGCAATCTCCGTTTCGATGATACAAACCCAAGCAAGGAAGATGTGGAATATGTTGAATCGATAAAGGAAGATGTCAAATGGCTGGGCTTCAATTGGGACGGCATATATTTCGCATCTGACTATTTCGACATAATGTATGACTGTGCCGTCAATCTTATAAAAAAGGACTTAGCTTATGTGTGTGACCTTAATGCCGAACAAATAAGGGAGTACAGGGGTACTCTTACAGAACCGGGTAAGGAAAGTCCGTATCGCAGCCGTTCGGTAGAAGAAAACCTTGATTTGTTTGAGAGAATGAAGGCTGGGGAATTCGAGGATGGTTCACGGGTACTTAGAGCTAAAATCAACATGTCGTCTCCCAATATAAACATGCGTGATCCGGTAATATACAGGATACTTCGTGCCAACCACCACAGGACAGGTGACAAATGGTGCATATACCCCATGTATGATTATGCACATCCGATTGAAGATATAGTTGAAGGTATTACGCACTCTTTGTGCTCTTTGGAATTTGAAGACCATCGTCCGCTGTATGATTGGGTTGTAAACAATGCGGAACTTAAGGCAAAGCCAAGGCAGATCGAGTTTGCACGCCTTAATCTGACTTATACGATGATGAGTAAAAGAAAGCTTTTGGCATTGGTCAAGGAGGGTCACGTCTCAGGCTGGAATGATGCCAGAATGCCAACACTTTCAGGACTACGCAGACGCGGTTATACTGCCGGAGCAATAAGGGATTTCTGCAATCGCATAGGAGTTGCTAAAACAGATAGTACTGTAGATGTTGCACTTCTCGAACACTGCGTAAGAGAGGATTTAAACAAGAGTGCCTTCAGGGTTATGGCTGTGCTTCGCCCTCTTAAGGTGATTATAGATAACTATCCGGAAGGCCAGGTTGAATACTTTGAAGCTGAAAACAACCCTGAGGATCCTGGCGCAGGATCAAGACAAGTGCCATTCTCAAGAGAATTGTATATTGACCGGGAGGACTTCACAGAAAATCCGCCAAAGGGTTATTTCCGCCTTTTCCCCGGCAATGAAGTCCGTTTGAAGCATACCTATTTTGTTAAATGCGAAAGTGTTGTAAAGGATGAAAAGACAGGTGAGGTCATTGAGCTGCACTGCTCGTATGATCCCGCTTCTAGAGGCGGTAATTCTCCTGATGGCAGAAAGGTCAAAGGAACAATTCAATGGGTTTCTGCCGCACACGCTGTTGACGCTGAGGTTAGGCTTTATGACCAGTTGTTTACGGTTTCGGATCCAAGCGATGAGAAAGAAGGTCTGACATATAAAGATTACCTGAATCCGAATTCGCTGGAAGTCCTCACTTGCAGCAAGGTTGAGCCAAGTCTTGCGGAAGCAGAGCCGGGAAGCAGGTTCCAATTCCTGAGGACTGGTTACTTCTGCATTGATACTGAGGATTCCAAAATAGGAAAACCTGTTTTTAACAGAATTGTTCCGTTAAAGGACTCATGGGCAAAGGTCAGTAAGGCGTAAAAGAAGAAATATTATAACGTCAGGGATAATATATTTCACCCTCAAAGTTGATAGTAGAGGTATCTATGTAAACTTTGGGGGCGTTTTGCTTTATCATGCTCCTTACCTTAAAAGATTACTTATGGGAAATTATTTCCTAAGGTGATAGTATTTAACTAATGGGTTAATTTACCACAAAAAGTTCCTTGACAAAGACGGACTAAGTATGTATAATAACCCTTGCAGATTTAATTATGCGGGTTTAACTCAGCGGTAGAGTGTCACCTTGCCAAGGTGAAAGTCGCGAGTTCAAATCTCGTAACCCGCTCCATCTGCGGGTGTAGTTCAATGGTAGAACATCAGCCTTCCAAGCTGATTGCGTGGGTTCGATTCCCATCACCCGCTCCATCGAAGCACTGTACGATGTATGGTGCTTTTGTTTTACTTAGCTGTCACAAAGCCTTAGAACGGCCCAACCGATTCTTTTTCCAATTATTCTAAATCATTGTATATGCCTAAATATTTTTATTGAATATTTACTTTCTAGATATTATAATGGACTCGGTATGAGATTTTGATTATTTCCCAAAGGAGGGAAACAATTATTTCAACTTTTCTATAATTTTTAAATTAAAAAATTAATATGTAAAGGGAGGAAGTAATGATGCAGCATAAGTCTAAGAGAATCACTAAGGCATTATTTTCAGGACTGTTTGGTTTGCTTATGGTTATACTGACACCAGGTATGGCCTTTGCTGGAGATGCGGACATAATTGTTCCGGATTTGTCGAAAAATCCTAACAGCGGTTACCTTTATGCCGGTATTGCAGTATGTTTATTGGGAATGCTGTTTGGATTCTACCAATTCACGAGGGTAAAAAAGCTTAAAGCACACAAGTCAATGCTTGAAGTGTCCAACACTATTTTCGAAACATGTAAGACCTATTTGATCCAGCAGGGAAAGTTCCTTTTGATCCTTTTGGTTTTCATAGGTGCATGTATAGCTTTCTACTTTGGTTTTCTCCAGAACAAGGGTGCAGGTGATGTAATATTTATTCTGTTATGTACTGTACTTGGTATTCTGGGTTCCTATGGTGTTGCATGGTATGGTATCCGTATGAACACACTTGCCAACAGCAGAATGGCTTTTGCGTCTTTGGAAAAGAAGCCTTTGAAATTGTTGAACATACCTCTTGATGCAGGTATGAGCATAGGTGTTCTTCTTATTTGTGTAGAACTTATTATGATGCTGATAATACTCCTTTTCGTTCCCAAAGAACTCAGGGGAGCAAGCTTTATCGGATTTGCAATAGGCGAATCACTAGGCGCCAGTGCACTTCGTATCGCAGGCGGCATATTTACGAAGATTGCGGATATCGGCTCGGATTTAATGAAAATTGTATTCAAAATTAAAGAGGATGACCCACGCAACCCCGGTGTTATAGCTGACTGTACAGGTGATAACGCAGGCGACAGTGTAGGGCCTACAGCAGACGGATTCGAAACCTATGGTGTTACAGGTGTTGCTCTAATATCCTTCATTGTTCTTGCGGTAACAGGTGAAGCTATACAAACCAGTCTTCTTGTTTGGATATTTGTTATGCGTATTCTTATGGTTATCACATCCGTTGTCTCCTTCTATATAAACAAGGCTTTAAGCAAATCGTTGTATGGAAACAAGGAAGATATCGATTTTGAAAGACCTCTTACAAACCTTGTATGGATTACTTCTGTATTATCAATAGTAGTTACTTTTATCATAAGCTATCTTTTGATTGGTCCCGGTACAAATGTTGCCGACAAATCAGAAAACCTGTGGCTTGTGCTTTCAATAATTATAAGCTGCGGAACTGTCGGCGGTGCTTTAATACCTGAATTTACAAAGATATTTACAAGCCCGAAATCGGCTCACGTTCAGGAAACCGTTACCTCTTCACGAGAAGGCGGACCTTCCTTGAATATACTTTCCGGTTTGATTGCAGGTAACTTCAGTGCTTTCTGGAAAGGCATGCTTTTCTTCGGTTTGATGTTTATCTCTTACTTTGCAAGTAAACAAGGTTTGGACAAAATAATGGATTATCCTTCCATATTTGCGTTTGGACTTGTTGCGTTCGGATTCCTTGGAATGGGACCTGTTACAATAGCAGTCGACAGTTACGGTCCTGTAACTGACAACGCTCAGTCCGTATTTGAGCTTTCTTTGATAGAAAGTATCCCTGATATTGACAAGGAAATTGAAAAAGATTTCGGTTTCAAACCTGATTTTGAAAAGGGTAAATACTACCTGGAAGCTAATGACGGTGCCGGCAATACCTTTAAGGCTACTGCAAAACCTGTATTGATAGGCACAGCTGTTGTTGGTGCAACAACAATGATCTTCTCCCTGATTCTGGTTATTAAGAATGTTCTTGGAGTACAGCCTGAACAGATATTGAACCTTCTTAATCCGTACACAATCCTCGGCTTCCTTTGCGGCGGCGCTGTTGTTTACTGGTTTACAGGTGCATCCACCCAGGCGGTTTCGACCGGTGCTTACAGGGCGGTTGAATATATAAAGAAAAACATCTCTCTTGATGAAAATTCGAGCCAAAAGGCTGCTACAGAAAAGTCTAAGGAAGTTGTCAAGATTTGTACTCAATATGCTCAAAAGGGTATGTTTAATATATTCATAGCAATATTCTCGTTTGCTTTGGCTTTTGCCTGTATATCGGCTCCAACCGGTGCAAAAGGTGATTTGGTTGGTAAGGAATCGGTTGCATTCTTTGTAGCGTACCTTATTTCAATCGCTGTGTTTGGTTTGTTCCAGGCTGTGTTTATGGCAAATGCAGGCGGATGCTGGGATAATGCAAAGAAGGTCGTTGAAGTTGATTTGAAAGAAAAAGGAACTCCGCTCCACGATGCTACAGTTGTCGGCGACACAGTAGGTGATCCTTTCAAGGATACTTCATCAGTAGCTTTGAACCCAATAATCAAGTTCACAACATTGTTCGGACTGCTTGCAATGGAAATTGCAATTTCTCCGGACTTCAGGGGAGTTGCACGCTATGTAGGCGTTGGATTCCTGATTGTTGCTCTTGTTTTCGTATGGCGTTCGTTCTACGGAATGAGAATCGGAAATAAAAAAGCATAGTTAATAAAAGTTTGTATAAATGGGATCTTGCATATATTTGTGAGGTCCCATTTTAGTATAATAAAAGCCAGATCTTTTTTTGCATTATTGAAACACATAATTCCAAATGATATACTGTTTATGGGTTGTTCGGATGCAATCAGGAATGACTCGATCTGAACCTTACGGGATTATAATTCATAATTCATATATAAGTTTGGATATGGCATTATGTGAATATGAATATGTAATAAATTAATTATTTACAGGAGGAAGATAAATGTATTGTTCAAAGTGCGGTAAAGAACTGACCGAAGAAATTAAGTTTTGTCCAGGCTGCGGTGCCGCGGTAAATGAAGATTCAAAAAATACAAATGAGACTTTGCCCCCGGTATACGGTTCCGGTTCAATCAGCAGTTCTCTTGGCACAAAGCCGTTTTTTATTGCTTCGGCAGCAGGAACTATACTCATGATAATCTTAACCCTGACGAATTGGGTAAAATTTTCTGTACCGACTAGTTTGGGCGGTTCGAATAGAAATGACTTTTCATATTCTCTTTTCAGCATTTTTAAAATAATGAAAAATATTAAAGTTATAAATCAAGACAAAGTATCAATAATAGGAGATTTTTTCATTCTGGTGCTTTTTGCCGTTTGGATTGCTGCGCTTGCTGCTATGATAGTCTTTTGCTTCAATTTATTCAAGAATAAAGATAAATGCGTTTTCTGGGGAAAGATAGCAATGGACGCTGCAATAGTATTATCTGTACTTTCGATAGTTCTGATATTTATTATCAGCAAAATTGTCAATAATGAAGTTTTTGGATTTGAGTATGCCGATATTTCCACAACTGTCTTACCGTTTATCGTCGGTATTCTTGCGATAGCGGGAAGGGTTTATCTGATGAAAATGCTCGGTAAAGAATTATCCGGAAATTGATCTGAAACAGTCTATAAAAAAGAATCCGTAAGTAAATAACTAGAAAATGAAAAATTCTCTGACGCCAATCGTTAATAGGTTGGCGTCATTTTCATTCTGCTTAATTAGTTAAACTGTCTGATCAAAAGGAGTTTATCATGGTTTGACTGTCTTCAGGACTGCTTTTTATCAGTACTAAATAGGATTGGGCAAAAAGAAATAATGAGTTCCATTATTTAGAATTAATTGTTTTTTTAGACAGGAATATTGAGATTATTGTAGAATAAATACATTAGCATACTCTTAAGTTGTAAAGGATGAGTGGTAAAAATGGCACAAAATAATATAAACACAGATTTTGTAACAAGAAATCTTTTTGGAAATGAACTTTCCGGAGAGAAAAAACACACTAAATGGTTAAAATTAATATTGTATGTATTTTTGTATGTAGCGACTATAATTATTCAAATACTAATTGCATCACCGGATATTAACGGTATTTTAGCTCAAATTCAGGTTATGATTTCCGTATACCTCGTAGCTAGATTCATTAAAACAGGTTATGTAGCTGCTGTTATTATGAATTGTGTCCAATGTCTGCTTGTTGTCAGCGTTGTTATTAAGGAACAAAATGTAGGAGCTGTGCCTGGTATATTTGTACCTATTTGTACCATGATTACTATAACTATAATTTCTATATATGGCTGGGGCCTGAAACTTAAGTATGATGAGGTTGCCGTTGCTGAAAATGAAACAAATAAAAAGAATATAGAGTTAAAGGAAATAATCTTAAAACTGGAAGAGAGCCAGACAAAGTACAGAAACCTTTTTGAAACGGTAAATGATTCTATTTTTCTTATAGATCAGAAAAACGGAAATATACTGGATGCAAACCAGTCGGCTTGTATTCTCTATGGATATAGCAAGGAAGAAATTAGGAAACTGAAAAGTACTGATATTTCGGCAGAAACGGAGGAGGCTGGCCGTTCGGTATGTGATTTCAATACTTCAAAACCGCTTCATTATCATAAAAATAAGGATACAGCTATATTTCCCGTGGATATCCGATCAAGCATAATTGAGATGGATGGGCAAAAAACTATTTTGGTAAGCATAAGGAATATTACTGAACGTGTTAAGGCGGAGAAAGCTTTGAAGGAAAGTGAAAAAAAATACAGGATGCTGGCTGAGAATTCTGCTGATGTTATCTGGACTACTGATATGGACGGTAATATCAATTATGTCTCTCCATCAATTTACAGATACAGGTTATATACGCCTGAAGAAATCTTGGCTCAGCCATGGGAAGAACAGGTTTGTCCAAACTCGGTTGATTTTATGAAATTCAAAATGCATCAATTAATAACGAACGCTAAAAAGGGGATTGTATGTGAACTTGAGCCTTTTGAGATTGAGAGTCCAAGAAAGGATGGTTCAACTGTCTGGTCTGAAGTCGTATTAAGGATCATGCAGGATGACACTGGAAATTTTATCGGCAGCTTAGGCATTACAAGGGACATTACCGAAAGGAAAAAGAGCAGAGAGGCACTGCAAAAGGCTAAAGAAGAAGCTGAGGAGGCTAATGTAGCAAAGAGTCAATTCCTGGCTAACATGAGCCATGAACTCCGTACGCCGCTTAATGGAATTCTGGGTATGGCACAGCTTCTTGTGATGTGCCTGGAGGGAGAAACAAAGGATATGGCTCAGTTGGTATATAAAAGCGGCAAAAATCTGCTCGCAATTATTAACGACATTCTCGAACTCTCTAAAATAGAAGCGGGAAAGTTAACGCTCAGACAAGAAGAATTTAACATATTTCATTTAGAGAACGAAATATCAGAAATGACCAAGATATTAACCAGTCCCAAAAATCTAAAGTTTGTGTCAAGTGTTGATAAAGAAGTCTCTGACAGGCTGATAGGGGATAAAGATCGACTGAAGCAGGTACTGCTTAATCTTTTGGGTAATGCTGTAAAATTTACTCAGAAGGGCGGAATTGAGCTGTCAATTACCAAGGGGCAGATCTTTGAAGACAGAGTTCAGTTGGTATTTGCAGTTAAGGATACAGGAATCGGTATCCCAAGTGACAAGATCGGAAAATTATTTACATACTTTATGCAGGTTGATGATTCCATAACAAAAAAATATGGAGGAACCGGGCTGGGATTAGCAATCTCCAAACAATTGGTTCAGAAAATGAATGGTGAGATAAGTGTTGAAAGCGAACCTGGAATCGGAAGCACCTTCAAATTTACTGCAGTGTTTAAAATTCCGCGCTGACATAGTTTATTAGAAATTATGGTTATTAGGGTAACTCGTGTTGAAATAAGTAAAATAGTGGTGTATAATGTAACACAAGGAAATAGTGGATAAAATTGCAGATAAAATTGCAGATAAATTGTCGGTGTGAGGTATAAACATATTAATTATTAAAACTTCAAAAACATTTCAGTATTGTACATCTCTCCTTATATGCAGTATACATTCCAGCTCCATATTGAGTCTAATTGTCAAAGCTTTACTCCCTTCATTAGTTTTGTATCTCTGGAGAGGCTGCGTCGTTTACCTCTTTCAAACCTAGTCTTACTGATAGTCCGGTAATAGGTTATCATCGATTCATCCTATAAACAGTCATGTAGTTTATTTGTATGGTGGCCTGCGCCATGGACTAAGGGAAAGGAATAAATATTAATATGAAAAGGTTTAGTTTTGTTATCCCGACATATCAGGGAAAGGTGCTAGTAAAAAATACGCTGGAAGCATTGAATCATCAGGCGGGATATGGAAGGGACGACTATGAGGTTATTCTGGTGGATGACGGTTCAACCGATGGTACGGGGGAATACATTAAAGGCATTAATAAAAACTATGACTTGAAGTACATTTATATCGAAAGAACAGGGGAATCCTGCAGGGCTGGAGCCAGAAACCGCGGGTGGATGGCGGCTGACGGGGAATACATTGTGTTTATAGATGGAGACATACTTGTGAAGGAGGATTACCTGAAGGAACTGGATAGGTACTATAGCGTGGATACGGATATACTTGTCATAGGAAACAGGGTGATGCTTTCCGAGGACGTACCCTATGAAGTTGTATGCGACAGGGCTGCAATGAAGAAACAAATTTGCAGAATAAACAAAGGCTCTCAGATGGAGGCAAGATATTATAAATTTTATAGGTTTTCCTATAATGCAAGCTTACTAAATTATCCCTGGCTTAATGTATTCAGCTGCAATATGGCGGTGCCGAAAAAATGGCTGGAATATACGGGAGGATTTGATGAAAATTTCACTGGGTGGGGGCTTGAGGATATTGAAGTTGGCTATAACGTGTATAAAGCAGGAGTAAAAATAGTAGTCAACAGTAAATTGGAAGTCTTTCACCAGAATCATCCCGGGAGTGATACTTTAAAGGTGAGCAGGAAAAAATATAAGGATATTGACAAAAATGCCAGCTACTTTTTAAAAAAACATCCCGATGCCTTCAATATCCCGGAAAAAATAATATATAAATTATTAAAAGGACTGACTCAGATAGATATGGTACCCAGGCAAACCCTGATGTGCAGGAGAGTTACACTAGACTTTAAGGATAGAAAAAGTTTGTGCAGTTTTAAAAATACTATTACAGAGTTATCAGGGCAGAAAGGCATAAAGCTGAAAATAATAGATTATCTGGAGGACACCGATCTGGATATTTGGGTGCAGCTTCTTGGAAGGAGAGCGTCTACACCCCAATATATACCTGTTTCAAAAAGGAAAGATTTCCGGCGCTTGAAGGGCCCGGTAGGCTTGCTGCTGTTTAGGTGCTTAATAGCCCAAAAAGCACTTATTGCAATGTTCAGAGCCTGTCTAAACTCAGGTGGGGGGTCGTTAGATTCTGTAAGGCAATAGAAACTTCTCGATTAATATATGCATTTATCTTCTATTACAGGTGAAAGAGCGGGACTGGGGGGGATAAAAAATTGAGGAATACCGGTCACAATGTAGTTCTAGATAAAGGGGATTCACCTTCGAAAACGGGTTCTACAGGGGTTAAGGCTCAAATTTTGGAGGGCCCGATCTTAAGTGCTATCCTCAGGTTAAGCGTTCCAATGTTTGTTTCTATTATTTTTACATTCTTATACAACATAACCAATACATTGTTTCTTTCTTATGTTGATAGGAATTCTACAGCAATCATCAGCGGAATTACTCTTGTAACACCCATTTTTAATTTTGTTACGGCTTTAAGCAACGGTTTGCGTGTGGGGATCAGTGCACGGGTGGCAATTAGTATCGGTGAACGGAACAATAGTAAATTGGAGAAAATCTTTAATTCCGGATTGGTGATTGCTGTTCCGACCGTCTTGATCTTCCTGACTATCGGATATTTATTCTGCGGGCAAATTATCGGCTTAATGGCGGGCGATGCTTTACAGCCGGAAGCACTTCGGGCGGGTACCGATTATCTCTTTTACATGCTGCCCGGTTTCGGACTTGTACTGCTGGGACAAGTCTTTATGGGAATGCTTTTGGGTGAAGGTAAGACAATCCCTCTTGGGATCTCAATGCTGATTTCCAATATCATTAATATTGCTCTGGACCCTCTTTTTATATTTGTATTTCACATGGGACCCGGGGGCGCCGGTCTGGCAACTTCGATTTCCATGGCTTCTACGTCATTATATGTAGTTCTTTACTTTACACGGCGAAAAACAGAGACGCCAATTCGATTGCGGCCTTCGCAAGCCTCAAGGCAAGCGGTGCTTGAGATATGCAAAACCAGTCTTCCTCAAGTTTTGAGTATGCTTTCAGTCTCTCTGTCCTTTGTTATTCTGAATAGGTTTATCGGTTCCATCGGACAGCAGGAGATGAACTCCTGGGGGCTTTGCAACCGGTTGGATCAATTTGTTCTTATTCCTGTATACGCTATTTCAAGCGCCACTCTCGTTATGATTGGTCAAAATTACGGAAATAGAAACCGGGAAAGAATCAAAGCCGTATACAGAGCCAATGCCTTTTATGCTTTTGTATCGACTCTTGTACTGTCGCTGATTTATATTGTGAGTGCACCTGCCCTTTTTAGATTGTTTTCTGACGTTGACAGTGTAATTCGCGGAAGCATAACGCAGGTCCGCATTGTTACGTTAACTTTCCTGGGTTTGGTAATCGAAACTATTTCCATGAGCACCTTTGTTGGAATAGAGCGGCCGTTGAAAGCATTTTGCCTGATGCTGATCAGGATGTTTTTTCTGACCATCCCCCTTGTTTATATAAGCGTGTATCTGCTCTCTTTAGGGATGTTGGGCGTTTTTATCAGCCTTTGCATAGCACATCTCGGCAGTGGATGTATCTCCGGTTTTTGGGTATGGCGGAATTTGCATCAAGAACTTTTTAAATGAAGGAAGGAATCAACTGTATGGATTGGAACGACTTTTTAAAAAACTATCAGGGAAATCCGGAGGACCATATTGCAATTATCGGTATGACAGGGCGTTTCCCGGGTGCTTCAGATGTGGAAAGGTTTTGGGAAAATTTAGTGGAAGGCAAGGAATGTATCACGTTTTTTACCAGAGAAGAACTGGAGCAATCCAACCTTGAACAGCGGCTTTTGGATGACCCGCGTTACATAGGGGCGGATGGCGTAATTGAGGATATGGACAAGTTCGACGCCGAATTTTTTGGTTTTTCACCACGCGAAGCGGAAATGATGGATCCACAACATCGATTGTTTTTGGAATGCGCCTGGGAACTGATGGAGAATGCAGGTTATAATTCCGAACATTACAAGGGTCGGGTGGGGGTGTATGCGAGTGCCAATCTGAGCACCTATTTAATCAGGAATCTGATGGCCAACCCCGAATTACGGTCTCGGGCAACAAGCTTTCAAACAGTGCTTGGTAATGATAAGGATTTTATCGCAACAAGAGTTGCATATAAACTAAACCTCAAAGGCCCCTGTGTAAATGTGGCAACGCTTTGTTCCTCCTCGGCAGTGGCAATTCATCTTGCCTGCCAGAGTCTTCTGGCCTTTCAATGTGACATGGCTTTGGCTGGGGCGGTATCCCTTCAAGCTTCGCGAAACGAAGCCTTCTTTTACCAGGAGGGAGGGATTGGTTCTCCCGACGGACACTGTCGGCCTTTTGACAGTAAAGCCAATGGTACTGTCAGCGGGAGCGGGCTTGGAATTGTGGCCTTAAGGCGTCTGGAGGATGCTGTAAAGGACGGGGATAATATTCTGGCCATTATCCGGGGAACCGCCCTCAATAATGATGGCGCAGAAAAAATGAGTTTTGCGGCTCCCGGGATGCAGGGGCAAGTGGAGGTTATCTCCGAGGCGTTGAATCTGGCCGATGTGGATCCGGAAACTATCACCTATGTTGAAGCGCATGGTATGGGTACGCCTCTGGGCGATCCGATGGAAATTGAGGCATTGACCAAAGCCTTTAGACGAAGTACAAACAAAAACAAATTTTGTGCGGTTGGTTCTGTGAAGTCCAATATAGGTCATTTGGTGAATGCCGGGGGAGCCGCCGGGCTTATTAAAACCGTCATGGCGCTGCAAAATAAGCAAATACCGGCCAGCTTGAATTATGAGAGCCCTAACCCAATGATTAGATTTGAAGAAACCCCTTTTTATGTAAATACACGGCTTTCCGAGTGGAAAACCGGCTCAACACCTCGCCGTGCTGGGGTTAATTCCTTTGGTATCGGGGGTGCCAATGTCCATATTGTTCTGGAGGAAGCGCCTGATAACAATGTTTCCGGTAGTGCCCGCGGGTGGCACCTTGCAGTGCTTTCGGCTCGAAATGAGACAGCTTTACAGCAGCAGGCTGCTAACATGAAAAGTCACCTTTCGGCCCATTCTCAACTCAATATGGCTGATATGGCTTACACACTGCAGGTTGGACGGAGAACCTTCCCGCACCGGCTGTTTTTCGTTTGTCGTGATTCCCGGGAAGCTTTGGACATTTTAAATAATTCTGATAAAGACCGGTTTTTTACGCGGTTTCAGGAGCAGCGTGATCAGCCGGCAGCTTTCATTTTCACAGGGGCTGCAGTAGCTATGCCCCCGGCTTTCGGCCATGAACTGTACAAACACGAACCCGGATTCAGAAAATATATCGATGATTGTGCCGCAATCTTGGAAGCTATACTGCGCTGTGATATCCGGCAGTTGCTATATCCCAAAGCAGACATGCCGCAGAAGAGCCCCGGCAACGGTGTTGAACAGGCAGCTTTGTTTGCAACGCAATACGCTTTAGCCGGACTGTGGATGGAATGGGGAATCATGCCGCTGGCTGTATTTGGCTTGGACTGGCTGGGTGAATGCCTGGCAGCCTGCGTTGCCGGGATTCTTTCTTTAAAGGATGCTTTGGCAGCCGTAGCCGTCGGTCAGATCGGAGCTGTTAAGGGACTTAAGTTAAATCCCGCAAAAATCCCTGTTGCATCAGGAACTGACGGCTTATGGCTTGAAGAATCAGCCGCTGCCGACCCGGATTACTGGGACAGGCCCAGAGGGGAAAATGCTGCAGCCGGCTTGGAGACTCTCGTGAAAGATTCTGCGTTCATATTTTTAGAAATCGGGTCGGGTCAACTTGCTTCGGATGAAGTGAATAAAAAGGTAAATGAAATATCGACTGCTGAGGTTCTGGCCTCCTTCGGCAGGCCTCTACCGGAAACCGCCGGGTCAGAAACAGCCGCCCTTTTAACAACCCTTGGGAAACTATGGCTGGCCGGGGTATCTGTGGATTGGAACGGTTTCCATACCCATCAGCACCGGCACAGGTTGGCTTTGCCCACCTATCCTTTTCAGAGGAAACGTTACTGGATAGAACCTTTGGAGGAAATCAAAACGGAGGGCCAAACTGCTTCCACAGCTTTGACTTATCATGAACGGCCCTCGCTGTCAACACCATACACAGCCCCACGAAGCGAAACAGAAGCTGAATTGGTGAAAATCTGGCAGGAAATGATCGGGATTCAGCCTATAGGCGTATTCGACAGCTTTATTCAGCTGGGTGGGGATTCAATGCTTGCGGCCCAAATTATATCCCGGGCAAGAGAGGCCTTTCATATCGATATCCCAATGAATGAGATTTTTGAAGAACCGACTATTGCCAATATTGCTGCATATATGGACGTTGTGCGGTGGACTACCGCAGAGAGCGAAGCAGCTGCTTCGCAGAAGAGGGAAGAAGGCGAACTATAGTTTAATAATAGAAACCAAAAACAGTTGAAAGGGGTTCAAGTAATGAGAAAGAAATCAGTCTTTAAAGTATTGAAGATTACCGGTATAGTTCTTGCTGCCGTTATCTTGCTTGCGGCAGCAGCCGGAGTTTGGTTCGTCAGGCATCCCTGGCCGAAAACCGACGGCAAGCTTGCTGTGAAGGGGCTTCAGGCGCAAGTAACCGTAGATAGGGATAAATGGGGTATACCACAAATATACGCCGATAACCAGCATGATTTGTTTTTCGCACAAGGCTATGTCCATGCACAGGACAGGTTGTTCCAAATGGAGGCTAACCGTAGAATCGGAATGGGAACGCTTAGTGAAATGGTTGGTTCTCCCGGAATAGATACCGATAAGCTTTCGCGCATTATGGGATTACGCCGGATAGCGGAAAAATCGCTGCCATTGCTGGATAAGAAAACAAAGGACATTATAAATGCATATTGCGAAGGAATTAATGCCTATATTGACACTCATAAACACAGTTTACCCTTGGAGTTTACCATTTTGAAGTTCAAACCCTCTCACTGGACTCCTTTGGAAGTAATGAGCTGGTCGAACATAATGGCCTTGAATAATGGTTTGAACTACTCGTATGAACTGTTCCGTGCCCAAATTGTGGCGAAGCTGGGAGAAAAAATGGCCAATGATGCTCTTCCTGCCTATGATAAGAATAACCCATTGATTGTTCCCAAGGAATTGGAGAAATATCAATGGTTAAAAAATAATAAACTGGCCGGGGTAGCAGACCTGGAAAATGTATTCCCCGGTTCGCAGACTTTCGGCTGGGCCAGCGGCGCCTGGGTAGTAAGCGGAAAATATACCAAGACAGGCTTGCCGCTGCTTGCCAGTGATGTACATATGAGCCTTTCGATACCCTCGTTGTGGTATGAGATCGGCTTGCATGGGGGCGGCTATGATGTGGCTGGATGCTCACTTCCGGGAGCCCCTTTTATATTGATCGGCCATAACTCCAATATAGGCTGGGCGTTTACCAATATGAATGCGGATGTACAGGATCTGTATATGGAAAAATTAAATGATCCTAAAAATCCAACCCAATATGAATATATGGGCAAGTGGGAGAATTTGGTCAAAAAGACCGAAGTTATCAAGGTGAAAGGAAAAGACCCTGTATCTCTGAAATTATTGTTTACCCGTCATGGCCCGCTGATGAATGAGCTGTTCAAGGTCACCGACGGTGATGCTCAAGCAGTAAAGAACTACCGATCCTCAAGCGGGGACTGGTCGCCACTGCGGCGTGACCGCTGGGAGGGGACGGAACCTGTTGCCTTGCGATGGATGGTGGAGGACCGTTGTATCGTGTTAAACTCTATGCGCAAGTTGAATCTGGCAAAGAATTGGAAAGGGTTCAGGGAGGCTTTAAGAGATTGGGACTCCCTAAGCCAAAACTTCGTGTACGGCGATATTGACGGAAATATCGGCTATCAATCGGCAGCCAGAGTTCCCATACGTGTAAAAAAACATCAAGGTACTGTACCGGTACCCGGATGGACAGGTGAATATGAATGGAAGGGTGTAATTCCTTTTGATGATCTTCCTTTTCTCTATAACCCTCCTACCGGATATGTAGCGGTAGTAAACAATAAAACGATCGGTGACGATTACCCATATAACCTGACCTACGATTGGTTCCATCCGGGTTACCGGGCGCGCAGGGTCAATGAAATGCTGCAAAAACTCATTGCCAGCGGCCGTAAACTAAACAGTGAGGATATGCGTCTCATCCAGGCAGACAACTATTCATATGCCGATGCGGCTTTATGGCCCTACGTAAAGGCAATTAAGCCAAGCGGGGATATGGAGGCAAAGGCTCTGAAGTATATCGGGAAATGGAATAAGAGCTTTGACAATAACAGTGTAGGCGGGGCAATTTTTAAAGTGTGGTACTACTTTATGGATAGGAATACATTTGACGATGAGCTTCAAAAAAACAATGTGTGGGGAAATTATTATCCTTTGAAGCGTACCGAAGCCCTTGTTGAATTGATGCCATATGAAAAAAATTCCTGGTTTGATGATGTTTACACTCCACGGGTTGAAACTCGGGATGACATGATCAAAAAGAGCCTGAAGCAGGCTGTAGACTGGCTTTCGAAAGAATATGGTGAAAATGTTGAGAAATGGACTCTTGGCCGCATACAGACCGTAAAACTGCAGCATCAGATTTTCGGTTATGTACCGGTGCTTAAAAATTTCTTCAACAGCAAGAAGACCCTGCCTTTTGCAGGAAGCCCCACTTCGGTGGCCTTTGCTTACAGCTACAAGACGCCTCCCGGAAAGTTTAATATAGGTTTTGCCGCTAATCAGCGCCAGATTATTCCGATCGGGAAATGGGATGATATGCTGTCAGTCAATTCTACAGGAGCAAGCGGACATTTGTTTAATCCGCACCGGGAAGACCAGATGAAGCTTTGGGCAAATGTCCAATATCACGGGTTGTCCTTCTCAAAGAAAGCAGTAGCCAAAGACACCAAGCATGAGCTGCTTCTGAAGCCTAAAAAATGATCGCCGGGAATCATTTATAAAATTCATAAATATCAGTTGCAGGATAATATCGAAATCCGATAAGCGATTCCGATAAAAGGAGGAAATATGTTGATTACTGGATTTTTAGCAGAGCTTCAAAAGCTGGATATCAGATTATGGCTTGAAGCCGGACGATTACGTTACAATGCTCCGGAAGGGGTGTTGACTGAAGAATTACGGACTGAGATCCTGGTTCACAGGCAGGAAATAATTGATTTTTTGAATACTATCCAAAAGAATCAGACGGATAGGGAGCATTCCATCAAACCTGCGTCCCGGAGCGGCAAATTACCGTTGTCTTATGCACAAAAATGGCTGTGGCTTTATAGTCAAAGAGAATCCGGCAGTTTTGCCTACAATATACCGGCGGCATTACGGTTGAAAGGCCGCTTGAATATCTCTGCTCTGAAAGCAAGCATTAATGAGATTATTCAACGTCACGAGGTCCTGCGTACTACAATAAAAACAGAAGATAACGAATTATATCAATTTATTGCTCAGGAGATAAAAATCGATCTGCCGGTGATGGATTTGGGGAGCCTGCCGGAATCGGAACGTGAAGCCAAGGTTAATGAATATCTGAATACGGAAACCAGGATTCCGTTTAACCTGGAACAGGGGCCTCTTATCAGAGCTGCTTTATTGGTATTGAATGAGGATGAATATGCCTTATTGCTTACACTGCACCATATCGTAAGTGACAATTGGTCTCTGAATGTATTTATGGGAGAACTGGCGGAGCTTTATAAGGTTTTCAGTGTCGGAGAACCCTCACGGCTGACCGCTTTGGAACTCCAGTATGCAGACTATGCAGTATGGCAGCAGACTTCGGTTAAAAGCAAGTCTATGGAAGCCTCGTTGGACTATTGGAAAGAAAGACTTAAAGCTATTGAAACGATTCCTGCCTTTCCTACGGATTATACCAGGCCGGATATACAATCCCATGACAGTTTACGGCAATTTATGATCCTGCCTGAGGATTTAACCCACAAGTTGAAGGAATTGAGCCGGAGGGAAGGATGTACGCTGTATAACACTATACTGGCTGCTTTTCATGTGCTGTTGCATCAATATACCGGACTCAGGGACGTAATTGTGGGTACACCGGTTGCGGGTCGTACACGCAGGGAACTGGAGGGGTTGATTGGAGTTTTCATAAATACAGTAGTGATATGGAATACATTGGACGACCGGATGACCTTCCTGGAATTGATGCAGGATGTGCGGAAAACAACAGGAGAAGCATTTGCTCATCAGGAAGTGCCGCTGGAAATGATAATGGAAGAGGTTCAGCTCAGGCGCGGAGAAGGAGAAGGCAGGAATCCATTGTTCCAAGTGCTGTTTAATATGTTCAGTGCTTCATTTGAATTGGAATTGCCCGGCTTGAAAATAACTCCTTTCTCTCTGGAGGTAGTAGGAGCTCAAAATCTTAATTCGAAGTTTGACATTGCCTTACTGGTCATTGAACATCAGGCGGGACTGCAGGTTGATTTTGCATTTAATGCAGGCGTATTTTCAGAAAGTACGGCAGTCTGGTTTTTGGAGCATTTCAACAGGCTGCTGGAGGCCATTGCTATAGAACCGGACTGCCCGCTTTCAGACTTGCCGGAACTACGCCCCAAACCCTATTCGAAGGTGGGGCCTGATAATCCGTTTATCCGGTTTGAAAGAGAGGAAATCGAGCAGACCCTTACACGCCGTTTTGAAAAACAGGTTTTACAATGTCCTGATCATATTGCGCTGCAATCTGATCGACGAACCCTTACTTATTCTGAACTTAATAAGCTGGCGAACCGGACAGGGCGTCTTATAATTGAAAACTATGACCGGGGGTTGGGACTGTCCAGACAGGAGAAAATCCGTTACACCCGGCAGATTATGCTGGATGGCTGGGGACTTGAAGCACAGGAGAAGTTGAAGAGGGTTACAGTTTTTGCTGCAGGTGCCGGGGGATCGGGATCGCCGACTATAATGCAGTTGGCCTTATTGGGTGTAGGAACCATAATTATTTGTGATTTTGACGAGGTGGAACTCTCAAATCTCAATCGGCAGGTGCTGCATGATGAATCCCGAATCGGTATGAACAAGGCCGAATCCGCTGCCATGACTGTGAAGCGGATAAATCCCAATGTCCATGTCATTGTCCGGACAGAAAAGATTACACGGAACAATATTGCTGAGCTGGCAGATAATTCTGCCATTATCTTCGATAACCTTGATGACATCGAAGCCAAATTTGTACTATCCGAATATGCGGTAGCGAAAGGGATACCCCACGTTATTTCATCGATGATTGAAATGAGCTCCTATTCCGCTATTCTTCATACTCCGTATACTCCTTGCTTCCATTGTCTTTACGATCATAATAAATTGGCAGCAGTGCGTGAATTGAGGAGCGAAAAGAGCGGATGGAACAAGGTGCCCAATCCGGTTGCATCTCCGGCACTCTTTTTAAGTACGGGGTTTGCCTGCAATGAAGCGTTGAAAATCATATTGGGCCATGAAAATGTAGCTTATAATAAGTATTTCTTCTTCAATCAGACAGCTTCGGAGCAGCTGGCTCTGACCCAAGGGTATAAAATCGTAACCTATCCCTTCAGTAATCACTTTAAAGAACTTTGCAAAAAGCAGGGATTTGATTGGGAACAAGGCTTCAGCGGCCGTTTTGTTGAGGAAATCACTATTGAAAAAGACCCGTCCTGTCCAATGTGCGGCAGCCGATCTAAGATTGCTGCGGATACAGCCCAGACCCCCGAAGGGTTGTCTTCAGAAAAGGCAAACAAATCTCACCTGGAATATGTACAAGCGGTTGCCCCCAAACAGCAAGCCGTGGCTCTTATCATGGAACATGATCTTGAGATGGTAATTGGAATCCTTGGGGTTTTAAAATCAGGGAATATATTTGTGACCATGGATCCGGCTTATCCTGAAGACCGGCTGACTTATATTCTAGAAGACACGGGTGCCCGGATGATTCTGACGGATGATGCCAATCAAGCCATCGCAGAAAGGATTAGAGATAAAGTAAGCCGGAATATTGCTGTTTTAAACATAAACGAACTCCATGACATTCCCAACACGGACAACTTACAGGAACACGCACAGCCTGAATCACTGGCCTATATTATGTATACTTCAGGCTCTATGGGGCATCCCAAGGGAGTAACCCAGAAGCACCGGAATGTTCTGCACTATATTATGAATTATACCAACGGCACGCATATCAGTCCTGAGGATCGGCTGTCCTTGATACCTTCTTTCAGCTTCAGTGCGGCTATGATGGATACCTTTGCTTCCTTGCTGAACGGGGCAACCTTATGCCTGTACGACATACGAAGGAAAGGCCCGGCTGAACTCGGAAGATGGCTGATTGATGAAGCAATCAGCGTCTACCATTCCGTCCCCACTGTATTCCGTCATTGTATGGCATCTGTTACACCGGATATGACCTTCAGCGGTTTGCGCCTGATTGACTTCGGAGGAGAGCCGGTTTCCGGTGCTGATGTCGAGCTGTTTAAAAAATATTGCTCCGATTCATGTATTCTGGTGAATGGATTAGGTGCCACGGAGCTTAATGTAATCCGTCAATATTATATAAACAAGCAAACGGAACTTAAGGGGAATCTGGTGCCGGTGGGTTATCCGGTGGCGGACACTGAGATTATACTCATTGATGAACAAGGCAGGAAGGTCAGATATAACCAACCCGGTGAAATAGTAATTAAGAGTGAATTTCTTTCTCCCGGGTATTGGGGTATGGAGGAACAGACCGGCAAGGTTTTCAAACCCGACCCGGAAGGTAGTTCGAAACGCCTGTACTATACGGGAGATTTGGGAAGGCTCAGAACTGACGGCTGTTTGGAGCATTTGGGACGAAAGGATCTGCAGCTTAAGATCAGGGGCATTCGGATTGAACCGACAGAAATAGAAACAATACTGATGGAGATACCGACCATCAGGGAAGCAGCGGTGGTGTCCGAGGAAAATACACAAGGCAATAAACAGTTGGTGGCATATCTGGTCGAGAGAGAACAACATAGAATTAATCTTGACGAGGTCATTGCGTATTTGCGTTATCGGCTACCATCATATATGGTTCCGTCCGCTTACATCAAATTGGCTGTTTTCCCATTGACCCTGACAGGAAAGGTTGACCGCCTCAAACTGTCAATGCAGGGTGCAGAGCTTAATAAAGCCGGAAGCGGCTCAACGGCACGGACCGGGCAAGTCAGTGAGGGCCTGGAAGATATTCAGGCAGGATCGAACATTGCTGCAGGGACTGCAAAGCAAAACAATTTTGAACGGTTGGAAACCGGCAGCAATTATGCGTCTCCAAGGAACAAAACGGAGGAATTGCTGTGCGTGATATGGAAGAATGTCCTTAAGTATGAGCAGGTAGGCATTCATGATGACTTTTTTCAGATTGGAGGAGACTCCCTCTCAGGGCTGCGTATGATAGACTTGGCCCATCAGCATGGATTGGAGCTCAATCCGAATCAACTATCACAAAACCGGACTATTGCAAAGCTGGCCCAATCCATAGAGGGTACTGTCATTGAAGGCTCTGAACCGGTAATAGGAGAACGTCTGGATGTGGGAATAGGTTATGAAGCCCCGCGGAACGAAACTGAGGAATTGCTGTGCGGGATATGGAAGAATGTCCTTAAGCTTGAACAGGTAAGCATTCATGATGACTTTTTCCAGATAGGTGGAGATTCCCTCTCAGGGCTGCGTATGATAGACTTGGCCCACCAGCAGGGATTGGAGCTCAATCCGACTCAATTGTCACAAAGCAGAACCATTGCAAAGCTGGCTCAATCCATAGACAGTACTTCGACTCAAACGGCTGAAAGGTCTACGGATGCTGGTAAAGGGGATATACCAGGGCCCAGACGGGCTGTCCCGATAACCAGTTGTCAAGTTTGGTATTTAAGTACTGTTCCTTATCTTATTTCACGCCCACGCTTCAATATAGTTAGGCTGCTGGAAATTGATTACCCGCTTAACCCTTTGCTGCTGCGTCAAGCTGTTGCTTATGCCATAGATTGTCATGAAGTCTTGAGAGCCAGGTTTGTCACGGAAGAAGGGGTATGGAGACAGTACATAGATAATTTTCAGGAGGAAATTCCCTTTGAGGCCTTTGACTTCTCATCAATTCCGGAAGCCGAACAAAAAGCGGTTATTGAAGAGACTGTCGAGCGTTTGCATAGTTCCCTGGATATAGCACATGGGCCGCTTCTTCGGGTTGCGCATTTCCGACTGGGAGATAAGAAGCCGGATCGGTTGTTTATTGTTTTACACCATCTTGGTGGGGATAACTTTTCCTTCGTCATTCTCATGAGGGATATTCAAACAGCTTATTTCCAACTGGCGCAGACAGGGAAGGTCAGCCTTACGAAGGAAATAACACCTTATGTAGTATTTGCAGATGCACTTAATGCATACTGCCGATCCCCGCAGCTTGAATCAGAAGTTGATTATTGGATGAACCTGCCATGGAAACAGGTTGCAAGATTAACTACGGATTTTCCTTATTCCATTGAAAAGAACACTGAAGGTTCCACTGCCAGGTGTACTACAACTTTATCAGAGGCTGAAACGGAGAAGCTCCTTCATCGCATTCCAAGATTTTATCAAACCACTCTGGAGAATATTTTGACGATAACCTTTGTGGAAGCAATAGGACAGTGGCTGGATGAGGATTGGATATACTTGGAGGGCGCCGATATGGGTAGATCTACAAAGCCGTTCACAGAGGGTATGGACTTGAGCCATACCATGGGATGGATTAGCTGCGCATGCTCTTTGGTATTAAAACGCTCTGATAAAAACGAAAGCTCCATTTACAATAAAGTCCGCTTTGTTGATGAACAGATTTCCAGAGTACCCAACAAGGGAGTGGGATACGCATTTCTAGCCCGCTTAGGAGATGAAAGCAATGAATCGGTTAAAAAGCTGCAGTTGGAATTTCAAGACAGGCAGTTATTCTTCAACTATGTGGGTCTGGTGGAAAATGAGCCGTCCGGTATCAGGATAGCGAAGGAGAACCCGGGGTGGCGCTGTCATCCAAACGAAACCCGGTGCTTTTTTATGGAGTGTACATGCTTAATCAAGGAGGGAAAACTGCATTTTATGGTGGATTACAGCATCAACCTCCACACCCGGTCCACCATTGAATTAATTTGCGACAACTATACATCCTACTTGAAAAAGATAATAGAACATGCCGAAACAAAGGAAACGAATATTTGAAAGGAGAATGGGAATGGGAAAAGAGTGCACGCAGTGCGGTCTGCCGGATTTAAAGGTGACATACGGAAGAAATCCGATATACATGCATGAGGATGGAGTATGCGCGTATTGCGGTGAGTATAACCAATACAAGGACCTATATACGCTGGACTTCGAGAAAAATCAACGGAATTTTGCCGAGCTATGCGACAGGATCAGAGGGAAGCAGAAATATGATGCGGTTCTGATGTATACAGGCGGGAAGGACAGCGGTTATGCGGCTTACTATCTGAGTAAGGTCTTAAAACTCAAAGTGCTGGCGTTAACCTGGGACAATGGTTTCTTCAGCGACGAGCATTATAGGAATCTTAAAGAATTAATAAAAACCTTGGGCATTGATCATAAGTTCATTTCCATAGGCCATCAAAACCTGACACAGTTTTACCGGAACAGGTTTGAAAAGTTAGGCAGGTTCTGCGCCTGCACGCAGCCCGCATTGCTTTTCTGCGCAGAAGAAATCGCCAGATCGCAGGCGCCGCTGGTCATAATCGGCGTTTCCTTCGGCCAGCAGCTTTCATTGACTCAGAACAGGATGCTGTTTGAATTCGAACCTGAGCAAAGGCTGAACGTGCTTCATATGCTATCTGACAGGGGAATGGGGATCTCCCATTTCCAGGACCCCGGCTTTTTTAATCTTGCATTACTGGATGTTATAAGCGGTACGTTTTCAGATGACATGACAGCCTTGTTAAAGAATTGTTTTTATCACTTTCAGCAAATGAGACAGGAAGACCGCTACATAATCACACTCTCTTTGATTTATAATTTTGACCATAAAACAATGAGTGAGACCCTTGCACAATATGGCTGGAAAAAGCCGGAGTATGCCCATCAGGCAGGACATACCAGCTGCATCATGGAACCCTTGAAAGGTTATCTTGCCTACAAGCAGGGGATGTTAAACCTTGACTATCTTGAAATTGCTGCTGAACGAAGATGGGGGCGGTTTTCGAAAGAAATGTTTGAAAGTGTTCTTCCAACAATCTACTTTCATAATGACCGGGAACCGAAAGAACTCGAAGCTTTTTTAAAGCTAATAGATATGTCCAAGGAGGATTTTGACAGGATATTGGCCCAAAAGCCCTTTGCACAAGCTGTAATGCCAGATATCAACTGGGACCTGGTAAATCGTTTGGAGCTTAAAACAAGCAAGGAGCTGCTGCAAAAAAATATGGAGCTTGCTTATAATAGGGCTATTCCGTAAAGCGTGACCTATAAGTCGGTTTACTTCATTAGGCGGTTATGGTAAAATATAATGGTTTGTTAAAGTTTAAGCATTATATACATGATAGAAAGACAAAATAAATAAACTGTTATACTGGATATAAATTAACGATAGGTCGTGAAAAAATATTATGATAACATTAAGAAATAAAGAAGAAATAATGAAGATGAAGAAATCCGGCGAATTATTGGCAGCATGTCATAGGGAAATCAGAAAATTGATCCGTCCCGGAATAACAACCTTGGAGATTGACGAATTCGTAGAAAATTTTCTGAAAAAGAACGGAGCAACCCCTGAACAAAAAGGGTATCATGGCTATCCATATGCAATATGCGCATCCCGCAATGATGTGATATGTCATGGCTTCCCAACCAAGGAACCGCTTGAGGACGGAGATATTGTCGGCATTGATATGGTATTTAGATTGGACGGTTGGCTTTCTGATTCAGCCTGGACATATGCAGTAGGAAATATAAGCGACGAAGCAAGAAGGCTGATGGATATTACAAAACAGTCGCTTTATAAGGGTATTGAAAAGGCAGTGGTTGGAAATCGTGTGGGGGATATTTCAAATGTTATTCAAACATTTGCAGAAGCTAACGGCTACTCGGTAGTAAGAGATTTTGTCGGGCATGGAATAGGCAAGTTAATGCATGAAGACCCTCAAATTCCGCACTACGGGCCGGCAGGAAGAGGTTATAGACTCAAAGAAGGAATGGTCTTTACTATAGAGCCAATGATAAACGCAGGGCGTTATGAGTTGACCATAGACCAGTCAAATGGCTGGATAGCAAGAACAAAGGACGGAAGTTTATCTGCTCAATTCGAACATACAATTGCTATTACTGAAAATGGGCCGATGATTTTGACTGAACAGGACTAATTGTTATTTAAAAATACATAAGATATATTATTGCTTTTTTATACTCATATGAGACAATACTGTATTTTCAGCTTGTTTCAATAAATATTGACTTAAAATTGAATTTTATCATTTCTGATAATTCCTTGAAAAAGGCATGTATTAAAGGATATAAGCATATTGATGAATGTATTTTGTATACAATATGGACTACGATTCTTTACAAAAGAGCAAAAAAGTGATAAAATTTGACTTTGAATAGTATACTAAAATTGTCTAAAAGGGGGCAAATAGAAATATGTCAAGACGTAAACAGTCAATGGACGGCAATACAGCTGCTGCACATGTATCATATGCATTTACTGATGTTGCTGCCATTTATCCGATTACACCTTCAAGCCCAATGGCTGATAATGTTGACCAATGGTCTGCTGCAGGCAGGGAAAACATTTTCGGCAATCAGGTTAAGGTTGTTGAACTTCAGTCTGAAGCAGGCGCCGCAGGAGCTGTCCACGGTTCACTTGCTGCAGGTGCTATGACTACCACATTCACAGCATCACAGGGTCTTCTCCTGATGATACCTAACATGTACAAAATCGCGGGTGAATTGCTTCCAAGTGTATTTCATGTATCCGCACGTACAGTTGCGTCACATGCATTGAACATTTTCGGTGACCATAGTGACGTATATGCTTGCCGTCAGACCGGTTTCGCAATGTTAGCCGAATCAAATCCGCAGGAAGTAATGGATTTATCAGCAGTTGCACATCTCGCAACAATTGAAGGCAAGGTACCGTTCATCAACTTCTTCGATGGCTTCCGTACATCACACGAAGTACAGAAAATCGAAACATGGGATTACGCTGATCTTAAGGAAATGTGCAACATGGATGCTGTAAAGGCTTTCCGTGACAGTGCGTTGAATCCGGAGCATCCGGCAATGCGTGGTTCACATGAAAACGGAGATATATTCTTCCAGCACCGTGAAGCATGCAACAAGGTTTATGATGCACTGCCGGCTGTAGTTGAGAAATACATGGCTAAGGTAAATGAAAAGCTTGGTACAAATTATGACCTGTTCAACTACTACGGAGCTCCGGACGCTGATCGTGTTATCATTTGTATGGGTTCCTTCTGTGATGTAGCAGAAGAAGTAGTAGATTACTTAATGGCAGCAGGCGAGAAAGTCGGACTTATTAAGGTTCGTTTATATCGTCCTTGGGTTTCCGACAGCCTTCTTAAGGTTATTCCGAAGACAGCTAAGAAAATCGCTGTTCTTGACCGTACTAAAGAACCTGGAGCATTAGGAGATCCATTATACCTTGACGTTGTAACAACTCTTCGTGAGGCAGGACTTAATGATATAGTAATAACAAACGGCCGTTATGGCCTTGGTTCAAAGGATACTCCTCCTTCATCAGTATTCGCTGTTTATACAGAACTTAAGAAGGATGAACCTAAGAAGCGTTTCACAATCGGTATTGTAGACGATGTCACATACTTAAGCTTGCCTGAAGTTAAGCCAGCTCCTATTACGGCTGCTGCAGGAACAGTAGAATGTAAATTCTGGGGACTTGGCGGAGACGGTACTGTAGGTGCCAACAAGAACTCTACCAAGGTTATCGGTGACCATACCGACAAGTATATTCAGGCATATTTCCAATATGACTCCAAGAAAACCGGTGGCGTAACAATCTCCCACCTTAGATTCGGTGACAAACCGATCAAGAGTCCATACTACATCAATCAAGCTGACTTTGTCGCATGCCATAACCCGTCTTATGTCGTTAAAGGCTTCAAGATGGTTCAGGATGTTAAGCCGGGCGGAATCTTTATGATCAACTGCCAGTGGTCTGATGAAGAATTGGCTACTAAATTGAACGCTGCAGCTAAGAAGTATATTGCAGACAACAAAATTCAGTTATATACGATCAACGCTATAGATAAGGCTATTGAAATTGGTATGGGCAAACGTACCAATACAATACTCCAATCTGCATTCTTCAAATTGGCAAATGTAATGCCGATCGAAGATGCAATCAAGTTCATGAAGGAAGCCGCAAAGAAATCCTACGGTAAGAAGGGCGATGCAGTTGTAGAAATGAACTACAAGGCAATTGATGCCGGTGTAAGCGCACTTCATAAAGTAGAGGTTCCGGCTTCATGGTCCAATCCTGAAGCTGATCCGGCTGCACCTGAACTTAAGGGCCGTCCGGCAACAGTTAAGATGGTTAAGAACCTTCTTGAACCGATAGCATTAATGGATGGTGACAGCCTTCCTGTATCTGCATTTGCAGAGAATCCGAATGGAGAATTTGATCTCGGTGCTTCCGCATATGAGAAACGCGGTACGGCAGTTAACGTTCCGGAGTGGGATCCTGAATCATGTTTGCAATGTAACATGTGTTCCTTTGTATGCTCACATGCAACTATACGCCCATTTATGCTGAGTGCTGACGAAGTTAAAGCAGCTCCTGCTAATATCAAGCTTGCAGACACCAAACCAAAGGCCGGTGAATACAAATTCACAATGAGCGTAACTCCTTTGGATTGTATGGGATGCGGCGAATGTATCACAGTATGTCCTACTAAGGGTAAGGCTATTAAGATGGTACCGCAGGAATCACAGGCAGACCAGCAGCCGGTATTTGACTATCTGGTTGCTAATGTCGGCAAGAAGCCTGGAGTTCCGGCTGAAACTACAGTAAAAGGATCTCAGTTCAACCAGCCGCTCCTCGAATTCTCAGGAAGCTGCGCAGGCTGTGCTGAAACATCATATGCCCGCTTGCTGACTCAGTTGTTCGGTGAGCAAATGTATATCTCAAACGCTACAGGATGTTCATCTATATGGGGAAATCCTGCTGCAACCAGCCCATTTACAGTAAATAAGGATTCAAATAAAGGTCCTGCATGGGCAAACTCATTGTTCGAAGATAACGCAGAACATGGCTACGGTATGCAGCTTGGACAGAAGGTTCTCCGTGAACAGGCAATAGCGAAGATTGAAAAGCTTGCTGCTTCCGATAAGGCATCAGCTGAGTTTAAGGCTGCTGCTGCTAAATATATCGAAACAAAAGACAGTACAAAAGAGAATACTCCCGCTACTGCAGCATTAGTTGCTGAACTTGAAAAAGCCGCTGCTGCAGGCTGTGAGCTTTCCAAAGATGTACTTGAGAAGAAGCAGTACCTCAATAAGAAATCCATATGGATCCTTGGCGGTGACGGTTGGGCATACGATATCGGATTCGGCGGACTTGACCATGTAATTGCTTCTGGTGAAGATGTTAACATAATGGTATTCGATACAGAAATGTACTCAAATACAGGCGGACAGTTATCCAAGGCTTCCAACATCGGTGAAGTTTGCCAGTTTGCTGCTTCGGGTAAGGATATCGGCAAGAAGAGCCTTGCTGAAATAGCAATGAGCTATGGCTACGTATATGTGGCACAGGTAGCTCTAGGCGCTAACCCGAATCAGACAATGAAGGTTCTTACAGAAGCAGAAGCTTATAAAGGACCATCCTTGATAATCTGTTATGCTCCATGTGAACTCCACGGAGTTAAAGGCGGTATGAACCACTGTCAGGATGAAATGAAGAAAGCTGTTGCTTCCGGTTACTGGAACCTGTTCTCATTCAATCCGGCTCTTAAGGCTGAAGGCAAGAACCCATTCACTTTGACTTCCAAGCCTGGTGACGGAACTTATCAGGACTTCCTGAAGAATGAAACTCGTTACACTCGTTTGTCCATTGCGTTCCCGGAACGTGCGGAAAAACTCTTCAATGAGTCTGAAGCTGCTGCAAATGCACGTTATGAGCATTTGTTAAGATTGGTAGAACTTTATAAATAGGGCTCAAGTAAAATTAAATATCAATATATTTTTCCAGCGGGCGATCCTTGATTGCTCGCTGGTTTTGTTTTCTATTGTTTTATAAACAGAGACAGCTTGTGATGCTCCTTTCATTTTGCAGGAATTTTGAGGAACTATTCATTCAAAAAAAATTGTGGTATTATAATATTTGTATGTTTTAGTACTAATTTTAAACTCATTTCATAATAATAATTAATTTTCAAATTGGACAGGCTTCAAATACTTAAAGGAATTATGATAATAATATAATCCTTATTTAGTAGGAAATCTTTTTATACTGCTTTGCAGAGAGGTTTGAAATATGAAAATCATTATTAGAAATTTTTTGATCTTTCTTACAGTAGCTACTTTCATTTCTTTAAACTTTATTGTTATAAATAAATTGACCTCAATCAACAGTGCTAAAACTCAATTAAAACCAAAGATTGTGCTTATAAGCCATGTGATAACAAATCCGTATTGGAAATATATACAATACGGTGCTGAAAAGGCAGCTAAGGAAAGAAACGCCATAATTGATTTCCAAGGGCCTGATGCCCCTAGTGCCAAGGAAGGAATAAAACTTATCAATATGGCATATTCCGCAAGAGCTGACGGAATCATTACATATATTCAGGATCAGTACAAATACAATAATGTAATAAATACAGTAGTAAAGTCCGGAGTACCTTTGGTTACTATTGATTCAGATGCAGAAAAATCAAACAGGCTTGCATATGTAGGTACTGATAACGTTGCAGCAGGGAGAAAAGGTGCAAAAGAACTCATAAAGCAAATAGGAATATCCGGTAATATTGGCATAATTATCGGCGGCAAGGATGTAAAGAATCAGATTGAGCGTATAAAAGGGTTCAGGGAATATGCAGCAAAAAATTCGGAGCTAAAGATCGTTGATGTTGAGTCTTCGGATGCCTTTCTCCTTGAAGCGGAGATTGCTGCAAACCGAATTCTTACGAAGGATCGGGACATAAAAGCTCTTTTTTGCACTTCTGCTCTGGATGGTCTTGGGGCGGAGAAAGCGGTAAGCAGTCTGAAGCTGGATGGAAAGGTTAAAATAATCTGTTTTGACGATCTTCCGGAAACCCTTGAAAAAATAAAAGAAGGGAAAATTGCTGCAACGATTGTGCAGAAACCGTTTTACATGGGGTATAAGGCAGTGGAGATTATCATGGACAAAATTGAAGGCAAATTTAATGAGCAGCGCAAGGTTTTCTTAACTGGAGTGGAGGTTATAGACGGATCCAATATTGATGCTTATATAAAAATGCAGGGAGAGATCAACGTTGAAAACAAGTAGTCTAAAGAGTAGATTTATCATATTTGCCGCCATCCTGGTCATTCCGATTGCATTGAGTGCACTTGTATCACTGTTTATCAGCCACAATATAAACGAGAATTACAATCACATCCTGAACAGGATAAGCATGACAAATGAAATCAAGAAGTTTATGAAAGAATCCTTGCAAGGCTTTAACAAATATATCCAGGAAAATTCTCAAGACAGCAGGGATCAATATGAAATAAGCTGCCAGAATGCTATTACCTTAGTAGAAAAGCTTCAGGATGATTCATTAAACGACAGCAGCTATATATTAAGGGACTTGCTGAACTCATTGACCAGTTATAAAGAATCCGGGGATCGGACGATCAGCAAATATGTTAAAAAAGAAGGCATAAATGATTATTATTCAGACTATCTGAAAACAAAGGAAATTGCCAGCTATTGTGATGATTATACTTCAAAGCTGATCAACAGCTATTTATACTATAACAGTCTGATTTATGAAAAACTCAGCAGAAATACGGGTTTTATTTACAGGCTGCTGATTTCGTATATTTTGATTTCGATAGCGATCAGTATTATTTACACATTGTTCTTCCTTGGAAATATAACCAGCAAGCTAAAAGAGCTTGTGGTGGTTTCTAAAAAGGTCTCCAAAGGAGATTTTGATTATGTTGAAGGTAAAAAGACCAATCTTTATGAGCTTGATATTCTGTCGGAAGCGTTCAGTAAAATGATAAAGAATATCCTTAAGCATATCAATTCCCTTAAAGAAAATGCCGAGCTTGAAAAAAAGCTCAGCGAAGAGGAAATGAAGTTTTTAAAAACAAATTATGCGTTAAGGCAGTCGGAATTAAAGGTATTGCAATCTCAGATCAATCCTCACTTTTTATTCAATACACTGAATTGCATAAACCAAACGGCTATTAAGGAAAAAGCCGTAAATACGGAAAAACTCATAAGAGCAGTTTCTGAAATTCTTAGATACAGCCTGAGTATGATGGATCGGAATGCAACTCTTGAAGACGAAATTAACATTGTAAAAAAGTATATTTATATACAACAATTAAGATTTGAAGACCGGCTGAAATTTGAACTTGAAATCAATGCCGACTTAAAAAAATACAAGGTACCTGCAATGACTCTACAACCCTTTGTTGAAAATGCATTTATTCATGGGATTGAACCGATGGAAGAGGGGGGGCTGATCAGTATCAAAATAAAGGATGTTAATCAGTTCTGTGTCATTAAAATCGAGGACACAGGATGCGGGATAGAGGAAAGTACATTGCTTAAAATCAGGGCAAATGATATTGAACAGGAACACAAAGGCCATACCACAGGGTTGGGCATAAAAAGTGTTGTGAAACGATTTGAACTTAATTTCGGTTTAACGGACCTCTTCTTTATAGACAGTAAAAGGGGAGAAGGCACTACCATTATTCTCAGAATTCCATCAAGCGGCAATGAGGCTGACCCCAACTTTTGATCTTTATGAAAGGATTGGAATTATTATGATTAAAATACTTGTGGTTGATGATGAGAAATACGACCGTGATGCTATTATTGAGATGCTTAATGAAGGTTTCAAGGAGCAGGTGGAGATTGAAGAAGCAAGGAATGGCAAGGAAGCCATAGAGATTGCGGAGCGCATGAGACCGGATATTGCCATAATGGATATTAAAATGCCCGGGATTAATGGGCTCAAGGCAATCCAGGAGATACGAAAGTTTTTGCCAAACACATATTTTATTGTACTGACGGCATATGACTATTTTGATTTTGCTGTCGAAGCGGTAAAGAACAATGTTAAGGAGTATATCCTGAAGCCCTTCGGAAAAGCTGACATTGTGGAGAAAATCGAGTTAGCTATCATGCAGGTCAATGCAGAGAAGAAAAAGAGGAAGCTTGACATTGAGAATCAGGAAAAGCTGTCTAATATGATGCCTGTTATAGAAAACGAGCTAGGCTTTGCTATTATCAATAATTCATTGTCCGTAATTGACTACGAAACATATCTCGGCTATCTTGACATGAACTTCAAAAATGGGTTTGCTTTGGTAATCAATGTGCTGGGAGACCAAGGAACAAGGGGAATGGGTTACGAATTCGAAATGCTACGTCTTCAAATAGGTGAATGTATTAAAAGATATATTGGGAAATTACATAAAAATGTAGCAAGCTTCAGGTTTACCAGGGAATTTGTTTCATTTATCCAAATCAAAGAATATGAAAATGAGGAAATGATCAGACGAAGCGCAATAGGACTGGGTTCTGATTTAAGGAATGAAATCAGACGGCTTTATAATATGGATTCTGTGATAGGGATAGGCAAATGCTATCAGGGTATAACCATGATGAATAAATCCTATGAGGAAGCCAGGATTGCCCTAAGTAATTCTAATGAGAATACAAAAGTGGTAAATTTTTGCGATATAGAAAATAAATTAAAAGCGAGCGAGCGGCACACTGAAGCCTCTAACGGAGGAGACAGGGAAAAAGTTGCGCTGTTTAAATCCGTGGAGCAATATATAAAGGATAACCTTGAAAAGGAACTGGATCTTGATACTGTTGCAGCAAAGTTCAATTTGAGCATCTACTATTTCAGCAGGATATTTAAAGACATTCTTGGTTACAACTTTCCGGACTATATTAACTTGTTAAGGGTGAAGAAAGCTAAAGAACTGCTTCTAAAAAATGAGATAAGCATAAAAGAAATATGCTATGCTACAGGATACAGTGATCCGAATTACTTCAGTAAAGTCTTCAAAAAATATGAAGGAATGACGCCTTCGGAATATAAGGTAAAAAATTGCGGTTAATACTGGTAATTTTTTGCTATAATATCGCAAGAATTTATTTGTTGTCAGCCGATTATTCCGTTGAGAAGATACTAAAAATCCAATATTATAATAAAGAATTCATTATTCTACATTATTGAAAGGGGTTATAAAAATGAAAAAACTTATTGCATTGGCTGTCGCATTAACAATGGTGCTTTCTGTTGTTTTCACTATGTCATTACCAGTATCCGCAGCTAAGGGTGATTTGATAGGAGTTGCAATGCCTACACAATCATTGCAGAGATGGAACCAGGATGGCGCTAACATGAAGAAGCAGCTGGAAGCAAAGGGCTACAAGGTTGAACTTCAGTACGCTAATGACGATGTTACCACTCAGGTTCAGCAGATCGAAAACATGATCACAAAAGGCTGTAAAGTTCTTGTTATAGCTTCCATCGATGGAAAAGCTCTTACAGATGTTCTTCAGCAGGCAGCTGATGAAAAAATCAAAGTAATTGCTTATGACAGATTGATTAAAAATTCTAAAAATGTAGACTATTATGCAACATTTGATAACTTCAAGGTTGGGGTTATTCAAGGACAATATATTGAAGAAAAGCTTAAGCTCAAAACAGCTAAAGGTCCTTTCAACATAGAAATATTCGCCGGCTCGCCTGACGATAACAATGCAACGTTCTTCTACAATGGAGCAATGAGCATATTGAACAAATACATAAAGAGCGGCAAGCTGGTTGTACCAAGCAAACAGACTGCATTTAAAAAGATAGCAATTTTGGGTTGGAAATCCACCACAGCTCAGGAAAGAATGGATAACCTTCTTACTGCATATTATGCAAAAGGCAAAAAGCTCGACGCTGTTTTATCACCAAATGACAGCTTGGCAATAGGAATAATTGCTGCCCTTAAGAATGCAGGCTATAAGAACGGCAAATATCCGATCATCACTGGTCAGGACTGTGACAAGCCAAACGTAAAAGCTATGATCGCTAAACAACAGTCAATGTCCATTTTCAAAGATACAAGAACCCTTGCTTCAAAAGTTGTTGAAATGGTAAATGCAATTCTTGAAGGCAAAAAGGCTCCTATAAATGATACAAAGACATACAATAACGGAGTAAAGATTGTTCCTTCATACCTTTGCACTCCTGTATTTGCTGATGCTAGCAATTACAAGAAGTTATTGATCGACAGCGGCTATTACAAGGCATCTGATCTTAAATAATTAAATTATTAAATAGGTTATAATACCAAACACCGCATACAAGCCGAACATCAAATCTGGTGTTCGGCTTTGTAAGTGTTAGAAGGGTAAAATGTATTATTGGGAGATGGTGTACATTGGAATATATTCTCGAGATGAAAAATATAGTGAAGGAGTTTGGTTCTGTTAAGGCTCTTAACAATGTAAATCTTAAGGTGCAGAAGGGTGAAATTCACGCTCTGGTAGGCGAGAACGGCGCTGGAAAATCAACACTGATGAATGTTTTGAGCGGAATTTATCCTTATGGCTCCTATCACGGAGAAATTATCTATAATAATGAGGTATGTAAATTCAAGGACATAAAGGACAGCGAAAGAAAGGGAATTGCCATTATACATCAGGAACTGGCGTTGATTCCGTATTTATCGATTGGAGAGAATATTTTTCTTGGTAATGAAAGATCTAAATCTAACGTTATAAATTGGAATAAAACCCATCTTGCGGCGACTGAACTCTTGAAAAAAGTAGGACTATCTGAAAATTCGCATACATTAATCAAAAACATCGGGGTAGGGAAGCAGCAGTTGGTTGAAATAGCAAAGGCAATGGGCAAGAACTGTAAATTGCTTATTTTGGATGAACCTACGGCTGCCTTGAATGATGAAGATTCTGATAAGCTGCTGGAGCTGCTTCTGGACATGAAGAATCAAGGGATTACTTCTATAATTATTTCACATAAGCTCAATGAAGTTTTAAAGGTTGCAGATAATATAACTGTTATCAGAGACGGTTCAACTATTGAAACTCTTAACAAGCATACGGAAGATATTACCGAGGACAGGATTATAAAAGGTATGGTTGGAAGAGAGCTTGTTGACCGATTCCCGAAAAGGACTCCAAAGATCGGAGAAGTTATTTTTGAGGTCAAGGACTGGAATGTGTATGATCCTATTGTAGAAGACAGAAAGAAAATAAATAACATTAGTATTAATATTAAAAAAGGTGAAATAGTTGGTCTTGCAGGTCTTATGGGGTCAGGAAGAACAGAACTTGCAATGAGTATATTCGGAAGATCCTATGGTACTAATATAAGCGGAACTGTAACTAAAAACGGTAAGCAGCTTCAGCTTAAATCAGTCCGTGATGCCATCAATAATGGGATTGCTTATTCAACAGAGGATCGTAAAACAGGCGGCCTTGTTCTGATTGACGATATCAAAAACAATATACCACTGGCCAGATTGGAAAAGGTTTGTAAGAGTGCTGTTATAAATGAAAATAAGGTGGTTCATACTGCTGAGGAATACAGAAAAAAATTGAACATCAAGTCTTCCGGTATTGCCCAGAAAACAGGAAATCTTTCAGGTGGGAACCAACAGAAGGTTGTACTTAGCAAATGGATTTTTACGGACCCTGATATCCTCATTCTTGACGAACCTACAAGGGGAATAGATGTAGGAGCAAAATATGAAATATATAAAATAATTAACGAGCTGGCTGATGAAGGCAAAGCAGTATTATTTATATCATCTGAACTTCCGGAGATACTCGGTATATCAGACAGGGTTTATGTAATGAATGAAGGAAGAATTGTTGGGGAGCTTGACAGAACTGAAGCGTCTCAGGAAAGCATCATGAAATGTATTATGAAGAGTAATAGGGAGGCTGTGTGATGGATACTGTTAAAAGTGTAAATAAAAATGAAACTGAACCTATTATACGTGTATTCAAAAAGATTATTGGACCAATTGAACGTGTATTCAAAAATAACATAAGACAATATGCAATGCTTATTGCATTAGTTGCGATTACAATATTATTTCAGATTCTAACGGATGGGATTCTTTTGGTCCCCAGGAATGTAACAAATCTTATTCTTCAGTACGCATATGTAATGATACTTGCCATCGGTATGATACTGCCGATTTTGACAGGTGGTAATATCGACCTTTCAGTCGGTTCTGTAGTAGCCTTTGTCGGTGCTATGTCAGGAGTAATGATCGTAAATAATAATATGAATGTATGGTTGGGTATCTTTCTTTGCTTGCTTATTGGTTTGGCAATCGGTGTATGGCAAGGGTTCTGGATTGCCTTTGTTAAAGTACCTCCGTTTATTTGTACACTTGCAGGCATGCTTATATTCAGAGGATTGACCTATTTCATACTTACAGGCGGACAGACTATAAGCCAATTCCCGGAATCCTACCAGAAAATCAGCAGCGGCTTTCTTCCTGGATTTTTCGTGAAAGCGTTCGGAGAAGATATCGATATTACAACGTTAGTTATAGGAATAATAATATCAGTTATATATATTATTTTAGAAATCAGGAAACGATCTGAAAAAGTGAGGTATAACCTTGAAGCATTAAATATTCCCCTTTTTATAGGAAAATTGATAGTGATCGTGGGAGCAATCAATCTCTTTACATTCTGGCTTGCACGTTTTAGAGGAACACCAATAATCCTTATTGTAATAGGAGCTTTGATACTAATATACACATTTATTACTTCCAGTACCAAGCAGGGCAGATATCTGTATGCAACCGGTGGAAATGCAAAAGCAGCAAGGCTTTCCGGAATTAATACAAATAAGGTTATGTTCTGGTCTTACGTAAATATGTCGGTGCTTGCTGCAGTAGCAGGAATTGCGGTCTCAGCGCGTCTTAATGCTGCACAACCTACTGCAGGACAAAACTTCGAGCTTGATGCTATCGCTGCCTGCTTTATAGGTGGGGCTTCAGCATATGGTGGTGTTGGTACTATTGTTGGAGCAATCATAGGTGCTCTTGTAATGGGTGTTTTGAACAATGGTATGCAGATACTTGGTTTGGGAACCGACTGGCAGATGACAATAAAAGGTTTGGTACTTCTTGGCGCTGTTGCATTTGATGTATTCTCTAAGAGGAAGGAAAACAAGTAGATTTAAGCAATAAAAGGTCTGTGCATTTATATGCATAGGCCTTTTTAAATATATGACAATATGCTGTCATGCTTTATTTGATATAATGGTTTATATATCAAATAAGCAAAGGAAAAAGCGTATGCACTTTAAAGAAGCAAAGGCAATACTATCACAGCATAACGGAATGAACATATATCGAGGCTGTACACACGGCTGCATTTACTGCGACAGCAGAAGCAAATGTTATAATATGTCTCACGACTTTGAAGATATTGAGGTCAAAAGCAATGCTATAGAATTATTAGAGGAAGCGCTCCGGAAAAAACGCAAGAAGTGTATGATAGGTACGGGTTCCATGTGCGATCCCTACATGCATGTTGAAAGTGAGCTTTTATATACTCGCAAGTGTCTTGAAATTATTGAAAAATACAGTTTCGGGTTGGCTGTGCAGACAAAAACTAATCGCATCCTTCGTGACTTGGAGCTTTTAAAAAGTATAAACAAAAAAACCAAATGTGTTGTCCAAATGACGCTAACTACTTATGATGAGCGTTTGTGCAAAATTATTGAACCTGCTGTAAGTACTACTAAGGAACGTTTTGAAGTGTTGAAGGTCATGTCGGAAAACAATATTCCGACAGTTGTTTGGATAGATCCGATTCTTCCCTTTATAAACGACACGGAAGAAAACCTTAAGGGCATTCTGGATTATTGCATCAAAGCTAGGGTATATGGCATTATTTGCTTTGGGATCGGTCTGACTCTACGGGAAGGCAGCAGGGAATATTTTTATGCAAAATTGGATAGACATTTTCCCGGCATGAAACAAAAGTATCAGCAAAAGTACGGATACAGTTACGAAATCAAAAGCGACAATAATGAAAAGCTAATGAATATTCTATACAGCGAGTGCAGAAAGAACAGTATTGTTTGTAGCAATGAAAAAGTATTCGAGTATTTGCATGCTTTCGATGAAAAACAGAAAATAGAGCAGATGAGTCTTTTTTAAACAATAAGCTGGCGAATCTTACTGTAAATTAGACTTTCAGGCGAAAAAAACCCCTCATCCCTTTGACATGAAACTTAATAACAGGTACAATTCTAGAATGTCAGTACCAATTTGGAGAGAGGAATGTTAACTCTTGAAATATATAAAGCAATTCGGAATAATTCTGGCAGTTTCATTCGTCGGAGAAGTATTAAGGTACCTCATTCCCTTACCGGTTCCGGCAAGCATATATGGTTTGATTCTTATGTTTATTGCTTTGCAGACAAAGGTGATCCATCTTGAGCAGGTAAAAAAAACAGGGACCTTTCTTATAAAAATTATGCCACTTATGTTTATACCGGCCGGAGTAGGCCTTTTAGTATCATGGGAAGCGCTGAAGAGCATCCTTGTACCTGTTATTATCATAATGATTTTGACTACAGTGATCGTTATGGCTGTCACCGGGAGAGTTACCCAGTTTATCATCAGGCTGGAAAGGAGGAATAAGAATTGAAGGAACTATTAAGTGAATCTGTTTTCTTTGGGGTATTCATCAGCATTGCCGGATATGAAATCGGACTATTCTTAAGGAAACGGTTCCGCAAATCAATTTTTAACCCTCTGCTCATTTCCATAATATTTGTTATAGCTGTATTGCTGATTTTAAAAATAGATTATAAGGTCTATAATAATCAAGCGAAATATTTAAGCTATCTGCTGACGCCCGCTACAGTATGCCTTGCAATACCCCTTTATCAGCAGCTTGAAGCGCTGAAGAAAAATATAAGGGCTATTCTGGGGGGAATCCTTGCAGGAGTCCTGTCAAGTCTTACTAGTGTTTTTTTGCTTTGTAAACTATTTCATTTTACACATCAACAATATGTAACATTGCTTCCGAAATCAATCACGACTGCGATTGGTATGGGAGTGGCCCAAGAGCTGGGCGGTATCGTAACGATTGCAGTAGCTGTAATCATTTTGACCGGAGTCCTTGGTAATATGATTGCTGAACTCATTTGTAAAGTATTCCGAATTCATGAGCCAATTGCAAAGGGAATTGCAATTGGGTCTGCATCTCACGCTATAGGTACAACAAAGGCAATGGAAATGGGAGAAGTTGAAGGGGCAATGAGCAGTCTTGCCATTGTAGTTGCAGGTCTGCTCACAGTTATCCTGGCATCTGTCTTTGCGAATTTTATGTAAAAAACTGAAGTGCAGATTTCGCAAAAAGCTTTTTGATGTTTATTACTTCTTCCCTAATATCCTTTGAATTAAGCGCTTAAAAAATGGTATTCTGTTTTCCGTAGCGTTATTTTGTACGTTTTTAATGCTCGGTTTCGGACTTTTTAACTTGCTGTCTGCTGTATATGAAGGTACGGTTTGTGAAATTGAGCCGGAGGATTTTGCTCTTTCGGTTTCAAAAGCCGGTCTTGTCCTTCTCTTATCTACCGTATTCGTTCTAGCCGGGCTTTTGTGCTTAACGTTATGCGGCTGACTTTGCGGCATTTTCCGTTGTTCTGCTCTGTGATTCGAGTTGCCTGTTGTACGGGGCGTACTGCTTTTTGGCGAGTTTTCCTGCAGCCAGTTTTTGGCGTCGGGATTGCGTAAATTGAATTCAGACTCTTCCGGCAGTTGTGCTTCCGGGATTAATGCTCCGATATGCTCTTCTATTTCGTAGAGCGTCATGATGTCATCACCCGTAACCAAGGTAATAGCAAGGCCATCGTTACCGGCTCTGCCTGTACGGCCTATTCTGTGGATGTAATTGTCCTTATCATTGGGGACATCATAGTTAATGACAAGGGACAAGTCCTCAATGTGTATGCCTCTGGCGGCAACATCCGTAGCGGCAAGTAAACGGAACTCTCCTTGCTTAAATTGCTGTATTGTCTTGAGCCTTTTTCCCTGGGGGATATCACCATGCAGAGCATGACAAACAAGCCCGTTCCTGGATAAAAAGGTTTGAACCCTGTCAACTCCGAGCCGAGTGTTGCAGAAAATCATACAGCTTTCGGGACGCTCTGCCAGAAGCAGGCGTTTTAACCACATGTTCTTTTCATTATTCTCAACACGGTAGTATTTTTGTTGTATTGCATCAACTGTTTTTGTAGGTGATTCAATTTCGACAGTTTCTGGATGATTCATATACTCTTGGCAGATTCTACGAATCTCAGGGGGCATAGTTGCGGAAAAAAGCATAGTGATACGATTTTTGGGTATTGTTCTGATAATTCTGATTACTTGATCGAGGAAGCCCATGTCCAGCATTCTGTCTGCTTCATCAAGCACTAAGAAGCGTATATGCTTGGTCTGCATATTCCCATGACTTATGTGGTCATACACCCTCCCGGGTGTTCCTGTGACAATAGAAGGATTGCTGCTTAAGGCCTTAAGCTCCGCATTGATGTTATGTTGTCCGTACACGGCTGTAGTTCTGTATTTAAGATGCTTTGCCATTTTTTTTATGTCGCTGTCCACCTGAACAGCGAGCTCACGTGCCGGTGTAAGAATAAGACCCTGAGGTCCGGGTGCACCCGGATCGATCATCTGAAGCATTGAAACGCCGAAAACAGCAGTCTTGCCGCTGCCTGTTTTAGACATAACAATAACATCTTCGCTGTTTAAAACATGGGGTATTGCTTTTGCTTGAACATCTGTGGGCTTCTCAAAGCCCATCTCCTCCAAGGCCTTTAATATTGGCGGTATAATGCCAAGATCGCTAAAGTTGTTTTTCATTTGTATCTTCTTTCATAAAATAATTTGTTTTATTATATCACTTAATAGGATTTTATTCCATCATCAGCTGATTTTTTTAGTCAAATATAAAGGACCTGCGGAGTAAGCCTCCTTAATATTGACAGGGCTTTTAAACCTGAATATAATGAAAGTCAAGAATCCCGGCTGGGGATAAATAAATTCTGAAAGTAAACAATAAATGGAATTAACCTGTTAGGAGGCATCCGTATGTTTAAGGGGTTCAAACTTAAGTTAAGCAGGAATAAAAGTATTGACAGCGATATTTCGCCGAATTATATACTGACTTACAAGACGGATCGTAAAAGCCCGGGTTACAGGAGCCATGACATAATATCCGCTTTTGTACGGAACAGTGATGTAATCATTGAACTGGATTGGGATCTGTTTGATGGCGCAGAGAGCAACAAGGATTATGTGAAGCAGCTTGCAGAGAAGGTAAAAGCTTTCGGACTTAAATCAAAATACTCTGTTCACCCATCAACAAAAGCTACGTCTATTTTAGGGTTTTCAGTTACCGGCAGGAAGAAGAAAGATGTTGATAGTTTAGTTGTCTATGTACCTAATTCAACCTGGAACCAGGAGCAGTTTAAAGCAATAGTCCCTTCTTGCGGTGCAAGATACTATATCGTAAATGAAGGAACGGAGCTGAATATCATAGATGATTTAGAGAAAATGACGGATATTGAGAAGGCGGAGACCTTCGGTACAATGATTTTTGACTATGCAGCCTTCGGAAGGATGGGTATTTTGACTAATAGCCTCTCTTATGAAGAAATAGTCGGCTTTTTAGGACTGTAAGTTTTTTCATTGACAATGTCTGGGATACCAAATATAATATAGTTAAGTGTATTACGAATATTAGCTTAGAAAGGAGTTGTGTGTATGTCTGTAAAAAATGTTGAGGTGGTTTTTAAATAATTTAATATCGGCACAGGTACACATAAATACCTTATGACAGGTTTTTACATGTGTTGCCTATGCAGCTTCTTTCGAGCAACCGGATGGCAAGGGGTCAACAGCCCTTAATCGTGTTTATAACAATTGGCAGCACGCATTGGTAGCGTGTTTTTTTAATGCCTTTTATTGTGTAGGGGACAATTCCAGAAGGAACATTCCCTATAGAAAAGCCCGCAGGTGGTCGTATGTCTGCGGGCTTTTTGTATGCTTTTTCAAATATCGGAAAGAGTAAATCGGATTAATAGGAGGATGATGATTATGATAAAAAAGAAAAGTAATTTTGAGATTATGAAGGAAATAAGGGGAAGCTGGGTAATTAACCCGAGGACAAGAGTGCAGGAAAATGAAATGAGGAACAAAAAGAAACGCAGACAGGAAGAAAAGAAATTGATAAAGGACGGATTTTGATAATGGATATAAAGGATTATGGCTGGGATAGTTATTTTGAAGGGGAATGGAATAAAAAGAATACAGGCAATCTATTCCCGGGCAGGATCACAGCTGATTACGGACAGATGCTTCAGGTTATTTCCGGATCCGGTGAACATCTTGTTAACAGGCCTGTGAAAAGGCAAGGCAGTGACATGGAGTTTGCAGTCGGCGATTGGGTAGCAATGGAGAATTCTTCAGATTCTCAATCTATACTTATCCGTGATGTATTACCTAGAAAAACCAAATTCTCAAGGGCAGCTGCTGGAATTGAAGTAAAGGAACAGATTGTTGCGTCAAATGTTGATACAGTTTTTCTTATCCAGTCACTAAACAGGGATTTTAATATGAAAAGGCTGGAGCGATATCTTATAGCTGCCTGGGAGAGCGGAGCTATCCCTGTAGTTGTACTGACCAAATCAGATTGCTGTGATAATGTGAGTGAAAAGATGGCTATTGTTTATAACACTGCTCCGGGTGTAGAGGTTCATGCAGTCAGTTGTATAGAAGGACAAGGGCTTGAAGAGATAAGAAAATACTTTGTACAAGGCAGGACTGTGGCATTGCTTGGCTCTTCAGGCGTTGGCAAATCAACCTTGGTGAATACCCTGGCAGGTAAAGAAGTCTTAAAAACCAAGGAGATTCGTGAGGATGACAACCGCGGAAGGCATACCACCACTCATAGAGAACTCTTGCTTTTGCCCGGCGGAGGACTGATTCTTGATACTCCGGGAATGAGATCCTTATCATTATGGGAAGCTGAAACAGGAATGGAGGTCATGTTCGGAGACATTGAGGAACTCACTGTACAGTGCCGCTTTTATGACTGCAAGCATGAGAATGAACCGGGCTGTGCTGTCAGAGAAGCGTTGGAAAACGGTAAGCTTGAACCGAAAAGGTGGGAAAGCTGGCTTAAGCTTCAAAAGGAGCTGGCTCGCTTGGAAGCCAAGAAGGAAGGGAAGCTGAGACTTCAGGAAAAGCAGTGGGGCAAGCAGATTGCGAAATTTAAAAAAGAATTGTATAAAGGGGGACAATGAAAAATGGATTTAAATAATTTGTTTGATTTTATTGGACAGAACACATCAAAGCCCGACCTTTTTGAACCGGGCGAGGAAAAATTCTGGGATGATCCGCATATCTCAAAGAGTATGCTTGCAGCACACCTTGAAAAGGATAACGACTTAGCCAGCCGAAGGACAGCTACAATCGACAGGACAATAATACACCTTCTTGAATCCGGCCTGCTGAAACCCGGAATGAAAGTCCTTGATCTGGGGTGCGGTCCGGGGCTCTATGCTGAAAAGCTCTGCAAAGCAGGTATTCATGTTGTAGGGCTTGATATATCAAGCCGCTCGCTGGAATATGCTAAACAGAAGGCGCAAGAAGCCGGATTGGATATAGAATACTATTTCAGAAACTTTTTTGAGATAGACTATACAGATGAGTTTGATGCGGTTATCCAGGTATATGGGGAGCTTAATACATTTTCCGATGAGAAGAGGGATAAGCTCCTGGGGCTGATAAATAAAGCACTAAAAAACAATGGAGTTTTCATTTTCGATATTTCGACAAGAGAGCTGAGAGCAAAATATGGAGTGAAAAACGAATGGTATATGAGTGACGGAGGCTTTTGGAGACCGGGAAAACATTTGGTTCTTGAACAGGGCTTTGACTATCCTGAAGAGGACACATGGGTGGACCAGTTTATTGTTGCTGATGAACAGGGAATAAAGGTCTACAGAAACTGGTACCATGATTATTCTTTTGACACAATCAAGCCTGTTCTTAATAATGCAGGTTTCAAGATTAAGCATGTCTGGAATGACTTAACCGGAAATAGCTTCACAGAAGGAAGCGATTGGATTGCAATTTGTGCGGAGGTTATAAAAAGATGAAAATAGTAGATTTGAATGAAACCCATCTTGAAGAAGCGTGCAAGCTATTTGCTTCTTCTTATGAATGCCAGCGGAAATTAACACCTATACTTGATGAGAGCAATGGACGTGCAGATAAGATAATACCGATGCTGAAGGAATGCATTGATAAGTACCCGGGTGTTGCAATTGTTGATAAGGGAAAATTGACCGGGTACATGTCAGGAATGTTTTTACAGGGAGTACTTGGTGTTCATAAGGGAGCTTTTGTTCCGGAATGGGCACATGCCTCTGTTAAAGATGGTGCATTTGATATTTACCGTAGGCTTTATCAGGCAATTGGACAAAGTTGGGTTGCTGAAGGCTGCCTTACCCATGGAATTCAGTTTTTAAGCTGTGCCGATGCTGCTCAGGATGCATTCTGCTGGAATGGATTCGGAAGGACATGTATTGATGCAATGCGAAGGGTAGAGCCAATTTATACAAAAGCTTCGGATGGAATCCGAATTGGATGTATAACGGAAAAGGACTTACTCTTGTGGCTGCCCCAGGTAGATGGACACTACAGACATCTTACCAAAGCGCCTGTATTTAATCCATACTTGGAATCTGTAACTTCAGATGAACTGGGTAGTATGTTAAAGCAACCAGGTAATTTTGCATGGATGGCATGGTATGGGAAGGAAGCTGTAGGATATATGAAGGTAGCACCGATTGAGGAAGGAGCAGCATGGATAGTCAATGGAAAAAGAAAAATTGCGGTCAATGGTGCTTATGTAAAGCCTGAGTATAGGGGTAAAGGTATTGCAAAAATGCTGTTGTCAACTATTATGACATGTATTCAAGATGAAGGCTTTGAACGGTGTTCTGTTGACTTTGAGGCTACAAATCTGGAGGCATGCCAATTCTGGCTGAAGTATTTTCAGCCTGTATGCAAATCTATGGTACGAAGGCTGAACGAAAGCATATTGAAGAGTATTTAATACATTTACGTGGAGAGAAAAACTATGATAAGAGAAATATTAAAGGATGACATTGACGCTTGTGCAGGCTTATTGATGGAGGCATACAATTGTGAGCCGTGGAACAATCAGTGGAGGGAAGAAACCGCAAAAAGCTACTTGAGTGAGTTCTTAGAGAACAACAATTTCGTCGGATATGCCGCTTTTAAAGATGAAACAATGGTCGGGGCTGTGTTTGCACACCAAAGGACATGGTGGACAAATGACGAGGTTTACATAGATGAGCTTTTCATTAGCCCCGCCAGTCAGGGAAAGGGCTATGGAACAAAGCTTCTGGGAAGGATAGAGGAGTATGCGCGTTCCAGAAAGCTTGGAGGAGTGACGCTGCTGACAAATAAATACTTTCCGGCTATGAATTTCTACAAGAAAAAAGACTATACCCAGGCAGAGCATGTAGTTTTTCTGTATAAGGAGACATAAGGCATTTACTCCACATATGGCTAAATGTATAATTGAAACTGCATAGATAAAGGCATTTAGTATGTGTTAGTCTGCTTTAGCATTAAGTAAAGAGTGGGGGGGAATAACTTTGATTATCAGCGCCAGCCGGAGAACAGACATACCTGCGTTTTACAGCGATTGGTTCTTTAACAGGATCAGGGAGGGCTTTGTTTTGGTCAGAAATCCAATGAATCCTCATCAGGTAAGCAGGATATCTCTGGATCTGACTTCGGTGGACTGTATCGTTTTCTGGACGAAGAATCCTGAAAAAATGCTTCCGAAACTTGATCTCATCAAGGATTACCCCTATTACTTTCAATTAACCCTGAATCCATATGATATCTCTCTGGAGCCGGACGTACCCAGAAAAGCTGCCGTAGTTGCTGCGTTTAAAAGACTTTCGGATATAATCGGTCCCCAGAGGATTATATGGAGGTATGACCCAATCCTGCTGAACGGCACAATTGATATGGAATATCATGTAAGGTATTTTGACGTCTTGGCGAAGAAACTTCAAGGGTATACTTCAAAATGTGTCATTAGTTTCATAGACAGCTATAGAAAGGCAGATAAGGCATTTAAGGCTAAAGGAATCGTTCAATTGGATGATGAGGCTAAAAGACTGATATCACAAAAAGTCTCTGTAATTGCAGCCGGGTACGGGCTTACAGTTGAAACCTGTGCTGAAGAGATTGATTTAAATGCTTTCGGCATAGGACATGCAAGCTGTATCGATACTGATCTGATTGAAGCAATCTCGGGGACAAGGATAATAGCCAAAAAAGATAGGAATCAGAGGAAGGCTTGCGGGTGTGCTGTAAGTGTCGATATCGGGGCCTATGATACATGTCCCCATGGCTGTCTGTACTGCTATGCAAATGCAAGCCAAGATGCAGTTAAAAGGAATACTGCAAACCATGAGGCAGATTATCCTTTACTGTGCAGCAGATTAACCGAGCTGGACAAGATTTATGAGAGAAGGGGTTAGAAATGAGCTTTGCGATAGTAAAAACGGACAGCAAAAATTCCGGCTTTATCAAATTGATAAAGCTGCTTGACGAAGATCTGTCAAAGCGGTACGGAGAAGTACAGGCGCAGTATGAAAAACACAACAAAATTGACCTTATAAATGATGTAATAGTGGTATATAAAGCTGAGTCTCCGGTTGCCTGTGGGGCATTCAAGGAATATGATTCCCAGTCTGTGGAGCTGAAGCGGATATTTGTAGTGCCTGAGCAAAGACGGCAGGGCTTGGCGAGGATGATTGTTTGTGAATTGGAGAAGCTGGCAGAGAGCAGAGAATATAAATATGCTTTGCTGGAGACAGGTAGAAAGCAATATGAAGCTATAGACTTATATAATAAGCTTGGATATTTGCAAATTCAAAACTATGGACCATATATCGGGAATGCAAACAGCATATGCATGAAAAAAGCTTTACTATATTAGTCTATCATTGCTAAATGGCTGAAACAATGATACAATATCAAAGTTAATAATTGGAAGATATGACGCGTTTAGTCAGGCAACAAGGAAAAGGACAGTAATAAATAATATAACGGTTAAAAAGAAAAAGTAATATAAATTTGATCGAGGTAAATAGGACATGAGAAAATTAATTTATAAAATTGCCATAATACTGATTTCAGCAATGTTAGTAACTGCTTTTTCAGTTCAGGCAGTTGCTGAACAGAAAAATAAATATAATGCTACAGTAAAAAACAAACAGATATTTTTAAACGGAAAGCAGCTTACAAAATCGGCATCCGAAAAAAGCCAGCCTGTAGTATCTCCGGATAATAAGAAGGTTTTATTTATAGCAACTACTAAAGTCAGCATAAAGTTGGGCGTAGTTGATATCAAGACAAAAGCAGAGAGGATAATTAACATTAAGGATACCTTTCCCCAGATCATGCATATAGAATGGTTGTCGAATTCGAAAGCCGGAGTTTTGCTGCATATCAATCCTGGCCTTGAAAACTATCTAACATACGATATTAATACAGGTAAAATAATTGACAGTTTTTACGGATACAGCTTTATTTATGATAAATCCATGACACACATCCTTTATATCCTGGCGCCACCGCATTTTTCTTCTGAAAAAGGGAGCTATACAGTTATGCTTGACCAAGCATCATTATACAAAACTGATGGGAAAACTGCCCTTGACAACAGCTTGTATCCATCCGCCAGCTTTAAGAGGATTGCATTCTTTGAATACAGCGCAGAAGACAAGACTAAATCAAAAATTGTCATACTGTCGATCGAAAATAATAAAGTGAAGTCAAAAGTCAAAATAACTTGGAATAAAAGCATATGCGAACTTAAATGGAAAAATGATGATTTTTTATCCATAGGAAATGCTGCCAGCTATGATCTGAAAAAGTCCAAACTTACTATGAGCGGCTCTGAAAATAAATAAAGACACTTAAGCTTTGAATGTCACCCTTCTCTATCAGAAGACAATATCAAAGAGTATGCAATAAAGATTAACCGAGTTTTATAGAAGTTTGCATTATTGCTTCTTAGAATTATACAATACTGATGTTTTTACAGCATCGGTATTATTTTTTACGTACGGAATATACAGTTTATTTTTCGGATATGTTAGAATAATGGCATAATGTGACTTGCGATGAATTGGGGGGTAATAAGGTTGAATAATATTCTTCTTGTGGAAGATGACCTAAGCATTATTGACGGACTTGAGTTTTCCTTGAAGAAAAACGGCTTCAATGTGGACATTGCCAGAACGGTCAGTGAAGCCATTACAAAATACAGCGATGAAAAGTATCAATTGCTCCTCCTTGATCTCACTCTTCCAGACGGGAAGGGTTTTGAAATCTGTAAAAAGGTTAGGATGTCATCGTCCGTACCGATTATTTTTCTTACCGCTTCAGATGAAGAAGTAAATGTAGTGATGGGACTGGATATGGGAGGCGATGACTACATAACAAAGCCGTTCAAGCTTAATGAGCTTGTATCCAGAATAAATGCTCTGCTTCGTCGTGCCAGGCTTTCAGGAAATGAACAGGCTGAAATAAAAGCAAACGATATGACTGTAAGGCTTATGGAAAAACGGGTATTCAAAAACGAAAGTGAGATTGAGCTTACAACCGCTGAATTCAGGCTCTTGTGTTTGTTTATGAAAAATCCCAATATCGTGCTTACAAGAGATGTCATTTTGGACAGGCTGTGGGACGGGAACGGAAGCTTTATTGATGATAATACGCTGTCCGTATATATCAGCAGACTTAGAAACAAGATTGAAGATAATCCCGAAAACCCTCAGTTTTTGCAAACTGTCAGGAGAATGGGCTATAAATGGAATATAGTGAAGTAAGGAGTTGTGTATGCGAATCTTTATTAATAAAAATGTGAAGATTATATTCTGCGTAGTTGCAGCTATTCTCTTATGTTTTGTAGTATTAGCACAGGTCACTGTTAAAATTATGTCTGACGATTATAAAAACAAACTGCTGGATCATGACTATATGGTTGCAGGGCGCCTGTACAGTGCTTTGCCCGAAAAGCAGAACGAGATTGTCAAAGCATTCACCGGGGAAAAGTCTGAAAGAGATCTTGACACAGGAGTAAAATTGCTGAAGAGTGCAGCATACACCAATGGAACGGTTGAAAATATAATTCCTAATTTTCGCCAGTCATACTCAATTCAGGTATTGATTTTCTCTGTAGTTTTTTCTCTGGCTATTCTTATTGTGCTCTATATATTTCTGACAAGACACTATAAAAAGATCGAAGAAGCTTACTCAGGCCTGTGCAGATTTATGGACGGCGACTTGAGCGTTCGGTTGAATGCCGATGATGAAGGCGCATTATCCATGTTTTTTAACTCCGTCAATGCAATGGCAACTTCATTAACTGCACACATAGCTAAGGAAAAACAGAGCAAGGAGTTTCTCAGAGATACCATTTCAGATATCTCACATCAGCTTAAAACCCCGCTTGCCGCACTTCAAATGTACAATGAGATAATTCAGTCAGAGAAAACCGGGAATGACACGGTAGACAACTTTGCGGGGAAAAGTGCAAATGAGCTTCAGCGTATGGAGAACCTGGTTAAAAATCTGCTGAAGCTGGCAAGACTTGATGCCGGAAGCATCCAACTGGAAAAAAGTGATGTAGTTATGAAGGATTTCCTCGAAAGATCCCTGAACGGACTGAAAACCCGTGCTCAGTATGAAAATAAAACCCTTGAAATAGAATGCAGCAATACTGTTACACTATGCTGTGATGAGGAATGGATGGCGGAAGCCGTCAGCAATATCGTAAAGAATGCACTGGATCATACTGAAGCAGGCAACAGTGTACAAATTGTTTGTGACGAAACGCAGGTTGTAAAGAGTATTACTATCAAAGACAATGGAAAAGGTATTCACCCGGAGGACCTGCATCATATTTTTAAAAGGTTTTTCAGGAGCAGGTTTTCGAAGGACAGGCAGGGAATAGGTATCGGTCTGACTCTTTCAAAAGCTGTCATAGAGAAGCATGGGGGCTCAATTACGGTAGAAAGCCAATTGGGGAAGGGGACGATATTCCGGCTTATCTTTCCAAAGCTTACTAATTTGTAAGATTAAATTCATATGCCGGTAAGGTGCATGCGATATCATCTCATTAATAAAGGCAAAGTGAGGTGCTAAATATGGATATATTATCAACAGAAAAATTGTATAAAACATATGGAAAAGGCGAAACAAAGGTAGAGGCATTGAAGGATGTCTCGTTTTCTGTAGCAAAAGGCGAATTTGTTTCTATCGTAGGACCTTCAGGATCAGGCAAAAGTACACTTCTGAATATGCTTGGTGTGCTGGACTATCCTACCTCGGGTAAGGTTTATTTAGACGGAAAAGACGTTTTTGAAATGAAGGAAAAGAAGCTCTCTGTTTTCCGCAGAAGAAATATTGGGTTTATTTTTCAAGCATTCAACCTGGTTCCGGAACTGAATGTAGAGGAGAATATTGTGCTGCCTCTGCTTCTGGATTACAGAAAACCTGACAAACAATACATCAATGAGTTGATGGAGATACTTGGACTGACAGAAAGGAAACACCATCTGCCGAGCCAGCTGTCGGGAGGTCAACAGCAGCGTGTTGCTATCGGGAGGGCTCTTGCGGCAAAGCCTTCCATTATCTTGGCAGATGAACCTACAGGGAATCTGGATAGTAAAAATAGCAGAGACGTAATTAATCTTCTTAAAATGTCTGTTGACAGGTTCAATCAGACGCTGATCATGATTACGCACAACCAGTCAATAGCATCTTTTGCCGATAGGGTATTAAGTGTTGAAGATGGAATTGTAACTGAATTGGGGGGGCAAAGAAATGAATAATTATCTTAAGCTGGCTCCCAAATACCTTTCTGCTAATAAAAGAAAAACAAGGCTGGCCATATTTAGTGTAGTTCTCGCAGTAACTCTTGTTGTCGGTATTTTTTCCGTGCTGGATTCAGAAGTGAAGTTTGAAAAGGCCCGGGTTTTAAGGGATGAAGGCAACTATCATATATTGATCCATAAGCCGTCTTCGAAGGAGATTGAATTCATAAAAAACCGCATTGATGTGAAAAGCTCAGGCAGCTTAAAAGATCTTGGACAAGGTGAAGTTAATGATGAAAGATGCCAATTAGGATATCTGGATGTCAACTTAGCAGAGAACCTTAATTTTAATCTTGTTGAAGGGTCTTATTCGCGTAAAGCAAATGAGGTCATGCTTGAGAAGTGGTTTGTCAACAAAGCAAAGCCTGTATTGAAAAAAGGTGATACCGTCAGACTCAAGTTATCCAATGGGAAAACAGGGGAGTTCATTGTCAGCGGAATATACAGTGATCTTGCTGCAACCAAGGCTGCAGGCATACCAATCGTGCTTATGTCTTCAGAAGCAGCATCAGGATTGAAGGCGGTAACCCATGATTATTTCATATTGTTCAGAAAAGGCGTCAGCGTTATAAAGGCTGAGAATGAAATTAAAAAGGCATTGAATATTGACGATAAACGGATTGCAAGGAACGATGCACTATTGGCACTTACCCTTCAGAGCAGGAACAGCAGAGTGCTTGAGATGTATTTACTTGGAACAGTACTGTTCTTCCTTGTACTGATAACAGGAATAGTAATGATTTATAATGCCTTTAATATATCAGTTCTGGAAAGGGTACGGCAGTTTGGAATGTTAAGGTGTATAGGAGCATCCCCAAAGCAGGTGAAAAGGCTTGTAAGGAGGGAGGGTCTATCAATAGCCATCCGGGCAATACCAATAGGGGTTATTTTAGGAACAGTTCTGTCATCCGGCTGCTCAATAGTGCTGAAATATTTCAATAAGAGTCTTTTTGGCAACATGTCTATAATCAATTTTAGTTTGATTGGTGTAACTGCAGGAATAGTAATGGGCTTTCTTACGGTTTATATTGCCTCTCTTCTGCCGGCAAAAAAAGCTGCAAAGGTTTCTCCGTTAAGTGCTCTTCAGATGAATAGTGATAATAGTGGTTTGAAGAAAAAGAAGTTTGGACTCTTAATGAAAGTATTTCACGCTCAAATTGCTATAGGGATAAACAGCGCCTTGAACAAGAAGAAAACCATTCTGCTTATGGCTTGTTCAATTGCTTTCAGTATTGCCCTTTTTATGGCCTTCAGCGCTCTTGTCAAACCTGAGTATCTTGGAATGAGTGCCATAAAGGCTTATACGGCAGACTTGTCCCTTACTTCAAAAAGCGGGATAGATGGTGATAAGCAGAACAAGATATCTGAGATACAGGGAATCAAAAGAACATACGGAAGAATGGAAAGCTTCGTCGATGCTGCTTTTGACGCGTCAAGAATAAGTGATTTGTATATAAATAAGGTAGGCAGCGTAAAGAAGGACAAAAACGGTTTTATAGCAACTCCTGAAAAATCCTTGCTACTTTCATACAATGACATTCAAATGGAATGGGCAAAAAAATATCTGTCATCCGGAAAGATAGGTGTAGATGAGTTAAATGCACAAAAGGGTGTTATTGCGGTAGAAAAAGTGTGGAGAGACCATTCGCTGCTGCAGACATCAAGGCTTCACGTTGGTGACAAGGTTAAAATAAAGACTGTGAAGGGAATAGAGGAGTTTACGGTAGTAGGGGTATGCAACTCAATTCCGTATACAACCGATGATCCGACCCTTTCTACCTTTGTAACAACTGAAAAGCTTTTCACAGAGATAACGGGAAAGAATTTATATAATGCTTTGGATATACAGCTTAAAGGAAAAGACAGAGTAAAGACAGTTAATGAGATTAAGAGCATTGTGGGCGACGATCTAAAGCTGCTTGATAAGCGTCAGTTGAATTCACAGGCATTCAGCGCATTTATGACGTCGGCAGTATTTATTTATGGATTTGTAGGCATCATTGCCCTGATAAGCATTTTGAACATCATCAATACGATGAATACGAGCATTGCCACTAAAACGAAATATATCGGGGTTATGCGGGCTTTGGGTATGTCGGGCGGACAACTTTCGGGAATGATAATTTCCGAAGCAATCATATATTGCCTCAGCGGCTGTATAGCAGGCTGCACACTGGGAGTAATGCTTCAGAAAGCACTGATTAATTTCCTGAGAGGTGATTGGAGATTCCCGTTGACTCAGGTGGCAGCAATATTTATTGTCTGTATCCTGACAGCAGTCATCTCAGTTCTAAGGCCTTTAGCCAGGATAAGAAAAAGGGGAATTTCCGAAACGATTGCTGCATTTTAAAATACACAACTCAAATCAAAAGTATAAAAGACCTTTGGGCTATACTGTTCTCATAAGGTGGTGATAAGATGTTTGAGTGGCACAGAACCATACAGAGAATGCTTGATATCATTGAAAAGCAGCTTGAGAGACGTTTTGATGATGATATTACTTTAGACGCACTGGCAAAAGAACTTGGTTATTCACAGTATCATGTAACAAAAAGGTTTAAAAATCTCACAGGGATGACCTTCAGAAACTACCTGAGGTTAAGAAGGCTTGCTTACAGTACAATAGAGCTGCGGGATACAGATATGCGCATTCTCGATATTGCAGTTGCGAACGGGTTCAATTCTCAGGAAGCTTTTACAAGGGCATTTAAAGCTGCCTTCGGTATTACTCCGGATAAATACCGGGAGAAAAAGCTGCCGTTGGAATTGCAGAACCGAAAACACATCTTTGATCCATACTATTTAGGAATAGGAGAGAGCAGTATGAATAAAAATGAATTACAGGAAACTGCTGTTGCAGTCATGACACTGCCGGCCCACAAATTTTTGCATATTAAAAATATCGGTTCATATAATTATTTCGGGTTCTGGGCTTTGATGGAAAAAATACCGGGACAAGGCTGCAGCACAATATGCGGCTTGCTTGACAGCATTATGGGAAAACTTGACGGCACTACAGGAAAAATAGGTGAGTTTGACGGTCAGATAGGGGCTTATTTTTATGATGAAACCGGTAAAAAGGGCTATGCTTATGGCATAAGACTGCAGGAAGACTATGCCGGAGAACTGCCAAAGCAAATGCTTTGCATGGATGTGCCAGAAAGAAATTATATCGTATTTTCACACCCACCTTTTGATTACGAAAAGATAGGAGGATCTGTGTGTGAAGCGGTAGAGAATGCATTTGACAATTACAATTTTGAAGAAGCAGGCTATAAGCATGATAAATCAGCTATGGTTTATCAGATGCACAATCCCCAGCATATAGGATACAGGCTTTATGTACCGGTGAAGAAAATATAAAATGTGTTAAGTACAGTCCTTGCACAATAGCTTAGACCCTGTGGAATTTTATACGATTCTGCAGGGCCTTTGCCTTTATTCTTAATATACAGGTATTTATTAAAAAATATGTAAGTAGTAAATGAAATCATAAAAATATAAAATTTGACATATAGAAAATATTTTTATTATAATAAAATAAGATGTTAGTTATGTCTAGGCAATAATTTCCGGAAAGGGTTAAAAGGATGTTTGGACTGCTGTCGCTTGTTATTAACGCATTTATAATTTCATTCCTTATTTATGCAATACTCCAGATGAGCAAAGTGCTTCTAAATTCAGGTGGAAGCGTTCTCTGCGATATTTCATGGATGCTGGAAAGGACTCCTGCGAAGTTTTACTTTGCATTGTTCATGCTTCAGACTCTTCTTGCAGTATCAGCTTTGGCTTTTTCTGTAAGAAGCATATCCAATCACGGTATTATCTCTTACGATATTCTCTTTATTACCAGCATGCTTCTGCTGGTTCTTTATCAATCCTTCAAAGTATTCCCTTATCCTCCGTCAAAAGAGATCTGAAATAATCACTAGGAGGATGAGTAAATGAATAGTATCAAGAAAAAAATCAAGTCTGCATTCAGGAGGCTTAATTACCGTACTGTCGATTTCGATACGGATATTTTCATGCCTTATCTTGATAAGATAAATCAGTATAAATTTAGTGTATTGACCGACCAGGAACTCCGGAATATTTCTGCCGAACTAAAAACCAGGGCAGCAAACGGTGTTCAGCTTTTTGAACTGCTTCCTGAGGCCTTTGCGCTTGTGAGGGAAGCGGCATGGCGAATTCTGAAAATGCGTCCCTTTGATGTGCAGGTCATAGCGGGCATGGCTATGTTTGACGGACGAATGGTACAGATGCAGACAGGTGAAGGGAAGACTCTTACCGCTGTGTTTCCGGCTTATTTGCATGCGCTGTCGGGAAAAGGTGTCCATGTACTTACTTTTAACGATTACCTTGCAGAGAGAGATGCTGAATGGATGGGTGCTGTATATCGCTTCCTTGGACTATCGGTAGGTTATATAAAAGAGGGTATGTCGCATATAGAAAGGCGGCTGTCATATAATGACGACATCACTTATTTAACTGCCAAGGAGGCAGGATTTGATTACCTCAGAGGCTTTATATGCTCCCATAAGGCGGGATTGCTGCAAAGACCCTTCAATTTTGCTATTATAGATGAGGCTGATTCAATATTGATAGATGAGGCCCGAATTCCGTTGGTCATTGCCGGGGAAACTGCCGAAAACGGTCCGGAACCCCGTGTTTTTACTGAAATTGTCCGTGGCTTGAAACCGGCTGAGGATTACGAGACTGATGAATACAAAAGAAATGTTTTCCTGACGGAAAAGGGTTTTAACCTTGTAGAGAAGGCTTTAGGCGTAAAACTGTATGACGAAAGGAAAATTCACTATATTGTAGGAATCAATAATGCTCTGCATGCAGAGGTATTATTAAAGAGGGATATCGATTATATCGTAAGAAACGGCAGAGTAGAACTTGTGGATGAATTCACAGGCAGAGTAGCAGAAAAAAGGCATTGGCCTCATGGACTTCAGGAAGCTGTAGAGGCAAAGGAAAATATCCGATCCGCTTCAAAAGGAAAGATTCTGGCTTCCGTTACACTGCAGAATTTCATCGGACTATACCCCCAAATATGCGGAATGACAGGCACTGCACTGTCTGCTGCTGATGAATTTGCTGAGTTCTACAGGATGAAGGTAACAGTTATCCCGACAAATCGCCCTTGTATCCGCATGGATTACCCGGATGTAATCCTTACGCATAAAGAAGCAAAACATATAGCAGTACTTAGAGAAATTATAAGGGTACATGCTTCTGGAAGGCCTATATTGATTGGAACCGGAAGTGTTGAAGAATCAGAGCTGCTTGCCGAAAAGCTGAGTGTGGTTAATATTGAGTGCAATGTACTCAATGCGAAAAATGATGAGATGGAAGCCGGGATAATTGCTGATGCAGGTGCTTTCGGGAGGGTGACCGTATCGACAAATATGGCCGGAAGAGGAACGGATATCAAGCTCGGCGGAAAAGATGAAAAGGACAGGGACAGAGTTGTAGCGCTTGGAGGTTTATATGTCATAGGAACGAACCGGCATGAAAGCAGAAGGGTGGATGATCAGCTGAGGGGAAGAGCCGGCCGTCAGGGAGATCCCGGGTCTTCCCGCTTTTTCATAAGTCTTGAGGACGATCTAATGTTACGGTACAGACTTAAAGACCTGATACCTAAGGCTGTCTACCCGAAAAAACAAATGGCTCCTATCGTGCATTCGGTAATCAAACGAGAGATAAGAAATGCTCAAAGAATCGTTGAGGGGCAGAATTTTGACATAAGAAGGACTTTAAGCAAATATTCCGTGATTATTGAACGCCAGAGAAGAAGCATTTATTCGTGGAAAATGGATTTGCTTTCGGAAACAACATACATGAGTCTTATGCCTTCACATCTTCCCGACAGATTCAGCGAATTAAGCAGAAAGCTGGGGGTAGCGCCGCTGATCAAGGCTGAGAGACAAGTAGCTCTGTATTTTATCAGCAAATGTTGGGCAGATTATCTGGACTATATGTCTTATGTGCAGGACAGCATCTATCTTGTAAATATAGGGGGAAAAGTTCCCATAGATGAATACAACAAGACTGCTGTGGTTGGATTTGAGAAGCTGAAAGAAGAGATTACTACAGAAGTGGTGCAGATTCTTGCAAAAGCTGAGATTACCGCCGATGGAATTGATTTGGAGAAAGAAGGTCTTAGGGCTCCAACATCCACTTGGACTTATATCGTGGATGACAGGCCTGATCAATTAGGAATAAACCCGATTACATCAAATCCTATAGCAGCGATGGTCAGTTTGCCTCTCTGGGCAGGAGCAGCCATATTCTTCCGCTTTTCTAAAAAATCAAAAGCCCTTGAGTAAAAGCGTAAATCAATAAATATCTTGAATATGAGCAGTTTTAAAAAGTCGTACATTGTACGGCTTTTTGTATATGTGAAAGCTTCATTCGGTTTAATTATTACGTATATTTATAGATGAAAACCAAAATAATAAGGTCAAGAGATATTAAAGAATCGGGGAATAACCTTTATTTGACATTTACATCTGATGCAAAGTGTGGTATCTTATATGAGCACGGAAAAAATATATATCGCGGGGTGGAGCAGTTGGTAGCTCGTCGGGCTCATAACCCGAAGGTCGTTGGTTCAAGTCCATCCCCCGCAACCAAATGAAGGGGCTTTCAAAGGTTTAATACTTTTGGAAGCTTTTTTGCTTTCACCACAATCTACATTGTATTTGTACTAGTTTACAGTTTTCTATCATTGCGCCCTTACAAATCTACACAATATAGAAAAAAAGAAAAGTAAAAGCCCCGATAAATCAAGGCTTTTACTAATATGATTAATCCTATGAATCCAATTCTTTATATCTCGGATCAATCAGAGCGAATACACTTGCAATAAATCCGATAGTGCCGGTCAACAGAAACATAACTGCCATACCAGAACCTTTTCCATGTCCCACCAATAATGTGCAAAGCTTCTGTAACGGCGAAACAGTCCGCATAAACGGCTCAAAAATCCCGTCAGCCAGAATACCGCTAAGAAAAAGCCCTAAAGGTATTGTAAAGAACTGCAAGGTATCACGTGTTGAAAACACTCTGCCCTGCATATGTTCAGGTACTTTTGTCCGCATAATGGTTGTAATGTTTGCATTTACAAAGGGAATCGGAAGATTGCCTGCAAAAGCGGCAAACACCCAAATCCATTTATTACGCCCGACCGCCCATAAAACATTGGCAAGGATGAAGGATACAGCCAGGGAAATAAATATAACCCTTGTTTTACTTTTTGCCGGTTTAGCTGCAATTACTATTATGCTTCCTGTAAGTGTTCCAATACCGATAAAGGATGAAACCATACCAAGTACCGCCTGATTATTCCCCGACCTTGCAAGGATCATAGCGGGCATTATGCCATAGCCCGTTAAGTATGCCAGCAGATTAATAAATGAAAAAAAGACGATCATTTTGAGAAGCGCCTTATGCTTTTGCAAAAAGCTAAATCCATCCAGGCAGCTTTTTAAAAAAAGCTGTTTCTTTTCATTGCTTTCATCCGGTATAGGAGGAATATGAATAAAAAATAACAATGCCGCAAGCGCAATTCCAAATGAAAACATATCTATTATAAGTATCAGCTGTAATCCTCCGAATGCAAGCAAAGCAGTCGCAAGCGCTGGAGATACAATGGATATAACCGAATTTGAAAATGCCTGCAAGCCGCTCACTCTGACATAATGTTCCTTTGGAGCCAGTATACTGACAGCCACATATGAAGCAGGGTTTTGAAATGCCGTCATAAAGCTTAAAATAAAGTTGATTGCATACAGGTGCCAGATATGTAGGTTCCCGGTGCTGAATAGAATGAAGACCGACAGTGTGCCCAGTGCAGCAACAAAATTACTTATTAGCAGGATTTTTCTCTTATCCCATTTGTCGACCAGAGTGCCTGCAACAAAACAAAACAGAATTGAAGGCAAATAGGTAAAAAAAGCAAGAAAAGCAATGCTGGAGGCAGTGCCTTGCTGCTTGTATGCCCAAAGGATAAGCGCAAATTTGGTCATGGCTGAACCAAGCAGTGAGATTGATTCGCTGGACCAAAGGGTCAGGAAGTACTTCATTTCGGATAATTTATTTAATTTTATCATGACTTTGCTCCTTAAAAATTATTATTTAAGAAATGCAAAGTCCAATTTTGGACGTTAATTTTCTTGCCCCATACAAATTCCGCCCTGTATCGGACCTCGCATGGAGCTTAAAACAATGCAGAGTTTCATTATAATCACCTGATGTTTTTGTCTTGATTTGCTATTCAATATCTTACAACAGGATAGTAACATTTTTTTCCCTATATTTCAACAATAAAGAAGAAATACAAAAATAATTTACCAGACAGTTAAGCCGTTTGTCTCATTGAAAGTTCCTAATATTATAACAATTATCCTCATTTACATGATATGAGAAAAGTTGTAATATGTAGGAAAGGTGAAGCAATAATTTTCAACAATAAGAAGCATCAAACTGTAAGGTGTTTTCAATACTCATTCTGCAAGGAGGACAACATGAACTGCATAAAACTTAAACGTACAATAACAATGGTAGCTTGTATCATTTCACTATTAACACTATCGAGCGAAAGCATTGCGCTTCCGATAACCGCCTTCAAACCGTTTACGCCTATAGACATGAAAGCTGCGCCTAACAGATACGGCGGAATTGACTATATGTTCTCTGATTTTCCCGAGTCAATCACGGACTACCAGTTTGACAACGGTGTTATGGCTCGGCACACAATAAGCCGGCAAGTGCCGGGAGCACGTGATTATGCAGTGGAATTCTATCATATGAATAAGACCAAGCTTCCGTTGCGTGTAGGCGTTGCACTAATCAATAAGTCTTCTGAAGCCAGTACCGCAACAATCAATAACATAGCAAAAGGGGATTGTCTTCGGGGTTCCGGCCTTGAAATTTCAATGCCATCACAGGTACAAAGGGATTATCAGTCGAGTGAGAACCATTTTCCGCTGGAGGTTCCGGGGGCTAAAGACGGGATTCCAGGCTGCGCCATTGCTGTGGAACAGGCATTCCCGCAGAATTCTCTGGCCTACGGCAAGGTAAAGATTTATATACCCTTTAAATCCAACCTGGAGATCAGAATCTTCATTATCAGAGCAGAGGCAGATGACGACTGCATTGCCGTAAGCAAGGAATGTGACCCGGGAACCACCAAAGGGTTTACTACCGGTATGTTCACTTCGGACCAAAGAATAATCTATTTTGATACGACTGCTGCAATTAAAACCTTCTATTTGGGATTTGTCAATGACCATTACAATCCCAATGAGTATGAGGCTTCATCCCTTCCGGTAAACGGCAGAGTGCTGCTTGAAGGCAATTATGGAATTATATACGTTATTAAGTTCACCAACATGGATAAGTCCAAAATAAACGGTTTAAGAATAACTCCGCAGTGGAAATACGTTCACGGGGGGCAGGAGTATGTCGTATTTGACGGCTACAAATGGACAGTAATCCACATCAGTGATGGGAAAAGCAAGGATATATACATTCCGTCTACCGGTGAATTGAAATTCATACTGCCCGGAAGCGGATGCGGAAATATATGCTTTGACTTGATACAGAGATAGAGGTAAATCAATACTTATAACCCGAAGGCTGTGATACTGAAACCGGGTTTGCATATGTCTGCGTTTACAGAGATTAAGTCTGCTTTCCATTGTAAACTAGAAATGATTTAGAATCATGGAGTGCCAATGAATATCTAAAATGATATAATTAGTTGCAAGAATAATAATTGGAGGCAAATTTTAATGAAAGATTTTCCCGATTTTATGAAAAATGAAAAGAACCGTGTGCCTTCTAGCATGCAAAATACTGAGGATATTGAAGGATATTATTATGAGGGAGCGGATGGCAGCCAGATGGCTTTCTGGACGTGCTATACCGATCGAGAGTCAAAAAAGCACAAGCATGATTTTGATGAGTACACTATTATAGTATCAGGTCAGTACACGGCTTGTTTTGAGGATCGGGAGATTGTCCTCAATCCTGGGGATGAACTATTCATTCCGGCAGGAACAGTGCAGTGGGGTAGATGTATAGCTGGAACAAGGTCTATACATGCCTTTGGCGGTAAAAGAATAAAAACTGATTGAGCCGGAGGTTTTCAATACTCGTTCAACAGGAGGACAACATGAACTGCATAAAATTTAAACGCACCATTATAATAGTAGCTTGTATCATTGCACTAATAACACTATCAAGCGAAAGCATTGCGCTTCCGATAACGGCCTTCAAACCGTTTACGCCTATAGACATGAAAGCTGCGCCGAACAGATACGGCGGAATTGACTATATGTTCTCTGATTTTCCCGAGTCAATCACGGACTACCAGTTTGACAACGGTGTTATGGCTCGGCACACAATAAGCCGGCAAGTACCGGGAGCACGTGATTATGCAGTGGAATTCTATCATATGAATAAGACCAAGCTTCCGTTGCGTGTAGGCGTTGCACTAATCAATAAGTCTTCTGAAGCCTGCACTGCAACGGTCAACAACATAGCAAAAGGAGATGTGCTCTGTGGCTCAGGCCTTGGTATTCAAATGCCTTCACAGGTGCAAAGGGATTATCAGTCGAGTGAGAACCATTTTCCGCTGGAGGTTCCGGGGGCTAAAGACGGGATTCCAGGCTGTGCCATTGCTGTGGAACAGGCATTCCCGCAGGATTCTTTGGCATACGGCAAGGTAAAGATTTATATACCTTTTAAATCTAATCTGGAGATCAGAATTTTCATTATCAGAGCAGAGGCCGATGACGACTGCATTGCCGTCAGCAAGGAATGTGACCCGGGAACCGCCAAAGGGTTTACTACCGGTATGTTCACTTCGGACCAAAGAATAATCTATTTTGATACGACTGCTGCCATTAAAACCTTCTATTTGGGATTTGTAAATGACCACTACAATCCCAACGAGTATGAGGCTTCATCCCTTCCGGTAAACGGCAGAGTGCTGCTTGAAGGCAATTATGGGATCACATACGATATTAAATTCACCAACATGGATAAATCCAAAATAAACGGTTTGAGAATAACCCCGCAGTGGAAATACATTCATGTGGGGCAGGAATATGTCATGTTTGATGGCTATAAATGGACTGTAATCCATATTGATGAGGGAAAGAGTAAGGATATATACATTCCGTACACGGGTGAATTGAAATTCATACTGCCCGGGAGCGGATGCGGGAATATATGTTTTGACTTGATACAGAGATAGGGATCATGCATCGTGTAAAGCTAAGGTAAAATGGGTATTTGTGCATTATCTCCTTAATTGTTGAGTCAGCAAAACAAAATGAGTATAATATAAATAGGTGGTGACAGCGTATGCGTATTTATTTGGATAATTGCTGTTATAACAGACCATTTGATGACCAGGTGCAGCTTAAAATACGACTTGAAACCGAAGCAAAACTATACATACAGCAAAAGATTCTTGACAAGGCTTATGAACTAGCTTGGTCATATATATTGGATTATGAAAATGGATTAAATCCATATAACGAGCGAAAGAATAGGATTACGCCTTGGCGAAATATAGCTGTTATAGATTGTGTTGCTGAAGAAAGCATTGTTGTTGAAGCTGAAAAATTTCAAGCTATGGGGCTTAAGGCCTTTGATTCACTGCATATTGCTTGTGCTATTTACATGGATTGTGATTATTTCATTACAACTGATACTCAAATTCTAAAGAAAGTAATAACTTGTATTAAGGTAGTTGATCCAATTGAATTTATCAGGCGGGAGGTAAAGCCATGAAAACTGATGCAGTAATTAAAAACGAAGGTTTACAAATATTGTGTGAACACTTGGGAATGGTAGATGCCGAAAGATTTATTGCGTTAATAACCCGGGAGCCTTTTGACTATACGGAATGGCGGAAGTCACTCGAAGACCGTATGACTGTAAGGGAAGTTAGTGAAAAGGCGATGGAGTATAGGGGAGATAAAACATAATTTAATTTACCGGAATTTAGCTTGTAGGTACAGCCTGCAGGCTTTTTTGTTGTCAGAAACAATAAGGAATATTAAATTAAATATTATTCGAGAAGATTCCATGGAGGAAAATGGAATTATATGTAGAATTATATTTAGGTGATATGTTGGATTATGGCATCTAGGTGAAGTTAACAGAAGCAAAAAGTCATAAACGAGTACTATTTATAGATATCTAATAAAAATAGACAGAGAAGTTAGGGGCTATTATTGATGAATGGAATTGTAAAATTCTATTCGGATTTTCGAGGGTATGGGTTTATTGAGGGGGAAGATGGTAAAAATTATTTTGCTCATGTATCTAAGATTAGTGGCTCAGGGTATAAAACTCTTGATAATGATGACAAAGTAATTTTTGAGCCAAGAAATAATTATAAAGGTGATTACGCTGTAGATATAAGAATTATTGAATCTAACTCTGACTCTTTACATAAAAAGCAATCCTTTTCTTTAAAAAAGAATCCATTCACACCACAAGAACCTATTTCAGATGCTTTAAAATTTGCAGGACGAAAAGATTCTGTTTTTAATGCAGTGGATAATTTATACAATGGTAAGAATATATTAATAACTGGAGCACGTGGAGTAGGAAAGAGTTCTTTAGCCTATCAACTTTTGTATACCACAGCAGGCGAAATTGACTTACTACAAAAAATAGGACTTGATGAAGCGGATCTTTTCAATAATGTTATATGTGATCATAGGTGTATGTATGGAAACACATTGTTAGATATTGCATCTGGCTTAATTAATACATTGGCGCATCGTTTAGGTGCTAATGATTTAACTTTATCACAAAGTTTTGGAATAGACTTAAAGGTACTTAACTATTCACATACCGAAACTGAAGCACCTATTAATACATCTGATATTGCATCATCTTTTGCTACACAAGTAGAAAAAATGTTTGTGGAATATGCATCTGACAAACAAGGTATAACCTTTTTAATTGATGAAATTGACACACTCGATTCTTATATTGATATTGCATCTTTCCTAAAAGCTATACTAGAAAAATTTAGATTAGATAGCTATAATAATTTTTATGTAATTGTCTCGGGAGTTACTGGAACAATTACAAATTTAATAGCCCAGCATCCATCAGCAGGAAGATTATTTGAAGTTATTCCCTTAAGTAAAATGATTTATGACGAAATTAGGGAGCTAATTGAAATTCATTTACAAGATACAGGGGTTAAAATAAAGGTAGATGCACTAAATGAAATTGTAAGATACTCAAATGATTTTCCTCAACCCGTACACTTAATCGCGTATCATGCTTTCAGAATAGACAATGATCGTTGTATTGATATTAATGATGTCAAAGCTGCGGTTGAATTCATCGTTCAAAACTTAAAACAGCAAGAGTATGAGATAAAGTTTGATTCTTTAGGAAGAGGGAAAAATATTATTGCTCTTAGGCGTATAGTTCAAGCACCATATCCTACAGTTTCATTAAATTATTTAGCAAAAAATGGTGAGTTAACCTACGACGAAGCTGCCGGAGTTATAGGCGAACTAATCCGGCAAGGAATTGTAGAAAAAACATTTAGAAATCAGTACAGACTATCTGAGCCACTATTCTCAATTTACTTGAAAATGGTCTTTGATATATAAAGTATATGGTCTTATCCTTCAACAAACATTTTGTATTACATCTGCACTTTGAAAAAAAAGCAAGGCACTCTATGTTTAATCTGATAGGGTGCCTTGCCTATTTAAAGCATAGGGTTTCGTCAGGTTAGTGATAAGTTAGCTTGGTGACACACTTGCTTACTTGACTGCGTCAATGGGACGGTGAATACTGATAACAATTAAATTTAATCTTTTTGTTTATAATCCAACCTAAGTGGTATATTTACATTGCAAAATTAAACTATCGGAGGTATATATACAATGAATCTGAAAGGTACAAAAACAGCACAAAACCTTCTTAAGGCGTTTGCCGGTGAATCACAGGCCCGCAACCGTTATACATATTATGCCTCGGTTGCAGATAAAGAAGGCTACAAACAAATCAAAAACATCTTTATAGAAACAGCTGATAATGAAAAAGAACATGCAAAGAGGTTTTACAAGTTCCTTCTGGAAGGCTTGAAGGAAGAACTTCCCCAAGCAATTGAGATCACCGCTTCTTTTCCTGTAGCTCAAGGAAGCACGCTTGATAATCTTAAGGCTGCAGCGGGCGGGGAGAATGAGGAATGGACAGAACTCTATCCTGCTTTTGCGAAGGTTGCCGAAGAAGAAGGTTTTAAGGAAATAGCTGCTGCTTTCAAAATGATCGCTGCTGTCGAAAAAAGCCATGAAACAAGGTACAACAAGCTTGCTGCTAACATCAGTGAAGAAAAAGTCTTTAAAAAGGATGGAAAGGTTTACTGGAAATGCGCTAATTGCGGCTATATTCATGAGGGAACTGAAGCGCCTGAAAAGTGTCCAGCTTGTATTCATCCGAAAGCTTATTTCGAAGTGTTCGTTGAAAACTACTAATATAAATAATTTAGGTTCTGAAGAAAGGGGACAATAAAATGAAAGCACCGGTAGCGTTTTACAAATGTGAGATTTGCGGCAATATTGTAGGACTCATCAAAAAGGGCGGGGGACAGTTGGTATGCTGCGGAAAGCCCATGACTGAGCTTAAGGCAAACACAACGGAGGCATCCCTGGAAAAGCATGTACCTGTTGCGACAAGAAAAGACGGCAAAATAACTGTCCAAGTGGGATCGGTCGCTCATCCGATGACGCCGGAACACTTTATTGAATGGATCGCAGTGGTTACAGACAATGGTACGGAAAGGATATCCTTATCACCTGATGACAAACCTGAAGCTGTGTTCTGTGATAGGGGCAGCGCCGATGTTTACGCTTACTGTAATCTCCATGGACTGTGGAAATCTGAAGTAAAGTAATATACAATAATAAATAATTAAGGCAGGCTGCGAGCAAATAACTTGCACCTGCCTTTTTTGGCTCTATTTTCTGAAAAGCTCATCCGAATGTCAAATAACAATTCTAGGCGTTTGTTCTGAACCAATCAATCAGCTTTCTCGCTGCAATACCTTTGCGGCCGGGAATCTGCGGCATGCTGTCAGCTTTATACCAACCGGCCTCGGCTATCTCATTAGGATCAATTACTATATCACCGGAAGAATATTCTGCTGTAAATCCCACCATCAGAGAATCCGGAAATGGCCATGGCTGGCTGCAGAAATAGCTTATGTTTTTGACTTCAAGGCCGACTTCCTCCCGTATTTCACGTCTGACGCATTCCTCAAGGGTTTCTCCCGGTTCGACAAAACCGGCTATACAGCTGTACATTGGAGCTGTATGCCTTCTCCCTCGGGCCAGAAGGATTTCATCTCCCCTTGTTATTGCAACTATTACAGCGGGGGAAATTCTCGGATATATCCTGATGCTGCATGCACTGCACTGTTTTGCACGTTCCTCATGAACGTCAGCCATTTCGCTGCCGCATATGGAGCAGAAACGGTTATTCTTTGCCCAATTAAGTAAATGATAGGCACGCCCGGCTATCCAGAATATTTTTTCATCCATTAAGTCATAAGAAGGAAGCAGCTTTGAGAAGGTATAGCCTTCCAAATCGGTTTTCTCGTCTATGGAAGCGGCGTAGCAGTCTTTGCCGTCCAGTGAGCCTATGTATGTAATATCGGAAAGCTTAAGGCCCATTTGAAATATATTATCAATAAATGGAATGTTCAAAGTATTATTTACGCTTTCTGCCAATAATTCATCCTTGAAGAAAATAAACCACAAAGAAGGCGGAAGATCAGATTCGACGAGCTTATAATCAATAATAAAATTCATTTAGCATCAACTCCTGTTCTGCTCATTATACCAGTACCCAAAATAGGTTTCAAGTTTAACAGCCAAACTTATAAGTTCTGACTTAATTGATAAATATGTATCAATTCTGCTATAATACACCTAGTATAGTGTTTCACAAATACTTATTCTATGAAAATCCTGCGAACTCGTTGAAGCGTCGAGATTCTCGGATTTTCTTTTGCATAGGTAATTTGAGAACGCACTACTAGTACTTTGTAAAATCATAATCTCTAATATAAATAAAGATTTTACAAATGTACTTCCTATTTTTGTGGCCTGCTATCTATAATTTTTAGACTTTACAGGCCACTAGTCATAATGAAACGGGGGTAACCATGAACAGTAATAAAATAAGAATGATTACACGAACAGGAATACTTCTTGCACTTACTATTGTTTTTCAAATGCTCGGCAGATATCTTGTACCCTATTTGGGGCAGTACAATAACTTTGTTGTCGGACCGCTGGTTAACGCCAGCCTGTTGATTGCCGCTGCGACAGTAGGAATCTGGGGTGCTTCGGCTATTGCAGTGCTTGCACCGATTGGCGCAATGTTAACAGGTGCTTCAATGCCGGTGCCGTTTGTACCGATTGTTGCCGTAGGCAACTTAATTATAGTAATAAGCTTTTACATGCTAAGGAAGCACAAGGTGGCAGGTATTGCTGTAGGTGCTGTATTGAAAACCGGGTTTTTAACTGCAGCTGTTATGACATTCGTAGGGATTATGAATATGCCCGACAAGAAAGAGAGTGCACTGATGTTTTCGTTTACCTGGCCTCAGCTTGTAACTGCCATAGTTGGAGGCATTATTGCGCTTACAGTAATAAAGGCTCTCGAAAAGAGTATAGAAATTCAAGGTTAAAGCAATAAAAATACAGAATAAGTATGTTTACTTATTCTGTATTAAGCTTGAATTGCCTGATGATATATATTTTATCCTTTATTTGAAGTAGTTGCTGCGAATGATATTGTTAGCGATGCCAATTCCATCGAGAGCCCACTTCTTTTCTTCCGGCGAATCAGCCCGGCCGATGAATTTGCCATCGTCGAGTACTACAAAGTCCCTGTTGGTCTTCAACAGGTTGCGTCCCATTGCTGAATATGCAATCTCTCTTTCATCAATCCCCATCAGATATGCAAGTGTAGGAAGTATATCCACCTCACCGCCGCGAACGGGTATGACTTTACCCTGGAAGCCCTTTGAATAGATGATAAACGGGACTTTCTTTTCCTCGTCCAGCCAGCGTTTGTCATAATTCCTGATGCTGGAGACCTTGTCGGGATAATAGCGCTGTAATGTCATGTGATCACCGTACATTACGACCACCGTATTGTCAAGAATGCCTTTTTTATCAAGCTGGTTGAAGAATTTTCCCAACTGCTCATCAGTGTAATGGATACATTGCATATAGTTTCCCACAACAGTTCTCTTAAGGCGGTTATTAAGCTCTAACTTTCTGTACTTCTTGGGCAGGCTGTATGGAACATGTGATGTAAGCGTTACCATTTCCACATAGAACGGTTTCGGCTGTTTCTCAATACGCTTCAAAACCTGCGGAAAAAGTGCGCCATCACTCAGCCGTTCTTTAAAATCCTGGGTGTCCTTGAAGCTGGAGCGGTCATAGAACTTATCAAAACCAACTCCCAGCAAACCATTCTTTATGTTCCAGCAGCTTCCCAGTTCGGGGTGTGCGGAAAAACTCGAATACCCGCGCTTTTTCAACAGCTTTGGCAGTGAGACATATTCCGTGTTGGGATAGCGTGCAAAGGTACAGAACCAACGAATCGGGTAAACAGAGGTGTTGGCCAGCAATTCTGCATCCGAACTGATCCCCATGTGCACCTGCTCACTGAAATTGGGGAAGTATAAGCTGTTTTGGAGGATCCGGTTCAGGTTTGGAGTTAATTCCTGACCTCCGACCCGGTACTTGATTACAAAACCCTCAAGTGATTCAACTTGTATTAAAAGCAGATTTTTACCTTTGAAAATACCCTTGTACTCATTGTCAGGCAGCGACTCCTGTTTTTGTTTGTACCAGTTCTTTATACTGGCAATATAGCTTTCAGACAGGTCAATTCGCTGCGACATGGTAGCTTGGAATACTCCATCCTGCAAATGATACCCCAAAGGTGAAATGCAGGACATAGTAAGCTCAGGACGTTTCACATTCCAGAAAAACACCTTGTTCCGGTTGTGTTCAATAAGTGTATACCGAATTCCGTAGTAACCGATGTATAATAAAGAGATCAGGACAACTGCAAGAAAAGCTTTGCAATGTCTGCGGTTAATGCGTTTGGAATGTCCGCGTTTTAAGACCATCAGCGCTGCAATGACCGGGATATCAATTATGTAAAAAATGTCATACCATCTGAACATTGCCAACACCGCATCTCCCATACCTTCTGTATTGGATGCCTGGTTTATCAGGCTGAAGGACAGGAAAGACCGAAACCCCCTGAAATACATAGCATCGCCTAGCAATACTACCGAAAAAACAATATAGAAAATGAACAATGACCACGCATGTACCTTGCCTTTAAAGAAAAAGAATATCGAAATAAAAAGGGCTGTCACTGAAAAAAACATCGGAAAGGATACAATGTCTTTTATTGCATTTATAAGGTTTGGATCAAGATTGTTGCTGCCGTGTACAAGGCTTAAAAGCAGCACTGATTTAACCTGAATGGCTACAAGTACATAAAACCACAGGTTATAGCTGTATACAAAGGAAAGAAGCTTTCGACCCGTAGGTAAAAGCCTATATAGTCCGTTTGCAAAATGGTTTTGAGTTATGGATGTATTTGAAATACGATTCATTCTTCACCTCTTGTCTTAATTAGGAGATAATTTTATATAATTGCATCATTGTACAACACTCTTTTATCTTTGTCCAGATTCATTTGACCAGAAATCTACATCGTACTAGAAGATTGCTTTCTTAAGGGGTATCTCTTTCCGCTAAGAAACGGGAAATAACGATTAATAATATAGATAATGGGAATAGAAACAATCAGGACAATTATTGCATTTAGAAAGCCTGAATGATAATCCAATCGGATTCCAAAATGGTTCTCCAGCAGCTTTAAAGTTCGTATTACAGCTTGGTTCAGACATAAGACCAGAAGAGAATTCTTACCCAGATAGAGCAATGCTTTGGTCAACGGGATTTTTGCCGTAATTGCGAGATTTAAAATAAAGGACGAGAGCAGGAAGTAGAACAGTATTCCGGATAAAGCAGCCATATAATAAAGAAAGTAATTTCCGTACACTGACAGCCTCATGTTTGTGTAAATGTTTATTTTTGAAGAAACACAGCTTATAATAAACAATACGATCAGTATTATAGCGTTAGGCTTGGCAACTAACCTGTTTATTGCTGCATTCCCGGTATTCCTCAATAAATAGCCTGCCCCGTAAAATACTAAGGCTGTAAAGGCCGTATCTATTCCGTAGGGCAGCCTTCTTAATTCCAGGATGCTGTAGACGTAACCGATTATGGAAAAGGCGACCAGAATAAGGCTGATTGCCAGCTTGTTCTTCATAAGCCTTATCAGTAAGTAAAAACCCAGTTCAACAAAAAGGAGGCAGGTAAGAAACCATAATGCGCCAGCATGAGGCAAGTCAGGCACTGTATTTACCCAAAGGGTGCCTAAAACCGGACGGATAAGATCTGCATGAATGCCCTGCTTTATGTTTAGCAGAATCCAGTATGCGTAGTTGATTATTGCAAAAATAAAGTACGGCAAAATGATATTTTTTAATTTTTTACATGTATATTTCCCGAAGGAGCCTTGCTTTGCAAAGTCAAACAGATAGCCGGATATGAAGAAAAAAACAGGCATGTGGAAAGAATGAATATATTTATCCATTGAAGGTGATAGGCCGGAGTGACCCCATACCATGAAGTATATTCCGATAAACTTGCACAAATCAACCCAGTCAAGCCTTTTATCCGAAGCTTCGAGAGTCATAACAACCTCACTGTTTCCAATATATTTGATTCTCCCATTTATAATCATAAATAAAAGTCATAGATTAATTCCTATTCTGCTCATTATATCAGCAGAAAAACGGAGTTTCAAGTTTTACGGCTTTGTGGTCTTTTGTCTTGAAAGTAGCTTGGAACTACGTTCCTGTAAGTTTTCTCATAATTATTTTGAAAACCATTTGATGAGCCTGTTTATTTGTTCCTTTTTGGGGTAAAATAGACATGATACGATTACGTGAATATTATATGAAGCGGGTGAAAATAATGAATAAAATGAAAGAGGCCGCCAATTCCCAAGTTGAGGAGACAGAATTGCAAAAAATCCATTCCTATTGGAATGCGTGCAATTATCTTGCAGCCGGTATGATTTACCTGAAGGACAACGCCCTGCTCCGAAAACCTTTAAAAACCGAGCACATTAAAAATCGTCTGCTGGGGCACTGGGGTACCAGTCCGGGATTGTCATTTATTTATGTCCACTTGAACAGGCTGATAAAAAAATATGATCTGAATATGATTTTTGTTACCGGCCCGGGTCATGGTGCACCCGGATTTCTTGCACCGGCTTACCTTGAAGGTACATATTCTGAAATCTATCCGGATAAGAGCGAGGACGAGGAAGGCTTGACCAAATTCTTCAAACAGTTTTCTTTTCCCGGCGGCATCGGAAGCCATTGTACACCTGAAACTCCCGGTTCCATACATGAAGGCGGGGAATTAGGTTATAGCCTTTCACATGCATACGGGGCGGCCTTTGACAGGCCAGACCTGATCGTTGCGGCAGTTGTTGGTGACGGTGAGGCAGAGACAGGCCCTCTGGCAACGTCCTGGCATTCAAATAAGTTCCTCAATCCGAAGACAGACGGTGCTGTATTGCCGATACTTCATCTTAACGGTTATAAGATTTCCAATCCTACCATTCTGGCCAGGATCAGCAAGGGTGAACTCGTGAGTCTATTTTCAGGATATGGCTACAAACCGTACTTTGTTGAAGGCGAAGATCCTTCGCAAATGCATGCCCTGATGGCTGAGGTTTTAGAAAAAGCAACGCTTGAAATAAAGCAGATACAAGAAGAGGCACGGTTGTCTGAAGCGGTTAAGCGTCCCAGATGGCCGATGATAATATTGAGGTCGCCCAAGGGCTGGACCGGGCCCAAAGAAATTGACGGCCATAAGCTTGAAGGCTTCTGGCGTTCTCACCAGGTTCCGATTTCAGGAATTGGTGACAGCCCTGAAAACCTTAAAATACTTGAGGAATGGTTGAAAAGCTACAAGCCTGATGAATTATTCGATAAAGAAGGCAGGCTGAAGGAAGAACTGAAAGAAATGGCACCCAAAGGCCAAAGGAGAATGAGCGCAAATCCATTGACCAACGGAGGCCTTGTACGTAAAAATCTACGTATACCTGATTTTAGAAAATATGCAGTTGCCGTAGAAAAACCGGCAAGCTTTGAATTCGAAAATACACGTCTTCTTGGTGAGTTTTTGAGAGATATATTCAAACAAAATCCTGATAATTTCCGCATGTTTGGGCCTGATGAAACAGCTTCAAACAGGTTGAACTCCGTTTATGAAGCCAGTAAGAAGGCATGGATGGCAGACTATTTAAGCGAAGATTCGGACGGAAGCGAGCTTTCTCCGGATGGAAAAGTAATGGAAATGCTTAGTGAGCATACTCTTTTAGGTTGGCTGGAAGGCTATATTCTAACAGGACGCCACGGCTTTTTCCATACCTACGAAGCCTTCTCTCACATCATAGACTCGATGTTCAACCAGCATGCAAAGTGGCTCGACATAAGCAAACATGAAACTCCCTGGCGTGCGCCGATATCATCGGAGAATATACTCCTGTCATCAACAGTATGGCGCCAGGATCATAATGGCTTTTCACACCAGGATCCGGGCTTCCTGGATGTCGTAACAAACAAAAGCCCTGAGATTGTAAGAATCTATTTGCCGCCTGATGCCAACTGTCTGCTGTCAACTGCCGACCATTGCCTTAAAAGCACCGGTTATATAAACGTAATTGTTGCAGATAAACAAAAGCATATGCAGTATTTGAATATGGAGCAAGCTATTAAGCATTGTACGAAGGGAATCGGAATTTGGGACTGGGCGAGCAACGACGATTGCGGAGATGAACCCTGCGATCCCGACATTGTTATGGCAAGCTGCGGTGATGTGCCTACCAGAGAAGCACTTGCGGCTACGGCAATACTTAGAACGGAATTTCCCAACCTGAAGGTACGGTTCGTTAACATAGTTGATTTGATGAAGCTGATGTCATCTCACGAGCACCCGCATGGGCTTACCGATCAGGAATTTGATTCGCTTTTTACCAAGGATAAGCACGTTATTCTGAATTTCCACGGATACCCCTGGCTGATCCATAAGCTTACTTATAAGAGGTCAAATCAGCAAAGGATCCATGTGCGCGGCTACAAGGAGAAAGGAAATATCAACACACCTCTGGAATTGGCCATCATCAATCAGATTGACCGATTCAATCTTGTTATTGACGTCATTGACAGGGTTTCGGAATTAGGCTCCAAAGGTGCCCACGTCAGGGAAAGAATGAAAAACGAAATAATAGAAAATCTTCAATATGCCTATGAGAACGGCATAGATAAAGAAGAAATCAGAAACTGGAAATGGCCGTTTTAAAAATAAAGATAAAAAGCAGCAGAAAGAAGAGGAAGCTCATATGAAGTTCTGTTGGACGACGATAACGGTCGGAAACCTGGAAGAATCCTTGAAGTTCTATCAAGAGATTATAGGCCTTAGCCTTATTAACAGGTATAAAGCCGGACCGGGCGCGGAAATAGCGTTTCTTGGGGAAGGAGAAACAAAGGTAGAATTGATTTGCTATGGAAGTGAAAAGCAGATTCAAACAGCACCGGATATTTCGCTGGGATTTGAGGTGGATTCTGTTGATAAAAAACTGGATATTCTAAAGCAAAAGGGCATTGTTATCATGAGCGGGCCGATTCAACCCAATCCTCATGTGAAATTTTTCTTCATAGCAGATCCGAATGGATGGAAAATTCAGTTTGTAGAAAATATGTAAAGCCGAATAAAAACTTTCAAGGGGACTTTATCAAAGGATAATTTGATAAGTCCTTTTTTCTGCCAAACATTGCAATCCGGCAAAATTCATTTTTTCATCCATATAGGTTATATTAAAATTAAAATATATTTGGATATGGGTGAAAACAATTGGATAACAATTTTAGCTACGATAATCCTTTCAAACCCACGAGACGTGCTTTCTGGGTAAGAATTATCATATTGGGTACGATGATTTATTTGGCAACAATCATCGCTTTTACAGTAACGGGTAATCCCAATATTTTTCCGACATTTGCACTTGTAGGAAATTTTATTACTCCTGTTGCATTTGTAGCTTTTTTTTATGAGAGAAGGAACAGATTCAATATAAGCATGACATCTACAGCTTTAAGTTTTATTTTCGGAGGAGTATTGGGTACTGCGGCGGCTGCAATACTCGAGCCATATTTCATACAGCGGCTTACTTTCAGTACCTCTTTTATGGTCGGCTTCATTGAAGAATCAACGAAGCTGATAGGAGTCCTGCTTATTGCTAAAAGAGGAAAACATTCTTCCGGATTGGACGGGATAATATTAGGTGCTGCTGCAGGAATGGGCTTTGCAGCATTTGAAAGCACAGGTTATGTTTTTACTTATTTTCTGGAAAGCGGCGGAGACTTGACGGAAGCTGTAACACTTACACTTATCAGAGGCCTTATAGCCCCGATAGGCCATGGTGCATGGACTGCAATAATAGCAAGCGTGATATTCAGTGCAAGCGGTCTTTATGGATATAATATAACCGGAAAGGTTATGGGGACATTTATAGTTGTTGCCGTTCTGCATGGCCTTTGGGATGGAATCCCGTTTGTCATAAGCTACTTTATACCATCAGTTCATGCAGTATTAATAGGGCAATTGTCAATCGGTGCAGCAACGCTTGCCATTCTCTATAATAGGTGGCAGGTGTCCAGAAGAGAGCTTCATAGCGGACAACCTGCCTGAATTATAAAAATCTGTGTTAAGGCGGTATGAAACCTTATTCATTCCGTCTTATTTTCTTTTTCAAGCTTGTATAATTAATTTGACTATGGAGGTATTATATAGTAAGATTAGGACTGAACGTTCAGTACTAAAAAAAGGAGAGCTTTTATGAATATACCTAATGCGCGTGAGCGTATACTGCAGGCTGCAACGAAAGTATTTGCGAATAAAAGCTTTGAGGGATCCCGTATTGATGAGATTTCTAAAGAAGCAAATGTTCCGAAGTCACTTATTTATTATCACTTCAAAAGCAAAGATGAAATCCTGGAAGTTCTGATGGCTAATTTTATAAACGAGTATATGGGCATTATTGCGGCAAAGCCAGGGGAAACGCATCAGGAAAAGGCAAATGAGCTGGCCGGAAGAATGAGCAGCGTTTATTATGATTTCGGTCAGAGGAATGCTGATCTCGTAAGGGTTATATTTATAGATTCTCTAAAAAAGACAAAAGAGCAGCCTATACTATACAAAGTTATAGATGCAATGATTGCAAAGGATATGGAATTGAGTCCGGACAAAGACTATGACATTCAGGAACGAAGAATAGCGGAATTTTTCACCAGCTTTATTGTCAATTTTGCATATGTTTGCTTTGCTGAATCCTGGACAAATTATTTCAATATTAAAAGAAAGGATTTTGACCAATTGTACATAAAAGTATATCAGGAAACACATGGAACTTATCATAAAAACCATAAATAGGGGGCAGATATTATGAAACAAAGCATAGTGAGAATAGACCTTGGCGGAGTCAACAGTTATTTGCTGAAGGAAGGGGACAATTTTCTCCTTATTGATACAGGTGGACATATTTTACGGGAAAAAGACCACAGCATTAAGCGTAATAAACTTAAAGATCAGTTGGATAAGGCAGGGGTCGGACCTGAAAACCTGAGACTTCTGATAATTACGCACGGCGATATTGACCATACGGCGAATGCCTCTTACATCAGGGAAAAATATAATACTAAAATCGCAATGCATAAAAATGATCTGGCGTTGGTTAAGACTGCAGAACTAGATAATATTTTGAGCAACTTTAAGCTCAGGTCCCCGATGCTTAAAGTTGTTTTCAGATTAATGAGGGGTTCAATTAATAAGATGTTTAGAAAGATGTTAGAGGATTATGAACCCTTTGAACCGGATTTATTTATAGATGAAGGCTTCAGCCTGCAAGACTATGGTTTTCACGCAAGAGTGCTTCATATACCTGGACATACAGCAGGATCAATAGGTATACTCTCGGAAAGTGGCGACCTTATTTCGGGAGATATTTTCGCCAATATGGGTAAGCCAGGTTTGGCCCCCAATGCTTTAGACTTTAATCAAATGAAAGCAAGTGCAAAAAGACTGAAAAAAATGAATATAAAAATGTTTTATCCTGGTCATGGAAGTCCTTTTGAAGCCAATATGCTGAAATAAGTAACTGAATTAATTCAATACGATTCGGAAACCATATTCCTTCTTTGAACTTCTTTGCACATTGCTAAAAGCTGGTCAAAGTTAATGCACTCAATTACGTTTTTATAGCAGTACGCCCTAGTGTTCTGCTTAAAATCGCCAAGGGTGATAAGGATGCCACGGCAGATTGAATTGCGATCCATCCTGGAGACCAGCTTCATAGCTGTTTCGATTTCTACCTCATGGGTCCGGGAATGCTTCCATGCCTCAATATATATAAGATCGTCGAGGAACAAGCCATTTCCATCCTCCCCGCACTTACTTGTCAGTTTCACCTTATGACCTTTTCTGGCATAGACTTCTGCAATTACATTTACAAAGTCCTTATAATGCATAAAAATAAGGTCTTCTTTTGAACTGATGCTTTCGAGGAGACCATTTGCTTTAATTCCGGAATACATTTTATAGCCTATAATAAAGCAGTAATATATGATTGCCGCTGGTATCAGCAGCATCAAAAGCAAAATAATCATTTGATCACCTTATGTTATTTTGCTTCAAATAACAGAAATATATGCATTAAATAACATAAAACAGATATAGAGGGCAGATTGTTTGTCGGCGAATTGAAACAAGAATGATAAAATGGGGCAGATTTGGCTGCCCCGTTTTTACTGAAAGTAGTTTATGTTCATTGCTTCTTTCACTTCTTTAAGCGTCTTCGATCCTTCTTCTTTAGCTTTATTACTTCCGGTCATTAAAATGTCTCTGATGTACTCCGGCTTTTCTTCAAGGGTTTTCCGTTTTTCTCTTATCGGTTTCAAAAGTGCATCCAGAACCCCGGACAACTCTTTTTTGCAGGCAGTACAGCCGATCGAGGCGTTACGGCACATTGAACAAATATTTTGATGCTGCTCGGGATTGAATATCCGGTGATATTCATTTACGATGCATACATCAGGGTTGCCCTTATCCTGCAGCTTTACACGTCCCGGATCTGTTACGGCTGTCTTTACTTTTGAATGAATTGTATCAAAGTCATCGGAAAGGAAAATTGCATTACCCATACTTTTACTCATCTTGGCATTACCGTCAAGCCCGATAAGTCGGGGACATGAACCGAGCATGGTTTCCGGTTCCTTAAGGACCGGTTTGTATAATGAATTGAATCTTCTTACTATTTTACGTGTTACTTCGACAACAGGCAGCTGATCTTCGCCTACAGGGACCAGATCGGCACCGCAGAAGGTTATATCTGCTGCCTGACTTACAGGATACCCGAGAAACCCGTAGCTCAGATCGGTGAATCCATATTGCGATGCTTCGGTTTTTATTGTCGGGTTGTGCTTGAGTGCATTAACCATTACAAACATGGAATAAAACACAGTTAATTCTGCAATTTGCGGCACAATGGATTGTACGAATATATGTGATTTTTCCGGATCTATCCCTACAGAAAGGTAGTCGATGCAAAGATCATAGACATTTTTTTTCAGTATTTCAGGATGCTCAAAGTGTGTTGTTAAAGCCTGGACATCAGCGATAATTATAAACTGCTCATAATCATTTTGCAGCATGACTCTGTTTTCAAGACTTCCGACATAGTGACCGATATGGAGACGTGAGGTCGGCCTGTCCCCTGTAAGTATTCTCTTTTTTTCGTTCATAGTGATTCCTCCGTTTTAATATAAAATAATTGCAATTGCTCCGCCACCAGCCATCTTCCATAACATCACCTCCAATCCAAAATAAAAAAGCCCTCTATCCCTATAAAGGGACAGAAGACATCTTCTGCGGTACCACCCAAATTGGCTAAAAGCCCAGCTTCTTTCACAGACATATAATCCATGTCCTAAGGATAACGGGTTGGATTCCCGGCAGTTCCTAATAAGGTAAAGGGATACACCCGCCTAAGTAACGGGCATTCCTTTCAAGGAGGGAATGTCTCTTCCTGTTCAGACTGCACTCGCAGGCCCATTCGCTCAATACCGTCATGCCGCATTCACACCACCGGCGGCTCTCTGTAATGTTTGTAGATGAGGTACTCTTCCTGCTCATCGTTTTAAATATTGATTTTATTGTAATACTATTTTAAAAATTTCTCAAGAGTGAAAATACTTTTTTGTGTGTGTTCTAAATTCAAATACAAGCCAGGTAAGGATTTAGACGTTATGCAGATCGAATAATGCAGCCTCTGCCAAGGTATAACAAATCCAGGTGGAGTATAAATCCGCCTGGATTTGTAACTTAAGCACCTGCTGCCGCTTTCAAGGACTTCTGGTTTATTCTTTGTTATCCGGATGTTGATAGTATTGCAGCAGCAAGGCATCAAGTTCTTTGCTTATTCCCTGAACTTCTTCTTCGCTTACATCTAGTGAAACAACCATCTCATTTAATTGTTCTCTTAATTTTTCTATTTCTCTTTTCAGCATAGATAATTATATTTCGAACCTTTCTACTAATTTAAGAAGTTCCTTGACCTCGTCGGTGTTTTCATCTGCCAGCTTTGATTCCATTGAAGTTTTTTCTACGATGTCTGTCGTTTTTTCAGTGATATCCTGAATACCCTTGGCGCTCTCATTGACAGTCGCGGCAACTTCGTTCATTGCAGTCGAGATGTTTGTTATGGTGACATTAAGCTCGACAGCAGCCGATTCAAACTTAGCCATGAGATCATTGACAAAAACCGCATCATTGCTGTATTGATCACTTACTTTATGAAGCTTTTCATAGTCCTTTAAAACATTTCGGTCAATAAAGGTGAGAATTGCTTCAGAATTTTCTTTCATATTTCCTACTGAAGAATAGACATTCTTAACAATCTCTTGAATTCCTGCCGCAGTTTTAGAGGACTGTTCGGCCAGCTTGCGTATCTCATCTGCTACAACAGCAAATCCTCTTCCGGCATCCCCGGCTCTTGCAGCTTCTATGGCTGCGTTCAAGGCAAGCAGGTTGGTCTGGTCTGTTATTGATAATATCGTATCCGCAAGAAGGCCAATCTGTGTGATAGAAGCGGACTCCCTTATAGCATCTTCCATTTTAACTCTGACCTCTTCGTAAATCTTTTTTGCATTTTCTGTCGAATCAAGCGCATCCTGCTTTAGGTCGGCAGCCCTTTCGGTAATCTGCCTGGATATCGCAGAACCACTCTTTGCCTTCTCGGCTATTTCACCGACGTTAAAATCTATCTCGCTGACAGATGCGGTTATTTCTTCTGCTGAGGCGGCTGTCTCCTGCATTCCGGCAGATAACTGCTCTGTTGTAGCCATGTTATCATTTGAGTTCTCCTGAATCTGTGCGGAGAGCATTTCTATTTTTTCTGCATTACCCATTACTGTATGAGATACATTTTTAAGTTTTTCTGCCATTTCCCTTAACACCTGACGTGTGCGGAACATTGATTTTGCAATGGTACCTGTTTCATCCCTCTTTTTTTCAAGATATCTGTATGATTCATCAAGTTTTAAATCCAATTCTGCAGTCTTGTTGATCAATTCAGTGAGTTTCACAATGGGGGAGGAAATCATGGTAGACACAGTCAGGCCCAGCCCTAAAGCCAGGACCGCACAGATCAGCCCTATAATCAGAACTGCCTTTTTCATGTCGGAAACAGGCTTCATGATGTCTCCAATATCTCCTGTCAATACCAAAGTCCAATTTGTTTTAGGAATGATGCTGTATACAGCCTGTTTGCGTTTTCCTTCAAAATTATACTTAACTATGTCAGGCTTAAGCTTTTCACCGTTTTGAACCCTTTCAACAACAGCTTTTATCTGAATATTTTCAACAGGTTTTCCAATCTTGTCTTTGTTGGGGTGAAAGAGCATGATTCCCTGCGAATCTACTAAATAGGCATAACTCGATTCAGTGCCCAGTATTTTTGTCTTTGAAAGATATTGCGTCAGGCTGTCTGCATATACAGCTGTAGCAACAAACCCTGCCAATTTACCGTCAATTAATATCGGATGAGCAAATGCTATAATGTAAGCTCCTGTCGATTTGGATTTTATCACTTCACTTATGACAGGCTTGCCGCTTGACAACAATTGCTTTGTATAATTTCTTTCACTTAAGTCGACTCCGATTAAATTCGGATTGCTGTCTGCTACATCAATGCCGTTCAGGCCAACAACAAAAATATGCTCCAGATTTCCGGCTTCCTTAACGATATCCTGCAATTTATTGTTAAGATATGTTTGTGCCTCTTGTGATACTGCCATTCCATTTTGCGCTTGAGTCAAAATCTCTGCAACTTCCTTTTGTTCTGCTAAAAGAGCCGCGGTACGTTCCTCTTTACTGATCATTGAACTGATAAGTGTAGAGTTATCCCTGTTGGAATCCATCATTGAAGTGTTTGTTATTTCAGATATGGTTCCGGTTGATTTAAATAAAGTGCATCCGCCTACGACTATTGTAGAGAAAATCATCATAGAAATCAACAGTATGGACAGCTTCAGTCTGATGTTCATTTTGTTGCCTCCTTAATATATGTTGTTTTTGATTTGTTGAGCCAATTACCTTTCAGGTTTTCAAATATTTCGCTTTCCGGTGCCGGTTTGCTGAACAAGTAACCCTGAATCCTGCTGCATTTGTGCTTATACAGGTATTCAGCCTGTTCCACGGTTTCTACTCCTTCCGCTACGACACACAGATCCATGCTTCTTCCGATCCGAACAATCAAATCAGTTAAAGACTTGTCTCTTTTACTGCCGGATATTGTATCTATAAAGGATTTATCTATCTTAAGCGTTGTTATTGGCAGCTGTTTTAAATAACTCAGGGAAGAGTAGCCTTTTCCGAAGTCATCAAGGGCAATCCGGACTCCTCTTGCACGCAGCAGCTTCAGCTTTCCTGCAATGACCTCATACGATTCCATAAGGATTGATTCGGTGATTTCAAGCTCAATTTGCCTTGAATCAAGGCCATTACTTTCAATGATTTCAATTATGCTGTCGGCAAAATCATCCTGCAGCAGCTGGTGGATTGAAACATTTATTGATATGCCTATGTCGCCGAAGCCCTTCTGATTTAATTTCTTCAAGAATACACAAGCATTTTGCAACACCCATTCTCCGATAGGAATAATCATACGAGTCTCTTCTGCAATTCCAATAAACTTCTGCGGAGGTACAGACCCAAGCTCGGGATTTTTCCATCTTAACAGAGCCTCAAAACCTGAAATCCTATTTGTCTCCATGTCCAATTGAGGTTGGTAGTATAACTCAAATTCACCATTTTCAAGTGCTGTGCGAAGATGCCTTTCAATGTATAAGCGTTCACTGACGCCTTCATTCATTGCTTCATTGTAAAAAACAATCCTGTTGCGGCCTGCTTCCTTTGCTTTATACAGAGCAATATCCGCATTTTTCAGAAGCATGTCCATATTTTCGCCATGCTCAGGATAAAAGGAAATACCTATGCTGACAGTTGTAAAGACGCTGCTCTTTTCAATTTCGAGGCTGGATTTAAAATCTTTTAAGATAGTGACACCAAGTTTTTCGATGTCCTCTTTTTTTTCGTATTCTTCTGACAAGATAAGGAATTCATCGCCGCCGACCCGGTAAACTGTGGTTCCGGCTGATTGATACATGGCAAGTTTTTTGCTTATCTTTACAAGCAGCATGTCTCCAAATGAATGTCCCATTGTATCGTTGATATATTTGAAATTATCTACATCGATAAAGAGCAGAACAAAGCTTTTATGTTTCTTTTCACTTATCAGGGCATTTAATCTTTCATTCAGTGAGGTTCGATTCATAAGCCCTGTCAGCTGATCATTATATGCAAGATGCCGGAGCTTATGTTCATACTCTTTTAACGCGGTTATATCTGTACAGGATCCAGCGGAGCGATAAACTTCGCCTTTTTGATTCAGCAATACCTTTTCTCTTACCTGTATCCACTTATAATCACCTGACTTGACCTTGAATCTCAATATGTATTTGTAGCTTGATGAATCACCGTTTCGATTGCTCGACATCAGTACAGGGATATCAGGTTTATCAGACGGATGTATAAGATTATTCCATCCGCCTGCCTCTTCCATATCGCTTTTACTATACCCGGTAATTTCATTCCAACGGCCGGAAAAGCATTTAATCCCGTTTACATCTTCCCAAATTGCATCGTTTGCTGCTTCTGATATGAGCCTATATCTTTCTTCGCTCTCTTTAAGCTTTGCCTGATTTTCCAAAAGTGCATCATAGTGCTTCTTTAGTTCTTCCTGAGAATCATTCAATCTGTCATAAGTAAGCTTCAATTCATTATTTGCTGCAGATAGTTCCTGATAGCTTCGGATAAGTTTATCTTCAGTAGTTCTTATTCTCTTGAGTGAAGTGTAAATAAGGACATAAATCAAGATACCTGTGGCGCCTACGAAAACCCAACCCTTAATCATGCTGAGAAAGGTCATCATTTGCATGCTTTTGACTTCAAACCCGACAATTTTATCAGTTAATAAAATCCATATAGCCCCAACAACAAGATAGATGGCTGTAGTCCTGAACGGAAGGCTTTTCACTCCGCTTGCACCTAAATAAAAAAGCCTTTTTGTTATAGAATCCTGCAGACTGCTGTCATCTTTTAATGATGTTTCAGTCCTATTTTCGGTCATAGTATCAACCTCCTTTTAAAAAACCATGAACAGCGAGAATTAAATCCTTATTTAAACCTGAAGGGGAAATGCTGATTAGCAGAAAGTAACTTATTAAACTAAATAAAGGATAATCTTGTACTGTACTCCAATAATACAAGATTGTCCTTTATTTATGAATGAAAAATCTTAAGTTCATACCCTGAAAAATTTCAGGTTTTATTGTCGCTTTTATATACTTGACGATAATCGGTAGGTGACATCCCGGCATGCTTTTTAAAGATCCTGCTGAAATATTCTGTGTCATTGAAGCTTAGGGTTTCCGCTGCTTGATATGTTTTCAAGCCGTCAACGGAAATCAGTATTTTTGCTCTTTCCATTTTTACAAGTGTCAGGTACTCGACAAAAGACATGCCTGTTTTCTGTTTAAAGGCTTCGCTTACGTAATTCTTGTTCATATATAATTTATCAGCCACAATACCTAGAGACAGCTCGGTATCAACATTATTCAAAATATATCTGCAGACATCGCCTGCAACACCGCTGTCATGAATACCGCAGCGGAGTGTTCGAAATAATGAGGCAAGCTTTTGGACGGATTGTAAAAAACGGTTTTTCATCTCATGGAATTCATTTAGGTTATAAAAGCTCAAATTCTTATATTCACCTGCATTTATAAACTTCTGAAGCCATGAGTTTCTATCAATTAAACCGTCAGAAATCCGTGAAATTCCGTTTTGCAGGATGCTTTGAACCTTTATGGGATCATGGTTGAAGGAGGAACCTACAACATCAACCATTCGAGCTGCTTCAACCATAGGAGCGCTGCCGGCTTCTATCAGTTCAATCAGTCTTGAGACTTCCTCAGACGGAAAGGCCGTCTCAATCTTTTCTCCGGCAGTTTCTTCAAGCTTTCTTATCCGTGCTTTTTCTTTATGCTCATTTTCAATGAATTGTCCGGCACGCTGCAAAAGCTTTGCCAGTTCCTCCTCGTTTACGGGCTTAGAGATATAATCGAAGGCACCTAATACTATACCCTGCTTGGCATAACTGAACTCAGTGAAATCACTCAAAAGAACAACACATGAACAAAGACTTTTCTCTACAATATGACTTAATAATTCTATCCCATTGATTTTGGGCATCCTGATATCGGTTATAACCATGTCGATACGGTTGTTTTCAAACTTTTGAAGTGCTTCTTCACCGTTCCTTGCTTCAGCAGTAATAATAAAGCCGGATTTTTCTCCCCAAAGTTTTAACCTGCGCAGCTCCAGCCTTGCTATATCCATATCTTCGACAATTAAGACGTTATACATTTAAGCACCTGCCTTCTACCATACAAACGGCAGGGTAAAGTATATGCTTGTGCCTTCATCAAGCTTTCCTTCAATCCAAACCTTGCCGCCGTGTTTTTCTATAATTTTTTTTATTGTAACCAGTCCAATCCCGCTGCCCTCATACTCTTCACTGGTATGAAGCCTTTGGAAGATACCGAACAGCTTGTTTGCGTAACTCATATTAAAGCCGACGCCATTATCTTTAACATAAAAGACGTATTCGTTCTCGGTTATAGTGCTTCCTACTGCAATCAGAGCAACTTCCCTGTTTTTAGTGAACTTGACGGCATTGGAAAGCACATTATAAATAACCTGCCTGAAAAGCGTTTTATCGGCTTTCACTCTTGGCAATCCGGTCTCGATTTTCAGGTCTATTTTTCTTTCCGGGCATGTTAGTCTGATTTCGGCAAATATGCTTCTGATCATTTCATCCGTACTTATTTCCTCAAGATTTAAAGTTGACCTTGATGTAATCGAATATTCAAGCAATTTATTAATCATTTCGATCATATCCCTGCAGATGCCCCTAATGCTAAGGAGCATCTGATTGGCTTCCCGATCCATTTTGCCGCCAAAGTCTTCAATAATGATTCTGCTGTAGCCATCTACAGCTCTAAGAGGTGCTTTCAAATCGTGGGATACGGTATGTGCAAAGTCTTCAAGCTCCTTGACTGCATCCTTCAGTTCATTTGTTCTTTCTTCAACACGCATTTCAAGATTTTCATTCAGGCTGCGGACTTTTTTGATGGCAAGCTTGTATTCAGTTATATTGTCAATAACCAATCCGATGCGTACGTCACTGATTTTAAATGCATTAATAAGATAATAAACTTTTGTGTCTGGATAATAGGTTTCAAAATGTTTTGACTCACCGGTTTCCAATATGCTTTCATAAAAACCCAGATTACTGTTTGTATAGCCGAAAGCCTCTGTCCATGTTTTTTCGGAAAGTTCTTCCGCTTTTTTGCCTGTATGATTTTCAAAGCCCGGATTTGCACTGATAAAACGTATATCTGCAAGTCTATTGTTCTTTCCCCTGATCGGTTCAACGATACAGAAGCCATTCAGCATTTTTTTAAAGAGTAGTTCATATTGTGCCTCACTTTCAGCAAGATTTTTTTGCGTCTGAAGCAGTTCCTGATATTGCTGTCTTAGCTTATCGCCAGAGACAGTAAGATCCTCATACAATGATGTCAGTTCCAGATTGTTATGATACAAGGCCCGTCTCATTTTGTGTATCTTATTCAAGTAAAACAGCAGAACACATATAAATCCCAATAAAAGCATGAATATGACCAAAACGGTTATAACCAGATTCTTGTATGCTTCAAAAAAAGAGAAGGGCTTATTGACGATAATGCTGCCTTTGGGTACCCGGCTTAAGGGAATATTGAATTTTTTCAGCTGACTGTAATCAAATATGTAGCTTGTCGTTTTTGACCTGCTTATAGGTATCGCCGAAATGTTTTCTCCATTCAGAACCCTTTCTGCAAGCTTTCCGGCAGCTATGCCCTGCAGTCTTCCGCTGAGCATGCTCCCGCCGAAAGCACCGTGGCCTATTCCGAAATCATAAAGGTGGAAAACGGGCACATGGCTCTTTTGGCTTAGCGCCTCGCAGAAGTCCTCAAAGCCGATTAATATGCCTTCCGAATTATCAAAATAGGTTGTTATCAGTATAATGCTGTTACCGGAAATCTTTTCTGCCTTATTAAGAATTTCTTTATGATTTCCCCGGTTAAGCGGGATGGCTTTTAAATTTGAATCTGCCCTACGAACAGCATCGATGGCCAGACTGCCGGTAGATTGTCCGCTTTCCGTGTTGTCAAATATTACATATACATTTTTCAGCTCAGGATATATCTCAAGAGCTGCTTTTATAGTTTTTTCAGGGGCTACCTCTTCGACCACGCCTGTTACATTGGAATATCCACTTGTGACTTTTTGGACACCTTTCTCGTTTACTCCGCAGAAGACTACAGGTGCATCGGAAAATATACTTTTACGGTTTTTCAGTGCGAATTCAAGTGCAGCATCATCTGTCGTAAGGATAATGTCTATTTTTTTATGTGCATACTTATAGCTTAGATAAGAATACAATTGGTTAAGATTATCCTGGTAGGGATAGGTTTTCCAATCCATATATTCAACGCATATATTTGAATAGTTATCATGCTTTTTAAGTATGCTTAAGATCCCGTCCGTTTGATCATCGGTCCAGGAAAGACCACTTTGGTATGAGTTCAAAATGAGTATACTTTTCGGAGCATCATTAGCATAAGTATCGGTATTCAATCCTATACTGAAAAACATCATTGCAAAGAATGTTAATATGTATTTGCAAATGTTATTTGTACTCCTAAGAATGAACATTACCTCCAAAGCATTACTGCCGGTTTCCTATTGAACAGGGTGTCAATAATAGCATCAGCATAAGTATTTAATCCTATGCCGGCTAATGATTTATTAAGAAAATGCAATTAAAAATATATATACCCTGAAGCATATGAATTGAAACATATTTTTACATAAAATGAATTTTTGTAAACTTCTATAAACCCTGTCAATCTCGACAAGGACTTTTCTTTATGATAGAATTAATTGGTGCATGTTTATTATTAAAGAAGGAGATTATCAAAGAACGTGCCTACAAATAAAATTCTGAAAATAGCAGGATTAAATATAGGAATAGCAGCGTTAGACACTATCCTTTTTTCACCGGGATTTATCGGCGTTAATATTGGCGGAGCAAGTGTATTTGCTACTGCTTTTGGTTGCTCGACCATCTTTATGAGCATAGCCTTGTTCGTCTACGGCAACTATAAGATCCTTACACACAAAGAGAAGAACATTCAAGCTAGTGAGATTAAGACTGAGGAAGACTACATTAATGCGCTGAAACAGAACCGCAGCATCAAAACCTTCGGGCAGGACATTGAAATAATCCTTGAACAGATTGAAAGGCTTCATAAGAAAAAGGATACAATAAGGGATATTCTGCTTCAGAAGTTTAATCCTGAGGAAATGAGCTATAAGAAATTTGATGATGCCTTATCAGCGGTAGAGAATGTCTTTTTTATGAATATCAGAAGCATTTTGAACAAGATCAACGCCTTCGATGAGGATGACTATATCCTTATAACGAAAAAGAATGCCGGTAAAATTTTCACACAGGAAATCATTCAGACTAAGATGACGATCTACAACGAATACATTACATTCGTAAAGAATTCAACCGAAGAAAATGAACAAATATTGCTCAAGCTTGATAAGCTTTTACTGGAGATATCGAAATTCAACAGTCTTGAAGACGGCGAAATCGAAAATCTGAGCGGCATGAAAGAGATTGATGAGCTGACGAAACAGGCAAAGTACTATAAATAATTTGGAATATTGAATAGGAGAGGGTGGTCAATAATAATGAATGGTAAGAATTTTAAGACATTACTGATTCTTGGAGGAATTGCTGTACTGGTATTTGCTTTGGTATACGGCGGTATATCTGCTACAAAAAACATAGGTAAAAGTCAGAAGACAGTAACTGCGGAAAATGCCAAGGATACTTTAAACAGATTTTATAAGGAATTGACAATCAATAATGTACCGGCTGAAAAAGCACAGGTGAGTCTTGAAACTACCGACGTAAAGGAAGCTCTGCCTGACATTTCGAAATATCCTGCTCAGGTGAATAATACTACAGACAACTATATCGAGATATTCTCATCAACTGAAAAAACAGGTACTGGAAAAGACGGCTGGCTTGTTGACACTGCAAATGATTTCAATAAAGCCGGGTTTGCCGTAAACGGTAAAAAAATATCGGTAAGGATAAGAGGTTTGGCGTCCGGTATGGCGACAGATTACATTACTTCGGGTAAGTATGTTCCCGACGCATTTACTCCGTCAAATGAGCTTTGGGGAGAAATGATAAAGTCGCAGGGAACCAAAATTGACCTTGTTGACAAAAAGCTTGCGGGAAATGTGGCAGGCATCCTCATATCAAAGAAGGAACGCAGCAGCCTGATTAAAAAGTATGGTTCGGTTAGTATTAAAAACATAACCGATGCAGTTGCAAACAACGAAATGGCAATGGGGTATACCAACCCGTTTGCAAGCTCGACAGGATTAAATTTTCTTATTTCTGCCCTGTATACCTTTGACAGCAGTGATCTTTTAAGCGATAGGGCTGTTTCGGGCTTTGAGAAATTTCAAACCAATATACCTTTTGTTGCATATACAACATTGCAAATGAGAGATTCGGCAAAATCGGGAGTTCTTGACGGATTCATACTTGAGTATCAGCAATATGCAAATCTGCCTGATATTAAAAGTGATTATGTATTTACTCCATTTGGAGTAAGACATGACAGTCCGATGTATTCTCTGGGAAACCTTACTCCAGAGAAAAAGGAAATCTTGGATAAGTTCGTTGAATTCTGCAAGTCCTCCAAGTATCAGAAGCTTGCATCTGAGGACGGCTTCAACAATCTTAATGACTATAAGCCTGAAATGGGAAGTATAAGCGGAGATGTAATCACTCAGGCACAGAAGCTGTGGAAGGAAAAGAAAAATGTAAATAATCAGATTGCTGCGGTGTTTATTGCCGATGTTTCGGGAAGTATGCAGGGCACACCATTGAATAAGCTGAAGGAGTCACTTGTAAAGGGATCGCAGTATATCGGGAAAGATAATTATATCGGACTTGTTTCTTTTTCGGATGACATCAATATTAATCTTCCGATAGGAAAATTCGATTTGAATCAGAGATCTATGTTTGTCGGCGCTGTTGAAAGCCTTCAGGCAAGCGGCGGTACTGCAATGTATGATTCACTATTAGTCGGTACAAAAATGCTTTTGAATGAAAAAGCTAAAAACCCCAATATAAAGCCGATGATTTTTGTTTTGTCGGATGGAATGTCAAATCAGGATAATTACTCATTAAATGATATAAAGGGCATACTGCAGCATTATAAGATACCGATTTATACAATCGGCTATAATAAAGAGGCAGATAAGGATGCATTGAAGAATCTTTCCGGAATAAATGAGGCAGCAACGATAAATGCCGACAGTGAGGATGTTGTTTATCAGTTGGGAAGTCTGTTTAATGCTCAGATGTAGTTTGTATTTGACTTCGATAGAATCTTGGAAACAAAAAAATTGAGGGGGTAAAATAAATGAGCTTTTCAATGGAAGTTGTAGATGAAAAAGTGATTAAAAATGAGATCATAGAGCAGGTTAAACCTGTACCTGAAGAAGTGGCAAAGCTGAAACAGGCGGCGGACAGTAATGTTGCTGAAATCATGTCGCTCGACATCGAATCTTTAGAGAAAAGGAAAGCTATTCTGCAGTCAATTGAATCCTTTGGAGTTGATTCAATGAAGAATTCGGCAGAAAAAAGTGCCTTGCTTCAGGTGACTGTGGGAAATTTCTCGAAAATGGGTGATGAAGGCGGAGCGGTATCAAGAGGTCTGCTTGACCTCCAGAGGGAATTGAAGGATCTGGACCCCAGCATGATTGATTTTGCAAAAACCGGTTTGTTAGGCAAGTTATTCAATCCGATTAGAGCATATTTCGCAAAATACCAGAAAGCTGATTCCGTAATAGCAGACATAGTTGTGTCACTTGAAAAGGGCAAAACAACCCTTAAAAATGACAACACAACATTGGAAATTGAGCAGCAGTCCTTGAGAGATCTGACTAAGAAGCTGAGAAAGGAAATCGAGCTTGGAACACTGATGGATGAATCAATATCGGCACAGATCGAGGCGGCTAAAGCAAAAAATGAAGACCCTGAAAAGATCAAGTTTGTGACGGAAGAAATATTATTTCCGCTAAGGCAAAGAATTATGGATATGCAGCAAATGATAGTTGTCAACCAGCAGGGTATTATGGCAATCGAGGTTGTCATGAGAAACAACAAGGAGCTTATCAGAGGTGTTGAACGTGCTAAGAACGTTACAGTATCGGCATTGAAGATTTCTGCAATTGTTGCAAGCGCTTTGTATAATCAGAGAATTGTCTTGAGAAAAATAGAAATTCTGAACCAGACAACAAACGATCTTATCAGCGGAACCTCAAAGATGCTGAAGGAACAGGGCGCCGAGATTCACAAGCAGTCAATGGAAGCGAACATATCGGTTGAGACATTAAAAACTGCTTTTGAGGATGCGTTGTCAGCCTTGGACGCAATCAGTACATATAAGCAGGAAGCACTTCCAAAGATGAAGGAAACGATCAGTCAGTTCAAGGAATTGGCCGATAAGGGAGAGCAGCAGATACAGCAGTTGGAAAAGGGACACAAGCTTTCCTTCTAAGGGTAAAATAAATTTATAAAATTAATAATAAAAAATGATCCAATAATAAAAGAAACAATCGTCAGTTGATTGTTTCTTTTTTGTTGAAATATCTAAGCAGGTGTTTTAAAATCCCAATAGAAAATAAATGCATCATAAATTGCTGGTTACTCTGGTTCAATAAGTTAAATTCCTTACGTTTAAAAATTTAATCCTTTTAAGTAATTCAATTACAATTATAGTTGAGTCCAATATATTCCAATGGTATAATCCTAATATTACTATTAGGGGGAATTTTTTGATGAAAAAACTTTTAAAAATTACTTTAATTTTTATTATAACGGTTTCTACAGCATTGAACCTATGGTCAAACACTATTTTTGGGGATTCAAGTAATAAGATGCCCGAAAAAGGTTTTACAAAAGTTGCAGTGGGTTTTGACAATATGCTTGCACTTCACAAAGATGGATGTCTATGGGAAACACCTATTTTTCAAACGGAAAATGCAGTTAAGATTTCGGATAAAGTAGCTGAAATAGATGGGGACGAAAACAGTTTTTATATGATTAAAAAGGATGGCACACTGTGGACTTGGAGCAGCCGTGATAATTTAAATGATAAAAGTGGATTAAAAATGCAAAAGCCTGTTAAGATATTAAACAGTGTCAAATCTGTTGCATCTTCCGGTAATGGTATGGTGACAGTCTTAAAAAGAGACAATTCGGTATGGATGTGGTTAAATGGTAAGTTCCTGAAAGTGTTCAGCAATGCAAAAAATATTAGTTCAGGGTATCATATTTTAAATATTATAGATTTAAAAGGAACATTATATCGATTACAAATAGAGAATGATGATAATAAATTCTCAACTAAAAAAATAGCTGATTCTGTTGCGTTTGCAAAAGGCTATTATTATATCAAAAAGGATAATTCGTTGATTTATGAAACATCATATTTGGATACTACTCCACGTATCCTGAAAAATGTAATTTATACTGATTCATATATTGCAGCCAGCTGTGCTATAAAAAAAGACGGCTCCTTATGGGCTTGGAATATTATTGACGACAACATTCCGCAGGAAATTGCGGGATCTATTAGAGAACCAGTAAAGATTATGGATAGCGTCATATACGCAGACTGCTGCTATGAACGTATAGTAGCTGTAAAGAAGGACGGGTCGATATGTGCATGGGGAGGCATCAGTCCTTTAAATCATTATTCAATTCCTAGAAATGTTATGGGCAATGCGAAAATGATATATAACAATAATTACGATGGAATGGTTTTGTGTACGGATAATTCCCTGTGGTATACTGATTTCTCACTGGAGAGAAGTGTTAATACAAAGATTCTAAGTGATGTTGACAGGGTTGAAGAAGATGAGTTTATGCAAGGTGATGATACGATAGTAAAGAAGGACGGCATAAGGTGGTACTTAGGATGGGATTCTAATAGAATTCCAAAAACTGTGAAATATCCCGATGGTACTATTAAGGTTGTTGAAGATATTTTAATTATGAAAGACGGCTCTCTTATGAAAGATTTTAAAAAGTTTGGAAGTGGTATAAAAGATGTATCGGAGCTTTATTGCAGCCAATTCTTAAATAACGTATATATTCTTGAAAAAGACGGATCATTTTGGGTAGTGAGCAAAAATGCTTCACCTGATGGGCCGAAAGAACTGCAAAAACCCTTAAAACTGGCAGATGGTATTACACAGGTTTATAGAAATGACTCCTATGTTTTTGCGCTTAATAATAAAGAAGATGTGCTTATGTGGAATATTGCGGAGGACAAATTTTCTAAAGACCAGCTACAAGCTAAAACAGTCCTGTCTGGAATCAAGAGTCTTAATTATAATAGTTATACTTTATACGTTATTAAAAATGATAAGTCTATCTGGTTATTTGATAAATTTTATGAAATAAATAAAAATACTCAGTTTATGCGTGATAATTTAGTAAAGGTCGCCGATAATTCAGATGAAATAAGATATTATAATTCAGATTATATACTATATAAGGATGGCAGACTCTTTGTTAATCAAGATGTAAATAATACAAAACTGTCATTTAAAAAGATAATGGATAATGTTAAGGATTTTACCTCGGATGGTGAAAAATATTTGGTTATCTGCAAGGATAATAGTCTATGGGAGTTTGGTAGTTTTATAAGTGAAACAGGAAATGCCGGACAAAAGAAATATGAAAAAGATTTAAAACCCAAAAAGGTTCTTAATAACATTAAAGAATGCTGGATAGAATCTGAAATGGCTATGGCTCTGAGTAATGATGGTAAGCTTTATACATGGGGAGATAACGCAAATGGAGGTCTGGGTTATGATAAGGCAGGAATCCAACAAAACCCTCTAAAAGTAATGGAAGGAATAGTTTTTGCCAAAATTAATGCAGCGAGCCATAGGGTGTATGCTATTAACAATAAAGGGTACTTGTACCAATGGGGAGCAGGATTTTTTATTGGACACGAGCAGCCATATACCCGTACTCCTTTAAATATAAATACATATAGCAAAACACCTGTTATTCGTCACCAAAGCTATGCTGCGGCAAGGACGGGGGAAATTATTGATATACTGGTAAAAATAACTCAGCCTGATTACAAGCATGTAAATGTTATACTTTCAACCGGCACAAAAGTTAAAATGAAGCCGTGTGCAGCAGGGTATTATGAGGCTCAAATAATTAGCAGGAGTAAAAGTGCAGGCCATATCAGTTATAAGATTCAGGCTTCAAATTCAAAGGGTTTTAAGGCAGAGACAGAGTTCTACAATGTTCAACTGGTAGGCGACCTAAGCAGGAGTAAATAATAAGCAAGTAATATTATGCAAAAAAGCCTGGGCATATCATAATCGCCTAGGCTTTTGTGCTTTTAAATAAAACTTATAATTATTTTGTACAAATTTGTGTTTTTTATAACCAACAACAGTGAAGAGAGGTTGTTGCTCACCACTGCCTTCCCGGATCATCAGCCATTAAATTGACTGTTCCTCTTGGGTAGAATACCGAATAATGATCCAGAAAAGGATCCGGTTTTTCTTTACTAGGCTGAGGTAAAACAAGCAGTATTTTATAGTTTGGGCCGGCGACATAGCCGATTATTTCCTGTCCTTTGGTTTTAACGTCATAAGCGGGTTTGCCGAAGACTTGCTTGACGAGTGAAAGAGAAACGTCTTTCAGGCTTTTGTCACAATAATTAAATAATCGAGAATAATATTAGAGTTGAGACCAAGGTGTCCCAATGGTATAATGCTTATTAATCCCCTGTTAACAAGGGGGACCGTGAATGCACGGTGGAGCGATTAAAATATAAGGGGTAAATATTTATGCCTAAAGTTTTCTTTATTGCAGATACACATTTCGGACACAAAAATATTATTGAATATGCAAACCGTCCTTTTCACACTGTCGAAGAGATGGACAGCACTATGATTAAGAACTGGAATGACACTGTAACCGTGGAAGATACAGTATTTATGCTCGGAGATTTTTCCTTTTATGATGAAAACAAAACGATAGAGATAATTTCCGGCCTGAATGGATACAAGGTGTTGATCCTGGGTAACCATGATGATATCTTTCCATTTGACAGGTGGAAGGTATCCGGGTTTGATGAGGTTGTCAGATATCCTATAATATTCAATGAGTGGTTCATTTTATCACATGACCCTATATACCTCAATTCCAGCATGCCCTATGCGAATATCTACGGGCATGTCCATTCAAACCCCATATATGCCGACTATTCGCCGCAAAGCTTTTGTGCCTGCGTTGAGAGAATCGGTTATAAGCCGATTGAGTTTGAAGAGATTATTGCAAAAATGAAAACATTATAAAGTAATTAAACAGTTCAGGAGAAATACATATGGATAAAAAAACTGAAGAATCATTAAAAAATTATGACAAGATTGCTTCCAACTATGATGAAACCTTTGACGGTAAATACACCCTTGAATTCAAACTCCAATTATCAAAAGCAGTCAGGCTTGAAAACGGATACAGGGTTTTGGATGTTGCCTGCGGAAACGGTGCGCTACTTAAGCTGCTGGCAGATAAAAAGCAAATTCAGGCTTATGGTGTAGACATTTCGGAAAATATGGTAAAGGAAGCTAAGAAAAAATATCCCGAAATGGACTTTGCTTCTGCAAATAGCTGTAAATTGCCCTTTGAATCGGGTTTTTTTGATGCCATTACGGTAAGCGCTGCATTTCACCACTTTACCGAGCCAGAGAAATTTCTTTCTGAGGCATGGAGGATTCTCAATCGTGGAGGGCATTTGTATATTGCAGACCCATATTTTCCTCCGGTTATGCGTCAGATAGCAAACCTTATATTCCCGCTTATGAAAATGGGAGATGTAAAGGTATACAGCAAACAGGAGCTGATAAGCTTTTTGAAAAAAGGGAACTTCGTAAACATTGAGGTCGGCAGGTTTATAAAAAAAGGATTGCTTGCTGTAGGAATGAAAAGCAAAACATAGGTACAAAAAAGAATCCCCGGTCTACTGTGGATGACCATCCCCTTTACAAGAGGGTGGCAGAAACACAAGCCAGAGAACGGCTGCGATTTTTACACCATGACTAAAATAGAGTCAAGATCCTGATTCTGGCTTTCCTCAAATATGTTTTCAAAGAGGTCCCCTTTTTCATTAAGTCTTTTTTTTGCATTCAGTAAAGTAAAATCACCGGGCTTGATCTTCCCAAGCTCGGACCATTCTATCGGCATTGATACTGTTGCGGTTGGAGTTGCTCTGGGTGAATATACAGTTGTTATTGTTTTTCCGTACCACATCTGAAGGTAATCGAAATAAAGCTTTTTGCCTCTTTTATTGACTATCCGTTCAATCGTAAACTGTTCAGGGTACTTCTGGCTGAAATACGCACCGAAGAATTCGTTAATCTTACGGGCTTTTTCATAATCATATTTGCTTCCGGTCGGAATGTAAATCTGCAGCCCTGTTGCCCCCGAAGTTTTTGCAAAGCTTTTAATGGACAGTGACTCCAGTGTCTCATGAATAATGCCTGCACACTCCGTGACATCCTCAAAGGTTTGCCCCTTTGAAGGGTCAAGGTCGAATACCAGATAAAAGGGGTAATCCTCCCGCAAATGGGAGTTAAAGCTTGTGTGAAATTCCAGTGCTGCCTGGGTAGCAAGCCATACAAGCGTCGGAACGGAATTGAGAAGTATATACTCGGTTTCATTGCTAACTGCTGTCTCTACCCATTCAGGGGCATATTCCGGTATGCTTTTCTGAAAGAAGGATTTTCCGTTGACTCCATCAGGATACCTGATTGTTGTCAGCAGCATATCCTTGGCATGGCGTATTATGAACGGCGCCAATTCTATCATTTTTTCGATAAAATCAATTTTTCGTATTCCGACCTCCGGCCACAGCAGTTTTTCAGGGTTTGTAACGTTGATTCCATAGCCTTCTACATCTAATTGATACATTAAAGCACATACTCCTTTCCATTTGCCTCATTTGCACTTGAAGTGCTGAATCCAAGTATTCTTGGGTGACGGAGGACTCCGTCATCGGTGAACTCGGCGAAACCAACCCAACAGGTAAGACTGGGTGCCATCCAGGTTATACCCTTGGGGGCTCCCTTTAGGTTTATATCTGCAAAGGGGTTGCTGCTCTGTTCCAACTCTTTATAGTAGGACTTCAAAAGGTAAATTTGCTCCTGAGTAAGTCCTGTTGAAGCTTTTCCAATAAAAATAAGCGACTCATCCTTGTATATGCCTAGAATAAGGGAATTGGGCATATTATCCTTCCACTGGATTCCGCCGATTACCGCAAGCATTTTCTTTGTGAACTTGATCTTATACCACAGGTTATGTTGTTTACCGCCTTTATACAAGCTGTCTGACTTCTTTGTTACGATGCCCTCCCAGCCTTTGGACTTCATCATCTCATAAAGGGCTTCCGCATTTTCAAAGCTGTCTGTCAGAGTGATCCTGTCGCTTTTTTCAAAACAGCTTTTCAGCATTTCCTTTCTTTCAGAGAGCGGAACACCTGCAAGGCTTTTGCCATCTGCATACAGGATGTCAAATAAGACATACATAACTGGATGTATCCTTGAGTAGTAGGCGACCTTTTTAACATCCCGAACTCTTTCTCTTATCAGACTGGAATAGAAGGATGGGTTTCCATTCGCATCGAGTACAATGATTTCACCATCCAGAACAGCTGTTTTAAAACCTATTTGCTGAAGGATTCCCGACAGCTCTGGGTAGAAAGCTGTCCTTTCGTTTCCCTTCTTGGTAAAAAGCCTGAACACTTCACCTGTTATATATGTCATTCCCCGTATTCCATCCCACTTGATTTCGTGAAGCCACTCAGGGCCGGTAATCAATTGCCGGCTTAATACAGGTTCCATCGGCTGTATCCACTCCATAATTATGAACCCTGCTTAACAAGTGTTTTTTTATCGTTTTTTTTCTTATCGTTTCTTTCCTTTTCAACCTGCTTCACACTGGCCTGTAAAGCCTGCATCAGGTCTATGATGTTCTGTTTCTGCACGTCCGGTTTCCTTACAACTTCCTTACCCTCCACCTTTTTGTTTATCACGTCAATCAGCTTCTCTCTGTAATCATCCTTATATTTTTCAGGATTAAACTCTACGGTGAGGTTGTCAATCAACTGGTTGGCAATCTTAAGTTCGGCTTCGTTTACATTCGCAGTCTCGGGAATGCCCGGAATTTGAGCAGAGCTCCTTACCTCATCCGGGTAAAATATTGTTTCCAGTACGAGAATGTTTTTATAAACCCTGACAACCGCAAGTGATTGCTTGTCCCTAAGTATGATTCTTGCAACTGCAATCTTGTTTGTCTGGTTCATTGCTTCCCATAAAAGGTTATATGCCTTTCCGCCCGTATCCTGCGGCGAAAGGTAATAGGTTTTGTGGTAGTAGATAGGGTCTATCTCCTTCAAAAGAACAAAATCGGTTATTTCAATTGATTTGGTCATTTCCGGCTTTATTGAGTCAAAATCCTCATCCTTCATGACTACAAAGCTTCCCGGCTCGTATTCATATCCCGTAGCTATCTCATCAGGCTGAATCTCCTTATCGCATGCGGGGCAAACCTTTTCATATTTGACAGGAGTGCTGCAGGTTTTATGAATGTATCTGAACTTAATATCCTTATCCTCGGTTGCCGCAAACATCTTTACAGGTATATTTACCAGGCCGAAGCTTATTGAACCCTTCCACATTGTGTGCATTTGTTATGCCTCCAAAACATCCGAATTCATTTCATCTTTAGAATGCCCTTTTATTAATTTTTTAATTATGGGTTTCTGAAAATGATGGGATGTTATGGTTTAATTATGAAGCATGAACAAAATGTTTATAAATAATCCTGATTTCAAAAAAAGGATTGAGTCCTGTACAATACAGAACTCAACCCTTTAAGGTTACTTAATTATTGTCTGTTTTTTATTTACAGCCGCTAAATTCTTTCAGCCGTTACGGTTAAGGTGAGTACAACCTTTTTGCTGTAACCTTCTACAGTTCCTTCATAGGTGTATACTCCCGGAATGCTTGTATCCACAGCAGATACTGACCAGGTCACATCAAGGGGACCAAGATACCAGCCGTTTGTTAGTTTTGCAGTAACCGTTTCAGGCAGGATATAGGGCTGATTCTGAATTACAGTAGCATTGAGGTTGTTTATTGAAGCGATAGTAGCGTGCACATCCAACGTTATAGTGACCTTGCTTCCGGTATACCCTTCAACACTTCCGACAAATGTAAACCTTCCTGTTTGGCTGGTGTCAACATTTGGATTCTCCCATTGGATTGGTACCTGCTGCTGGGTTCCATCACTCATATTTGCTGTGATTGTTGCGGGCAATGTATAGGGAGTATTCTGATATGCACTGGCATTTATATTATAGTATGCAATCGAAAGAATTTTAGGTTTTACAGTTAAAGTTAATGTAACATTGCCGTTATAACCATCCACTGTTCCTTTGAAAGTGTAGGTCCCTATATTTTTTGTGTCAACAGAAGAAGGTGACCATATGACTTTGAGAGGGCCTAGATACAAACCGTCTGCCAGCTTTGCAGTTACAGTAGAGGGTAAGGTATATGGAGCATCTATAAATACAGAAGCATTAATGTCGCTGATGGATTCAATTGGCGCACGTACATACAGCGTTATTGTCACTTTACTTCCGGTGTACCCTTCCACACTTCCGACAAACGTAAACCTTCCTGTTTTGCTGGTGTCAACATTCTGATTTTCCCATAAGATCGGTACCTGCTGTTTGGACCCGTCACTCATATTTGCTGTGATTGTTGCAGGCAGTGTATAAGGAGTATTCTGAAATACACTGACATTGGTGTTGCAGTATGCGATCGAAGATATTTCTGGCTTTACAGTTAGTGTGAGCAGAACTCCATTCGGATAACCATCCACTGTTCCTTTAAAGGTATAGGTACCCGGGAGGCTTGTGCTTACATATGAAGGATTCCAGGAAACCGCTACTTCTCTTGTTCCGCCTTTTTCTGTTACTGCTGTTACCTTTTCGGGCAGGTTATACGATGAATTCTGGTATGCAGACACCTCAAGATTATTGATTGAAGCTATGGGCGAGTCATCACTTGCTGGAGGCGTTTTTACTTCCAGCGATACTGTATCCCTGCTTCCGGCATAAGTTCCGAATATTGAAGTATCTGTATCTTCATATTCTGCAGTGATTTGATGTGTGCCGGGTGAAAGGGGTGATTCCAGAACAAATTCATAAAATGGTTTCTGATTGTAATATGAGCCATTATCCCCACTAATATTTTGTGTACCTAATACATTTTCTCCGTCCTTGATGGTTATAATTCCGTTTTCAAGATAACCCTCGTCAGAAATAGATACAGTGGCCTTAATTATGAATTTTTCAGGATTGGAAGAAGAATCTCCGGATACAGGAGTTACTGTCAGTTTGGTGGCCGTGGATCTTTTAAAGCATTGTATCAGAGATTCTGAACTGCCTAAATACTTGTCACTCTGAAACTCAGCAGATACCTCATATGGAAACATGTCTATATAGTTAATTGTATATGTTGCTACGCCATCAATAAGGTCAACCGAACCAGAAGGTATGTCATACCCATCCTGTCTGAAAATTACTTTACCGGTAGGATGTACGTTCTGATCTGCAGGATTGTCGGAATCAATAACCACCTTTGCTTTAAAGGTTACAGCTTTCCATGGTTCACCAGGGTTTGCACTGCTTTCCAATATTATTTTTGTTTTCGGCTTTTCCGAGGATTCAACCTTTAATACCGGGCTGTCTGCACTTTCATTGCCGCAGCTTACTGCAGATACTTTATAGTAATACTGGGCATTACCGTTGGAAGTTTCATCAACAAAACTGTTGCCGGTAATGTTTGAAGCTATGGTAACATATTCTCCTCCGACAGTTAAACTGCGTTTAATATTGTATGCTTGAGCATTATCTACTGCTGTCCAGGAGAGTATGTTCGTATCAGCTTCATTTTTGGCGCAAAGATCAGTAGGTATGTTGGGGGTCATTAGCAAGAAGTAGTCACAAGCATCTTTTGTAAAATACTTTTCAAAGCGCTGACCCAACCCGTCTTCATAAACTGCCCTGATCTTACCTTGAATTGATTGAAGCTCAGGTGCATAAAATGCTCCGTCAATTACCGGAACGCTTGCAATTGGAGCTGCTGAACCGCTGGGGTAGTAAAAGGAGATGGTTCCTTGATTTGTATTTGGTGTTACTCCAAAAACTCCATTATTGCTGTGTATTTGCACAGATCCATTGTCATATGTATAATCGCTTTTCTTAGGTACGCTAATAAAGCAGGTATCGTTTACATTCTCGGTAAATGCATCGGTTGAAGCAACAAGCTTTATTCTGCCGTAATAACCCGGAGTTATCTTTACATCAACGCATAGGTATCCATATTTGTCTGTAATGCCCTGACCACTCTGAATAATATTATTGTTATAGTCGTATACTGCCCAATTAACACTTATACCGGGAGCGATTTTTACATATCCGTCATTAGTGCGTGAGAAACATTCGGCTGTAATACTTAGGGGACTATTTTCATTATAGTAATAAAACCTTTGATAGATGAAATTCCCCGGAGGTGGTGTCTGATCCATGCAGCCCTGTCTTTTAAACCAGATACCTAGGGGAGTTGATTCAACGGAAGGCTGCACAGACTCAGCTATCCGTTTGATGTCGCTTTCGGAATTCTTTATATTCGGATTGGATCGGCACTCCTGGTAATATGCTTTGTTAAAATCAATAAAGAATTTTGGATTCTCGTAGTACATTTTTGCCCAGGCATAGCCTATTAATTCGTATTTCATAAAGCTGTTATAGGGGTTTTCAAAAACGTTTCCACCTAAAGATTCTTTATTTAACCCCTCGTAATATACATCAAAAGGATATTGATGGGTAGTGTTTCCGAGAGCTTCTCCATTCTCTACCTGCTTTAAAACTTCGATTTCCACAGCTCTTGCCATGCCCTCTTCCAACCCGGCCTCCAAGTTATATTCATCGTGGAAGGCATGAATCATTTCATGGCACAATACATCATATCTGTCTGGGTTGTACAGTCGGATTTTTTTTGTTTGCGGTGTATATTCGCCGATATAACTGCCATCCGAATCCTTTTCAATGTTGACGGTAATATTGAAAGCGGGCTCACCGTATATTGATTTAATAAGCGAATAAAGAGTTGAAACACGTTGCTTCACCTTTGTTAGTTCTTCATCGGTCCATGGATGATCCGGTGAGTCGTAGGTAAAGGTGATTTCGTTTTGGGTTGCTGCCCCTGAAGAACCTGAAACTGGTGTTTGCTCTGCGGCAAATACCGGTACGATGGCTATCATGAATGTTAATAATACAGCCATGAAAAAAACTATGATTTTCTTGCTTTTATGCATATACCCTCCTGTTAATATAGAATTTGTCTGCTTACGCATAACAGTAAAAAATTATAATACAATTTCATACATAAATCTACATTTTTCCACAATATTTTACACACTATAACGCAATATTTTACACACTTTTAAACAATATTTTACAAGGTGCGTTAGTTTAAAGCCTTCCTTTATATCAGTTAATGATCTATTTGATGTTTAAAAGTTGATATTTCAGATGGGGTATGGCTTGTCATCAACTTATTTCAACACTGCTGTTCATCCGCCGATGGTGTTATTGACATGGTGGCAAAAGTATGCAATAATACGTGAAAAGTGAGTATGCTTAAGCAGCAATGCGAGCAGCATAGGGAAAATATTCTTACACGCAGATACCCTGCGGAGTCACTCTTGAGAGTGCTTCTCCGGGTTTTTTTTATTTTTAATAGAGGCTTTGATTTGATTATTACAAATGCTTCGCAAAACGATAACATAGTAGGAGCAGAAAAGAGGGTTTAAGTGTTTGAATTTACTTATTGTCCCAAGTGCGGCTGCAAGCTTGGAAACGCAGAAATTGGGGATGAGGGGATCGTTCCGTTTTGTGCAGAGTGCAAGCAGCCATATTTTAAGCAGTTTTTTACTTGTGTGATTATTGCAGTTGTTAATGAAAAAAATGAGGTCATTTTATTAAAACAGAATTATGTTTCGCAAACGAGCCACGTACTTGTTGCCGGTTTTATCAAGTGCGGAGACAATGCTGAAGAAACGGTTGCCAAAGAGGTAGTGGAAGAAACAGGGCAGATTGTCAAAAGTATAAATTATATGGGCAGCTATTTCTATGAAAAAAAGGAGATGCTGATGCTGGGATATGTTGCTTTTGTCAAAACAAAGGAATTTGTTAAGTCTGTTGAAGTGGATGATGTCGGCTGGTATGACTTTGAAACAGCAATAGGGATGGTGAGGGACGGCAGCATTGCACAGAAGCACCTGACAGCTGTCAAAGCGTACATAAGGAATAATGATTAATATAGGAGTGTAGATAAATATGTATACAAAAATAGATTTGATCAATGATATTTCTACTATCGGGATAAAACCGGATGACACACTGCTGGTTCATTCCTCCATGAAGTCGGTCGGCAGAGTCGAGGGCGGAGCCGAAACTGTTCTGGATGCATTTATAGAGTACATGAAGCCGGGACTGCTGATATTTCCGACCCATACATGGTCAAAGATCAATGAGGAGAATCCTGTTTATAATCCGATGACGGAACCCTCCTGTGTCGGCATACTTAGCAATCTGTTTCTTAAAAGGCCGGGAGTGATAAGATCCTTGAACCCGACTCACTCAGTAGCTGCCTTGGGAAAAGACGCTGAGGATTATGTCAGCGGGGAGGAGCGGTTGGAAACGCCATGTCCGCGTAACGGATGCTGGGGAAAGCTTTATGACAGGAAAGCCAAGATCCTTTTTCTTGGGTGCAGCCTCAAGAAAAATACATTCCTGCATGGAGTAGAGGAATGGAATCATGTTCCCGCAAGGCTGAAGGATAAACTAAGTAATCTTAAGATTGAATTACCGGACGGAAGAGTGATTGACCACCCAACATACTGCATTGTCTCAGACTATGACGTTTCAATAAATTTCGACAAGATGGAACCGGCATTTATTTATAAGGGCATAGCAAAGAAAGGGCAAATCGGTGCTGCTGAATGTGTACTTTGTGATGCAGTAGGAATGGCAGACTTGGCAGCTTCATTTCTGGCGAGAAATAACAACCTCTTTGGAAATGACATTCCAGTTCCTGCTGAGTGGTATGTTTAAAATGGGCTGCAGAAATTGGCGGAGCTTGACAAGGAGGGTTGGTTATGACGCTTAGCGAAGAAATAAAAGTAAAGCTCTTAGAAAGAGGGGCTTCAATTGTAGGGTTCGCAGATTTATCAGTAATACCGGAAAAGGATAGAAGCGGCTTCAAAAACGGAATAATATTAGGTATCGCTGTAAGGCCTGAAGTTATACGGGGAATAGGCGATGGGCCGACGATGGAGTATTATAACGAATACAACAGAATTAACAAGCTATTGAATGAAATCGGTGAATATACTGAAAATCTCTTAAAAGAAAAAGGTTTTGGCGCATTGGCTAAGACGCAGAAGGTTGTAGTCGCAGATGAAAGCACATGGCGTACGGAATTGCCGCATAAAACGGTAGCCACGAGGGCAGGAATAGGCTGGATCGGAAAAAGTGCCTTACTGGTGACAGAAGAATTCGGATCTGCAGTTCGTATTACAAGTGTTCTTACAAATGCCGAACTTGAAACAGGTCAGCCAATCAATGAATCCAAGTGCGGAACTTGTAATGCCTGCAAGGAGGTTTGTCCAGCAGGAGCAGTGTCTGGTGAGCTCTGGGATGTGAGTAAAGACAGGGATCAATTCTATAATGCTTTTGACTGTAGGAAAAAGGCACGTGAACGAAGTGCGGAAATAGGACTTGAAGTTACTCTGTGCGGACTGTGTATTTTGCATTGCCCATGGACGCAGGCTTATTTGAAAAGGTTGTGATAAAATCCTTCGTCCATCCGACCTTTTTGGAACGATAAGCCAATTTCAGTAAAGTGGTATATTGAAAATGGACAGGATTAAAATAAGGAAAGCTGAAGCAGCAATAGATAAAGAAAGGTACAACGGAATGGACTCCAGGAAAAGAAATATAATTATAGCGCTTATGGTTGCAATGTTTCTGGGAGCAGTTGAAGGAACAGTTGTAACTACGGCGATTCCAACGATCGTAAAGGATTTGCAGGGATTTCAGGCTATCAGTCTGGTTTTTTCAGTTTATTTATTAGCTTCGGCTATTTCTACCCCTATCTACGGTAAACTGTCAGATTTGTACGGAAGAAAAAATATGCTTTCAATTGGGATAATCATATTTTTAGCCGGAAGCTTTTTGTGCGGCTTATCCCTAAATATGTACATGCTTATCGGGTTCCGTATTATACAAGGCATCGGCGCAGGCGCAATTTTTACTGTGACGTTTACTATTGTCGGAGATGAATTTTCACTTGAGGAAAGACCGAAGGTTCAGGGAAGCATAGGTACGGTATGGGGGGTTGCAAGCCTTATGGGACCATTTATTGGAGGCCTGTTGATCGACGTGTTGTCCTGGCATTGGATATTTTTTATTAATATCCCTTTTGGAATATTATCAGTGATCCTTATTCAAAAAAATCTTAATGAAAAATTTGAAAAAACAAAACATAAAATTGATTTTGCAGGGATTATTACTCTATCCCTTGCAATGGTTATATTTTTGAACATTTTTGTTTCAGGCGGAAGCAAACATAATCTGTTTATTGCAGTATCAGCGGCTATAACAATACTTTGTTTGATCGCATTCTATAAAATTGAACGAAAAGCAAAAGAGCCGATTATTCCTTTTGATATATTTACAAGGGCAAGTGTTATTGTCAACTTAATAAGCTTTCTGGCTTCTGCTGTTTTAATTGGCGCAGACGTTTATTTGCCTATATATATACAAAACATATTGGGTTTTAGTCCAAAGATATCGGGGTTGGCATTAGCTCCAATGTCGGTTGCCTGGCTGATCGCTTCTGTGATTTTAGGCAAATGCATCTTGAAGTACAGTGCAAAAGCATCTTTGCTGGTATCTAATTCTATTATACTAGTTGGTACGCTTTTGCTGCTTACACTGGATATCAAATCTTCCTTGTTGTTTGTACTGATATATGTATCTATAATGGGATTCGGATTCGGCGGAGCCTTTACCATTTTGACGATCATCGTGCAGGAATCTGTGGAGTATAACAAAAGGGGGGCGGCAACTGCAGCAAATTCATTGCTCAGGACATTGGGGCAAACAATAGGAGTAAGCATATTTGGAGGCATCTTTAACTTTTATATTGTGAAATACTTCATGCAAAGGGGCATAAAAGGAGTGAATCCCGGCAATTTGTATAAGGCTTCCGCACACAGCACAGCTGTTACCGTTGACCAAATAAAGTATTCTTTGAACAGTTCTCTGCATATCCTGTTTATAATACTTATAGCAATCTCCATAACATCCTTGGTCTTGTCTATAGTGATGCCTAAAATATTAGGGAAAAGTAAACCGAAGGAAGCATAGATTTTACCTATCACGACCATGATTCGGGAAAATGCAAACCGTATTTTAATACAAACAGTATCTAATTCAATTTTCCTTCTCCTTTCATTGATTCTGCAGATAATAGCGGGATTCTGTCTGTTAAGGCTTTATATTAGGTCAAATCATAAAGAAAATTAGTATTCTGAAAGCCTTATTTGATCAACAGCTTCTGTCCTATTTGCAGGTTATTTGGATTTACCTTGTTATTCATTTCTATTAGTTCGGGCAGCACATTGTAATAGTTTGATATCTTCCATATGGAATCCCCAGGCACTACTACATGGATGACCTTAACAGGCTGTTTGGACAACGTGGGTATAACAAGTCTCTGCCCGGGCGTTAGACTGCCGGGGTTGGTCAGTTTGTTATACTTGATAATCAATTGCATGGTTGTGCCGAATTTTGCTGCAATCGTATAGACCGTATCCCCTGATTTGACCGTATAATTTTCCGGAACTGCGACTGTAACCAGGACGGGGTTTGAGTAAACCGACATTGCGCCTGCCGGAACATATCCTGTTACATAACCGGGGGTGCCTGAAAGGTAGCTTATTCGCAGCCAATTTCCCGACTCGCCGAGTATATACAGATTTGCCCCGGTTGGAATCGTCCTGATAATGCCGTATTGAGCCCCCGGACCGCTTCTCAAAGGGACATCGGAAAGTGCGACAGCTATTATGTTTCCGACTGTTACTGCTGCTGACGGATATTCATAGTAAGCCGAATTGCCTGCCAGGTCTTTTAACAAAAAAGCAAAGTGATATCTTCCGTATGGAACCGGTTTCCCGAGGTCATCCCGTGCATCCCAGAAGCGGTATCCCGTGCCGGAGGATAAGTTTGCAGCAGGGTAACTGCGCACTGTCTGTCCGCTTGAGTTTATTACCTGCATTTGGACGCTTTCATTTTCCGACAGCATTATTCTTATTGTCGTTTGGGTATAACCCGCTTCGTACGGAGATATCCGTTCAGGGTTTATTGATTGGATGCCGACAAAAGGTTTGTCAGAAACCGTTCCCTGAACATAAGGGACAAAAGTAGTCAGGCCTTTTGTTGTTAATGCTGCCAGAGTTTTTTCCGCTGCTGCAACAGGGTATGTATCCAGGTTGTTGTTATTGAACTGAGAGAGCAATGCCCCTGAAGTTGCATCGATAATTTTGATTTTGCTGTTGTTATTAACGATTATTGTATTGCTTGCTGCTATCAGCACGCCTGAACTCTGCGTAAGGGCTCCCTGGGCTCCAAGGTTGGCAAACCTTACGCTCCAACGTAGTGCTCCTGTATCCTTATTTATTGAAAGCATATACCCGGCGTTATCTATTGCGATAACCGAATCCGAACTGACAGAAAATCGGTTAAGGATGTCTGAGTATCCCAACCTTGTGCCGATATTGAATGTCCAAATACGTTTTCCGGTCAGAGCGTCAAAAGCCCCAATGATATACTGCCTGACATTATTGCTGCTCAAAGGCTCATAGTCCAGATAAACCTTCCCTCCTGAGTATATCGGAAGGTGAGAGGAGGGTACGGCATACGAACCTAAACCGGCAATCCATTGAAGGCGCCCAGCTGAGGGGTCTAGCGAATATAGCTGCAAAAGCGGATTTGAAGTATCGTTCCATATAGTGAAATAAAGCTTTCCGCCGCCTGCGGCAATACTTCCGATCTTATCTGAACTTCTTCCCAGCAGGAGTCTGTTAAGCTCATTACCGTTTGAAGCATCGAGAATCACCAAGGAAGGCTGTGAATTTACTCCCGGTACGGTATAGAATATCCTTGAGCCGTCATAATTGAAGCTTGACGCATTATCTTTTTTGACCCAATTGACGGTCGGGCTTGTCATGGAATCAGTCAAGGCGGTTATGCCCGAGGATGTCAACAAATACACTCTGCCGCTGACGGCAATTATTGAATTGATAACATCATTTGCACTGCTTGTCGAGAATCTCCACTTCAGATTTCCGCTTTTCAGGTCAAGTGCAAATACTGTATTGCCTTGCACTTTGCCCACCACATAGATGGTGCCGCTTGAAACCGCGATGGCAGCAGAGACATTTGCAAAATAGCCGCTGTTCCGGATCATATTTGCAGGAAAAACATCCGGCGTTGAAAAGGTATTCGAGTTGTTACCTGAATAAATAGGCCATTCGGATATCTCCCTTGAATAATAATCGATAAGCATTATATATCACTCCTGAATACACAAAAGCAAAAAACGTCCTGCAATCATAATATGAAAAAACCAGGTTCTTAGTAACACAAATTTACAGCAGATTATTCCGCATTCAGGCCATGTGTGGTAAAATAAGCAGCAAAAGGTGTCATTTCAAAGTGATTCTTAATTTCCTTTTAAATTGATTCAATTAACATGTGTGTTAAGATTTTGGTTTGCCGGGGAAATTTTACTTAAGCGGGTGTATCAATGAGGGACAAGATAAAGGACAAGATCATATTCATACAATACCTTGCACTGGCAATAACTTTAGCAGTAATGATTGTCCGTAACATAGAGCGTTCCCGGTTCTGGCTGATGATCCTTCTGACTGCTTTTTTTCTTTTTTCCTTTTCGATAAGAAACCTTTTTCTTTACAGCTTTGACAAGTACGGCAAGCTGTGCAGATTGATGGTTTTGGCGGACATCGTAACGATTTTTGTTATAACCTGTCTTGATGCAGGAGGCAGTTCAATCGTGTTATACTATGTATTAATATCGGATGCTTCAATAAGCTTCTCGGCAGCAGCCGGTTTCTTTACGGCTATTCTTGCTTACTTTGGGTATTTAATCAATGTGATGACAAATAACAAAAGCGGTACGGCTTTGGAATTCACAACAGCAATGCTGAAAGGCTTGGTGCCGTTTATGGCTATTTATGCATTTCTGTATGTAGTCAAATATATCATGAAGCAGAATGAAACTATTGATGCCATGCTGAAAAAGCTTACCGAGAAAACACTTGAACAGGATTTGACCCTTCAGGAGCTGAGGGAAGCATATGAAAAGCAGGAGGATATAACTATCCTGAAGGAAAGGAACAAGATTGCGAGAGAAATTCATGATACACTGGGGCATACTCTTACGACAGTACTGGTGGAAACTGAAGCAGGCAAGATTTTGGTCGGCAGGGATAAAAGCAAGGCTATGGAAAAGTTCGAGCTTGCACAGGAGCAGCTGAGAAAAGGCCTTGACGACCTGAGGCTTTCAGTGCGGATTCTCGATAAAGGCGATGAACTTGTGGATTTCAAGACATCCTTGGAGACACTGATAAAGGATACCGAAAAGCATACAGGTGTAATTATAAAGCACGAAATAAGCCTTGCCAAAGAATTGGATAAAGCTCTGAAAAAGGCTTTATACAGAGCTTTGCAGGAAGGTATTACAAATGGGATCAAGCATGGCGGAAGTACGGCCTTTGTTTTCAAGCTGCATGAAGCGGAGAACGGAATAGAATTCCTCCTGCAGGATAACGGAAAAGGCTGCTCGGCTGTAATACCCGGCTTTGGGCTCAGAGCCATGCAGGAAAGACTTAAGGAATTGGGCGGTTCTGTGGATTTTGAATCCGAACCGGATGAGGGTTTCACATTGAAAATAGATATCAGGCAGATTTGAAATCGACTGGAAGGAAGTTGCTTATGGGCAGGATAAAAATAGCTATTGCCGATGATCAGGTGCTTATGCTGGATGGAATTAAAATCATTCTGGAGTCTGAAGATGATTTTGAGGTCATTGCTGTTGCAAGGGATGGAAAGGAAACGATTGAAAAGATTAAAGAAAATAAGCCTGATGTAGTGCTGCTTGACATTCGTATGCCCGTCATGAACGGTGTCGAATGCACGAAGCTGATCAAAGAGCTCTATCCCGAAATAGTGGTGCTGATCCTTACAACCTTCGACGATGAGGAATATATTGTAGATGCCCTGAGATACGGGGCAAGCGGTTATTTGTTAAAAGACATAACCAAGGATAAACTCATACAGACAATAAAAGAAGCTTGCAAGGGAGAATTGATCATGCCGTCTAAAGTGGCTGTAAAGCTGGCACAGAGGGTTGCGAATCAAGATAGTGCTGCCCGGGAGATCTTTGATTTTAATGCAAGGGAAAGAGAAATTGCTGTTCTTCTAGCACAGGGCTTTACAAACAAGCAGATAGCGACGGCTCTGTCTTTTTCAGAGGGAACCGTTAAGAATACAGTAAGCTCGATTTACAGCAAAATCGACATTTATGACAGGACAACGGCTGCACTGTACTTGAAAGAGCACGGGATCAAGTAAAAGGATTGATGCCGGATTTATTACCATGGTCATTTATTTAGTGACCGTGGTTATTTATTTTATCCGGTCTTAAGTGCTAGAATCTAGATTAGGGTGAACAAACTACCAGCAGCTGCAACGTATAAACTACTTAACGGAGGCAAAAATATGAAACCTCTTTCGGTTATATATTATGCTTTGAAAAACAGAAGAAAGGTAATCTCTATGGCTGTTTCAATAGGGTTCAGTGTTGCACTGATATATTCTCTTCACTTTATTACGGATGAGGTTATTCATGCAAACGACCTGACGGGTTTGAATCCGCTGACCCATTACTCGGAAGTATGGGGATCGGAGGATGGGGGAACAATAAACCCGATCATCCGTCAGATTATTAAAAATCCTGATACTGATCGTACAATCCCGGTGAACAGACAACAAATCTTCTACATATCAGCCGTAGGCGGAAAATATTCCGTTGGAGTGTATTCACTTAAAAAAACGGATATGAAATATTACATGAACAGGCTGAAAATCAAGCTTATTAAGGGACGGCTTCCGATTGACGGCAAAAAAGAAACTGTTTTGGATTACAGGCTGGCTAAAAACAAAGGACTTCATATTGGAGACCGGATCGGTTATTCTGCGGATAAAAAAGAACTTCAGATTAAAGGTTCATATAGAATCGTAGGTTTTTTAGGCGGTGAAAGTATTTCAATGCTCATTCCGGAACAGAAGGTACCGCTAAAGCCCAATGAAATACTTGTCTTTCATAAGCAAGGACGGCTTTTGCAGTCTAACAGTTTTCTTGAGAGCCTGCCGAAAAATCAGGTGAATGTATCAACATACAATTTGGTTATGAATGCTCTGGAAAAGGATTCAAAGGACTTGAAAAAGCTTATGAATATTACCGTGGTGATGCTGATAGCCATATTGTCCATATCTATGGGAAATGCAAGCTATATCAACATATTTCAAAGGAGGTATGAGTTTGGACTGTTGAATTCCGTCGGCTATTCACCTGTTTACATCCTTGGGAAAGCATTCTTTGAGATCGCTTTCCTGAACTTTGCAGGCTATCTGGCAGGAGTGATTTTAACAATGTTTATTGCCGGTCTCCAATACTTTTTCCTTTTTGAACCTAATGGACTTGTTCTAAGGATTCTTATTCCGGAAGCAATGTTACAAACAATTGCCGTACCGGTATTTACTACGCTGTTCAGCATTATTCCGGTCAGCCGGATGATGAAAAAGATTGATCCGATCAGTATTATAGAGGGAGTTGAATGATATGCTGCTGGAATGCCGGAAATTAAGCCTTGTTTATGATCAAGGCAAGGAAATGCAGACGTATGCCCTGAAAAATGTGAATCTTACCATTGAGGGCAACAGGATGATAGGTATCATCGGACCATCAGGGAGCGGAAAAAGCTCACTGCTTTATTCTCTTGCGGGGCTAAAGGTTCCGACGGCCGGTTTTGTTAAATATAACGGACAAAACCTGAGTGAAATGAAAACTATGGACAAAGCGAAAATAAGAAAAAAAGACTTTGGTTTTATCTTTCAGAGGAACTTTTTGATAGAATACATGGACGTTCTGAGAAATGTACTGGTTACGGTAAATGATTATTCAGAAAAGAACAGGGAAAGAGCTTTTATATTACTGGAAAAGCTTGGCATAGAACATCTTGCAAAGAAAAAGCCATTTATGCTTTCGGGCGGCCAGAGACAGAGAGTTTCTATTGCAAGAGCACTTATGAATGAACCGAAAGTCATCTTTGCAGATGAATTGACGGCATCTCTGGACCATGCAAGTGCAAATGAGGTCATGAACCTTCTGGCCGAATATAAGAAAAAGGCATTAGTACTTGTTGTTACTCATGATCAGTCTATTCTTGAAGATGCAGACGAAATCATAGAAATCTGGGATGGCTCAATCAAGGGAATCAAAAGCGGAAAGCAGGTGTGACCGATGGTACCTCTAAGCATACTCTACTACTTTTTGAATAACAAACGAAAAATTATTCCTGTAGCACTGTCCATCTGCCTTGGAGTTATGTTCTTCTATTTTCTTTTTCTTGTCGGAATGCAGAGTGATGAGTCCGGTAAAGCAACGTATATCAGACCCTTTGAATGTTTCTCGTGGATATATTCTGAGAATAGCGTTCCGCAAAACATAATAGATGGCATTAATGCGAATAAAAATATTGCACGTGTTATACCGATGCATCAATTTCCGCATACAACTATAACCAGAGCACTTGGAAATGGAAGTGCAGGTATTATGTATGTAAGAAAGTCAGATATATCCTATTTGATGGGAATAATGGGTCTGAAGCTTGTAAAGGGTCGTATGCCGTCATCCGGAAATGAAATTCTTCTTCATTGGAGCGTAGCGGCAAATAAGAAATTGGTTGTGGGAGATACCTTCAAGGATGATAACGAAATTCAGGGAAAATATAAGGTTACCGGAATCATCAAGGGAAAGAGCATCCTCGGCTTTATTCCAGCAGAAATCAAAGGTGCAGCGGCTGAGAGCCGGCAATGGAAGAATACTATTCTGATCCCCAGGCAAGGGAGATTGGAAGAAATGAACCGGTTTATTGAAAAGATAGTGAAAGATAAAGGTCTGTACATCGAAACGCTGGAAAGGAACAAAAAAGATATGGAAGAAAGCAATCGAAATCTGCAACTTGTCATGTATTTGCTTGTGTCCATAGTAATAACCGTGTTGTGTATAACTCTCGGAAACACAAGCATCATGCATTTCTATCAAAGAAGAAGCGAATTCGGGGTCTTGACGGCTGTGGGTTATACCAGGCGGCAGATTGTCTGGAAGATTTGGCTTGAAGCGGTATTTGCGGGAGGCGTAAGTTATATCATTGGAATCGTACTGAGTATGCTTTGTGCAGTAATAATAAACATCTTGTTCTGGCACCCTATCGGAGAAAATGTACCGCTTTTTGCCCCAAAGGGATTGCTGGTGACAGCTGCAATTCCAGTATTCGTTACAGTATTCAGCGTACTGCCGATCAGTAAACTTCTTGGAAAAGAGGATTTGATCAATGTGATTGAGGGAAATTAGTTTATTGCAAGTAGGCATATCTATGGAATCCGGCAATCTTCGTCACAAAATGACCTTTGGGGCCTTAGGCCCCTTTGTTTTTTACTGTTGTCAGGCAGCTGTAAAAACGCTCAAAAAGAGCCTGCTCATCAAATTTTGATATATCTTTTATGACGCCACCCGCCATATCGGAATGGCCTCCGCCGAATCCAATCCCATCCAAGACATATTGAATTGTTTTAGCAGCATTCAGTTTTTCATTTTCACTGCGGATTGAAAAATTGATTACTTCATTATTTTTTGCACAAAGAGCAACATAATCAACCTCGTCTATCGATAGAAGAAAATCTCCAAGCATCCCCAAAAGATTCTGATTGCAGCCTTCCCGGAAGTAATAGAAGGCAAAGGAATCTTTTATGATGATGTTATTGACAAGCTGCTTGTAAAAACTAAGATCTTTTGTCTGGATGTAATTTCTCAGTAAACTGTTTACAAGCGGCATATTTGCTAACTCATATAGATCCGGATAGGCTTCAATATCTATTTGAGAGACCCCTCTGGTAAGAAGAGATGTATCCATGTTAATACCGATAATAAGCGCTGTCGCCACATTCTTGGGTATTTTTACACCCAACTCGGAAAAGTATGAGAAAATGATTGTTGAACATGCGCCGTAATCGGAGCGTATATCAACAAATCTGACCGATTCGGGCTTATTTACTTCATGGTGGTCTATTACCGCGATTTCGTCGCCTATAAGGTCGTTGACATTACTGTTCCCCTTGCACCCATCGACAACAATGATCTTATCCTCCGGAGTTAAATTAAAATCAGAATAGTTATGTACCTCTATTTCAAGCAGGCGGATCATCTTATTCAGGGATTCTCTTTGAATGAAGCCCTCATAAATTATGTCTGCCTTGATGCAGTATTCTTTAAGAAGCATTTGAAGTCCATACGCCGAGGCGATGGAATCGTGGTCAGGGAAGTTATGAGTTTGTATGTATACCTTTTCTTCTTTTTTTAAATATTCTATTAGTTCCATTATGTCGGACATTTCAACATCTCCTTTGAAGTAGCCATTTGATAAACACTATACTAAATTAAAATAAATCCTTCAAGGTATAAAACTGGTTAATGATTTCAAAAGCCTGAATAAACTGCTGCATCGAAGGAAAAATTATATAATATGCCAGTTAATTAAGAAGGGTAGTGGACTTAATGACAAAACCGCAAGCGATAGATGTAATGGCACCTGTGAGTGAAGAACTTCCGAAAGAAAAGTTTGATGAACTCGATGAATATATCAATAACCTCGAAACTACAAAAGGGGCCTTGATTGAGATACTACACAAGGCACAGAACATTTTCGGATATCTGCCGAGAGATGTACAGCTTTTTGTTGCCAGAAAGCTTGGAATACCCGGAGCAGAGGTGTATGGAGTAGTAAGCTTCTATTCATATTTTACGACAAAGCCGAGAGGAAAACACACAATAAGTGTTTGTATGGGAACTGCCTGCTTTGTAAGGGGATCGGAAAAGATTCTTGAAAGCCTTAAGAAGAAGCTTGGCATAGCTTCAAACGAAATTACCGAAGACGGGCTGTTTACGCTTAAGGACGTACGCTGTATAGGTGCGTGCGGGCTTGCACCGGTTGTAATGATAGACGAGAAGGTTTATGGAAGAGTCAAGGAAGAGGAACTGGACAATATATTGGATTCATATAGAAGCGAAGGCTTGAGCAATCGATAAAGCTAACAAGTTAGGAGTTGTAATATGCATATAAAATCCTTGGAGGAATTAAAGAAAATCAGAGAAGACAATATGAACAAGGTAAGCTTGAGACAAAACGATCAAAATCAAGGGGATAAGACGGAAATCATGATCGGGATGGCTACATGCGGCATTTCATCGGGAGCAAGAGATACACTTAATACATTTTCGGAAGAACTGAACAAAGAAGGTTTAAACAATGTAAGACTGGTAACTGTAGGCTGCATCGGGTATTGCCATTCCGAACCTACAGTACAGGTAAATGTCCCCGGGCAGGAGCCTGTTTTTTATGGAAATGTAAAAAAGGACAAGGTGCATGAAATTATTGAGAAACACATCAAGGGCGGAAAGCCTGTTGATGCTTTAAGGCTGAATGCCGATTTTGAAAGAGCATAATCCATAGGAGGGATTTCATGACAGCTGTACGCACAAATATACTCGTTTGCGGAGGAACCGGATGCCTGGCGGGTGACAGCCTTAAGGTCAAAAAGAATCTGGAGCTAATTTTAAAGGCCCGGGGCTATGACAAGGAAGCAAATGTCATACAAACGGGCTGCTTTGGATTCTGCGAACAGGGACCAATTGTGAAAATCGAGCCTGATAATATTTTCTATGTACGAGTAGGGCCCAAGGATGCAAAAGATATTATAGACGAACATATTATAAAGGGCAGAAGAGTTGAGAGGCTCTTGTATAAGGATCCCAAGAAAAATGAAACAATCAGGGAGCAGGGAGAAATGCCTTTCTATAAGAAACAGTTGAGGGTAGCCTTGCGCAACTGCGGACTCATAGATCCCGAGAATATTGACGAATACATTGCTTTCGGCGGATATGAGGCATTGGGAAAAGTACTCACTTCCATGTCAAGGGATGCCGTAATAGATGAAATTATAAGATCCGGACTTCGTGGGCGCGGAGGCGGTGGATTTCCGACAGGCTTGAAATGGGAGATAACAAAAAAGCAGAACAGCGAAGTCAAATTCATAATCTGCAATGCAGATGAAGGCGATCCAGGTGCATTTATGGACAGGAGCATCCTTGAGGGCGACCCGCACAGTGTGCTTGAAGCAATGGCTATAGGCGGATATGCCATAGGAGCAAATAAAGGGATTATCTATATCAGGGCTGAGTACCCGCTTGCAATTGAAAGGCTGAATACTGCATTAAAGCAGGCGCGTGAGTATGGTCTTCTCGGTAAAAACATATTCGGAACTGATTTCAGCTTTGACATCAATTTAAAATATGGTGCCGGCGCATTTGTATGCGGAGAGGAAACGGCACTCATCAATTCCTGCGAAGGAAAACGCGGGGAGCCGAACTATAAGCCTCCTTACCCTGCAGAAGAGGGGTATTGGGGCCATCCGACCTGTGTCAATAATGTAGAGACCTTTGCCAATATTACACAGATTATAATCAGGGGCGCAGATTGGTTTGCATCAATAGGCACTGAGAAAAGCAAGGGAACGAAGGTATTTGCACTGGCGGGAAAGATTAACAACGTAGGTCTTGTCGAAGTGCCAATGGGCATTACGCTCAGGGAAATCATTTATGAAATAGGCGGTGGAATACAAGGAGGCCGGAAATTCAAGGCTGTTCAAACAGGAGGCCCCTCCGGGGGAGTGATAACAGAAAAGGATCTGGACACACCGATCGATTATGACAGTCTTTTAGGGATAGGGTCAATGATGGGCTCGGGGGGAATGATTGTCATGGACGAAACCAATAACATGGTGAAGATCGCGAAGTTCTACCTTGAATTCACTATGGATGAGTCCTGCGGCCGCTGCACCCCTTGCAGGATAGGCACAAAGCGTTTATATGAGCTGTTAACCAAAATTACCGGGGGTAAGGGAACAATGGCTGACCTTGATGCATTAAAACAGCTGGCATACATGGTTAAAGACGGTTCCCTGTGCGGTTTGGGACAAACAGCGCCCAATCCTGTTATCAGCACCATGAAGCATTTCTGGGACGAGTACCTGGCTTTCATCAAGGATGAAGACCATCCGAGGGGCGAGGGGCGTTATGTCGCAAAGAATAAAATAGGGATTCATACTTAGGAATTGAAGGAGGCAAACCAATGGCTGGAGACCCAAAAAAATATGAAGGGACCAAACCGGTGCATTTGACAATAAACCATCAGGAGATTACCGTACCTGAGGGCATTACCATACTTGAAGCAGCACGTGAAATAGGGGTGAAGATTCCCACACTCTGCCATCTTGACCTTCATGATATAAAAATGGTTAACAAAACTGCTTCCTGCAGGGTATGTATGGTTGAACTGGTGGATTCGAGAACTAACAGAAACAAGCTGGTTCCATCCTGTGTAACCGTTGTCAGTGAAGGGATGGAGGTGCTTACCAGCACCCTTCGTGCTATATCGGCAAGAAGGATGTCTGTAGAACTGCTGCTTTCCAACCATCCGAATGAATGTTTTACTTGTCCGAAGAACCTTGAGTGCGAGCTGCAGGCTCTTGCGGCAGAACTGGACATAAGGCACATTCCGTGGGAGGGGGAGCGAATGGACTATCCGAAGGATATGTCCAGTGATGCTATTGTTAAGGACGCGGATAAATGCATATACTGCAGGCGTTGTGAAACAATGTGCAACGAGGTTCAGACCTGCGGCATACTATCAGGTATAGGACGCGGCTTCGAAGCTTTCGTAGGTCCTGCCTTTAATATACCGATGGTCCAGTCGTCCTGTACATACTGCGGACAGTGTGTGCAGGTATGTCCGACAGCGGCGCTCACAGAAGTTTACCACGTTGACAAGGTATGGGAGGCATTAAATGACCCCGATAAGCATGTGATTGTCCAAACTGCACCAGCTATACGTGTAGCGTTGGGAGAACTTTTCGGATTGGAACCCGGAACGATTGTTACAGGCAAAATGGTTACGGCACTAAGGAGAATGGGCTTTAAAGCAGTATTCGATACTGACTTCGGTGCGGATCTTACAGTTATGGAGGAAGCATCCGAACTTATCTATAGAATCAAAGAAAATAAAACTCTGCCAATCCTGACCAGCTGCTGCCCTGCCTGGGTCAAGTTCATTGAGCACCAGTTCCCTGAATTGCTTGAGGTGCCGTCAACCTGCAAGTCGCCGCATATAATGTTCGGTACAATTGCCAAGACCTACTATGCTGAGAAAAACGGTTTGGACCCCGATAATATTGTGGTAGTTTCTATAATGCCTTGCATTGCCAAGAAGGCTGAAGCAAAGCGCCCGGAGCTCACAAAGGATGAGCATAATAACGTAGATATTGTAGTTACGACAAGAGAGCTTGGAAAAATGATAAAGGAAGCCGGAATCAATTTTGAAAGCCTGCCGGAAAGTGAATATGACAGGCCTCTTGGGGCAAGTACCGGAGCTTCGGTTATTTTCGGAACAACAGGCGGAGTCATAGAAGCTGCGCTTCGAACAGCTGCTGAATGGATGACAGGGGAGAAGCTGGAAAAAGTTGATTTTGATCAATTAAGAGGTGCTGACGGGTTAAGAAAAGCAACAGTCAAGGTTGGTGACAAGGAACTGAAGATAGGTATTGCAAGCGGTCTGGGTAATGCACGGGAACTGTTGGAAGAGATCAGAGACGGAAAAGCCGAGTATGACGCTATCGAAATAATGGCTTGCCCCGGAGGCTGCATTGCGGGTGGGGGACAGCCATACCATCATGGCAATTATGAAATTGTTAAAAAGCGTCAGGAAGCAATCTATCGGGAGGATAAGAACAAGCAGCTAAGGAAATCGCATGAAAATCCTGAGATCATAGAACTGTATGAAAAGTACCTTGGAAAACCTTTCGGAGAAACGGCTCACAGGCTGCTGCATACGCATTTTGAAGAGCGGGAGAGAATTTAATTTTGACATCGCTGCACTTAATGAGTTAGTATTATTAATGGTTATATTATTAATTGATCAGAGGTCAAAATGAGCATATTAAATGTAGAAAATGTGAGTCATGGTTTTGGTGCAAGAAAAATACTGGAGAATGCCTCTTTCCGCCTGCTTAAGGGTGAACATGTCGGGTTGGTCGGTGCGAACGGAGAAGGTAAATCCACTTTTTTAAATATTATAACGGGCAAATTGATGCCTGACGAGGGAAAGGTTGAATGGTGCAACAGGATTACAACCGGTTATCTTGATCAGCATACTGTACTGGAAAAAGGGAAAACCATAAGGGAGGTTCTTCGAGAGGCATTCCGGTATATGTTTGATCTTGAGAAGGAGATGCTTGAGATTTATGAGAAGATGTCGGATGCATCTGAGAAGGAAATCGACAGGATGATGGAGGATGTCGGTGATATCCAAAGCACTCTTGAACATAACGGTTTTTATATCATCGATGCCAAAATCGAAGAGGTTGCTAACGGACTGGGCCTGGGTGAAATTGGGCTTGACAGGGATGTTTGCGATCTGAGCGGCGGTCAGCGTTCCAAGGTTCTGCTGACAAAGCTGCTTCTGCAGAATCCGATGATCCTTATTCTGGACGAGCCTACAAACTTCCTGGATGTGAATCATATTTATTGGCTTAAAAACTTTTTAAAGAACTATGAAAACAGCTTTATTCTGGTTTCGCATGATATCCCTTTCCTTAATGATGTCATCAATGTGACCTATCATGTGGAGAATTCCATATTGACCAGATATACCGGCAACTATGACCAGTTTCAGCAAATGTACCAGCTGAAGAAGCAGCAAACCCAACAGGCTTATGAAAAGCAGCAGAAGGAGATTGAAAAGCTGGAGGATTTCATAGCCAGAAACAAGGCAAGAGTCGCTACCTCCAATATGGCGAAAAGCAGACAGAAGAAGCTTGACAAGATGGATATAATAGAAATTGCCAGAGAAAAGGCCAAGCCTATCTTTAAATTTAAAGAAGCCAGAGCTCCGGGACGATTTATTTTCAGCACGGAGGACCTGGTCATAGGCTATGAGGAGCCGCTTACAAGGCCTCTTAACCTTTCATTGGAGAGAGGCAGCAAAATTGCTATTAAGGGTGTAAACGGTCTGGGAAAATCCACGCTGCTTAAGACACTCATGGGGGATCAAAAACCTGTATCGGGTAAAATTAATTCGGGTGAATATCTTTACCCGGGGTATTTCGAGCAGGAATCTGCAAAGCAAAACTCAAATACCGCGTTGGAGGAAATCTGGAATGAATATCCGGGCATGAGCAATGCGGAAGTGAGATCGGCCCTTGCAAAATGCGGGTTGACAACCGAGCATATTACCAGTCAGATGATGGTTCTAAGCGGCGGTGAGAACGCAAAGGTGAGACTATGCAAGCTGATGCTGAAGGATGTTAACTGGCTGGTTCTTGATGAACCGACCAACCATCTGGATACGGATGCAAAAGAAGAACTGAGAAATGCGTTGCAAAAATTCAACGGTACTGTTGTGCTTGTGTGCCATGAACCCGAATTTTATGAGGATTGGGTGACTGATGTTTGGAACGTAGAGGATTGGACGACTAAAATCGTATAAAGCTTTAAGGTTGAATGAAAGGGTGAATACAGTGAAAGTTCATAAGCTAATAATTCCGATGATTACAATATCTTTGCTTGGTACTTTCGCAGCTTTTGCAGAAAACATGGCTTTAGGGGAAGATATATGATACTTCCAAGGGAGTTTTATGAAAGGGATACACTCTTAGTTGCAAAGGAACTGCTGGGCAAGAAGCTTGTTCATGAAACCGAAGAAGGGAAAACGGTTGGAAGAATTGTTGAGGTGGAAGCGTATATTGGCCCGGGGGATGCAGCTGCCCACACTTACAAAGGACTGCGCAGCAGCAGGACAGAAGTTGCTTTTGGGCCGGGCGGTCATGCATATGTGTATATGATTTACGGTATGTATTACTGCTTCAACATAGTTACCAACAAGAAGAATAAGCCCGAAGTTGTGCTGATACGGGCTTTGGAACCCGTTGAGGGTATAGAATTGATGGTCAGGCGAAGGGGCACTGAAAAAATCAAAAATCTTTGCAGCGGCCCTGGGAAATTATGCCGCGCAATGGAGATAAGTAAGAAAGACAATGCTGCCGACCTTTGCGGAGATTCATTGTATTTGCTTGACAGCGCAAGCATACCTGAAAACGATATTCTTGCTACCCCCAGGATCAATATTGACTATGCCGGGGAAGCAATAAACTATCCATGGAGATACATCATCAAAGGGAATAAATACGTTTCGAAATAGAAGGCTGAAATTCTTGGGACTTGTTAACCTCCAATAATTGATATAAAATTAAAACAGATATAATTCAAGCAACTGTTTTTTATATTTGAAAATAAGGGTGGATAAAGGCATGAAAATTTGGGGAGAGATACCCAGAGTAAATGAAATATATAATAAGAATAGAACTGTTAACAGGGTTGGAAGTACAAGTGCAGTTACAGGGAAAAAGGATGTAGTGTCCATATCCAATACTGCCAAGGACTTTCAGACTGTTATGAAAGCTCTGAGGGAAACTCCGGACGTCAGGAAAGACAAGGTTGATGAGCTTTCGCAGAAATATGAGTCCGGCAAGTACGATTTGAGCGGCAAGGACATAGCAGACAGGATCATAGGGTCTGCGTTCAATAGAAAAATATAGTGATTAGAGGTATAACGGCTGCTTTGCGGTCGTTTTTTTGTTGCCTATTTAGGAAAACTCATCCCCCGGCCCCTTCTCTTTGAAGGAAAAAGAAGGGGAGCTAAATAATGTCCACTTATAGGGCAGACCCTAGCCTCGAATTGCTATGGGGTGAAGTTTCTAGTGGTGATTGCTCCAGGTCATTTTTATAAGCACCGACTTTATACCCTCGCCTGATACATAATCACAAAGCCTCCTTTTTTGATGGAGGTGTCAGCAAAGCTGACGGAAGGAGTTAAGAACCGGGTAATTCGCAGCCTATAAACTCCTCTCCTAACCTCCCCTCACAATCAAGGGGAGGGAAAAGCAGTGCTTCGAAGGAATGCCAAAACTTCCTTTTAAGAATGAGGGGAAGCTAGAAAGGGAGTTGAAAAGGCTGTAGAAAGTGAGAGTATTCCCGAAGGACATCTGAGAGGTCTTCGATGTAACACCTGATATCCGGATCCTGAATTAAAAGCTGAAAGACGCTTCTAACCCTTTGCTTAAAAAATGCGTTAATAGGGTAGTATTCACTCAGAATCAGCAGCGGGCAGGTGCAAGCTGCTCTCGGGTCTTCTATAATATGAAGACTGTCTGCTGTATCAATAAAGGGTACAAGAGGGTATATCCTGCACGCGAGAGGACGGTATTTCCTTTCACAAGTTCCGTTGCATACCGCAAAATGTATGGCAGAATGACCGAATTCTTCGTAGCTTATACTTAAAAAATCAGCTGCGTTTTCAAGGAGTAGATCTTCGCCGGGATAAAGGTGCATACCGCTGTCAGTACTGCCCGAACAGCATTTGCTATTGCAAAGCATTCCGCAGTCATATTTTAATGGTGTTATGTTATCAAGTGCTCGATAGGCTTTTCTGTATAACAGTTTTTTGTCCATATTCCTCCGAAAATATACCGAAGACATTTTAATGTGGCTTTAGGGGCGTATTATTGCAGCTATTTTTTTCATTGTGTACTAGTCGCTTCAGATGGAATATCTGAGGAGATATGGTCAGTAAAATTATAGGTGGTTCCTGCTTTTATATATTGAAAATCTGATTCATCAATTGTGACTAAAATACTATTTTCTTTAAACTCAAGTGTACCTTTTATGTTTGGACCTTCAGTATCTGAAAATCTCAGTTTATTATTTCCTTCAATTTCTGCGGTTGCGTTTATAGTTGTTATTCTAATAATTCCAAGTTCAAATTTATATTTATTATTACTTTCCCATATTGTTAAGTCATTTTCATCTACATCAGAATACCAAGTTCCCATATACTTCTGATATGAATTTACTGGAACAGGGGTTGAAGTGCTTTCGTTTATATTGTTCGGAACTTTGTTACATGCAGAAGATAATAATATAAATGTTGTTAATATTAATAAAACAATTATATAACTCTTTTTCATTTTTTATCCCCCAAAGTAAATGCTACTCAAAATAAATAATCTAAAGTTCACACTTCCATACCTATATGCTATAATATATCAATTAATCTCCATATGGTCAAACCTTTGTTATGTAGACATGGACATTATGGAGTGCTCAAAATAGACATTATATACACCTTACGGAATTTGAACTTATTAATAAAGCAATATTGCAGCTTGAGGGTGTAAAAAATAAACATAACGGAGAATAATAAAGACATGGTAAGCAAAGAAGAAATACCGGTGCTGAAAGCGTTGGATGAATTGGAGATTCCTTATACAAGGGTAACTCACCCGCCTATATATACAGTATCGGAAGCAAAAGCCTATGGGAACTTTGAGGCTGACGGGTGTAAAAATTTATTTTTTTATGACAAGCACAATGAAAGGTATTACCTTGTGGTGATGCTTGAAGACAAGAAGGCTCATTCAAACACAATAAGAAAGCAGGTTAAGGCAAGACAGCTGGTTTTTGGGTGCGAGGAGGATTTAAAAAGGCTTCTCGGTGTAACGCCTGGTTCAGTAAGTCCCTTCGGAATAGTTAATGACCTGAAGAAGGAAGTAACGGTTCTGATTGACGAGGACTTGCCTAAGTCCGAAAGAGTGTGCTTTCACCCGAATATCAATACGGCTACCTTGGTGCTTAAATACTCGGATTTTGAAAAATTCCTCAAGTGGTCAGTGAATGAGTACCGTTTTATATGTGTCACAAATTGATTTTAAAGAAAGAACGTAAAAATGAAAATAAATAAAGAACTCAGTAAGATAAAGTTTATTTTGCTGATTCCGGCAGGAGTCCTGCTTGTAAAAGCAGCAGCTTTATCTCCCGATATTTCAGAAAAACTATATTCAAGAGGCTTTTACAAGGCTATTTCACAAATAATCAGCTTTTTTCCGTCCTGCTTTCCTTTTTCACTGGGAGAATTGGGGATTATCGTTCTTGGTATAGGTCTGTTGGCTTCTGTTTTTTTCTGTGTATTAAGAATAGTCAAGGAAAAATCCAATAGACTGCGGATAATAGTTAATTCCATTTTAAATCTGCTTGTAATTTGCAGTGTATTATATTTTTCCTCTGTCATCACCTTTGATTTGAATTATCAAAGATATACTTTCAGCCGTATCTCAGGATTGGAGGTTCGACCTTCAACTGTAAATGATTTATATGAAACCTGCAGAAAAATAATAGCAAACACGAATGAAGCCCGAAAAAAGATTAAGGAGGATTCAAACGGGGTTATGAAGCTGTCGCATAGTGTCAGCTCGACACTAAAAAATGCCATAAAAGGTTATGCTATTGAATCCAGGCACTATCCTGAACTGGGCGGGCATTACTCAATTCCTAAAAAAGTCTTTTTTTCAAAGGTATTGTCTATGATGGGCATACAGGGAATACATAATCCATTTACTCAAGAAGCTAACATAAATGTTGATATGCCGGTTAGTTTCATACCATCGACTGCCTGCCATGAAATGGCCCACCAAAGGGGCTTTGCACGGGAGGATGAGGCAAATTTCATTGCCTACCTTACTTGTTGCAGAAACCCTGATCCCGATTTTATATATTCAGGTAATCTTATGGCTTTAATATATTCCATGAATGCACTATATGCTGCTGACTATGGAAAGTGGGAACAGCTTCAGAAAGAGTATAACTCAGGTGTTATTAGAGATTACAGGGCATATAACAGGTATTGGCATGGATATGAGGGCCCGGTTCAAAAAGTAAATGATGCTGTAAATAATGCATACCTCAAAGCAAATAATCAAAAGGACGGCATAAAAAGCTATGGCAGGATGGTCGATTTATTAATTGCCAAGTACCGTAAAGACGGACTGAAAGATTAATATATTCAATAAAATTGTGCCTAAAATAAGTAAATAATGTGGAAAAAACAAACAAGAACTGTTAAAATTATTAATGTTAACAATTATGTAAAATGAGAGTAGGCATTACAATGCAGTATTTATCTATTGAAAGAAGTATTAAGGAACCGGGATTGCCGGAAAAATTTCTGCTGCTTTTTTTCTATGCGGCTTCGATAACTTATCTTGAATTCATTTACAGACTGTGGAACTTTAAAAACATAGGATCCGATTTCCTTTTTGCTTTTTTGTTTGCTGTTTCGGCAGGAACGGTTCTTTTTCTTATTTCTGTTCTGATTCCAGCAAGAATCAGCCGAATATTATCGGTCATTCTGATTTCTGCCGTTGTTCTTTTCTATGAGGTACAGCTGGTCTATTACGCCATATTCCATACTCCTCTGTCATTCTATTCGGTAAGCGGTGCTGAGGATGCGCTTCAATTTAAGGATATCATTGAGACTGCGCTCCTGAAGAACATTATGGGAATATTGCTTCTTCTTTTACCATTAGCGGTACTGATAATCCTTCTGATATTCAATAAGCTGCTTTTCATACGGTTCAAGCCAAAGGGCCTGCTTGTGGCGGTGCTGCTGTGTGCGGCAAGTTATTTGCTGTCTATAATGTGCGTAAGATTGACAGGAGACGGTGCAGTTTCACAATGCACCCTGTATTATAAGACTGCTTCACCTGAACTGTCCGTAACTAAACTGGGACTGCTTACCACAATGAGGCTTGATTTGCAGCGCCTAATTTTTGGCTTTAATCCCGATGACGGCGCTGTAGTGATTGCTGAGGAAGATTCTTCAGACAAAGTGCATGCTAAAAAAAAGAAGGGGAAAATCGTGCTTGCTTCACCGAAATCCCCGACAAAACCTAAAGAAGCTCCGGTAACCTATAACACAATGAAAATTGACTTTGATGGGTTGATCAAAAACGAGAAAAACACGACTTTCTTAAATATGGACAAGTATTTCTCATCAGTAGAGCCTTCAAAGAAGAATAAATATACAGGCATGTTTAAAGGCTGTAATTTGATATTGATTACGGCTGAATCATTTTCACCTTATTTTATTGATAAAGATCTGACGCCTACACTGTATAAAATGGCTAATGAAGGTTTTGTCTTCAAAAATTTTTACAACCCAGTGTGGGGAGTAAGCACCTCCGACGGAGAATATGTGGCTTGTACGGGTTTAATACCTAAATCCGGCATATGGAGCTTTGCGCGTTCAGGCAAGGATTACCTCCCGTTCGCAATGGGCAACCAGTTCAGAAAACTCGGATACCAGACAAGAGCATACCATAACCATACGTATACCTACTATAAAAGAAATATCTCCCACCCGAATATGGGTTATGACTATAAGGGAGTAGGAAACGGCCTTGTTATCAAGAAGACCTGGCCTGAATCAGATGTTGAAATGATCGAGGCTACAGCCAAGGACTATATCGGTCCGAAGCCTTTCCACACATATTATATGACTGTAAGCGGACATATGAATTACTCCTTCACAGGCAATTCGATGTCATATAAAAACAGGAAGCTGGTGGCCGGGCTCCCATACTCAGAGCCGTCTAAGGCTTATATTGCTGCCAATCTGGAATTTGAGGCTGCCATGAAACTGCTTATGCAAAAGCTTGAGGCTGCCGGCATTGCGGATAATACGGTAATAGCAATAAGCGGGGATCACTATCCTTACGGGCTCCCAAGGAATTGTATTGATGAGCTTGCAGGACATAAGGTGGAAGACAATTTTGAATTGTATAAAAGCACAATGATCATCTATAAGAAGGGAATGACGCCAGTTGTAGTTGACAGGCCATGTTCCAGCCTTGACAGGATTCCAACTCTGTCCAACCTCTTTGGATTGGAATATGATTCACGCCTAATGATGGGGCAGGACATAATGTCGGATTCTTCTCCTCTTGTCATTTTTTCGAATAGAAGCTGGATTACAGATAAAGCCCGGTTTAATTCAATTAAAAACACATATACATATACGAACGGTAATAAGAAAGACACTGAATATGAGAAGAGAATAAATAACACGGTCGCAAACAAATTTTATTTTTCTGCAAGGATACTTGATACGGATTACTATAGAAGACTGTTTGCGAAGGCAGGCAAATAATAATGAATGATTAAAGTAGATTAATCGGAAATTCTAATACCAGACTTAAGTTACGGAGGAAAAAGAATGAGCAGAATGGGTTCGGAAATCAGCAGGCTGAGAAAGGAAGTGGGACTTACCCAAAAGCAGCTTGCAAAAGCGGTAGGTGTCACAGAGGGGTTTATTTCGGAAGTTGAAGCCGGCAGAAAAGTTTTAAATGGGGATCTGCTCACAAGAATCTCAAAAGCCCTGCACCGTGAAGTTGATAAACTTGATTTCTATGAAGCAGAATCAAAAAACGTCAAACCTGAACCGGATCCAAAGGTTGTCAGAGTAGTCGAAAAGCCTGTACAGGAAGTTTGGCATGACGCCCTTTCGGGTGTGCTTAAGGATGTTCCTGTATATGATTATAAGATGGATAAGGCTATATCATACAGAAAGCTTCCGATAATTGCAAACAAGGTTGAGGGCTTCCCGAAGGAAAAGGTTTCATACCTGATTATTCAGGACAACGATATGGCGGGCTTCAGAATGTCCAAGGAGGATCAGGTGCTGGCTGTCAATACCCAGGAAATTGAAAGGGATGCCTTTTACCTGATTGAATACGAAGAAAAAAGAATGATAAGGCAGATAAAGACTATCGGAGGGGATAAACTGCTGCTAGTCAGCAATAAGGGAAGCCTTTCGACTGAAACAGTCACCAGGAAAGACATTAAGATACTTGCACGTCTGATTCGTTTGGAGATCACTCTTTAAATACATTTTACGAGTCTTACTTCTCCCAAAAAATAAACAACGGTTCCCTTAATGTTAAGCCAGCATATTATGAAGATATACTGGCTTTCAGTTTATTTCGGGGAGGTATAATAAAAATGACAAATGCTGAATATATCAGGCAGTCACTGGAAACAAATCTTTTTTTCCTAAGGATCATCAAAGAACACATTATTTTTGCCGCTGCTGCGCTTACTTTAAAGGATTCAAACATGGTGCCGTCATTGATGCAAATGAAGGATCAGGCTGAGCAGCTGCTAATGGAGACGGTTATACTGTCGAAGGGAATTATAACCCCACTAATCATAGGGGAAGGCGATGTAATTACTCCATACACATATAAAGCAGAAATTGCAACACAGAACTACACAGGGCTGCCTATAAACACCCAGGTTACAATTGCTGAGGCAACATTGCTGAACAACGTTACAGTTCCTGTTAACCCCTCTCTGGAGCAGCAGGTTTCCTCCTTGAACCGGCAGGCCATTGCTTCGGTAACGAATATCATACAGACAAAGAAAACGCTTCTTTCCAACGTGCTTTCCTGCAGAATGTTTACAAGCATGTATCCATTAATGATAGAGCATGTAATCAATGAAGCGGAGCATTATCTTGAACACCTTCAAACACTGCAGAACCACCAGAGCCTGCATGGTGGACCTCAAACAGCAGCAAAAGGCGAAATCTTCTGGAACACCATTATGAATCAGCATGCAGCTTTTATACGGGGAATGCTTGATCCGACAGAAGAAGAGTTGATGCAGAAGGCCAATGTCTTTGCGGAAGAATTCGGAGAATTGGTCGAAGCAGCTAAAAAAGCCTATGATCAGCTTGCACTTCTTCCGGGAGTTACTCAAAGGAGCATTAATGCAGTTACAGAAATCAGAAGCTTTAAAGCTCAGGGCACCCAAGGTATTTTGGAATGCAAAATCAGGTCTATTATACTTCCTTTGCTCAGTGATCACGTACTGAGGGAAGCCAATCATTATTTGAAGGAACTGAAGGAATTTCAGGTCTAGATAATAATAGGAAGGAGGAAAAATACGGTAAAATGATGCTTGACCTTGCAATGGGTTTTTAATATTATAAAGTCAGGTTATTAATCGGTCAACTCAGTGACCTATAGGAGACTTTATGCTATACAGAGAAATGGGCAAGACAGGCATAAAAATATCCGTATTGGGATATGGCTGCCTCAGATATCCTCAAAAAAACGGAAAAATTGATGAGGAACGCGCAGAACGTCAGATTATCAGCGCAATTGAAAAGGGAGTAAATTACTTTGATACGGCTTATATTTATAACGGGGGCAAGGGAGAAGGCGTATTAGGCCGGATTCTGGCAAAGGGCTTCAGGGATAAGGTCTATATTGCTACAAAACTACCCCCTTATTTGGTTAATTCCCAAAAGGATATGGAGAATATCCTTGAAACTCAACTAAAAAGGCTGTGTACAGACAGGATAGAATTCTACCTGATTCATGGGCTGAACGATTATGAAGGCTGGAGAAGGCTTAGGAATCTGGGCGTGGAGGAATTCTTCTCAAAGGCTAAGAGCCAAGGCAAAGTGAAGTTCTTAGGCTTCTCATATCATGGAGAGAAAGAGGAATTCAAAAAAATCGTGGACGATTATCCGTGGGATTTTTGCCAGATCCAGTACAATTATCTGGACGAAAACAACCAGGCCGGAAGGACAGGCCTTGAATATGCAGCATCCAAAGGTCTGGGAGTCGTAATTATGGAGCCCTTAAGAGGAGGTTCTTTAGCCGGTGAAGTTCCAAAGGAGATCGAGGGTATATTTAACAAGGCTGAAACCAAACGATCCCCTGCAGAATGGGCGTTAAGGTGGATATGGAATCAACCTGGGGTAACAATGCTGCTTTCGGGAATGAATGAGGAAAGCCAGATAGAAGAGAACGTCAGCATTGCGGATAATGCATACCCGAATACTCTGAATGAAAAAGAGCTGGGCTTGATCGAGGAAGCGAAGCATCAATACAGAAAGCTTATGAAAGTAGGCTGTACAGGCTGTTCATACTGCATGCCCTGTCCGGCTGGAGTAGATATTCCCACTTGTTTTTCATATTACAATACAGTCCACCTTTTCAAGAAAAAGCGTGCAAGGTTACAGTACATGGCTTTTCTAAGGAATACTACAGGAGGAAAGCCCTCACATGCAGCTCTTTGCAAAGACTGCGGCAAATGTGAAAAGGTCTGCCCTCAGCACATTAAAATAAGGGAAGAGCTTAAGAATGTCTCAAAGGATATGGATATTCCGATACTGATTCCTGCCATTTGGCTGTTAAGAAAGTATTTGTCCTTCAGAAGCAGGCTTAAGGGAGCTGGACAATCGTCCAAGGACAAATAGGCAATAAGAGGTTATTGCAAGCATAAAAGCGCTGAAAGCAATTTTTGACTAGTATTTAGCAACATATGGCAAGCAAAAACGCAAGATGTGAGCTATAATATAAAAATATTCAGGCGGCTTAGTGTGATCAGTATATATACTGTATTATAGAAGGGAAAACAATGAATACAATACTAAAAAGGCCTATTGTAAATGATAGTGATTTTTTAAGCAAGTTCTTGAGAATTGCAATACCTGTGACTATGCAAAGCTTTTTCGCCGCCTCCCTTAATCTGGTGGACAATATAATGGTCGGACAGCTTGGGGAAACCAGCATCGCCGGGGTTGGACTTGCTAATCAGTTTTGCTTTATTATGCAGGTCATTCTCTTTGCTATCACAAGTGCCGTTTCAATCTTTATATCGCAATTCTGGGGTGCAAAGAATGTAGAAAATGTCAGGAAAGCTCTTGGTTTGGGACTTATTCTTGCTGGAGCAACCTCGTTCCTTTTTTTTATTGCAGCATTGCTCTTTCCTGAAGAAATACTTCGTATATTTTCCAGTGACCCTTCCCTGGTAGAGGCTGGCAGCAGATTTCTCAGAATCATATCCTTCAGCTTTATGACGTTGGCAATATCCTTATGCTTTGGATCTGCACTTCGCTCAACAGGGACCATAATATTACCTATGATGACCAGTGTTTTAGCGTTAGGGTTGAATACACTGCTTAATTATGTGCTGATTTTCGGAAAATTCGGAATAAGGCCGATGGGCATTGAAGGAGCTGCTACAGCAACGGTAATTTCAAGGCTTGTTGAGCTTTCGGTATTGATAACGGTTACTTATTCAAAAAAGAATGTAATTGCTGCAAAAATCAATGAGCTTTTCAATATACAGTTAAGTTTAGTGAAACACCTGATATCTACTTCCGGAGCTGTTATTATTAAAGATGCGATTTGGGTCGTTGGAATTTCTACATATATGATCGTGTACGCAAAAATAGGAAAAGAGGCAGTAGCTGCACTGAATATTGTCTCTACTGTGCGTCAGCTTGCATATGTTTTTTTCAACGGAATTTCTAGTGCCTGCCTTATAATGGTAGGAAACCAGTTAGGGGCGAACTGCCTTGATACTGCATTTAGTTACTCAAAGAAATTTCTTAAAATAACTCTTGTCTGCAGTTTGGTAATCGGCGGTTTAATTATTGCTGTCAGACACCTGATACTAATGCCTTATAATGTGTCGGAGGAAGTCGTCAGGGATGCTTCAAGTACTTTGGTTGTTTATGGGGCAGTGTTCATATTTGAAGTGTTCAATATGGTAACTATTGTGGGTGTATTGAGAAGCGGCGGAGATATCAAATTCTGCATAGTGATGGATATGATTGCCGCCTGGGTAATTGGTCTTCCTATGGCCTTGATCGGCGGCCTGGTTTTAAAGCTTAATGTTGAATGGGTCTTTCTGATGGTAAACCTGCAGGAATTGTTTAAGTTTATAATCTGCATCATGCGTTTTTATTCAAGAAAGTGGTGCAGGAATATAGTAAGTGATATTAATTGAAATAAACTCCTTATAATAATATTATTTTAACTTATGAGTCCAAAAATCGGACTCTTTTTTTTATATTATAAATTTATGGTAAAATAAAAGCAGGAACAACATTAAATCTATGCTTGGTTATGTGAGGGATTTTGATGAACATACTGATTGTTGATGACGAAAGACTGCTTGTAAAGGGCCTGAGAGCCAGCTTGGAAAGAGAAGGCTTTCATGTCTTTGCTGCATATGACGGTAAAGAAGGCCTTGATATTGTAAGCAAAGAAAAGCTGGATATTATACTTTTGGATATTATGCTTCCCATAATTGACGGTGTTACTTTCCTTAAGCAATTGAGACAGAACCTTGATATACCCGTTATCATGCTTACGGCAAAGGATGATTATGCAGATATGGTAGTGGGCCTTGAGATGGGGGCTGATGACTATGTAACAAAGCCTTTCAATACAAGGGTGTTGATTGCCCGGATAAATTCCCTTTTAAGAAGGTCCAAAATGTCAGGAAAAACCGATGGGATCATCGAAATTGAGGGGATCAAGATCAACCTGGCATCAAGAACAGTTCATAAAGGCGATAGAGAGCTTGAACTGACCGCAAGGGAATTTGACATTTTTGAGGTTCTTGCCAGAAATAGGGGGACAGTCCTGTCGAGGGAGAAAATATACAGCCTTGTTTGGAATGAACTTGAATGTGATACCCGCACAGTGGATGTTCATATCAGCAATCTGAGGGAAAAGCTGGAGGATGATCCGTCTGTCCCCTCAATAATAAGAACCAAATGGGGTGTCGGATATTATATCGGGAAGGGTACAGTCTGATGATTAAGAGACTAAGCTTCAAAATGGCTATCATCTACGCCTTTGTTTTTGTGCTGGCAATCAGTTCTGTTGACGCTTTGCTTGTTTTCTCCTATTCAAAGAACCAGTATAAAAAAACCGAGGCTGTATATAATCAGGTTGCCGGGGTGCTTTCCTCCATGGTTCAAAGAAACATAAAAATAACTACAATGCTCAATCTGGATAATGAAGTTTATCCGGAATCATTAAACGGCAGAATTCTTTACCTGGATAAAAATTGCCGTGTTCTGGCTGACAGCTTGAATGAATATGAGGGAAGGGTTCTATCCAATAAGGAGGTTCGCGTTGTAGTAAAGACTCAAAAAAAATCAGCCGGATATTACAGTGTTAACGGCAAATATATGGCTATGTTTGTATACCCTGTTATAACAAACAGGGCGCTGACAGGAACCATTCTGATTTCTGCCTACATGGAGGAGGTTAAAAATGACATTGCAGCCTTCAGAAACCAGGTCATAATAATTTCGCTGATTGTATTCATTATGGTTCTGGCAATTTCAATATACCTGGGAGAGAGAATTACAAGGCCTGTAAGGAAGCTGACAAAGGCCTCCAAGCAAATACTTGAAGGCAATCTGACAGTAAATGTCGATATTAAGAGAAACGACGAAATAGGTGTCCTTGGAGAGACTTTTAATCGTATGAGCGAGGAACTGAACAAGATAGATATAAGCAGGAAAAGGTTTGTCAGCGATGTCTCGCACGAATTGAAAACGCCTCTGGCATCAATCAAGGTCCTTGTGGAGTCTATGATGTATGGTGGTATGGATGAAGAAACGTTCAATGAGTATCTGAATGATATTGACTCTGAGATTGACAGGCTTTCTTCTCTGGTGAAATCTCTTCTGACTTCTGCAAGGTTGGAGGAATTGGAGCTTAAATGTGAACCCGTAAATATTTACGAAGCAGTTAATAATATGTTGAAGGTTTTTTCTCCTCTTGCACAAAGAAAGGGCATCAATTTAATAAATTCATGTGAACAGGAGCTTGTCATCAGGCTTGATAAGGAAATGCTAAAGGAAGTGCTTGCGAACCTGATCGATAATGGGATCAAATACGGTAAAGATAACGGTTATCTCCGTATTGCAACACGCAAGGGACAGAAGGAACTGATTATTGAGGACAACGGGCTGGGTATCCATGAAAAGGATATCCCCTTCATATTTGACAACTTTTACAGGGTCGATGAGGCCAGAACAAGGGATAAAGGCGGTAGCGGGATTGGGCTGTTTATTGTAAAAAGGATATGCGAACTGCATGGATGGAAGATTTCCGTCGAAAGTATGCCGGACCTTGGGTCTTCCTTTAAAATTAATTTTTAAATCTTTAGACTTTCTTTACAATTCTTAATAATATATAAAAACCTTTGTTTTACAATTGCTTTATATTTTAGAAAACGGAGGTTTTTTTATGAAATTATTGAAAGCAACTTTATTGGTTCTTGTTTGTGCGGCACTGCTTACCACTATTTTCTTAAATAGCCCGGGAAATGCCGTACCGGTAGCTGCAAATGAACAGCAGCAGTCACAGAACAAGATATCTGTTACAGGAAGTGCCGATGTTATGGTTATGCCCGATGAAGCAGTAATTACAGTAGGAATTGAGAGCAGAAACAGGAGTATGGTAAAAGCTAAAGAAGAAAACGATGAAATATCAAAAAAAATTAAAGACATCACAGAGGACTTTAAAATCGAAGCAAAATGCGTACAGCTGGATTACATGGACATTAAGCCCTGCGACCTGACAAAAAGGGGCTCATACGACTATTATTATGATACTGCTCCGGAGAATATGGGGTATGTAGTTAGAAAAAAGGTTGTAATAACCTTGAAAAACCTTGATAATTTCGAAAAGGTGATTACCGAGATTGCAAAAAACGGGGCTGAGTTAATTCAAGGTGTGGAATTCAAGACTACCGAACTAAGAAAAAACAAGGACAAGGCTAGGGAGCTGGCAGTTCAGGCAGCAAAAGAAAAAGCTTCTGCAATGACAAAGGTGCTCGGGCAGCAAATAGGAAAAGCGGTTACGATTACTGAGCAGGAAGAATACTCATGGTCATGGTATGACTCATGGTACAGCGGCTTGTACGGCTCGTCTTCAATGGCGGCAAACAGCGTTCAGAATGTTATATCCTCAGGAAACCAGCAGCAAAACAGCCAGGATATTGCACCCGGTAGCATTAAGGTGAGAGCAAAGGTCAGCATAGATTTTGCACTGCTTTAACCGGGAAAAGGCACTGTAGAAGATTAATATGCTGATTGTACAGGGTTTGTCCATATGGTATGATGTTATAAATTCATTTTTCGAGGTTAATTAATGAAAAGGATTGTATTTGGGCTTTTGCTGGCATTTATAATGCTTCTGTCGGTTTCATGCGATTATTCGATAAAAGGGGTATCTGACCCCGGAACAGCTGATGAAATTGTACTGCCTGAATCCTCAGGAAATAGCAAATTGAATGTGAACCTAAGAAATGTTGTGCCAAACAACGCTTATCAGCAGAATGTCGTAAATAAACTTTATGACAATATAGGGACAGAGCAATTTTGTGTGGATTTTTGTGTTGATGAGAAAAATATATATGTCCTAAGATATGGTGAAAAAGCGGATGGAGTTGAAACGGGTAAACTGGTTGATGTGTACGATGTTGAAACGGGTCGCTTGATAACGAAGATAAGTGCGGGCGAGGACATAAAATGCAATGCGATAGCCATAAATAACAAGATGATTTATCTATATGACTATGTAAGCGGGGAGATTTTGAAATACTCAACGGAGGGCACTTTTGTCGGGAAAACAGATACTAAAATGCCAAATGTTAAGGTTGCCAAAATGGAAGTGCTGGATTGGGGAGCAAGGCTTGCGGTTCTGGGTGCATACTCAGGAAAAGATATGATATATATATTGAGCTGCGACAGTCATAAGTACGGAAAGTTATCTACAAGTAACGTGACTGTACAATTGGATTACGATGGAAGCATTCAAGATTTCTGCATTATGAACGAAAGCTCAATTGTCATAAAGGTTTCCCCTGAACGTATCTGCCTGTATGACCTAAACAAGGAAAGAGTTGTCAAAACCAGCTACATACCGGATTCGGCCAAGTTAATTCAATTCAGCTCAGGCATACTATATTCCGTTTCTGTTCCAAAGGTAGCTTTATACGGTAACCAGGTTGCAAATATATCCAATGAGGGCAGCGGAAATTCCATCGGAAGGCTGATCGTTGGAGTAGATTTCCCATGGTCAACGGACTCGGCAAGCTTAAATGATTTCCAGCTGGGGGATATCAGTATACCCTTTGCCGGCATAGGCCTGAATCACATTAAAATGAAGCAGAACAATAAATATTTATTCTTCCTCGATCGGGGAAATAATGGCAAGGCAGAAGCAAGCTCAATTTATCGTGTGGCTAAGTAATATAGCTTTAATAGCATAACAAACTCGAAAAATTTTTTCGGGTTTGTTTTTTTTGATGTCACAAATTTGAATAAGGCTCATATAAATAATAGGGATTTTTAAATATTGTAAATAAGGTGGTATCGACTTACGAAATTATGAAAACGAAGAGGACAGCAATTGCAGTATTTCTTTCCCTGATTATTATTTTAACCCCATTTTCGCAAAGAGCCTATGGGCTTCAACAGATTAATCCCCAGGAAAAAGCCAAGTCAGCATTGACAGGCAGCTCTAAAATAGTATTGAACAAAGGGAGCAGGGGATATAAGGTAATCGACCTTCAGAAAAGACTATGTGTTTCAGGTTTCAAGATTGCATTGACAGGAGTATATGATGAGGCTACGTTTCAAGCCGTAAAGGAATTTCAGACGCTAGCAGGACTTAACCCTACAGGCTGTTTGGACACAGATACTAATAGCCTGATAGCCCTGATAGATCTGATTGACTTGGGCCCGGCGAAACTGAAGGCATCAGTGAAGGATGTCAAGGATGCTGCTTCGAAAGAGAATTTTATTAACAAGAACAATTACGCAAGCTACACGGGTTATTTTATCTGGGTTAACAAGGCATCCTTTACTGTCAACATATTTATAGGGGAAAAAGGTGAATGGAAAATAATAAGGCAATTTCCCTGCACAATCGGGATCGGCGGCGGATATGAGACTCCCTGCGGAATATTCCAGACAGGAACAAAGGGTAAATATTTTCTTTCAAAATATAACGTAAGTGCAAAATATTTTACACATATAACCGACCATATTCTTTTTCACAGCATCCTGTTTGATCCAAAGGGAAAAAGGATTGTTGACTCAAGGCTGAAAATGAGGCTGTCGCATGGATGCATAAGATTGGCAATACCTGATGCAATATATATTTATAACTATATCGTACAGGGGACGACAGTTCTGATAAATTGAATATTTTCAGATAAGATAGATGGAAATTTTTATTCTTAAACAATCTGTGTATTTTACAGTAAACCTAAGATTTTTCAACTATAAAACCCAAACGGAAAATGATATATTTTAGGAAATGTTGTCAATTGTATCCTGGCCGGGAGAAAGTTTACAATGAGCGAAATTCCGTTAAGGGGGATTGTTATGAATAAAAAGATTAAGGGAATAGCAGTTATTATGGCTTTGATATTGTTAATCGGAGGTTCTGCGGCTTTTGGCACAGTAGATAATACGGATTATCCATATTCCTTTAGTGCAAATGTTAGTTTTAATGCCAATAAAGAATTTCAAACCATTCAGGGCTTTGGAGGGTTTGGCTTCCGTGATGTGAATTGGTCTGACCCGTCGAACTGGTGGACAGACTCTTGGGGGGATACCGTATTAAACGACCTTGGCTTATCCCTTACAAGAAATGAATGGTATCCGCCGCAAATAGAAGGAGAAATACAGGATGCAAATTGGGAAATTCAAAAGCCCTTTATACAAAAATACCACAATCTTGCGAGGCTGAGCGGGAAACCCCTGAAGCAGATTCTTGCAATATGGTCTCCTCCGGCGTACATGAAAAGCAATAACAGCACAAAAAATGGGGGTACGCTGCTGCCGGAATACTATGATGATTTCGGAAAATGGCTTGTTGAGTGTCTTGATGCGTATAAGGAGGCAGGTGTAAACGTATATGGCATAAGCCCTCAAAATGAGCCATCAGCAGTGGTTCCTTACAATTCGTGTCATTATACTCCTGAGGAATACGTGAATATGATAAAAGTCGTAGGCCCGATTGTAAAGAAAGCCTATCCAAATGTCAAACTTATGGGCCCTGAGGAAATGACCTGTGAAACATGGATCTGGAACAAGTCTTACGGTAAGGCGCTTTTAGAAGATAAAGAAGCTTTGAAATGGATTGATATTATTATTGTTCATGCTTATACCATTGAGTACCAGGATGTTCCTTCAGATACCAGACTTGAAGCAATGCAGATGAAACAGGTATACGAAAAATACAAAATGGCAGGTAAGGAAATATGGCAGACTGAGGTATGCTCCTTTTTAAATCATTTCCAATATAAAGTCATTATTGCAGAGTCCATATTTAACAGCCTTTATTACGGGAATGCAAGTGCATGGCTTTCATGGGTTGTTTCTGCAGATGGGAGCGTCCCTGGGAATTATTTGATGAAGCATGAAGAGAAAGGACCGTTATATTACGGGTTAAGACAATTTTCCAAATATGTACTGCCCGGTGCAAAAAGAGTTTATTCCTCCAGTTCCAATGACGAACTGCTTGCGATAGCCTTCAAGCATCCTGAAAACAAAACCTTTACAATGGTTCTTATTAATAAGGCATTTGTACCTATGAATGTTAAGCTGGATGGAAATATCAACACAAAAATGAATATGGTAATGACCACAGACACGGAAAATGCTGTAAGCGCTGGAACAATGAACAGTTCGGGTTCAAAGACAACACTTCCTCCGAGAAGCATTATTACATTGCAGGGTACGTATAAGTAGCATTAACTCATATTCAATATAAATGGATGGATATCTAAGGAGAGCATGCTTGATTTATCTGTATTGAGCATGCTCTTGATTTTTAAAGGTAAATTACCAATACATTCGAATTAAATTTCTTACATATCGTTGCAATACAGGTCTCTGAATTCGGAAGGTGACATTTCAGTGAATTTTTTAAAAGCCTTATAAAAATAGTTTGCGTCATTGTAGCCAACATGAAGGGCGATTTCCTTTGTCGTATTGGAGGAGCAAAGAAGGAGCTCCTTTGCTTTCTCAATCCTTACCCTGTTGACATAATCTGAAAAATACTCTGAGGTTTCGTCTTTAAACAGTGCTCCCAAATAATTTGGGTTGGTATTAAGTTGAATAGCCAATGATTTTAGACAAATATCATCAGAATAATTTTCCTTAATATGATTAATTAACCTTTTAACAAGAGGACCGATATTTCTGCCTTTTTCACATGTTAAATCTATTAGCTTTGAGGACGCTTCTTTGATGAAGTCTGTAATAGCCTCCATGCTCTGCATTTTATTAAGCTCGGTAAAGGAAAAGTTCAGTTTGTTGATCAAACTTTTATTCCCTAAAGTTATAATTCGTGTACAGTTAACGATTGAAAAAAGCAATTCTACCGATATGTTTTTAACCATGGATGGGGTTATTCCATCAGACTTTTTTATACAGGTGAAGATCCGGTCTATGTAAAGGTACAATGCGTTTTTGTCTTTTGCCCTGATAAGTCTGCTTATCTCACTAATGGATATGAGGTCGTCCAGTTTTGCTTTTACAGGATTTTTTTGTATAAGATTATAGTTCAGTATACTGTTTTTGGGCAAGATAATTGAGTATTGCTGCAATTCATAAGCATTCAAATAACTCCTGTTAATAAGCCTATGATCGTTTTCGATACTTCCCCAAGTAAAAAAATAATCAATTTTCATTAATGCCAATCCCTGCAGGCACTCTTGCACAGCCCTGTCATATAAGCTCTTTTCAGAGGAAGATCCACCTAAACCCAATATGGAAACGATTATTCCATCCGGGGTGTAAAAGGCGGTTGCGTAACTAGAAAAAGACAATTTTTCCGTTAACCTTTTTTCTATATCCGCAAATAAAAGATTATTCCCCACCTGGGATACTATCCTTAAGGTACAAACAATATAAGGCGGTTTCCCGAAATCTATATCAAGTATCCTTGTCCTTTCCTCAAATTCACTTTCATTTATTGAATTTGTAACCCACCTGTACAGAATATTGTTTCGGATAATACCCATATCCTTTATATACTTCAAACGTTCAGATTCATCCTTGGATATTTTGTCCAAGGTGCTTTTTATGGTGGTCTCAAGCTCTTCAGAATTTATTGGCTTCAAGATATAATTTTCAATACCAAGCTTAATGGATTCTTTTAAATACTCGAAGTCATCGTACCCGCTTAAAATTATAAATTTCGTAGCAGGATTGGTATCCCTGACTATTTTTATCAACTGAAGGCCATCCATTTCCGGCATTTTAATATCCGTAATGAGTATATCGGCAGAGTTCTTTTTTAAGGCATCCAGTGCCTCGGCTCCATTTAAAGCCGTGCCAATGATTTCTATACCGAATTCCTCCCAATTGAGGATATGTCTTAATCCTTCAAGAATGAAGGGCTCGTCATCAGCTATGAATACTTTGTACATATCTTTCCGACTCCTTTTTCGTATTTAAAGGAAAATCTACCATGATAACAGAGCAAAGTATTGTAAAATGAGAAAGTACTTCTTTTTCATAGCTGTATGAAAAGATTCATATCCTAAAGTATGACAATTGAAAGTTTGTTATTTTAAAAAGATCTCTATATTTTCTACATGCTTCTGCTCTTCATTGATAATTTCCGTCATCAGTTTGTATTTGGTGCTGGTGACATCTTTCTTTGTTCTGACAAAGAGACCTTGTACAAATGTCGCAAGAGCAAGGTTTTCCTTTTCAAAATTCAGACATGCCTTCAAAAACTCTTTTGTATTTTCGACAGATATATTTATAAATGAATTATTGAAATCATTTATAAATTTTACCGCCTTGTCATAAACATCAAAATCAATTTCCTCTTCCTTATCATCCATCATTTCCTGTTTTATATAATTATATTTTTCGATATGTTGCATTTCCTGTGCAGCAAATACTCTTGCCAGTGTTTTGACTTTCACATCAGCTGCTTTGGAATCTGCAAGCATCAAGAATCTTTCATAGCCAAGCTTCTCAATAGATATAAAATTATCCATTAAATCCATGATGGAATATCCCATAAGATCCTCCTATGATAAGCATTTTTTTGCCTAGGTCTTAAGTTTTGTGTTCCAGATAGAATTTTCTGTAATCGTCCAGCATGTATTTCAATACAGACGGTGTATCAAGCTTATAAGGACAATGATTTTTGCAATGCCCGCAGCCTGAGCACTTCTCAATAAGCTCCATCTGACTTTTCCAACCATCTGCCAGAAAGGCTTGGTACGGGGCTCTTCTGAGCAAAAGAGACATCCGGGCTGCCATAGGGATATGAATGCCTGCCGGACAGGGCAGACAGTAGCCGCATCCTCTGCAGAATGCACCTGAAAGCTCTTTACGGTCACTTTTTATTATCTCCCACATTTTATCATCAAGCGCAGGAGGATTTTTTTCCAGGGCTATAAACTCATCCAGCTCGGATTCCTTTTGAATTCCCCAGATAGGGACGACATTGTCAAATTGTCTTAGAAAAGCAAAGGTTGAAGCTGCATTGGTAATCAAACCGCCTGACATTGCTTTCATGGCTATCAAGCCTATATCATGTTTCTTACATTCCCGAATGATGCTTAGGTCGTCATCGGAGGAAAGGGAGCTCAGCGGAAACTGAACTGTATCGTACAAACCGGATGAAGCTGCTTTTAAGGCTAGATCGAGACGATGGTTCGTTATTCCGATGAAACGTATCAATCCCTGTTCCTTTGCTTTAAGAAGTGCCTGATAAAGGCCGTCCTCTTTATCAGGGTCGGGAAGTTCTTCGGGGTTGTGAAGCTGATAAATATCTATATAATCTGTTTTAAGATTCCTAAGGCTTGTTTCCAGATGCTCAAACAGACCTTTTTCATCTCGGGCGAAGGTCTTCGTTGCGATTATTATGTCTTTTCTTACATGAGAAAGGGCATGTCCGATTTTTTCTTCGCTGTCCGAATACGCTCTTGCAGTGTCATAAAAGTTAATTCCGTTTTCATATGCCTTATTAAGTATGTGCTTTGCAATGTCCATACTGACACGCTGAATCGGAAGAACACCGAAGCTGGTTCTTGTAACAAGCAGGTTTGTACGCCCCAATCGTACCTTTTCCATAATTACTTTCTCCTTATCAATAGTCAGTATAATCAACCGGTAATTATATTAACAGCTGAATGATGTTCTGTTATTAAAATTATTACAATATCAGGAAGGATAACGCTATTATAGCATAAACTGCTATTAGCTGCAGTCCTTCAAGCCAATTTGATTCTCCGTCGCTTGAAACCTTGTTTGCTATGATTACCGCAACGATGAGAGAAACAAGTTCAAATTCATTGAATACTATACTCATCGGGGTAAACAAGAGGCTGATGAAAATTAAGACAGGAGCTACAAATAAGATTATCTGAAGGCTGGAGCCCAAAGCTATTTCGACTGCTATATCCATTTTGTTCTTAACTGCCATCAATATTGCAGTGCTGTGCTCGGCAGCATTTCCGATGATCGGTATAAGAATTATACCAATGAAAAACTTACTTATTCCTATATGCTCTGTCATAGGTTCGACCGAGCTGACAAGCAATTCGCTCATGAATGCTATCAGACCTGTAGCTCCAAGAACCATTATGATTGATTTTTTCAAACTCCATTTGGATTCTGCGGCTTCCTCATGTACTGTTCCGTAAAGGTCTTTATGTGTATAGAATGAAAAGAATAAGCTGAATATGTATATTATTATCATCAAACAGGCTATTCCAATGCTTAGGGATTCATATCCCGACTTGTTCAGAAGGTCAGGCTTGACAGTATGGGTAAAGATTGCAGGAATGCTTAGACCTATTACTGCAAACAAAAGCATGCTTGATGTTACTTCAACGGCATTGCGGTTAAACTTCTGGGTTTTGTATTTAATTCCACCTGCCAGCATACTTGCACCTAAGACAAGAAGAATATTACCTATGACTGAACCGGCTATCGACGCTTTAACAACATCAAAAAGTCCGTCCTTCAATGCAAAAAATGAAATAATAAGTTCTGTAGCATTACCGAAGGTTGCATTCAATAAACCGCCTACCCTCGGACCTGTATAAACGGAAATTTCTTCTGTAGCCTTTCCGAGAATGCCTGCCAAAGGAATTATTGCAAAAGCTGAAGAAAAGAAAATCCAGACTGCATCTACACCCAGAAGCCTTAGTGTTATGCTTATCGGAATGAAAATCAATAAATATCTTAGGTATTTCATCTATAGCCCCCCATGATTATTTTGTGAGTATTATATCATAATATTTTCTTTCAACAAATGCTTAACTAAAATTCAATGTGTTTAACTAAAATTCAAAAACGATATGGACACATGACTGAGTCAACTTGAATCTGCAATTTTTGGATATTATCACCGTTATCCATTGGCATTTTAACTTAACTTGGGATATAATTAGAGAAGTTGGAAAAAATTTGGGAGGTTAACAGCATGAGATTAAAGAAAGCTACGATACCGGTACTTGTGTTATCACTGCTGCTGTCAATAGGGACATTTGCATCAGGTGCCACTGCAGCAAAACCAGCAGTAAAGCCTGCAAATTCAGCAGCTGCGAAATCTGCAAGGTTGTTTCCTGTAAGTACAAACGGAAAATTTTCATTTGTGGATGTAAACGGAAAAGAAATTTTTAAAACTAACTTTGGCTTTGCCGATGATTTTGTAGGCGGGTATGCACACATAATGAACGAACTTGGCGGAGCATCCGGATATATAGATGCAAAAGGGAATAAAATTGGCAGTGGGAAAAATACTTCAAAAGCCGGCCTGAAATTCCGTGGAGCGAGGGAAATCAAAGGCTCTACAGTTATCGACCTGTCAAAAAAGGTCAAGAGATATACTTCAACACATGACGGTTTGAAGGCTAACAATGAAGATTACAATATAGGCGACGGTTTTGAAGTGAGGATATGGACAGCAACCGGAGCGCCTTGCATAAGTCTTTATAAGAACGGAAAAATAATATGTGATAAAAGCAAGCAGTTGAAAGGTCAGGATATCTTCCTGATAGTAAAATACGACAATGAAAAAATAATACGTTTTCTCTATGCAGATTCTGCTACAGGCAAGCTTAAAACATTATATGTCGATTATAACGGAAATCCCATCTGGACCAAAACAGCCCAGGCTAATCTGGTATCTGCGGCGGTTATCGGTAATCCTTCAATTAGTCCTTCAACAGCATCGTTCATACAAGGTGCTGCAACAACCGACCTGTCAGTAGTTCTGACTCCGAAGGGAAATACATTCAAGGGTATTAAAGGATTGACACAAGGAACTCAGTACACTGTATCCGCCAATACGGTAACTATCCTGAAGAGCTACCTTAACACTCTTTCAGTGGGAACAAAAGCTCTAACCCTCGACTTCGGAGCATCAAACAACCCTGTGCTTACAATTACTATAACTGCACAGGATATCAAACTGAATATTGCAATCGGAAACCTATCCGGCAAGGCTGGAGATACCATTACAGTACCTATTACCTTGACAAATGTTGCAAAGGTGGGCAACATAGGAACCTTAAACTTTTATATAGGATACGATACGAATCTTCTTGAAGGTGTATCAGTTAATGTCGGTGATATCGTTTTGAATGCTCAGGTTAATTTCTCAAGTAGATTAAACGACGGATTAGTCAGCATTGTGTTCCTTGACAATACACTAGGAAACGAACTTATAACAACTGACGGAATACTGGCAACCATCACTTTTAAGGTGAAGGGCACATCGAGTGCAACAGCACCTTTAGAAGTTACAGTTGGAGCTTTCGGCGACGGCAAAATGAAAAGGATCCAAGGAATCGAGATCGCAAACGGCAGTATAAAGATTAATTAGTTATTTAAAGCTTTATTAAGCAACACTAAGGACTTAAGCAGGTATTGAACCGCTTAGTCCTTTTTGTTTTGCATTATTATAAAATATGCTGAAGATACGATTTCGATATTCATCTACGTTGTTGTAATTCCCTAAATACTGGTCATAAGCGTTTTCTGCACCGAATTTGATGCCATTTCTGCCTTTCTGAGGAGAGCTGGCAGAATTGCCCCATTTCAGATAAGGCTCAACGTCGTATTTCATATGCGCATCTTTTTCATGAATTCCGGCTGCATAATTAAAAGTTCCCATGTTAACCGGGTCGTTGAATTCATTCAGAAGTATTCCATACCTATTATATACAGCTTCACAAAAACCTTCAGGTGAAACAAATTTAAGGTTGTATTCACCTTCTTTTCCCTGCATATGATACAGAGAGGCCTTGACCGGCAGCAGTTTCCATTGTTTGTCGGGCGGAAGTGACTTATTTAAACTTATCATTTTTGAAAGGTTTTGCGGCACTATATTAAGTTCGTTTCTGAAATAGTGCATTTTCATGTCCATAGAGCCTATATTGCTTACAAGGCTTGAGATAAAATTATATAATCGAATGACCTTTTTATGATCGCCCTTATCGAGCAAATATCCATACTTTTTAATATCGAAAATGATTCTGTTCATTGCTGCTTTTGGTCCTGAAGACTTATTAATCTTTTCGATTATGTCTATATACTCCAGACTTCCCAAATCAGGGGTTTGATTCTGTTGCAGGCTACGGGTTATAGGAGCCTTTTCTGCTGTATTTGGCTTTTGACCGACAGATAATGATGTTGATCTATAGAAAATGCAGTATAACGGAATTGCCACTAGAAATATACATATAGCTATAATTTTTGGTTTCAAAACTGTTCACCCTTGCTCCAGTAGTTTATTCTTGCGCTCGAAAAATACAAACACAAAACAGCATTAAATATAATATTGACAAAATAAAAAAAATTATTATGAAAACCGGATTATGTTGATACAAATAAGTGGGAAGACTCGAATGTATTTGTTTATAATATTCAATGGGTTGAAAAAATAAATATAATATTATAAGTAATTCCTTGAAATTACTGAGCGAATTTGATAAAATTTTTCCGTATGTTACTTTTAATTATAGGGGGATGTTTTTTATGCAAAAAGGTGCTGTTAGATCACCAGTCTTAGTTATCATTTTATCAATTATCACTTGTGGTATCTACAATCTATACTGGATTTACAAGACTTCAGAAGAAACTCAGAATTATTTGGGTACTTCAGGAACCAGCCCTGCTGTGGAGCTCTTGCTTTGTATGTTCACTTGCGGCATATACTACATTTACTGGAACTACAAATACGGTAAAATAGTATCAGAATGCCAGGCAAAAGCTGGAATCAGAGTTGAAGATAATGCAATTCTTTACCTAATTTTGTCTATATTTGGATTGGGATTAATAGGCGGATGCATTATGCAGTCAAGCTTGAATAAAGTTTGGGAAGCTCCAATAGCTCAATAATATAAGGCAAACCTTGTTAAATACAAAAATGGATGAAACATATGAAAAAAGCACTTACCGGTGTCAAAGGACTAGTGGCCAAGCATAGGGTTCTTTTGGGAATTATATCAATGGTAGCAGCAGTCTCGCTGATGGACGGGAATACATGTCTCTTTAAGCTGTTCAGCGGGATTCCGTGTCCCGGATGCGGAATGACGAGGGCATATATACGTTTGGCCCATTTTAATATCAGCGCTGCATTATTTTATCATCCGTTGTTTATAATACCGCCGATATTGGCTATAGTTATTTTATTTAAAGGCAAGAGTTTTATTTCAAAGATATACAAGAGCAATATCTTTTGGGTAGCTTTATTAATAGTTATATTAGGTGTGTGGGCGGTGAGGATGCTTTTGCTTTTTCCCGATACACCGCCAATGGATTATTATAAGGGTTCTTTAATCGGAAGAATATTTGCTTTTGCAAAAGATATTCCATAAACATTAACCTGTCGGTATACAAATATCGGCAGGTTTTTTTATGGTTTATTTTGTTTGACAATAAAATGTTTATAGTGTATATGTTAAATATAAACACCATAAACATATAAGGAGAATTCTGTTATGTCAAAAAGAATAATATCTGCCATTCTTGTAACGGCCTTATTCATAACTGCTTTTTCAGGCACTTTTGCAATAACTTCAGAATATAAAGTTAAGTGCTCTTATTTAAAAAATCCTGACTCAATAATTTCTTTAGCCGATAAAACTGCCAGGCTCTGGGAGAAAGCTTACGATTCTAAATATGGCGGGTTTTATACATATATTAAGCGTGATGGGAGCATAGACTCCGGCAAAACGTACAAAGTGGCATTAATTCAATCCAGAAATGCATACGCTTTTGCCAGGGCTTATCAATTGACCGGTAAAAAGGAATTTCTCCAATATGCACGAAAAGGTCTGGATTTTATGTATAAAAATGCCTGGGATAAGGTGAATACAGGCTGGTACCAAGAAATGAACAGGGATGGTACGCTTGCATCCAAACCGCTTGAAGGAATGGACTGGAACGGAAAGAAGTGGTCATTTAATCAATATTATGCCCTGTGCGGAATAAGTGCTATGTATGATGCTACACGAAATAAGACAGATGAAAAGTGGCTTGCAGATTCATATGCCTCACTTAATAAAAATTTATGGGATTCCAGGCCGGGATATGAAGGGTATTATGACATGGCTGATAAAGACTGGAGCAATATCAGCGGTAAAAACATCGGAATAATGGATGCAGTAACAACGCATGCTGAAACCTTGTTTTTGATTGGTAACGACTCAAAATATAAGAAAAGGTTCCTTGCAGTTGCAGACGATCTATATGGACATTTGGTAAAAAGCATGAAAAAGAGACAATTCGGTTTTGATGAAAATTTTGATTCTAATTGGAAAGCGGTTTCACAACAACCGATTACAACCAGCGGCAATCTCTTAAAGCCTGCGTGGTGTCTTGCAAGAGCGTATCTTGCAGATCCTAAGCCTGAATACAAAGCAGGAGCGGCAAAAATAATAGATCAGGTCTTGTCAAGCAAAGCTTACGACAAGGTAAACGGTGGTCTCTTTACTTATCTGGACGCAAAGAACGGAAACCCTACTGATAAGAAAAAAGCCTGGTGGATTCAGGAGCAGGGTGTAACAAGCGGTTTGACAAACTATTATATATCAAAAAACTCTGCCTATTTGAAAATGGCTGATGAGAGTATGAGTTTCTTTATGAAACATATGTATGACTCCAAATATGGAGAAGCCTACGAACAAACTGATGCAGATGGTTCTAATCCTGTTATGGATAAGGGGAACTATTGGAAGGATGCATATCATACAGTGGAGTTGTTCTATTATGCATATTTATATGGGAATCTTATGTTGAATAACAAGCCTGTTACTCTTTATTACAGCATCAATCCTGAAAAAAAGGCACAAAACATTGTTCTAAAGCCTGTAGCCCTGGGTGAAAACCATCTGTCTATCTCTGGAGTCAGACTTAACGGCAAAGAATTTAAAAGCTTTGACGGATCAAAGTGCATTTTAAAAATACCTGCAAATTCAGGTGGGGAATTTAAGGTAACATTCAAACCGGTACTTACGAAATAGAGATTCATATATTTTAGAATAAACATGATTGGACTGTCATTAAGCAGTCCTCTTTGTTTTTACCTGCTCCGTTAGAGCTAAATTTAGAAAATCAATTGACATTTTTATGCAAACACTGTATATATAAATTATCGACACTATTAACATTCTCGGTGAGGTGGTTAAAATTGAAGGTCGTAATATCGAATAGTTCTGGTATTCCAATATATGAACAAATAAAGGAACAAATCAAAACGGCTATTCTCAGCGGGGATGTTTCTGAGGGTGAGATCCTGCCGTCAATAAGACAAATGGCAAAGGATCTGAAAATCAGTGTTATAACAACTACAAGGGCTTATACGGATTTGGAACAGGAAGGGTTTGTCGCTAATGTCCAGGGCAAGGGGTGTTATGTTTTATCAATTAACAGCAATATTGTCAGGGAGCAATTGCTGCGCGAGGTTGAAAGCGGAATCTCGACTGCAGTCAATGCCGCCAAGACTGCTAAATTAAGCCGACAGGAATTTGAAGAGATTTTAAACAACATTTGCAAGGAGGAAAAATATGAATAATGCACTGGAAATTACAAGCCTTTGCAAGAAATTCAAGGAGTTTTCACTTGCAAATGTAAGTTTTAACCTTCCTGAAGGCTATATAATGGGACTGATAGGCTCTAACGGATCCGGCAAGACAACTGTTTTGAAATTAATTCTTAATATGCTGAAAAAAAGCAGCGGAGAAATAAAGGTATTCTCCCTGGATCATATTAAACATGAAGAAGCTATAAAACAAAATATAGGCGTGGTATTTGATCAAACATATATGGTTGACAATTGGACTCTTTTGGATGTCGAAAGGGCTGTAAAGGGTTTCTACAAAAAGTGGGATTCAGGGAAATACCATAAACTCATTAAGGATTTCAACCTGACTGCAGGTCAAAGACTTAAGGATCTGTCAAGGGGAATGAAGGTAAAGGTCATGATTGCTATTGCTTTGTCACATGACGCCAGACTTTTGATACTTGACGAGCCGACAAGCTCTCTTGATCCGGTCGGACGTGACGAACTTCTCGACATTTTGGGTACCTATATTTTAAAAGAAGACAAGAGCGTACTTTTTTCAACACACTTAACGGCGGACCTGGAAAAGGTTGCTGACTACATTACATTTCTCAACAATGGACGCATTGTGTACAGTGGGACAAAGGATGAATTGCTGGAAAGCTATGTGATATTGAAAGGGGATAAGAAAGAAATAACTGCCGACCAAAAAAGAGTATTAGCAGGTTACCGAGAACACAATACTGGTTTTGAAGGAATGATCCAGTGCAAAAATTTTACCGGTTTTTCACCCAAAATTATAGCTGAACCCGCAAGCCTTGACGATATTATCATATTTATGAACAGAGGGGACAGATGATATGAGAAATATATTAAATGTTTTCAAGGTTGATACTTTGTCGACGAAACAATTATCGAATTTGCTGGTTTTGGTCTTATATGTCGTAGACTTCATATCAGGGCTTCTTTCTGAAAATGTTGTCATGCTGCCTGTTTTATTTTTTGCAGAATCAACTTTTCTGGTAGGTCTCATTTTTATCACGGAAGAAAGATATGGTCTCAATAAATTGCTTGGCTCATTTTCAATTAAAAGAAGGGATATTGTCAGAGGCAGGTATGTTTTTTCCATATGGAACGGATTATTGATGATGGTGCTTTGCCTGTCGGTTATCTATATTCTGTACTGCTTAGTTGACCCCTTTTTTGAAATTAAAACAATGCTGTTTATATTTTGCATAGGCTTTTTGCTCTATTCCTTTGTAATATCAATACAGATACCATTGTATTTCAAATATTCCGCAAGCAGCACGAAATTAATACTTTTGATTCCCTTGCTCATTTTTATCCTTGCCATACCCTTGTTAAACAGTTTAGACGTCCAAGCATTTATAGCCAGACTATTCTTATGCATGTGGGATAATACTGCTTATGAAATATTATTTACTGCTGTTATATCCGCTTTTCTCCTTTTCCTTTCATATTTTATATCATGCAGGTTATATAATAACTTAGATTTATAATTTTAATATTTGGTTCAGAATTAAATCTACATGTGAAGAATTTTTCACATGTTTTTTTATTAGGTAAAAAGTGCCAAAGAAGTATTTGACAATAAATGCGTATAGTGTATATAATAAACATATACACTATACACATCATTACCCTTATGAAAATAAAGGAGATAAGCTTATGTACAAAAAGATTGTAAGCACCATCATGATTTTTATTCTATGTGCGACTGTTATTTCAGGTACTGTTGCAACTGCGGGTCAAACTTACAAGATTAAATGTTCTTACCTGAAAAATCCGGATTCTATTATAGCCATAGCAGACAAGTCCGCAAAATTCTGGGAAAAGGCATATGACAAAAAATACGGAGGTTTTTTTGCTTATCTTGACCGTACCGGAAAAGTAGATATGAGCAAGCCATACAAGATATCCATGATACAATACAGAGATGCATTTGCATTTGCAAGAGCTTATCAGCTCACAGGAAAGAAAGAATATCTGGATTATGCACGCAAAGGCTTGGATTTCCTTTATAAGCATGCATGGGATAATGTTAACGGCGGATGGTATTCAGAAATGAATAGGGATGGTTCTCTTGTTGCTGCACCTATTGAATACGTGGACTGGAACAACATGAAATGGTTTGGAACTCAATTCGGTACAATACAGAGCATAAGCACTTTGTATGATGTTACAAGGAATAAGGTGGATGAAGATTGGCTAAATAAATCATATGCCAGTCTTGAAAAGCATCTTTGGGATTCAACATCTGGTTTGGAGGGGTACTATGAAAATGCCGATAAAGACTGGGGCAACCCGAATGTTAAATCTCTATACTCAACACTTGATGCAATAATAACTCCTGAAATGGATATGTACCTGCTGAATTTGGACAAAAAATATAAGAATAAGATTACAACAATCGCCGATGTCTCTATAAAATACATAATCAAGAGTATGGAAAAAAGGAAGTTCGGAGTTAATGACAGATTCGACAGCAAATGGAATGCTATTGATCCTCAGCCGTCTACATCAAGCGGTAATTATTTGAAATCTGGGCTATACCTCTATATGGCGTATCTGGCAAACCCAAAACCAGAATACAAGGCATCGGCACAAAAGCTCATAAGCCAGGTGCTTGATACCAAAGCATATGATAAGGTAAATGGAGGACCATATGCTTCTCTTGACCCCGCAACCGGAATTCCGACCGATTACAAGAAAAACTGGTGGATACTTGAGTCAGGGGTTAATAGTGGGTTGGTAGGCTACTATGTTTCCAAGGATACCAAATATTTAAAAATGGCAGATGAAAGCATGGATTTCTTTATGAAACACATGTATGACCCCAAATATGGGGATGCATACGGAGAAACGGCTGCAGACGGCTCCAAACCGGATACGGTTAAAGGAAACTACTGGAAGGATGCTTTCCATACTCTTGAATTATTCTATTATACATATCTCTATGGCAATCTGATGCTCAATAATAAGCCTGTCAGTCTCTATTACAATATCAGTCCGGATAAAAGTGCAAGAAGTATGTCTTTAAATCCGCTTTTAATGGGCAAAAACAAACTATTAATCACCAAGGTAACATTGAACGGAAAAGAATATAAGAATTTTGACAGCGCAAAACGCCTTTTGAAAATTCCTGCAAAAATTGGAGGAGAATTCAGGGTGACATTTAAACCGGTAATTGTGAAATAGATAAACTAACCATACACTGTAATAAATTCTTTAACAGGTTATATAATAATTTAGATTTATAATTTTATATTGGTTCAGATTTAAATCTACATGTGAAGAATTTTTCACATGTTTTTTTATTGCGCTGACATAAAAAATATCAAAAAAGTATTTGACAATATGTTCATAGTGTATATAATAAATATGTACACTATAGACAACATATTCAGTATAAACATTATGGACACCATTATTGTGCGTATAAAGGAATGGTTATTATGCTTAAGTTACTGACAGTTACTGAGAAATTGTGGGATGAAGCATGGGAAAGACAAATAACTTGTGAAAATCCGGGTATTGCATGGGTAGAAACTTCATGCAACGGTCTCACCGCGCTGGAACGGATCAGTAAATTAAAACCGGATATTCTCATAGTTGATACAGATTTAAAAGATATAAGCGGTCTGATAGTTGCGAAAAATGCGGTTAGAAAAGTGCCTGACATAAAAATTATCTTTATAAGCGGTTTCAAGGATTATAAATTTGCAAAAGAGGCCTTAAGGCTCAAAGCATGTGCGTATTTGCTTAAACCTGTTGACTGCATGGAATTGTCTGCAGCAGTAGGCAGAGCGGTTTGCCAAAGGCTTGAAGAAATGGTATTCGAGGAAGAAAAAGCGCGTCTAAGCAGGTTTATATATGCTGGATGCTTATAATTTAACAATTTTAATGTAAAGGGTGGTAGAAATGGAGAATACTCGGATTGTAAGCAATAATCAAGTTGCTCCGAGAAGAACGACTAATGTAGGTTTTTTCAAGTATGTTTTTAAAAACTGGGTTTTATTTGTAATGATGCTGCCGATGCTGCTGGCTATGTTTTTTAACAATTATTTGCCTATGGCAGGATCGTTACTGGCTTTTAAAGATTACAAAGCATATTCGAACAGTTTTATACACAACTACATAGTCAGTAAAT
>JAEXSP010000039.1 GCA_023453795.1 Bacillota bacterium
GAGTCCATGCTCTAAGTGCATGGACTGAAGGAGTAAAGTTTTACTTTGGTAATGATAAGGTGTGGTTAGCAGACACTATTCCAAGTAAATATATTAGCAAAGTGTCAGGGGACAGTTTGACACGATAGAAGTGTCGAGGGACGGTTTGTGGTGACCCCCTAATGTGATACAATTTGGGTACGGTTAAAACGCAGTTTTTAAGCCTGTTTTAGAAACCTAAAACAAATCAACCTGAGCCGAATAAATATATCAAGGGTTGCAACCAGTCGACATAACAAGTTAATGAGCCTAGTCAGATGCGTCAATACAAATGAACAAAACAGGCTGATAAAAACCATCACCCAGAACCAGAACCAAACCGAAAGAATGCTATATGCCTATGACAGCAACGGCACATAACATCAAAAGCCAAGACAGTAGTCAAGAGCAAACCCTCGGTCAGCAAAGCATCGGTCACAGGCAGCAAATCAGGAGAAGGATCTGACAGCACTCAGAGCTTTTACAGCTATGACGTATGGAACCAGATGGCAAAGCTGCCGAAGGCAAGACAACAAGCGCCTACGCATATAACGGGAAGGGTACCAAGTGCAGAAGACGCCAACAGGTGCAACCTTGCATATTGATTCGGTTTCCTTTAAAGAGGCAACTCAATCATCCGGATATAGATGAAAGAAAAGGCATACATTTAAGCAACAGAAATATTAAATACAACTACCCTTTTAGCACTGTACTTGACAATGTATAACCATGAGGCCTTGATAATATTCCCTTATATCTGCTATAATTGCCTTGCTGATTAACACTTGCGAGGTTTTTTTATGAAAACTGTGATTGTTTCTTTGAACTCAAAATATATACACTCCTCACTTGCGCCATGGTATTTAAAAGCGTTCTGCAGCGACGAATGCGGGATGATCGGGATTTGTGAATTTACTATTAATGAAAACCCCGATTCTGTTCTATCCTCAATTTTTTTAGAACAGGCAGATGCAGTTGCTTTTTCATGTTATATATGGAACATTACGTATGTTTTAAAGGTCGCAGAGGATCTTAAGAAAATCAGTCCGGAAACGGTTATAATTCTCGGAGGCCCGGAGGTCTCTTATGATCCGGATATCGTGCTTTCTGAGAAACACTATATAGACTATATTATCTCAGGTGAGGGAGAGCGCCCTTTCAAAAGTCTGTTGGATTTCTTGTCCGGAAAACGGGCGGATGCGGAATTGCATGGTGTTACATATCGGGACGGTACCGGGATAATAAAAAATGCAATGCCTCAGCTTATAGAAAACCTTGACTCAATTCCTTCACCGTATACAGAAGAAATGCTTGATTCACTTAATGGCAGAATTGTTTATTTCGAGTCATCCAGGGGCTGCCCTTTTTCTTGCTCCTATTGCATATCATCCACTTTTGAAGGTGTAAGGTACTTTAGCCTTGAGAGGGTAAGGAACGACCTTCATAAGCTGATTAATGCCGGTGTGAAGCAAATCAAGTTCGTTGATAGAACCTTTAACTGCAATAAACAACGTGCGTTAGAGATATTCAAATTCATATCGGAGGATCAAAGTGAGGTGAATTTTCACTTTGAAACCGCTGCCGACTTGTTTGATGACGAGCTGCTGCAAGCACTTTCAGGTATAAAGCAGGGGAAAATCCAGCTGGAAATCGGAATTCAGTCAACTAATGAAGCAGTCCATAAGGCAGTTGCAAGAAAAACAAAAATCCAAAAGGTTCTGGACAATATCAGCGCCCTAGTGGCCTTCAGGAACATTCATATTCATGTTGATCTGATAGCGGGCCTTCCGTTTGAAGACTATGAGTCATTTAAAAATTCTTTTAACCAGGTTTACGGGCTTAAGTCCGACAACTTGCAGCTTGGATTTCTTAAAATGCTTAAGGGCTCGAGAATAAGGAAAGAAGCGGACATTCACGGTTACAAATTCAAGAGCTGTTCTCCGTATGAAGTGCTGGAGAACAGATATATATCCTACAGAGAGATACTTGAATTAAAAGGCATTGAGGAGTTGGTAGAAAGGTATTACAACTCGGGAAGGTTTGTAAATTCCCTTAATTATTTGATCAAAGAGTCAAAGCTTTCGGCATATGATTTTTTCAGAAGCTTTCTGGTATATGATCAAAAGAATGTTCACTCTTTGGATAGACCGCTTTCCAGTAGAGAACTCTACAAGGTGCTGCTTGGTTTTGCAGATTCGGAGATGTCTGAGGCGGTTAACAGGGAATTCTTGAATGAACTTCTTAAGTATGATTTTTTACTGAGTGATAGTTCCAACAACCTTCCCAACGGGATTTTGCGCGAAGTGGAGCCGGGCTTTAAGGACAGGTGCTTTGAATTCTTAAAAAACGAGGCCAATTTATGCGTATTTCTGCCACGATTTAAGGGAATAGCTGCAAAGCAGGTTTTTAAAACAGTTCATTTCGAAAAATTCAATTATGATATTTTACAAAGTGGTTTTATATGCAGCAAATCCAAAGTCATATTGTTCAATTATTTATTTAAGGATAAAGTTACCGGACTGTACGAAAGCATAGATATCACAGAAGCTTTTGATAGGATTCTATAGTTTGGTGTTGATTAATAAACGTAATTTTAGTAAAATAATTATACCCATTGTGTATAAAAAGTCAATAATTGTGAGGAGAGATGAGAAAGATGAGAAAGAATGATGTAGTTAAGGTTTTATTAGACGAGAGCGACATACCGAAGCAATGGTATAACATCGCGGCAGATATGCCGAACAAGCCGGCTCCTTATTACAGCCCGGTAACGGGAAAGCTTGCTACTCCGGATGATATGTCTGCGATTTTTCCGATGGAACTGATAATGCAGGAATATTCAACAGAGCGTTGGATAGATATTCCGAATGAGGTAAGAGAAATGTACCGTCAGTGGAGACCAAGTCCGCTTTACAGGGCAAGGGCCCTTGAGAAGGAGCTTGGCACGCCTGCGAGGATTTATTATAAATATGAAGGTACAAATGCAACAGGAAGTCATAAACTTAATACGGCAATACCACAGACTTATTACAACAAACAGGCCGGAATCAAGCGGCTTTCAACCGAAACCGGAGCAGGACAATGGGGAAGCGCATTAAGCCTTGCCACACAACACTTCGGACTTGATTGCACGGTTTATATGGTAAAGGTAAGTTACCACCAGAAACCCTATAGGCGATCGTTTATGCATACCTTCGGAGCAAATGTTATTGCCAGCCCAAGTAATTTAACCAATGGCGGAAGGTCTATACTCGAAAAGGACCCCGACTGCTCAGGAAGTCTTGGTATGGCTATAAGTGAGGCTGTTGAAGACGCTGCAACTCACAATGATACAAACTATGCGCTGGGAAGCGTCTTGAACCATGTTTGTATGCATCAGACAATTATCGGACTTGAAGCTAAAAAACAAATGGAAATGATAGATGAATATCCGGATGTAATATTCGCATGCTGCGGCGGCGGAAGCAATTTTGCGGGAATAGCCTTCCCATTCCTTCAGGATAAATTAAACGGTAAAAAGGTCAGAGCTGTAGCTGTAGAGCCCAGTGCATGCCCGACTCTTACAAAGGGTGTTTTTGCCTACGATTACGGCGATACTGCAAAAATGGCCCCTATAGCGAAAATGTATACCCTTGGGCATGACTTTGTACCCGCGGGAATACATGCCGGAGGCTTGAGATACCATGGAGCTTCGGCGATCATAAGCCAATTATATGATGATGGGCTGATCGAAGCACAGGCGTACGGTCAGAAATCAGTATTCGATGCAGCTATTATGTTTGCCAGATCTGAAGGGATCGTACCGGCACCGGAATCTTCACATGCAATAAGGGCTGCAATCGATGAAGCGCTTGCAGCGAAAGAGTCCGGGGAAGAAAAGGTCATTCTCTTTAATCTCAGCGGTCACGGATATTTTGACTTCACAGCATATGAAAACTATTTCTCCGGAAAGCTCGAGGATATAGAATATTCACAGGATGCCGTTGAAGAAAGCATAAAGAATCTACCGAAGCTTGAAGTATAAAAATATTATCAGAAGCATTTGTTAAAATCTAAGGGACTTAAAACATAAACCGGAGGGCTTGCCGTCCGGTTTTCTGCATCCTATCTTATTGAGCCTTTCAGTGCAGATAAGGCATCGGTTGCAACGTGTTTGGCATGTGCCGCATTTTTCCCTATCCTATCTGCCATATAACAAAAGAGTCTATTTTCATAATTAGCCAATATTAAAGAGTTTAGTGAAATGAAAAGATCAACTGCAAAATATAATACGATTGTCTTGGAAAAAACAATTGCATAGTCTTTCGGAATAAGCTGAACTAACAATTCAATCAAGGGGTGCAGGGTTTTAATCAAAATAACTGAGGCCGCTCCCCAAAAAATTGAAGACTGCAGGCATATAAACCCACCAAGGTTGAAGGCTTCTTTTTCATAACTCCACCAGGTCCTGTTAAATGCAAGCTTTAAGAAAAGGCCTGCAAAGAGTTCGATCAAAGTGGTTAAAAAAGCCGAACCACAGAAAAGCAAAAATATATTTTTTCGGACAGGCTTTAGCAATATGATCACCAATAATGCTCCAAAACCGTAAATAGGACAGAAGGGCCCGTAAAGGAAGCCTCTTTTAATGAAGGTTCCTTTATGCAATGACACATATACTGTCTCCATCAGCCAGCCAAGAAAAGAATAAAATGCAAAATAATACGGTAAGCTGTCCATTTTAAAATCAATATTTCTAAAAATTCGCATAGGACACCACCTGATAGCCGTTCCCAAGTTTGGGCAGCATGACTAGTCGATAAATCTATTCCATATAAATCTATGCAAACAGGCAAAATTCGGTTACAGAATGTTAAGACCTGACACAAAAGAGGAGTAAACAGAAAAATTTATTGACAACAGTAATTTGCATAATTAAAATATAACTAATACATAATAATTCTGCTTTATAAATAAAAACCATGAACGGGAAAAGTAATCAATACTGCCAAAAAGGGAGAAGGTACCACGACTGAGAGTGCTTTCAGGCAAAGGGTTGAATGAAAGAACACCCCGGAGTTGACCGGTTGAACACAAGATAGTTATTAGATCGGTTCGTATGTCTGCGTTAAAGAGTTTAAGTGGGCTTTTTGCCTAAAAGGGTGGTACCGCGGGATAATATCCTCTCGTCCCTGACATTAGTCAGACGAGAGGATTTTTATTATATACGAAAGTAAAATTTTTGTGACGAGTCACATTCGTTTATAGAAAAGGAACAGGAGGTTTTTGATTTGAAAGGAAATACGATTACACCATCGATTTTGCCGGGGTTCATGGAACTTCTGCCGCCTGATCAAATGCTGTTCAACAAAATGCTTGATACGATTAAGCTGTCATATGAGAAATTCGGTTTCATACCGCTTGATACGCCAACGATAGAAAAATCAGAGGTGTTATTGGCCAAAACCGGCGGTGAGACCGAAAAACAGGTTTATCGCTTCAACAAGGGCGACAATGATCTCTCTTTGAGGTTTGACTTGACAGTGCCTTTAGCCAGATATGTAGCACAGCACTATAATGATCTTGCCTTTCCGTTCAGAAGATATCACATAGGGAAAGTCTTCAGGGGGGAAAAACCTCAGAAGGGAAGATTCAGGGAATTCTACCAGTGTGACATAGACATCATCGGCAACGAAAACCTGAGCGTTATAAATGATGCTGAAATATTAAGCGTCATTTATTCAACGTTTAAGGCCCTTGGATTTGATGAATTTACAATAAGAATAAACAACAGAAAGGTTCTTAACGGATTCTTTGAATCGCTTAATATAGAAAACAAAGTTGAAGTTTTAAGAATCGTCGATAAGCTTGAAAAGATAGGAGAAGAAGCAGTTCAAAAAGAACTGGCTGATTTGGGAGTTGCTTCCGATGTTATAGGGAGGCTGCTGACATTCATCAGGATAAAAGGAACTAATGATAATGTCATTAACAGCCTGAAGGCTATGGAAATCAGCAATGATTTGTTCAAAGCCGGGGTTGAAGAACTTGAGAAGGTTTGCGAATACATCAAATACTTCGGGCTCCCGGAAAAGAACAATAGGATAGATCTTACTATAGCAAGAGGCCTTGACTATTACACAGGCACGATTTATGAAACGGTTCTGGACAATTACCCGTCCATCGGGAGTGTCTGCTCCGGCGGAAGATATGATAATCTGGCGCAAAACTACACTGATAAGAAACTGCCTGGAGTAGGAATATCAATAGGTTTGACTAGGCTGTTCTATCAATTGAAGGAAGCAGGTATCATTGGGGCGGAAAAGAAGTCATCACCTACAAGCCTGCTGATAATACCTATGCAGGACACGATGAGCAATGCACTGGATTTCGCAACAAAAATAAGGGAGGCGGGAATTTCAGCTGAGGTGTATTTAAACGAAGGTAAAATTGCCAAAAAGTTTACATATGCGGACAAACTTGGTATCCCTTTTGCACTTGTTATAGGTGAGGATGAGGTTAAAAACAGCGTATTCAGATTGAAGAATATGAAGACCGGGGAGCAGGAAAACTTGAGCATTGATGAAATTGTCGACAAAATTCAAACATTAAATAAATAATGATGGAGGAAGGAAAATGGGAGAATCGATTTACGGGTTAAAAAGGACCCACAGATGTTCCGAACTGGGACTTCAAAATGTAGGCGAAAAAGTTGTTGTAATGGGGTGGACTCATAAAAGGAGAGACCTCGGAGGAGTAATTTTCATAGATTTGAGGGATAGAAGCGGCATTCTCCAGGTCGTGTTCAATGATAAAATCGGAGAGGATGCATTTGCAAAAGCGGAAACTATAAGGAACGAGTATGTATTGGCAATAGTCGGGGAAGTGGTTAAAAGAGATCCCGAAACTGTAAATCCGAAGATCGAAACCGGTGAGATTGAAGTAATAGCACAGGAATTAAGGATATTGAGCAAGGCGGAGACACCTCCGGTATATATTGAAGAAGATTCAGACGTTAACGAGATGGTAAGACTCAAGCATAGATACATTGACCTTAGAAGGCCGGACATGCAAAGAAACCTGATACTCAGGCATAAGGTTGCAAAAATTGCCCGTGATTACTATGATGCCAACGGTTTCCTCGAAATTGAAACTCCAATGCTGACAAAGAGCACTCCGGAAGGCGCAAGGGAATATGTAGTGCCAAGCAGGGTGCATCCGGGCAAATTCTACACATTGCCGCAATCCCCACAGCTCTTCAAGCAGCTGTTGATGGTATCGGGCTTCGACAGGTATTTTCAGATAGTAAGATGCTTCAGGGACGAAGACCTTAGAGCTGACAGACAGCCTGAATTCACACAGATAGACTTGGAAATGTCTTTTGTTAATGTTGAGGACGTTCTTACAGTCAATGAAGGGTTTATTAAGAAGGCCTTCAAGGAAGCACTTGATATTGAACTGGAAACACCTTTCCTTAGAATGCCTTACCAGGAAGCAATGGACAGGTTCGGTTCAGATAAACCGGATATAAGATTCGGCATGGAGCTTGTTAACATTTCTGACCTCGTTGAAAACTGCGGCTTCAAGGTTTTTGCAGATGCGGTTAAAAACGGCGGAAGCGTAAGAGCGGTAAATGCAAAAGGCTGCGGTGCAAAGTTCAGCAGAAGGGAAATAGACAGCCTTGTGGAATTCGTTAAAATATACAGAGCTAAGGGTATGGCTTGGATTGCAGTAGAGGAGAACGAACTAAAGTCGGCTATTACTAAATTCTTTAACGAAGACGAAATTAAGAGCATTCTTGACCGTGTACAGGCAGAACCGGGCGATTTGATATGCTTCATTGCAGATAAAAACCAAATAGTTTATGATGCATTAGGCAACCTAAGGCTTGAGCTCGCAAGAAGGCTTGACATTCTCAAAAAGGACGAGTTCAAGTTCCTATGGGTCACTGAGTTCCCGCTATTCGAATATGATGAGGAAGAAAAGCGCTGGGCTGCAAAACACCATCCATTTACTTCTCCTATGGATGAGGATATTGAGCTTTTGGACTCTGATCCCGGAAAAGTTCGTGCAAAGGCGTATGATATCGTTCTTAACGGAATTGAAATCGGTGGCGGAAGCATTAGAATCCATATCCCCGAATTACAGTCCAAGATGTTCAGCATGCTTGGCCTAACGAAGGAACAGGCTGAAGCCAGATTCGGATTCCTTCTGGAGGCTTTCAAATATGGAACACCGCCTCACGGAGGCATGGCTTACGGACTTGACAGGCTTATTATGCTTATGGCCGGAAGAAGCAGCATCAGGGATGTAATAGCTTTCCCGAAGGTTCAGAATGCATCGTGTCCGATGTCTAATTCCCCGGATATTATTGAACCAAAACAAATGAAAGAATTGCATATTAAAACAATAGATAATTGACAATATAAAGAAAAAGGATAATAATGGTTCTATGCGTTTTCTTTAATATTGCTTCAGGAGGCAGAACAAATGTTTAAAAGAATAAGCAATCCAGTCATCCGGGAGGCTTTGGACTGGGCATTCCATATTGCTATAGCGGTTGCCATAGGCCTTTTGATAGTCAACTTTGTTGTTCAAAGAACTGTCGTTAACAAACAGTCTATGGAGCCTAACCTTCATGAGGGGGACAACCTGTGGGTCGAAAAAGTATCATCGTATTTTCATTCATTTCACCGTGGTGATATTGTTACAGTATATTATCCCGAACAGTTGCCCCAGGGGGAAAAACTTCTGATTAAAAGGATCATTGGACTGCCTGGTGATAAGGTTGAGATAAAGAATGGAAAGGTTTATATAAACGGCAAGCAATTGAAGGAGAAATATCTTAAAGACACAGTAGTCACTGACCCATTGCAATATGGCAATCTTACTGTACCAAAGGGTAAACTCTTTGTTCTTGGTGATAACAGAGGAAACAGCAAGGACAGCAGAATGTTCGGGCCTGTAGAGTTTAGCCGGATTAGAGGAAGAGCGATATTCAGGTTCTTTCCTTTCAATAAAATAGGCTTTCTTCCAAAGTAATACGGAACAAAAGTCCTAATTAGTTTATTAATTAAGAATCATAGGGGTTTAGCTGCCTCTATGATTTTGTTTTATCCAGTTCCCACAGCTTTATGAAAAATTTGATTGATAATCAAGGCTTTATAATTTTCAAAGTTTATGATAGAATAAATACTCGAATTGTACGTGTTTATAGAGAGTTTTTTACTTATAGTTTAAATATATCATTTTGAGGATATAAAGGGGGGGAACAATATAGCTCGTATGAGCTGTATTCTTTATGAAAAAATTACTGCACTTGGGTTTGGATGTAGGCTCGACAACGGTAAAAGTTGTTGTTTTGGACAAAAACTCAAAAGTTATTTATAAAAAATATCAAAGGCATTTTTCTGATATCAAAAAGACTATTTTCAACATACTCAGCGAAGCATACGAAAACTTTGAGAATGATGAAATAACTGCCACTGTCACAGGCTCAGGCGGCATATCGGTCTCCCAGTGGCTTAGCTTGCCGTTTATTCAGGAGGTTATAGCCAGCACAAAGGCAATAGAGACCTTTATTCCTCAAACCGATGTTGTAATTGAACTCGGCGGTGAAGATGCCAAGATTACCTATTTCAGCGATGGTATGGAACAACGGATGAACGGAACATGCGCAGGGGGAACAGGAGCTTTTATAGATCAGATGTCTTCGCTTTTGCAGACTGATGCTTCCGGACTAAATGAGCTTGCAAAAAGCTATCATGTAATATATCCTATCGCAGCGCGCTGCGGTGTTTTTGCCAAGACTGACATTCAGCCTCTTCTTAACGAGGGAGCTGCGAAAGAGGATATTGCCGCATCAGTATTTCAATCAGTTGTAAATCAAACTATAAGCGGTCTTGCCTGCGGTAAGCCTATCAGGGGCAATGTGGCTTTTCTTGGCGGGCCTCTTAATTATTTGTCTGAATTGAGGAAAAGGTTTATAGAAACCCTTTCTTTGACAGAGGAACAAATTATATTTCCTGAAAATTCGCAGCTTTTTGTAGCGATTGGGGCAGCACTTGATTCAATAAGCACAGCTCCGATTTCTTTCAAACAGCTTAATGACAGGCTGCCTGCATTGAATGATGTTACCGTGCATGAGGTAGAAAGGCTGAGACCGTTATTCATTGATGAGAACGAACTGCTTGAATTCAGAAGAAGACATGCGGGAAATGCTGTAGCTAAAAAGGAATTAAGCCAATTCGAAGGCGATTGTTTTTTAGGCATAGATGCCGGTTCTACAACAACAAAAGTGGCTTTGATAGATAAGGAGGGGACTCTTCTTTACTCCTACTACGGCAGCAATCAAGGAAGTCCTTTGAAATCGGCGGTTAAGATATTGAAGGAGCTTTATTCGATCCTTCCTAAAAATGCAAAGATAGTAAACTCAACTGTTACCGGATATGGAGAAGGCCTGCTGAAAACAGCATTATGCATAGATATAGGGGAAATTGAAACCATAGCTCATTATAAGGCTGCGGAGAAATTTCTTCCGGGGGTAGACTTCATCCTTGATATCGGCGGACAGGACATGAAGTGTATGAAGATCAGAAACGGGATAATTGACAGTATAATGCTTAATGAAGCTTGTTCTTCGGGGTGCGGGTCCTTCATTGAAACCTTTGCACATTCTTTGAATCTAAGCGTATCAGGTTTCGCCAAAGAGGCTCTTTTGGCTGAGAAGCCTGTAGACCTTGGGTCGAGGTGTACTGTTTTCATGAATTCAAGGGTCAAACAGGCTCAGAAGGAAGGAGCTTCGGTTGGAGACATTTCAGCCGGGTTGGCTTATTCGGTTATAAAGAATGCACTGCTTAAGGTTATTAAGATAAGGAATCCTGAGGATCTCGGTGAAAAAATAATCGTTCAGGGCGGAACCTTCTATAATGATTCAGTATTAAGAAGTTTTGAGCTGGTTGCTGAAAGGGAGGCTGTCAGACCTGATATTGCAGGACTGATGGGAGCTTATGGGGCAGCCCTCCTTGCTGTGGAGAGACTTGAGAAAAACCATACAACTACCTTATTGACGCTTGACGAGCTTGAAAAACTGAATTCGGAAACCACTTTAAGAAGATGTGACCATTGCGGCAATAACTGTCTGTTAACCATAAACAATTTTTCGGGAGGCCGGGAATTCATATCCGGAAACAGGTGTGAACGTGGGGCGGGAATCGAGAAAAAGAAGGATCATATACCAAACCTTTTTGACTATAAATACAGAAGGCTTTTCGGCTATATTTCACTTAGCAAGGAAGAGGCAACACGTGGTTCAATCGGAATACCCAGAGTATTGAACCTATATGAGAATTATCCGTTCTGGTTTACGTTCTTAACGGAACTTAAATTCAGGGTAGAGCTTTCACCGCGTTCATCAAAAAAAATATATGAACTGGGTATAGAGACCATGCCTTCGGAATCCGTATGTTATCCGGCGAAGATAGTGCACGGTCATATAATGAGCCTTATAAATAAAGGACTTAAGCTGATATTTTATCCCTGCCTTCCATATGAGAAGCAGGAACAGGCAGAGTCTGACAACCACTATAATTGTCCTATTGTAACTTCTTATTCAGAGGTTATAAAAAACAACATGGACGTATTGAAAGAAAAGAATGTTCAATTTATGAACCCTTTTCTGCCTTTTGATAATCGAAAGAGGCTGGCTCAAAGGCTTTATGAGGAATTTAAAGCTTTTGGAATAACCAGAAAGGAAATTGTTGCTGCTGTTGAAAAAGCGTGGCAGGAGGACTTGAAGGCTAAAAAAGATATCCAGAATAAGGGCGAGGAGACCCTCAAATACCTTGAAGAGACAGGCAGAAAAGGTATTGTGCTGGCGGGAAGGCCTTATCATGTCGATCCTGAGATCAACCATGGCATACCAAATATTATAACAAGCTTCGGTATGGCCGTGCTTACAGAGGACTCAATCTCACACCTTGGGAAAATAGAAAGACCATTAAGGGTTGTAGACCAATGGACTTATCATTCAAGGCTTTATGCTGCAGCAAGCTACGTTAAAACAGATAATAAGCTTGAGCTGATTCAGCTGAATTCTTTTGGTTGCGGGCTTGATGCGGTTACTACAGATCAGGTGCAGGAGATATTGAACAGCCATGAAAAGATTTATACCGTATTAAAAATAGATGAAGGAAATAACCTTGGTGCAGCAAGAATACGCATTCGTTCCCTGAAGGCGGCAATGGAGGAGCGGGATAAAAACGGCTTTAAGGCCATAATAGGGAGTTCCAGCTGCAAAAAAGTGATGTTCACAAAGGAAATGCGACAGAAGCATACGATACTTGCTCCTGAAATGTCGCCTATTCACTTCCAGTTTGTTGAGGAAGCGTTTAAGGCATCGGGGTACAATGTTGAGATATTGCCGTCTGTTGATAAAAAAGCTGTGGACTTCGGGCTTAAATATGTAAATAACGATGCATGTTATCCTACTATACTTGTAACAGGTCAGATTATTGAGGCTTTGCAGTCCGGAAAGTACGACCTTGACAAAACATCGGTATTTATTTCGCAGACAGGTGGTGGGTGCAGGGCTACCAATTATATAGCATTTATTAGAAAAGCCTTGCAGGACGCAGGCTATTCACATATTCCCGTTATATCGGTAAATGCTGTCGGGATGGAAAAGAACCCCGGTTTCTCCTTTGCTCCGAAGCTTGTCAACAGGGCTCTTATGGCCTTGTTGTACGGGGATTTGCTGATGAGGGTGCTTTATAGGATCAGGCCGTACGAAAAAATAGCAGGGTCTGCAAACCTTCTATATGAAAAATGGGTCGAGAAATGCAAAGAATCTTTGAAGGACGGCAAGTTTAAAAGGTTTAAAGAAAATGTGAAAAATATAGTAGAAGACTTTGATAAAATTGAGATCAATAACATCAAGAAACCAAAGGTTGGACTTGTTGGAGAGATTCTGGTCAAGTTCCATCCGACAGCAAACAACAGCGTTGTTGACATAATAGAAAGAGAAGGCGCGGAGGCTGTTATGCCTGATTTGACAGACTTCCTGCTCTATTGTGCATATGATGCCAATTATAAATTCGAGTATCTCTCAGGAACAAGAATGAGAAAGGTTATAAATAATGCAGCAATTATGGGTATAGAGTACTACCGAAAAGAAATGAAAAAGGCTTTGAAAAAGAGCAAAAGGTTCCATCCGCCATGTACCATTTATGAACTGGCCGAATCTGCGTCCAAAGTCCTTTCAATAGGCAACCAGACAGGAGAAGGTTGGTTCCTTACGGCTGAAATGATTGAGCTGATAAACCACGGAGCCAGCAACATAGTGTGCATGCAGCCATTCGCATGTCTTCCGAATCATGTTACAGGCAAGGGAATGATTAAGGAATTGAAACGCAGGTATCCTAAGGCGAATATCACGCCAATCGACTATGATCCGGGTGCAAGCGAGGTAAACCAATTGAACAGGATCAAGCTTATGCTGTCGGTAGCCTTTAAGAACCTTAAACAGGAAAACAATGAAACTACTGCAGAAAAAGACTTGTTGGACAATGTAAAAGAATAGTATATATAAAATAGACTTTGAGACATGATGTATAAGTAACTTATTTCAACCTATATAGTTCAAAAAAAATAATAGGGGCATATCTTGCTCCTATTATTTTATATCTCCTTATTTGCCGGGATTTTTTGATTGCGGCATATACCTGTTACGTCCCTTTTTTTTCTTTTGTTTTTTCATTTTTGCATCATGCTTCTTTATTGACCAATGCATACCAAACCCCATGCCGACAAAAGCAACTAACATCAGCACTATTATAATAATCTGCTGTAAACCCATAAATTTTTAATCTCCTTTAATCGGAAAGCTAAATATTACTCTGTAATGGTGATATTTAAACCATTCCATACTGTTTGTGCCTATTCAGGCCGAATCTAAAAAACCTGTCTGAGAGGATTGTCAATTCCTGCTCAACAGGTTCAACATAAATATTATAGTCATAAATATACTACAAATCAAGATAAAGAAATTACGAAATTAGTTGGAATTTAGAATGCATAATCTTGTCCTCAATAGAATATTAATGAAAAAAGACCGTATACGGAGGAAAAAATGGAACGAAGGTATAAATACAAAGGCCGAAGCACATTGTCAAACAGCATATATAAAACCGTCCTTTTCATTTTTTTATCTGCTGCAGCTATTCTTATCGGTATAACCAGCGGGGATTTGCTATCTCATACCGATATAAAAATAGTCCGGAAGGTTGATACACAAAACTTTAAAAAGGTTTTGAACAGCTCGTATCCAATGATTGATACTGTGTATAACAGCGGACATGTAAGCACATCCTTCACCGAAGAATTAAAAACTATCATTAAAAAAATATTCGGCTTCAACATAGATGAACCTGTGACTATTCTTAATGCGCAGTCTGCATCAATGAACAGCTATTACAACACTGATTATCAAAAATACCTGGCTTCGCAGGAGAATACCGATTATAAGCTTGACTACAGCCAATTAGGCGGGAACGATACTTCAGGAAAAGCTCCGGCAAAATTTCTGACAGATGCCAGCAGTATAAGCACTGAAGAAGGAAGCGAAGAGAATGATAATGACCAGGGACAGGTCATACAGAGTTCAAGAATTGAGATCGTGAATCAAACAAAATATAAAATTGACATCGATTCACTGCTGAAAAGCCCATTAAATATTAAATTTGATCGAAAGGGACCCAAAGTGCTTATTTTCCATACTCACACTACGGAGAGCTATGTAAACAGGCTGAACCAGAGGTTTGACTATAACCTCCGCTGTTATACAATGGACAACAGATATAATGTGATCCGTGTCGGTGAGGAAATAAAAAGCAGTTTGGAAAGCTTCGGAATCAGTACGATACATAACGGAACTATTCATAATTATCCTGATCAGAACAAGGCATATGGAAAGTCGCAGGCTACAGTAACTAAAATATTAAAAAGCTATCCGTCAATCAAGATTGTTATTGATATCCACAGGGACGGGGTAGATCAGGATAAGCCAAAGCTCAGAGTGGTTTCGAAGGTCAAGGGTAAGCCTGCTGCACAGGTGATGTTTGTAATGGGAAGTGATAAACCCAGCTTGAGACATCCGAACTGGCAGGAGAACCTAAAGCTGGCAATAAAGATTCAGGATAGGCTTAATAAGGATTACCCGGGACTTGCAAGGCCGATACTCATAAGTAAGAACAGGTATAACCAGAATTTATCAACCGGTGCGATTTTAATCGAGGTTGGCGGGGACGGCAATCTTTTGGACGAATGCCTTCTCAGTGCCAGATGCATTGCAAAAGCAATAGATGAAGTTATCGGAGAACTGCCGAAATAAAAGTCAGATATATTTTTGGGTTTTTATAATTATTTGAAATATATAAGTTTTTTTGGAGATAATTAAAACATGGCTTCTGTCATGTTTTTTTCATTAGGGAAACTTGCCGGAGCATAACAGCATGGCAACTCCGAATTATATTTTTTTGGAAGAGTTCTAACAGCTGCCGGATAAATTCCTTCAGCTTTAGCGGGCGGGTGGCAACATGAACAGAGTGGATGTTTTCAGACAGAAGAGGCAGTTTAGAAGAAAAATCAAGCTTGTTATAATTACATTCCTTTTATTTATACTGGCGGGCATATCTATTGCGGACTATTCTGTAAATTCCCTTATGAAGGATGAGAACAGGATAGAAATGGTAACTATGAATAATAAAAAGGATTATTATGTATTTGACCTGCTGGGGAAAAAAATATATATAAACTTAGCGCATATAAAAAATGACTGTCGAAAGGTAAAGGACATGATTAAAAGCATCATAGGATAGAATTGCGGATATTTGCATTTTGCCGCTTATTGGTTGCGGCTTGAGACGGGCTATGTTATAATATTAACCTAGTAAATAGAGTATCATGGCGGAGGTTTATGCATGCCAAGTGAAAGACAAAAGAAAATCCGTAATTTTTGCATTATTGCACATATAGATCATGGCAAGTCCACATTGGCGGACAGGCTTCTTGAAAAAACCGGGGTTCTTACAACGAGGGAAATGGAAAACCAGGTTCTTGATAACATGGACATTGAGCGTGAGCGCGGAATCACCATAAAGGCTCAAGCTGTAAGAATGGTTTATAAAGCTGAAGACGGTGAGGAGTATATACTAAATCTTATTGATACTCCGGGGCATGTGGATTTTAACTATGAGGTTTCCAGAAGTATAGCGGCATGTGAGGGGGCTATACTTGTAGTTGACGCTGCGCAGGGAATAGAAGCCCAAACCTTGGCTAACGTATATCTGGCGCTTGAACATGATCTTGAGATACTTCCTGTAATAAATAAAATAGATTTGCCAAGTGCACAGCCTGAGCATGTCAAAAAAGAGATCGAAGATGTGATTGGGCTGGAAGCAGAAGATGCTCCTTTAATTTCGGCAAAAAACGGTTTGAATATAGAAGATGTACTTAAAGCAGTCGTGAAAAAAATCCCGTGCCCCGACGCAGAAGAGGATGCATCCCTTCGTGCGTTGATATTTGATTCATACTATGACAGCTATAAAGGCGTAATTGTCCATATGAGAGTCAAGGAAGGCAGCGTAGGAGTTGGGGATCAGGTAAAGATGATGGCTACCGGCAAGGAGTTTTTGGTCAATGAAGTCGGGTATTTCAGGCCGGGAACACTTTCGCCTTGCGAGAGGCTTTTCGCTGGAGATGTCGGATATATTGCAGCCAGTATTAAAAATGTAAGGGATACAAGGGTGGGAGATACTATCACGAATCCCGACAACCCTGCAAAAGAGCCGTTGCCGGGTTACAAAAAGGTAAATTCCATGGTTTTCTGCGGAATATATCCCGCTGACGGATCGAAATACGGAGATCTCAGGGACGCTCTTGAAAAGCTCCAGTTAAACGACGCTTCACTAACGTTTGAGCCTGAATCATCCGTGGCTTTGGGATTCGGTTTCAGATGCGGTTTTCTTGGACTCCTTCATATGGAAATCATACAGGAGAGACTCGAAAGGGAGTATGACCTTGACCTCGTAACAACCGCCCCCAGTGTTATATATAAAATAACGGTTACAAGCGGCGAGGTTAAAAATATAGATAATCCGACCAATCTTCCTCCGATGACTGAAATTGAAAAGATGGAAGAGCCTGTTGTAAAAGCAACTATTATGACTCCTACAGAGTATGTGGGAAATATTATGGAACTCTCCCAGGAAAGACGCGGTGTCTACAAGGACATGTCTTACCTTGACGAGGGGAGAGTAATATTGACATATGAGATGCCGTTAAACGAGATAATATATGACTTCTTTGATGCTTTGAAATCAAGAACCAAGGGTTATGCATCCCTTGACTATGAACTAATGGGTTATAAGGAATCCGACCTTGTGAAGCTTGACATATTTTTAAACGGTGAGATTGTTGATGCCCTTTCTTTTATAGTACATTCCGAAAAGGCTTATTCAAGAGGCAGAAGAATAGCTGAAAAGCTTAAGGAATCAATACACAGACAGCAATTTGAGATTCCTGTACAAGCTTGCATAGGTGGTAAAATAATTGCCCGTGAAACCGTTAAAGCCTATAGAAAAGACGTTCTGGCCAAATGCTACGGCGGTGACATCACCAGAAAGAAAAAGCTTCTTGAAAAGCAAAAGGAAGGTAAAAGGAGAATGCGCCAGGTAGGAAGCGTAGAGGTTCCTCAGGAGGCATTCATGAGTGTTCTTAAGTTGGACACTTAAAACAGGTTTACAGTTTTCAATTGACAGCGGAAAGTAAATAAATTTATCGGGGATTGGGCCGTTGAAATGGAAAAAAAAGAAATAGGTTTATACATTCATATCCCATTCTGTAAGTCAAAATGCCATTATTGCGATTTTAATTCTTTTTCAGGCAGGGATTCTATAGTCCCTGCTTATTTTGATTCTCTTAAAAGAGAAATCGGACTTTACGGTGACAGGCTGAAAAACCATATAATAAAAACAATTTTTATAGGGGGCGGTACACCTTCGTATATTGAGCCTCATTATATAAATGAGGCAATCAATCTCTGCAGGCAAAAATTAGATGTTAAAAGCAATGCAGAAATCAGCATAGAAACAAATCCCGGTACTCTTTCATATAAAAAGCTTATAGCGTATAAGACTATTGGAATCAATCGCCTCAGCATCGGCTTACAGGCATGGCAGAACCATATTCTAAAAGAGCTTGGGAGAATACACACCAATTCCGAATATATTGAGAATTTTCTTGAAGCAAGGAAGGCTGGCTTTAGTAATATAAACACAGATCTGATATTCGGACTGCCGGGCCAGACCTTGAAGGACTGGAATGAAACTTTGGATAAGGTTATTGAACTGAAGCCGGAGCATTTATCCTGCTATAGCCTGAAAATCGAAGAAGGTACTGAATTTGGCCGATTGCAGGAGGCAGGTAAACTTGAAGAAATTGAAGATGAGCTGGATAGGGAAATGTACTATATTGCCATTGAAAAGCTTAAGGAAGCAGGCTTCGGCCACTATGAGATATCTAATTTTGCCAAACCGGGATATGAATGCAAGCACAATTTGATTTATTGGAAAGCAGAAGAGTATATAGGGTTTGGTGCCGGAGCACATTCCTATTTTCAAAGCAGAAGGTACAATAATGCATCCAACCCGGAGGAGTATTCTGCAGCTCTCAACCGGGGAATACAGCCGCTTGAAAATATACAGGAAATAGACAGGGAAGAACAGATGTCCGAATACATGCTGCTTGGGCTGAGGCTTATTGAAGGTATTGATTGTCTGGAATTTGAGTCGAGATTCAATGCAAATGTATTTTCCCTTTATGGTGATAGAATAACAGCTCTATGCAAAAAGAAGCTTCTTGAAACGGAAGAAGGCTTCATAAGACTGACGCCCAAAGGCCTTGACTTAGCAAACGAAGTGTTTATGGAGTTTATTTAGCCTGTATTGCAAATATGTGTTGAATAATATGAATATAGGGTACAAATAATATCTTTAAAACCTCTTGACAAATAAAAACTCAGGTGGTATTTTAAAATTAGATTAGCACTCAATGGTGTCGAGTGCTAACAAAAGGGGTGCTGATGATGTTTTTGGATGATAGAAAGATGAGGATTTTGCAGGCTATTATTGACGATTACATCGATACGGCAGAGCCGATAGGCTCAAGAACGATTGCCAGAAAGCATGAATTGGGACTGAGTTCCGCAACCATAAGGAATGAGATGGCTGATCTTGAAGAGATGGGCTTTCTTGCGCAGCCGCATACTTCAGCCGGAAGGATTCCATCGGACAAAGGGTATAGACTCTATGTCGATCACCTGATGAAACAAAAGGAACTTTCCGTAGATGAAATAGACAATATAAAAAAATCGATGGAAATCAAAATAAATGAAATGAGTCAGCTTATCAGGCAGGCTTCTGCGGTTATGTCAAAAATTACGAGATATACATCCATAGCTATGACTCCCCAGATGAAAAAAAGTGCTATCAAGGCTGTTCAGGTCGTTCCGATCGAACAAGGCAAAGCGCTGATAATTGTTATAACGAACACAGGGGTTATAAGAAACAGCATGGTTAGGATAACGGAAACGATACCGCCAGACCTTCTGATCAAAGTATCTAACGTATTGAACAATAAATTGAGCGGACTTACAATTGAACAAATAAATCTAAAGCTTATTCAGGAGATGGAAAAAGAAATAGGGGTTGCGGGTGAACACCTGCTTCCTATACTAAATACCGTAGCGGAATGCATTAACCAGATCGATGATTATGAAGTCTATCTCGATGGCACCACAAATATATTCAATTACCCTGAATTCCGGGATATTCAAAAAGCCAAAGAATTCCTAGATATCCTGGATGAGAAGGACACTCTTTGCAAGCTGTTAAGTAATCTGGATGAAAACATACGCGATGTTAACATTCAAATCGGAAGCGAGAATGAATTGAAAGAAATAAGGGATTGCAGCCTTATTACGACTACTTACAGTATCGGGGAAACAATTATAGGTTCTATAGGTATTATTGGACCGACAAGGATGGAATATCCAAGGGTAGTTGCATCCCTAAGACATATGAAGGAAATGATCAATATGGAAATTTTGAAGCTTTTGGGTGAAAATCCCGACAGAAGCGGGTAACCTTTTAGCTATAACAATTAATAATTATTAGGAAGAAAGCCTTTTATTTGTTCATTATTCATTATCAATTATCAATTGGGGAGGGTGTAAGTAACAGAGATGAAGAAGGATAAAAAAGACACTGAAGATATTAAAGATGTAGATGTCGATCAATCAGAAAATTCAAATGAAAAGCAGGTAAACGCCTTAATGCAGGAAATGGAAGATGTCAAGAACAGCCTTGATGTGAAGTCGAAACAGTGTGACGAATATCTTGAAAAGCTTCAGAGAATGGCAGCAGAGTTTGACAACTATAAGAAAAGGACTTTAAGGGAAAAGGAAGCCTTGTATGATGAGGCTGTGGCTGATGCTGTATCCGCTTTTCTTCCCGTTATAGATAATCTAGAAAGAGCATTAAAGGCAAGTGAGAAGGGGGATGATACTCAAAAGCTCAAAGACGGAATAGAGCTTGTATTTAAGCAAGTCAAGGATGTTATGAAAAATCTTGGTGTAGAAGAAATCAAGTCCGTAGGCGATAAATTCAATCCGGAAATACATAACGCAGTAATGCATATTGAAGATGAGTCTTACGGGGAAAGTTCAGTCATTGAAGAATTCCAAAAAGGCTACATCATCAAAGAAAAAGTAATAAGACACAGTATGGTTAAGGTCGCAAATTAACCTGGCGGGGGTAAGGGATCACCATAACCTTCACCTAAGGTGAAATATATAATGGAGGTAAAATATTATGGCAAAAGTAATAGGTATAGATTTGGGAACAACAAATTCATGCGTAGCAGTTATGGAAGGCGGCGAGCCTGTGGTTATAGCCAATCCTGAAGGTAATCGTACAACTCCTTCGGTTGTGGCTTTTTCAAAAACAGGAGAGAGACTTGTAGGGCAGGTTGCTAAAAGACAGTCAATTACCAATCCTGAAAGAACCGTAATATCTATCAAAAGAGATATGGGTACCGATAGAAAGGTTAAGATTGATGATAAACAGTATACTCCTCAGGAAGTGTCTGCTATGGTTCTGCAAAAACTGAAGGCTGATGCAGAAGCTTATTTGGGCGAAACGATTTCACAGGCAGTTATTACTGTTCCGGCATATTTTAGCGACGCTCAGAGGCAAGCTACAAAAGATGCAGGAAAAATAGCGGGTCTCGAAGTTTTAAGAATTATAAACGAACCTACGGCAGCAGCTTTGGCATATGGACTTGACAAGGAACATGACCAGAAGATTATGGTATACGACCTCGGCGGAGGAACCTTCGACGTATCGATCCTCGAGATTGGCGACGGCGTTTTCGAGGTGCTTGCAACAAACGGTAACAACAAGCTTGGAGGAGATGACTTCGACCAAAGAGTAATGGATTACCTTGTTGATACCTTTAAAAAGGAAAATGGTATTGACCTTAAGAATGACAAGATGGCTATGCAAAGACTTAAGGAAAGCGCAGAAAAAGCAAAAATCGAGCTTTCCGGCGTAAGCAGCTCAAATATAAATCTGCCGTTTATAACTGCGGATGCTTCAGGACCAAAGCACCTTGACCTTACATTGACAAGAGCAAAATTCGATGAATTGACTGCAGACCTTGTAGAAAAGACAATGGGGCCTACAAGACAGGCTATGCAGGATGCGGGTCTTACTCCTGATAAAATCGACAAGATACTTATGGTAGGCGGTTCGACAAGAATACCTGCTGTTCAGGAGGCAGTCAAGAAATACCTTGGAAAAGAACCGTTCAAGGGAATCAATCCTGATGAATGTGTTGCTGTCGGTGCAGCTATTCAGGCCGGAGTATTAACTGGAGAAGTAAAAGATCTCCTTCTTCTTGACGTAACACCTTTGTCCCTTGGTATCGAGACTTTAGGCGGAGTGTTCACAAAGCTTATTGACAGAAACACTACTATTCCATCAAAGAAAAGTCAGGTTTTCTCAACTGCTGCTGACGGACAGACAAGTGTTGAAATCCATGTCCTTCAGGGTGAAAGAGAAATGGCCCAGTATAACAAGACATTAGGAAGATTCCAGCTGACAGGTATTCCTCCGGCACCAAGAGGGGTTCCTCAAATAGAAGTTACCTTTGACATTGATGCCAACGGTATTGTACATGTATCGGCTAAGGATCTCGGAACCGGCAATGAGCAGAAGGTTACAATTACAGCATCAACGAACCTCAGCGATTCCGATATTGATAAGGCAGTTAAAGAAGCTGAAAAGTTTGCGGCTGAAGATAAAAAGAAAAAAGAAGAAATAGAAATAAGAAACAACGCAGACTCATTGGTATATCAATCTGAAAAGACGCTTAAGGATCTTGGCGACAAGCTTGGTGCGGATGACAAATCAAAGATTGAAACAGAAATCAACAAGGTCAAGGAAACCTTAAAAGGTACTGACCTGGATGCTATAAAAAATGCTACCGAAGAATTGCAAAAAGCCTTCTATGATATATCTGCAAAGATCTATCAGCAGAATCCCGGAGCGCAGGGTGCAGAAGGATTTAACCCGGGAGCAGCAGGGCCGAATCCGGGAGCTGACGCCGGAAATGCTCAGGGACAGGATAATGTTTATGATGCAGATTATAAAGTAGTGGACGATGATAAAAAATAAGTAATGAAGGTCTTGAAGGCCAAAGTCATTAATATGGCTTTGGCCTTTTATTAAGGAAACTTGCTTAAGGCAAGTGTTAAGCCTTCATTTGTATTTTTCACTATAAAATTACTCATGCATATGCTATAATGAGCAAGGTCACAAAAACTTCATTACTTGATGTGACAATAAGCAAATTTCATACTTGGCTTCATAATAGCCAGGTATATAATATGCAGGTAGTTTAGAACGGAGTGAGCAAATGGCTGATAAAAGAGATTATTATGAAGTGCTTGAAGTAGACAAGGGCGCAACAGATGCAGATATAAAAAAAGCATACAGGAAGCTTGCAAAACAGTACCATCCTGATGTCAATCCGGGAGATAAGTCCGCTGAAGCCAAATTTAAAGAGATTAATGAGGCTTATGAAGTACTGAGCGATCAACAAAAAAGAGCAAGATACGACCAGTTCGGACATGCGGGCACTGACCCCAATTTTGGCGGGGCAGGTGGATTTGGCGGCGGTTTCGGAGACTTTGATTTCGGCGGCATCGGTGATATATTTGAGACTTTTTTTGGCGGCGGGTTTGGAAGAAGCACCAAGAACAAAAATGGGCCCCATAAGGGTGCAGATCTGAAATATTCCACTGAGATAGCTTTTGACGAGGCTGCTTTCGGTGTTGAAAAGGAATTATCGATAAACCGCTCGGAGAATTGTGCTACCTGCGGAGGAACGGGCGCTAAGCCCGGCACTTCACCTACAACCTGCAAGCACTGTAACGGGACAGGACAGGTGCAATACAAACAAAGCACACCTTTCGGACAGTTTGTGAATGTCAAGGCCTGTGATGTTTGCCGGGGAGAGGGAAAGATAATACTGGACCCTTGTCAGTCGTGCAACGGAAAGGGCAAATTGAGAAAGAACCTCAAAATTAAAGTTAACATTCCTGCGGGTATTGACGATGGACAAACAATATCATTGAGGGGAGAGGGCGAACCCGGATCCAAGGGCGGCCCGGCAGGAGATCTATATATAACTGTGAGAGTCAAGCCTCATGCTATTTTCCAAAGGCAGGGCAATGACGTAATCTGTGACATTCCGATTACGTTTGTTCAGGCAGCATTAGGGGCTGAGCTCGAAGTTCCGACTCTCGACGGCAAGGTAAAATATCAAATACCGGAGGGTACTCAGACAGGTTCTGTTTTCAGGCTGAGAAGCAAAGGTATTCCGTTCCTGAGGGGAAACGGAAGAGGCGATCAGTATGTCAAAGTCAACATTGATGTGCCTAAAAAGCTGAATGAAAAGCAGAAGTCAATACTCCGTGAATTCGCTAATAATGGCGGAGATGAGATTCATGAACAAAGGAAAAGCTTCTTTGACAAGATGAAAGATGCGTTAGGAATGTAGCTTTTTTAAGAGTAAATGAGAGATTATAATTGACAATGAAATCAGTCCGCATTAAGCGGATAGTAAAGTTCAGGGGTTTATAACTCGTCACATAACCTATCGCCCCTGACCCAATAACGGAGGATAAAATGAAGTGGATAGAGCTTAGGATAAAGACAACCGAAGAGGCAAGCGATGCAATTTCCGAGATGCTTACATCAATAGGCTCAGGCGGAGTCGCAATAGAGGATCCCAATGATATAAGAAGAGAAATTTCAAAGCCTAATACATTGGACTATGTTGATGACGAATTTGTTCAGTCTCTCGGTGAGGATGTAATAATAAAAGCATATTTCCAGGGAGATACAAACATAAATGAGCTTCAAAGCATTATAAAGGAGAAAATCAGCTATATATCCAATTTTTTAAGTACAGGTGAAGGCTATATCGGTTATTCCGAAATAGATGAAGAGGATTGGGCTACAGCTTGGAAAAAATACTACAAGCCCCTCAAGATATCAAACAAGGTAGTTGTAAAGCCGACATGGGAAGCATATGAAGCGAAGACGGATGAAATGGTGATTGAGCTTGATCCGGGCATGGCGTTCGGAACGGGTACGCATGAAACGACGAGAATGTGTGCAATGCTTCTTGAAAAATATTTGAAAGCCGGAGACAGCCTCCTTGATCTAGGCTGCGGAACAGGAATATTATCAATAATCGGCGTTAAACTCGGAGCTAAGAATGCTAAAGCGGTAGACATAGACGAAGTAGCTGTCAAAGTTGCGAAGGAAAATTGCAGACTGAATTATGTTGATCAGGACATTGAGGTTTGTAAGGGCATTTTAAGCGACGTAAAGCCTGAAAAAAATGACATTGTTATAGCTAATATAATTGCCAGCGTCATAATTGACATTTCCCAATCCATACCTTATCATGTAAAGGCGGACGGTTATTTTATCACTTCAGGCATAATTAAGGAAAGAAAAGACGAAGTGCTGGAAGCCTATCTTAAAAACGGTTTTACCTGCGAAGAAGTTATTGAAATGGGTGAATGGGTGGCGATTGCATTTAAATGCCAAGGTTCTTTATAGACGAATCAAATATTTTAGGTGATGAAAACCTAATTAAAATTATAGGAGAAGACGTAAACCATATTAAAAACGTTTTGCGTCTTCGGATTGGTGACATGATTGTCTTATGCGACGGAAAGGGTACAGACTATTCAGTTCGCATAAATAATTATGAAAAGGACAGCGTTACTGCCATAATAGAGGAGCAAAAAAAGTGCAGTACAGAGGCTTCTCTGGAGGTAACGCTTTTTCAAGGATTGCCTAAATCGGATAAGATGGATTTTATTATACAGAAGAGTGTTGAACTCGGAATTCGAAGGCTTGTACCTGTCATAAATGAAAGAACAGTTGTCAGACTTGACGATAAAAAGGATATCCAAAAGAAAACAGCCAGATGGAACAGGATTTCTCTTGAAGCTGCGAAGCAATGCAATAGGGGAATTATTCCTGAGGTAACTGCTCCAATAAGCTTTAACGAAGCTGTAGAACTTGGGAAACATATGGAATTGGCAATTATTCCTTATGAGAATGAATTGGATAAAAAGCTTAGAAGTTATATGAAAAGGGGTATTAAGAATGCATGCCTCTTTATCGGGCCGGAAGGCGGATTTACTGAAGAAGAGGTTAAAAAAGCCGAGCATAACGGAATTAAATCGGTAACTTTGGGCCCAAGGATATTACGGACTGAAACAGCCGGGATTGCTGCTTTGTCTATAATTATGTATGAATTGGGAGATATCGGAGGATGACGGATTTTATTTATAAATACTCATAAATTAAAGAAAACGTGAGAAAATAAGAAAAAATATAAGGAATTTAAAAAAATAGCATTTATATTATTGGATTTTGTGTTATAATACATACTGAATAATTTTCTTTACAGAATATTGAAGCGAATAAGGATGATATATTTTATGCTGAAAAGTATGACAGGGTTTGGCAGGGGTCAATCTGCAGAAGACGGCAGGGAGTTTCTGGTAGAAATAAAAACAGTCAACCACAGGTACAGCGATGTTTTCATAAAACTCCCCAGGCAAATCAATTTTTTAGAGGATAAGGTCAGAGATTTAGTCTCAAAAAGCATATCAAGGGGTAAAATAGACGTATATATTACATATGATAATTATGGAGAAGACTCTAAGACAGTAGTATTTGATGAGTCCTTGGCAAAGGCTTACGTTAATGCCGCAGCTTTGATGAGGGACAAATACAGTCTTAAGGATGATATTTCTGTTTCTTTGATTACAAGATTTCCCGATGTTCTTAGAATTGAAAAGCCTGAGGAAGATGCCGAAAAAATTTGGCAACTGCTTAAGGTGGCAGCGGAAAATGCTCTTGATTCCTTGATAAAGATGAGGGAAAATGAAGGGCAGGGATTAAAAAATGTCCTTTTGGAGAGAGCAGACTTTATAGAATCCTTATTAAAAGACATTACATTAAGGGCTCCGGAAGTAGTCAAGGAATATAAGGTAAAGCTTGAGAATAGGATAAAAGAAATTCTTGAATCGAAAACTATTGATGAAAGCCGTCTTGCTACCGAAGTTGCAATCTTTGCAGACAGATGCAGCATTGATGAAGAGATTGTAAGACTGGGAAGCCATATAGGACAGTTGAGAGAAGCATTGAATCTGGAACAGCCGGTCGGAAGAAAGTTGGATTTCCTTGTACAGGAGATGAACAGGGAGACTAATACCATTGGTTCAAAAGCTAACGACCTTGCGATAACAAAAAACGTTGTAGAGATTAAAAGCGAACTTGAAAAGATAAGAGAGCAGATTCAGAATATTGAATAGGAGGTAGATTAATGAAATTAATTAATATCGGATTTGGGAATATAGTATCGGCTAACAGGCTTGTAGCAATTGTAAGCCCGGAATCAGCTCCGATCAAAAGGATTATTCAGGAAGCCAGAGACAGGGGAATGTGCATTGATGCGACATATGGAAGAAGAACAAGAGCTGTTATTTTTACGGACAGTGATCATATCATTCTTTCGGCAGTTCAGCCTGAAACAGTGGCTCACAGATTAAATGCCAAAGATGTCGATGTTGAAGAAGAGGAAGACATTTCTGAAGAGGAATAGTCAGGAGGAGCTTATATGTTCCGTGAGGGATTAATGACTGTTATCTGCGGGCCTTCAGGAGTCGGCAAGGGAACTGTTCTTCAACGCTTGAAAGAGAATAATCCTAACATAAGATTTTCTGTTTCGGCAACTACAAGAAAGCCAAGAGAAGGAGAAATTGACGGACAAAACTATTTCTTTAAAACAGTTGATGACTTCAAAGGGATGATTGAAAAAGGCGAGCTTGTAGAGTGGGTCGAATACTGCGGCAACTATTACGGAACCCCGGAAAAATATATAAAGGATTCGATGGCACAAGGGTATGATGTTATCCTTGAAATAGAGGTTGAAGGCGCTGCCAGTATAAAAAGAAAATATCCTGAAAGTGTTTTGATTTTCATACTGCCTCCTTCTTTTAATGAACTGCACCGCAGAATAGAGGGCCGGGGCACCGAAAGCAGGGAAACGATAGGCAAACGGCTTGCGAGAGCTAAGGAAGAACTGAATTATATCAATAATTACGACTATGCAGTTATAAATGATGAAATTGAAAAAGCTGCTGATAAAGTAAATAAGATTTTGGTGGCAGAAAAATTAAAAGTTAAAAGAAATACAGAAATATTAAAAAAAATTGGACTTGAATAGGAGAGTGTGTCCGGATGATCGAACCAGCATTAAGTTCATTGTTGGAAAAGGTTGACAACAGCAGATATACATTGGTTGTTGCTACTGCAAAAAGAGCACGCCAGTTGGTTGACGGAGCTCATAAGCTTACCAAATGCAATTCTGATAAGCCTGTAACAGTAGCCATCAATGAAGTCAACGAAAATAAGATTACTTATGTAAGGACAAAAAGCGGAATCAAGTAATTTAGTTGACAATTGACAGTTAAGAGGTTAGAAAACGACTGATTGGACAAAGGTTGATTTGAAGTATAAAAATCTTCCGTTGTCCATTTCTTAGTAAATAGATAAATGCTTGTTTGGCATTTAAGGATTACAAGACTGAAATAAATACTTTTGAGATCTAACTGTCCTCTTTTCAACTTTCAACTGTTAACTGATGAAAGGGTGGTGATTAGAATTGTTTGAGGGCAAAACAGTTGTTTTGGGTATATGCGGCGGCATTGCAGCTTATAAGGCGGTTGAAGTTGTTTCCAGACTTAGGAAGCTGGGTGCCGAGACACATGTTATCATGACAGAGAGTGCGACGAAATTTATTGCACCCCTTACTTTTCAATCCATCTCACATAACCTTGTCACTACCGATATGTTTGCGAAGCCTGCAACTTGGGACGTAGAACACATTTCACTTGCCCGGAAAGCAGATATAATGGTCATTGTTCCGGCTACTGCAAATATTATCGGAAAGGTTGCAAGCGGGATTGCGGACGATATGCTTTCAACTGCAATTATGGCTACAAAGGCCAAGGTTGTATTTATACCTGCAATGAACCCTTCAATGTACGAAAACCCTATTGTTCAAGCTAACATTGCAAAGCTGAAAAGCCTGGATTACATATTTATGGAACCTGAAACCGGATTAATGGCTGCAGAGGGTGAGTACGGAAAGGGCAGACTGCCTGAGCCTGTTTCAATAGTTGAATTTGTTAAGGACAATATTATTCCTTTATCGGATCTGTCAGGGAAAAAAATCTTAATAACTGCCGGTCCTACCAGAGAAGCAATTGATCCTGTAAGGTACATAACAAATCACTCCTCGGGGAAAATGGGTTATGCTATAGCCAAAATGGCAAAGCAAAGAGGAGCGGAGGTTAAGATCATTTCCGGTCCGGTAAATATAAAAAGACCTGACAATATTGAGATTATTGATGTCAACTCGGCTGATGAGATGTATAAGTCTGTTATGGATAATTACGAAGGCTACGACATTTTAATAATGGTTGCTGCTGTTGCAGATTATAAATGCTTAAATATAGCAGATAAAAAAATAAAGAAAAAAGAAGATAAAATGAATCTGGAACTGGTTAAAAACCCTGATATTGCGAGAGAACTCGGAAGGGTAAAAGGAAATAGGATTTTAGTCGGCTTCAGTGCAGAAACCAACGAGCTTATAACAAATGCAAAGACAAAGCTTGAAGCAAAAAATCTGGATATGGTTGTAGCGAATGACGTTACTATGCAAGGGGCGGGCTTTGGAACAGATACCAACATAGTAAAGCTTATAAAAAAGGACGGAAGCATAAAAACTCTTCCGATGATGAGCAAAGATAACGTTGCTGCTGAAATACTGAATGAAGTATTAAATTTAATTAATATAAGTTGAAAATAATTTATGTACTCAACCATCGCAAAAATCCCCAGAATCATTGGATATTTTGCTCGCTTTCGTACTAATTATTTAATTCAACTTATATAGGTTAAAAATGAGTAGTGAAGTATAATTAGTAATAATGCTTTTTAGTTTTGGGAGTAAGAGTTGATAGCGAGTTTACTGTACTCTGTCAATTATCAACTGTCAACTGATAAAAGGAGGAAATGAAATGGCAGCGGAAAAAACAATGGAAAAGATAGTGGCTTTAGCCAAAAACAGAGGTTTTGTATATCCCGGATCGGATATATACGGGGGTCTTGCGAATGCCTGGGATTACGGCCCGCTTGGGGTAGAGCTTAAAAACAATGTTAAGAAGGCCTGGTGGAAGAAATTTATCCAGGACAGCCCATATAATGTAGGTGTGGATTGTGCAATACTTATGAATCCTCAGGTATGGGTTGCATCGGGACATGTGGGGGGCTTCAGCGATCCTTTGATTGACTGTAAGGACTGTAAGACACGTCATAGGGCTGACAAACTCATCGAGGACTGGAATAAGGAAAACAACATCGATATCTCTGTTGATGGCTGGAAAAACGATCAATTAATGGATTATATAAAAGAAAAGGGAGTTAAATGTCCGAATTGCGGTTCGGGCAATTTCACAGACATCAGGAAGTTTAACCTTATGTTCAAAACCTTCCAGGGTGTCACTGAAGATTCCAAATCAGAAATATTCCTGAGACCTGAAACTGCTCAGGGAATATTTGTCAACTTCAAAAACGTACAGAGGACAACCAGAAGGAAAATTCCATTTGGTATCGGACAGATAGGTAAATCCTTCAGAAACGAAATAACTCCCGGCAACTTTACTTTCAGGACACGTGAATTTGAACAGATGGAGCTTGAATTCTTCTGCGAACCGGGCAAGGATCTTGATTGGTTCCGTTATTGGAAGGATTTCTGTCATAAATGGCTTTTGAACCTAGGAATAAAGGAAAGCAGCCTTAAGCTTCGTGATCATAGCAAGGAAGAGCTTTCCCACTACAGCAATGCAACTACCGATATTGAGTTCCTATTCCCATTTGGATGGGGTGAGCTGTGGGGAATCGCCGACAGAACCGACTTTGACCTTAAGCAGCACATGGAACATTCAAAGGATGACCTCTCATACTTCGATCCGACAACGAACGAAAAATATGTGCCTTATTGTATAGAGCCGTCACTCGGTGCAGACAGGGTAGCCCTTGCATTCCTTTGCGATGCATATGATGAGGAAGAGGTCGCTGAGGGAGATGTAAGAACAGTCCTTCGTTTCCATCCTGCAATTGCCCCGGTAAAAGCAGCAATACTTCCTTTGTCAAAGAAGCTTGGCGATGATGCTAATAAAGTATACGAAAAGCTTACTAAAAAATATGTTTGCGAATATGATGAGACAGGAAGTATAGGTAAAAGGTACAGAAGACAGGATGAGATCGGAACTCCGTTCTGCATAACCTTCGATTTCGATTCCCTCAACGATCAGAGCGTTACAGTCAGAGACAGAGATACAATGCAGCAGGTCAGAATCAAGATTGATGAGTTGGAACAGTACTTTGAAAGTAAATTTGAGTTTTAATACATGAAGAAATAAACAGCGCTTCATTTTTGAAGCGCTGTTTCATTTCCTTTTCCAAAGCTTTACACCATTTCAAGCTTGTCAAATATCCCTTTGCAGGACATAAGTATAGCGAAAGAAACTAAAAGGTTATAGACAATCAAAGTACAGTAGAATTGAACATCGCCGAACAAATATTTCGATACAAATGAAAGAATGATTGAGGGAGTGATGACCCCCAGTGTAATAAACATTCTTATAAATATCTGCAGGTTTTTGGTGTGTGTTTTACCGAAAAGCCTTCTGGAAAGCACATCCCCGTATGAAAACACCGAACCGAACGACACATATGCCAGAACACACAAGATGATAGTCAGCACATCCGACTTGAACATAATCCCGGCAGCCGTAAAAAGCAAAATCCCGTCAACAAGGTTTTTGATGTTTTCGGCCAAGGTTGCGTAAAATACTTTCTTGGATGATTTGTCCGGTATAAGGTAGATATACTGCTTGTTCAATTCATCAACCCACTTGCCTTGTATGGACAGGAAGAATAAAAGATATATTGAGAAAAACATTGTTGTCATTATACTTGAACCCGGAAAAAAGTATTTAGAAGCCAGTCCTATTGCTATTACAATGAAAGATGTCCTGTTTATAAAAAAGAGTCCGTTTTTCCTGTATTCAAGGATGTGTCTGTAAAATATGGCTCTGGCTCCGGAGCCTTCAAATTTGAAGCTTACTTTCCTTGCCTTTACGTCCCGGAAGTTCAGATTTGACCTTCCTGCTCTCTTGGCAGCAATCATTTGCTCCTTTCGTTCCGTAGCTGCAAGTACATCCTCGTAGTAGTCTGTCTTGAGCTTATAAACCACAAAAATTGCCATCGAACACGAAAATAGGATCAGAAACAGGTTCATAAAAAACAAAGGCGTTATCCCGTAAACCGCTGCCATCAGAAATTCTTTGACCCAGCCTATGAAGGGAATATATGAAAATAAATCGTTGTTGAGGTAAACAATAGCAGCTTCCTTCATATCCTGCGTCTTAAATACGGCTATCAGGAAACCGCTGGCAAAAATTGCAATCAGTATGGTCAAAATTCTTTGCAGCAATTTACGGTTTGCATACGATTTGGAGGAGATAGAGTATATAAGCATTCCGATTAGCTGGATTGTAAAGAAAAGGATAACAACTCCTGCATATATTATTAATGCCCCATATGATTTTATTGGGAAATTATTTTTCAGGTTCGGTATTTGGAATGAAATGAACAATACTATAAACAGGGTCATGAACAATTGCTGAATAAAGCCGTAAATAAGAACTTTTTTCGGTGATATCGGTGCAGTAAAGACAAAATTTACGTCGGCCAGCCTGAAAAAACTGCTTCCGTTGCTTATTCCCTGCTTAATTCCGAAATATACAACTGCTAAAATGCAGGTAGATACAATTGCACCAAAAAGTTCGGGAGGCTGTTTATTTACAATGCCGGAAGGCATAAGGAAGCCTATAACAGTTAAAATAACAAAAAAAGCAAGGATAAGGATATAGGCAATCATTACAATTGGTTTCTTTTTAAGCTCTTTGATTGAATTTTTCAGGTGTTTTTGCAGTATAAACAATAATGGCTTCATTCTCAATCCTCCGTAACCTTGAAGAAAAGTTCTTCGAGGGATTCGCCGCTTTGCTTTATTTCACGTCTGGTTCTTGAAAGGACTATTTTACCGCTTTTCATTATAAGCGTTTTATCCCATATTTCATCAATGCTGTCTATTATATGGGTACTGATTAAAACACCGCAGCCCTGCTCTTTAAGCTCTAAAAATATGCTTTTCAATTCTTTGATAGCTTTAGGGTCAAGACCAATCATCGGTTCATCGAATAGTATCATTTTAGGCTGGATCAATAAAGCGCAGCATATGCTTACTTTTTGCTGCATTCCCTTGGAGAGCTCTTTCCCCAGTTTATCCTTTTTATCGTCAAGCTCAAACCTTTCAAGTAATTCATCCCTTCTTTTTTCATAGTCTTTAAGACTGTAAGCGTGGGCAATAAATTCCATATGCTCTGCTACAGTCAGCATTTCATAGAGAGCAGGAGCTTCCGGTACATATGCAAATATCTTTTTTGCATCAGTGCTCGCATTGGGTTTTCCGTCTATATCTATATATCCTGCGAATTTAAGCAATCCGGTTATGCATTTGATGGTGGTGCTTTTTCCGGCCCCATTTGGCCCCAGGAGCACTGCTATTTCGCCGGGATTCACCTCAAAACTGATGTTATCGACAGCAAGGGTTCTGTCATATTCTTTTGAAAGATTCTTAACTTTTAACATTTTATATATTTCCTTTCGTAATTTACTGCGACATAAAATTGTTTACTTACAATATACTACCAGATTATTTTGCATATTTCCATTTTAATTAAAAGCTCAGGTAAGAGTATAACAAGTTCAGATAGAGTTTTCAGGACTAATAGTAATGTTTTAATTTATTGAATAAAAAGTGTTGGGATTGGGTATTCCTATAAATGATATCCATAAATTAGAAAAAAAATTAACATATAAGTGATAAATAGGTATGAAAAATACTAATTGTTATGGTATAATTGTGAAGGAATTAATTCATTTTCTATCGGCTTTAATGGAAAGTTCCCTATCAAATGTACTTTCCTTATCAAACAATAAAACTATAACTACATAGGAGGTTTTGCTAAATGCCAAAGTATGTTTATTTGTTCAGTGAAGGTAATGCTTCAATGAAAAACCTTCTTGGCGGCAAAGGTGCCAATCTGGCTGAAATGACAGGTTTAGGACTTCCCGTTCCAAGAGGATTTACTGTTACCACTGAAGCATGTACAAGGTACTATGAAGACGGCAAGGTTATTGCTAAGGAAATCGAAGATGAAATCTATACAATGCTTGCGAAAACTGAGGGCATTGTCGGTAAAAAATTCGGAGATCCTTCAAATCCCTTCCTCGTATCGGTAAGATCAGGGGCAAGGGCTTCGATGCCGGGTATGATGGATACTATTCTGAATCTGGGACTCAATGATATCGTCGTTGAAGGTCTGGCAAAGCTTACCAGTAATGAAAGATTTGCATATGACAGTTATAGAAGGTTCATTCAGATGTTCAGCGATGTAGTTATGGAAGTTGAAAAGCCGAAATTTGAAAAGATTCTGGATGCGGTAAAAGAAGAAAACGGAGCATCATATGATACAGACCTTACGGCTGCCAATCTTAAGGAAGTTGTAAAGAGATATAAGGAGTTATATAAAAAGGAAAAGGGGACTGATTTCCCTCAAGATCCTAAAGTTCAGATGATGGAAGCCATCAAAGCTGTTTTCCGTTCATGGGATAACCAAAGGGCTATCATATATAGAAGATTGAATGACATCCCGGGAGACTGGGGTACTGCAGTTAACGTTCAGGAAATGGTATACGGAAATATGGGAAATGATTCAGGCACGGGAGTTGCATTCACAAGAAATCCGTCAACCGGAGAAAAGAAGCTTTACGGCGAATTTCTGATGAATGCTCAGGGTGAAGATGTTGTTGCAGGAATCAGAACTCCTCAGACAATAGATCAAATGAAAGAAATCAATGCTGAAGCATACAATCAGTTTGTTAATATTGCTGACACTCTTGAAAAGCATTACAGAGATATGCAGGATATGGAGTTCACAATTGAAAAAGGCAAGCTCTTCATGCTTCAAACCAGAAACGGAAAGAGAACTGCCGCTGCCGCATTAAAGATAGCTGTTGACCTTGTAAATGAGGGTATGGCTACCAAGGAAGAAGCGGTATTGAAGGTTGATCCGAAGCAGTTGGATGCTTTACTGCACCCCAATTTCGAACCCAAGGCGCTAAAAGCTGCAGTTCCTGTGGCTAAAGGGCTTCCGGCTTCGCCAGGAGCAGCAACCGGTAAAGTATACTTTGAAGCGGAAGATGCAGTCGAAGCTGTAAAGAACGGTGAAAAGAAGGTAATACTTGTCAGACTTGAAACTTCACCTGAAGATATCGAAGGCATGCATGTATCACAGGGCATATTGACAGGACGCGGCGGTATGACTTCTCATGCGGCTGTTGTTGCGCGCGGCATGGGCACCTGTTGTGTAGCAGGCTGCAGCGAAGTAAAAATCAATGAGGAAGAAAAATACTTCCTTGATAAGAATGGAAAGAGATACAACGAGGGTGACTGGATATCCCTTGACGGTTCTTCAGGAAATGTCTATGGGACTCAGCTTCCTACAATTGATCCTGAAATGACGGGCGATTTTGCAATTCTGATGGGTTGGGCTGATGAAATAAGGACCCTAAAGGTCAGAACAAATGCCGATACTCCTAAGGATGCTGCTCAAGCCATGAAGTTCGGTGCAGAAGGAATAGGCCTCTGCCGTACTGAGCACATGTTCTTCGAGCCTGACAGAATCCCTGCAATGAGAGAAATGATCGTTGCAAGGACTGAAGATCAAAGGAGAAAAGCACTTGACAAGCTTCTTCCAATGCAGAGAAGCGATTTCGAAGGCTTGTTCACGGAAATGAAGGGCTATCCTGTAACCATCAGGTTCCTGGATCCTCCTCTCCATGAATTCCTCCCACAGGCAGATCAAGACATTGCTACTCTTGCAAAAGAGATGGGAATGACATTCGAAGAACTCAAGGGAATTGTTGCGGATCTGCATGAATTTAATCCTATGATGGGGCATAGAGGCTGCCGTCTTGCTGTTACTTATCCTGAAATTGCTGAAATGCAGACAAGAGCTGTCATAGAGGCTGCAATCAATGTTAATGCAAAAGGTATGCATGTTATACCTGAAATCATGATTCCATTGGTCGGAGAAGTAAAAGAATTAAAATATGTAAAGGATGTAGTGGTTAAAACAGCAGACGAAGTTATCGCTAAAGCAGGCGTCAAGCTCACTTACAAGGTTGGAACCATGATAGAAATACCGAGAGCTGCCTTAACTGCAGATGACATAGCTAAGGAAGCTGAGTTCTTCTCGTTCGGTACAAACGACTTGACTCAGATGACCTTCGGCTTCAGCCGTGATGATGCAGGCAAGTTCCTTGATGCATATTACACAAAGAAGATTTATGAGTCTGATCCGTTTGCAAGACTTGACCAGATAGGCGTAGGCAAGCTCGTTAAGATGGCTGCTGAGCTTGGCAAGAAGACAAGACCTGACATCAAACTCGGTATCTGCGGGGAACACGGCGGAGATCCTTCATCAGTAGAATTCTGCCACAAAATAGGTTTGAACTATGTGTCATGTTCGCCTTTCCGCGTGCCGATAGCAAGACTTGCTGCAGCACAGGCTGCAATCAAGAAAGAGGGAGACCTCGGACAGAAATAAGAAAAGATTACACGGTTGACAGATACAAGACGGGAGCTCGAAAGAGCTCCCTTTTTGTGGTTGGAGTATTTAAAGTATGTCAGTATTGTGCTATATAAAATCTAATTAATGATCGAAATTCTAAGAAAAGAGTATTATACTAAAGCAGTAAATATCTATTCCAAGGAGGGCCTTTATGCCAAACCCTTATCTTCCAAGCTGGGAGTATGTTCCGGACGGAGAGCCCAGAATATTCGGTGACCGTGTTTTTATATACGGTTCGCATGACACTGCAGGGTCTGATAAATTCTGCGATTAGATCAAAAATTCATATTCTCATAGACAACTATGAAATCGGGGAAGAAATAGGCTCCTGTGATGTTGGTACAGATGATGGGATTGTATCTGCAATCGTAAATAATGTTACAAATATCTAATTGGGCCGGTAGTGCAATCCCGGCCTTCTCTTATTTTTTCCTGACAATGACAGCTCCGTATTTACCATGCTCAATAAATGTAAAAACAGTACAAGAATCTGACAGCACAGCGTTATTAACCGTTAGTATATTATAGCTTTTTTTGGTGATCGCATTACCGTCTGTGTCATACAGCCGGGCGGAAGAATTTTTATAAGCACATATGATACTGTTGCTGATCCTGATATCAGAATAAACGGGTTTGAGAATAATTCTCCCTTTAGAATCCAAAACCCCGTATTTGCTTCCAAGCCTGATAATGTACAATTTATTCGAAAAATCTTTAGTAATTAAATCATAACCTGGTTTTACAATATACCTTCCTTTTGTATTTATGATACCGTATTTGCCGTTTTGCACCACGATTGCATTGCCGAAGGTAAAATCGGAATCCAAACCGGAGGTTGTATTGAATTCAGCCGGAATGACACGATTATTTTTACTGTTTATATATCCGATTTTACCCTTGATGAGGATGTAAGCCAAACCATTATAAAAGGATCCCATTCTATCATACTGTGGGTTGATAATAAAACGGCCTGTTTTATTAACAGCCCCCCATTTATTGTCTTTGCAGATGGTATAATAGCCATCAGGGGATATTGCATTTATAACATTATATGGAGCTGCTTCTAGTACTACTTTCATAGCACTGTTGAGCAGGCCTGTCATATTATTCAGCGAGAACCAGGCAATGTCGCTTTTGTCGAATTCGCCAATGTTATCATAACTGGGTTTTAAAACTACACCCTTGATGGTTGCCAGGCCCATTTTATGATCTTTTACAAAAGCAGCAAAACCATTTTTTGATGAATAAGCCGCATCAAACATAGGCGGGATTATTTCCCGGCCAGCCTTATCAATATATCCCCATTTTCCGGATATGTCTTTCACAGGTGCAATCCCATCGGCAAAGCTTACCTGTATCTCATTTTCATCACCGGTAGTATATCCGATCTGTGCATACTTCGGCTCAAGAATCCAGGTACCCTTTTTATTGATTAACCCCCATTTGTCTTTTATACATACAGGAGCAATGCCATCTATAAAATCAAATGCTTTGTCATATTTTACAGAAATAACTTCTTTACCGGAGGTGTTAATGAATCCGGACTTATTCATACGCTTTACACATGCAAGTCCGCAGCTAAAACTGCTTAAAGAATCATATCCGGTTTTGGCTATTACTTTTCCTTTATAATTAATAAGGCCATACTTTTTGTTTTTCTTAACCGATACAAAACCGTCCTGATAATTGAGGATATCTTCATAAACAGCATCTGCAATGACTTTACCCGCTTCATTAATAACACCGTAATACTTGCCTTTTCGGAATTTGAACAAAGGTGTTTTTGAGGTTGAATTATCCGGTTTTGCATTGACTAACGGCCACAGATTTTGATACTTTGCACTTATGACCTTTACATTTGAGTAATTGTCGGAAGCTGAGTCGGAAGCTGAGCTGCAGCTGCAGAAGGATAAAGAAAGCAAAGCGGCTATAATAAAGTATATAAGTTTTTTCATATAAATTCCCTCCGATTTCAGATAAATTGTAACTCTGAAATTTAAGGGTGTCAATGGTTTAGCCGGAAAATGATGTAAGAGTTAATCAATGTCGGCTATAGGCTGGTAAACATCCAGCTCACAGTAATTATCCTTGCACAGGGAGGTATCTATGTATTCGAACCTGAAAGTATCCGCAAACTTATAGCCGGACTGGAAAATCCATTTGGAATACATATGGACGAGAAGACGGCCGACTTGCCTTCCGTTTATGTCATCCGGACGGAAAAAGCCTACAAATCTGAATACAACATACTTATGAGCCGGTATTGCAATGCCGGCCATGCCATCGGGTACTGCCGACAAATCGGAGACTTCAATAGAAGGAACATAGTAAATGAAGCCTTCTTTATTTCTGCTCCAGTCAGTGTATCCGAAGTAGACGTTAGGATTCGCAGGGTTCGTTATCTTGTCCCTGCAGTTATAAAAGAAGTCTCTTCCAAAGCGGTTTGCGGTACGGTCTCCCGACTTGCTGTAAATGGTATGCTGATTACCGGCAAGGAAAAATTTCTGCCTGAAGACGAAGAAAGGCTTGTAAGTAACTGAATTGTTGACAGAAAGGAACTCGTTAATATTAATCTTTTCCTTTATGATGAGGGATATCCTATCATTCCTTACTTTCAGGGGAGTATAGCCGAATTTCTTTCTGAAAGCCCTTATATATGACTGCTCATATTCGAAGCCATAATCAAAAGCGATATCTATCATTCTTTCGTTTGTATTTACAAGCTCGTTTATGCTAGAAGTCAATTTCCTTGACTGGATATAATCCATTAGGGACTCGCCGGTCAGTGCCTTGAACATCCTGTGCAGATGGTATTTTGACATGCCTGTATGTTCTGCAATATCATCAAGGGATATTCTGTTATGGAGATTGTCTTCTATATAATTAATACATGTTCCTATTGAATCCTTGATATTCAATTGCGCAAGACCTCCAAGTACAGTATGATTCCGGTACCAAGCATTGCCCTGCATTAAGGGCAATGCTTAGGTAACGGGTGACTAATATTTATTTGCCTGGTTTGTAGGCTTTTAAAACTATCGATGCATTATGCCCGCCAAACCCCAAAGAATTTGACATTGCATAAGTTATATCAGCTTTTCTTCCTGTATTGGGCACATAATCGAGATCACAATCCGGATCAGGTGTATTATAGTTAACCGTAGGGGGCAGAAAACCATCCTTAAGTGCTGAAGCAGTAATTATGGCTTCTATTGCGCCTGCAGCTCCCAAAAGGTGTCCGGTCATCGACTTGGTTGAACTGACGGACAACTTATAGGCATGTTCGCCGAATACAGTCTTTATTGCAGCTGTTTCATTCTTATCATTAAGTTCAGTTGAGGTTCCGTGAGCATTTATATATTCTATATCCTCTGGTTTTATTCCTGCATCTGCAACAGCGAGCTTCATACATCTTGCTCCGCCTTCACCGCCTTCAGCAGGAGCGGTAATATGAAAAGCATCATTTGTACAACCGTAACCTATAACCTCAGCAATGATATCTGCACCTCTTTCAAGGGCATGATTAAGCTCCTCAAGAATCATGACTCCTGCACCTTCTCCTATGATGAAACCGTCTCTTGCCGCATCGAAAGGTCTGCTTGCGGTAGAGGGATCAAGACTCGTAGTCATGGTTTTATTTGCACAGAAGCCTGCTAATGCCAGTCTGGTAATGGGGGCTTCCGCACCACCGGCAATCATTACATCCGCATCGTTACGCTGAATTACCTTGAAGGCGTCACCGATTGCATTGGTTGAGGTTGCGCAGGCAGTGATAACACACTCGTTGAAGCCTTTGGCACCAAAACGTATTGCTATAAGCCCACTGGCCATATTGGCTATCATCATAGGTACGAAAAATGGGCTTACTCTGCCCGGTCCCTTTTCGTTAAGAACATCATGCTGGCTCTCAAGAGTCTCAATTCCTCCTATGCCTGAGCCCATAATAACACCGACACGTTCCATATCAACAAGATTAAAATCCAGTGAAGAAGCATTGACAGCCATTTGGGCGGCAGTAACGGAATATTGCGAAAACCTGTCCATTCGCCTGACTTCTTTCTTATCAATATATTCTCCAGGATTAAAGTCTTTTATTTCTGCTCCCACTTTTGTAGGCATATCGGAAACATCAACCCTTTCAATCAAGCTGATTCCTGATTGAGCGTTTTTTACGGAATTCCAAAGTTTATCAGCACCGTTCCCGAATGAAGTAACTGCCCCCATACCTGTTATTACAACTCGTCTGTTCATATTGCCTCCCGATTATTTTATATTTTTACTATCTCCAGCACAATATGGTTTCTCAATTATTTATTTTTACAATATCATAGGAAAAAAAAGAAAAATGAACCGATGTTGCTTTTTTATATTTCATTGACAATTTTAGTCATCTGATTTAATATAAGATTAACGGTTCTGTATTACACTATCAATTTCCTGTATCCAATAATTTCAAAATTGATAAAGGTAAGGATAATAGTTATGAGTAAGTGAAGGCGCGATTGGTGTCAGGTAGCCCTTTTGCCTTAGGGTTGTAAGAATGAGTCATTTTTGTATAGAACTGTTTTATTGAGGAGGTGGTAAATACTTTGGTTAAGAGTATTATCAGAATGAATCAGAATATCCTTGAGGTGCTGATAAAGGAATATGGTTCAGGCAAGATTGACAAGTATGTTTTTCAGGCTCACTCACAAATCAAACTCCAATTTCTTAAAAGTCACACCAATTATATCAATGAATCAAGTCTTAAAAGCTCAATCGAAAAAACTATAAATTCTTGTGAAGCGATATTTAGGCAAGGAATCAATTGATTCAGTAAAAATTAATTTTGATTTATAACTCAAAGCCTTCAATATGCAAGCATTCGGACATTACAGAACCTGATTTGCTTTTGAAATCCGGGGCTGAAAAATTAAAATTGGGTTGTAATGGAGGATTCAGTCGGACTTTTAACTATAGACTACGCTTGGTTATATTTTTGTATAAAAAATACTATTACAAATACTATTACAAATCTCTTGCATTAATCAATTAACCATGCTATAATACTCCTTGTCAAATTTATTGCGGGATTGTGTAATGGTAGCACTACTGACTCTGGATCAGTCTGTGAGGGTTCAAATCCTTCTCCCGCAGCCAAATGATTTTAATACAATGAAAACCTCTTGAATTCAAGAGGTTTTCATTGTTGTTAGGGGAAAATTGTAGTTTGATTTTGTTAATGGGCTACCAATTAAAGGGAAAAATGCACACCTACCAATCCGGATTCTTTGAGTTCTCTGGCGGATGTTTAGACATATTCTGGTGCGGTACAGGGCGAGATTTAGACGAAATCCCTTGTTTATGTGGCGTGAAACCAATATTATTATTGATATGGACTATTTATTAAGAAATGAGGGATGACCATGGTTATGATTCAATCAGAGCGTCTCAATTTTAGGAAGATTGAAGACAGTGATTTTGATGCTATCGCGAAAATAATGCGGGATGCAGGTGTCCAAAAAGTATGGGAACATTATTTTTCTGATGACGACGTAAGTACTTGGATAGCCCAAAGAAAAAAAGGCTATGAAAATAATGGGATAGACTATTTGCTGGCCGTCAACAAGCTCTCGCAGGAAATTGTCGGGCAAGTCGGACTTTTGAAAGAGGACATAGATTGCAAAGAAACTTGGGGAATTGGATATATTTTGTTAGGCCAGTACTATGGAAATGGATATGCTACCGAAGGAGCCAAAGCCATGGCAGATTATGCGTTTAATATACTAAAAGCCCCTAAGGTTGTTTGCGATATAAGACCGATGAATAAGCCTTCCATCGCGGTTGCCAGAAGACTTGGCATGATTGAAACGGGCATGTTCATAAAGCATTATCATGGAATGGAAATGCCGCATCTGATTTTTGAGCTAAATAAAAGCATTAGTAGGTTGACAGAGCAAGTTGGATGTTAGCATAAAACGAGCTTTATGAAGCAAATAATAGAAATTGAAGTACGCATAATATGATAAGGCAAGCATACATGAATAGAAACTAAACAGTAATAGACAAAGTTATATCAGCATTGGCTGGAATTACAGGAATCCAGGCTGTTGTGCTTGGCGGTTCGCGTGCAAGGGGCACGCATTCCTCTGAATCGGATATTGATATCGGTATCTATAACGACAAGGCTACCTTTGATCTTGCATCTATGAACAACATATATGATAATAAACAATTTTTTGACCAGTATTCGAAGATGTCACGAAGTCAACAAGGCTTATCAGGGTGCGTAGCAAATAAATATCAGCGACACAATAACAAGGAGCGTGGGAGAGATGTGGAATTGCCCGAAATGCGGTCGTGAGTTCAAAAACACAGAACAAGACCACTTTTGCATAAAACCAAACAGCATTGACGAATACATCGCCGCACAACCGGAAGATGTGCGGCCTCTGTTGCAAAGTATACGTGAAACTATCCGCGCCGCGGCGCCGGAGGCAACAGAGAAAATTGCGTGGCACATGCCGACGTTCTGGCAGGGTGAAAACCTCATCCACTTCGCGGCGTTTAAAAAACACATCGGGCTGTACCCCGGCGGCGAAGCTACGTCCGAATTTGCAGAGCGGCTCGCAGGATATAAGACCAGTAAAGGAGCGATTCAGCTGCCACTTGGCAAGCCGATAGATTATGAACTCATCACCGACATTGTACGGTGGAGAGTAAAGCAAGAAGCGAAAGGGAATGACACTTTATGACAAACGAGCGTGTGTACAAGATGGCGTTTTCGAGCGTTTACCCGCTACTCGTCCAAAAGGCGGAGCGCAAAGGGCGCACCAAATCCGAGGTTGATGCTGTGATTTGTTGGCTGACGGGGTATGACGATTCTGGCTTGGAAGCGCAAATTGTGAAGAATATTGATTACGAAACCTTCTTTAGTGAAGCCCCGCAGATAAACCCAAACGCCGCCAAAATTTCAGGCATGATTTGCGGGCATCAAGTCGAGGAAATCAAGGACCCACTCATGCAGAAAATTAGGTGGCTTGACAAACTGGTGGACGAATTAGCAAAAGGCAAGCCAATGGAGAAGATTTTGAGGAGATGAAGGTGAATGGCTGATAAACTCCGTAAAATGCTCGGCGACAAAAATAACGGAAGCCTATGACAAGTCTGTGCTGACATGACGGCTTTACAGACAGCGGCAAACAAGGGATGATACCTGCCAGGGGACTGAATTAGTGAGAGATTTATTGATTAAAATTTAATAATTAATGGAATATATAATTTAAGAAACAATTACTTTTTGAGGAGAATTAAAATGGATATATCACCAGAAAAATACGAAGAGCTGCTCAGAACATTAAAAGCCCGTTTTGAGAAAAATATGAACCGCCATGAAGGTCTTGAATGGGCTAAAGTACAAGCAAAGCTGGAAGCGAATTCTGAAAAACTGCGGTCACTAAATGAAATGGAAAGATCAGGTGGTGAACCGGATGTTGTTGGCCTGGATAAAAAGACAGGAGAATACATTTTTTTTGATTGTTCGGAGGAAAGTCCTAAAGGCCGCAGAAGCCTTTGCTACGACCGTGAGGCTCTCGAATCAAGAAAAGAAAATAAACCGGAAAACAACGTTATTGATATGGCTGCCGCCATGGGCATTGAGCTTTTAACAGAAGAAGAATACCGTGACTTGCAGAAACTTGGAAAGTATGACACAAAAACATCGAGCTGGATAGTAACACCTTCTGATATTAGAAAGCTCGGAGGAGCCATCTTTGCGGATTTCCGTTATGGCAATGTATTCGTGTACCACAACGGTGCAGAATCCTACTATGCCGCCAGAGGGTTCCGTGGCTCATTGAGGGTCTGAATTAAGTGGAAAACCTTGTTAATTGGTGTATTTAACTGAATTGACATTTGAAGAGATGTCGTTTTTATAAGTGTTCTGATAACTTACAAAGTTGTTCTTAAAGAACTCTTTTCCACCCCAATCGATAACAACTTTTCCATTATACTGAGAGTATGAGTTGTTATCCAAATGCAAGTTTTCTATTCCCTTAAAGCCATCATCGGTTAGTGCTATACATGCAAGCTCTGCAACGCCTATATTATTGTTTCTAACATATATATCTCCTGTAATTGCTGAGTTATCCCACAAAACAATGTGCCTGCCAAGCTTGTCCGGTCTTTGTGCATGTCCCCAACCCATTCCCGCATTAAGGCATGTGTTGTATTCAAAATAGATGTTTTTGGTTGTAGAAGTTGATCCTCTATTCCAATATTCAAAGGAGTATTCGCAATCCTTAATGGTATTATGTTCATAATGTATATTATATTGAGCATTCCCGTCAAGATACCCTTGATTAGTTAAACCTGAGTCATAAATCTGCCATATGTTGCAATCGCTAACATGATTGTCATGTGCATTGTTAAAGAACTCTACTCCGTTGCCGAATCTAACATTCTTACCACTTACATATTGGTTCCCGCCGCCCATATAGCAGATATCACAATTTTTCACTATTATATGATGTGTACTTTCTCCGCCTATTCCATGAGCTCCGCCGTAAGAAAGCTTTAAACCTTCGTATTCAACAAAGCTTTTATTAGCTTCTTCAATTATGTTTTTTGTCAATGCCAATTCAATATCTTTATATAAACTGTTGGGATTATATGATGAATATAATTTCAAAGTATTGGTGTTATCGTCGTACCAATAGTCATTTTGAGCGTGAAGGTCAGCTTCAGACCATTTCTTGACGCCAAAGGTTTCTCCATTGTTGAAAATGATATTTCCGACATCACAGGCAACGTAAGATTCATTTACTATATTGAAACTTGCTGAATTAATGTAAAATGTAGAATCAGCAGGAATGTTTTTTCCAAGGTATATAGTAATTCTTGCATCGCTGCTGGAGGCATTTGCAGTATAATAAATATTGTAATTTTCATAATTTTCGGAGATTACGGGCGACCAATTGCTATGCTTTTCTGTATAATCCGTCCATGGTGATGAATTTTTTATTAAGCCTATGTAGGCAATTTTAAAAGCAGTTGATGCTTTAGCTTTGAAGGAAAGCTTATAAGTTTTTCCTTTCTCAAGGTTCAAGCAGGCTGCTGAGAGTTGTATGCTGCTCGAACTGTTTCCGCTCCTGGATACTGTAACTTGGTATCCGTTTGAAGCTATACTTTTATTATTTGTAATTGATGCGTCATCCCCTGCATACATTGACCAACCGGATTTTATAAGTTCTGATGAACTTACATCTCCTACAAAGGACCATACATTAGGGCTTTCGCTTCTCCACAGGCTTGAGTTGTTTGCTTCAACTGAACCAAGAAGGAGAGGCTTTTCTCCATTTCCATAAGAAGTATATTTTATATAACCGCTGCTGTTTCCGCTAACAGGTATTAGCTGTTCTCTCCAGATTCCGCCTTTTTCAAAATTAATAACATCTCCGGGTGCGAAATTAAAGGAATTTACTTTTGAAATGGTTTTCCAGGGTTGGGATTGAGTAGTACCGGAATTGCTGTCGCTGCCCGAATTGCTTATATAATAATCTGTGGCATAGCATATTGCTATATTGAACAGGGATACAACCATAGTAATTGCAAATGAAATAAACAATTTCTTCATCATAAAAACTCTCCTTCGGTAACCAGGCTGCCATACTATTGCTTAGGCCCTTTAGTTTTGCGTCCCTAATTTTCATTAGGTTTGCTATTGTCGGTGAAAGCTTTCTTCAATATAAAATTGCTGTAACAAAAAAACTCCCTTTCGGTAACCAGGCTGCCATACTTTCGTTTAGGCCCTTGGCTTTGCGTCCCCAGCTTTCGCTGGGTTTGCCGTTATCGGTGAAAGCTTCACTCTATGCAAATATTAAAATAAAAATTAACTACATATTTATAATATAATATTAAGCCTATATTAGTCAATATTTATTAACATTATTTTACAAGCAAGAATGAATTAATGCTAAGAACTGTCATTACAAGGGTTTCTTGACTAATAATACTATACAATGTATAATATTTACATAAAAATAATACATTTATATAATACCTATTCAAAAGAAAGGTCTATATGTCTAATATTTTTTATAATAGAAAAGGTATGATCATAAAGATTTTGGTTATTATTTCTGTCATACTCACGATTGAGTCATTTGGCAATAAACCTCTTTATTCAGAAAATAACAGCGATAATGGAGCCAAATCATTTGTTTTAGAGATTTATAAATCTGGTGATTCTCCCTTTGACCTTCAATTAACGATACCGGACTTAAAAATTGTTAAGGGTAAAAAATATTGTTTAAAATTCTCGGCATTATGTTCTAATGAAATAAGAATACCAACAATAAAGTTAACGCAAAACAATTATCCATGGAACAATAATTCTACTCTCTCAACCGGGGCTGCCCCAAAATTAGATGATAAATTAAGAACATATTCCGTTTCGTTTTTAGCAAATAAAAACGACAATACTGCCTGTATCAAATTCTATTTAGGGGGCTTAAAAGACGATAGGGGAAAAAAAGTTTTATTAATAAATTCTGTAAGGTTTGAAGAAATTGGGTTACAAGGGTCATCTTATATAAAAAATGTCGATGTTGACAAAATAAAACTATGGACTAATAAAGGCGTAAGTGTAAAAAGAAATTTAAACATGGATAATTTAAAAATTGAAAATTACCGACAACTTGTTGAAATTTATAAGGATGCTGACAATGAGGTTAGGATTATGCCTCTTGGAGATTCCCTCACATCCGGTTACCCAGGTTCAGACAGCTACCGTGCCTGTTTATTAAAGCTGTTAAAGCAGAATAAATTCAATGTTAACTTTGTCGGTTCACAGAGCGACGGAACAAAAAATCTTCCCGATAAGGATCATGAAGGCCATGGGGGATATACTTCATCCCAGCTGGAAGGTTGTGTTTATAAATGGATTGACCAGTTTTCCCCTCAAATTGTTCTGTTATTAATCGGAACAAACGATATGTGTCAGAATGTACCGCCTGAAGTGTGCAGTTCGAATATTGGCAGAATAATTGAAAACATAATGCTTAAGTCAAAAGGTATTAGAGTTTTTGTTTCCTCCATACCTCCATTAGGTTACGGGACAAAGATAAATAATAATATTGTTGATACTAATAATTTAATAAAATCTGTTATTGAAGCTGAAAAGTCTAAAGGCTTTTTTGTTCGTTATGTAGATGGAGGTAGTTTGGTTAGTGTAGAAGATCTTTATAAAGATCATGTACATATAAATCCTGATAGCGGAGCAAATGAAAAATTAGCTGCAGCTTGGTATGAAGCCTTGAAGGATTCGGTTGCAGAATTGAACTATTATTAATGATTAAAGGAGGATGTTAATGGATTTAGTCTCAATGGTCATCACAAAAATTAAAAAGGAAAATTATTCGTTGGATAAAAATATACATACGCTAGACATGTTTGGAATTTTAAGAGGCAGATTAATGCAAGCATTAAGGGGCATTAAGGCCAAGATATTTTTTCATAAAACGAAGGGAATTACTTTTATTGGTAAAAGGGTTAGATTTGTTTCCGCCAGAAACATATCTTGCGGCAGTAATTTAATCATAGAGGATGGCTGTTATATTAATGCATTATCTGTCAACGGGATGGAAATCGGGGACAACGTTTCTATCGGAAGAAACTCAATAATTGAATGTACCGGTGTAATTAGAGAATTAGGCTGTGGCATTAAGATCGGAAATAATGTTGGAATTTCACCAAATGCTTTTATTGCAGCAAGGGGTTTCATAGAAATTGGTGATAATACAATTTTCGGTCCCGGAGTCAGTATACATTCCGAAAATCATAGTTTTAGCGATAAATCTATACCCATAAGAAAGCAGCCTTCCATAAGAAAAGGGGTTAAAATCGGGAATGATTGCTGGATTGGTTCTAAATCAATAATCTTAGATGATGTTGAGATAGGTAATGGTGTTGTGGTTGCTGCCGGTGCTGTTATCACGAAAAGTATACCGGATTTTGCTGTAGTTGGCGGGGTTCCTGCAAAAGTGCTGAAATTTAGGGGAAATTGACATTTTAATATTATATCCTATATAAAAAATGACTTCAAAAGCATGAGCATTTTTTTTTTGAATTTTTATAAAGGATAAAATAAAGTGTAGCTGTATAATTGTAAATTAATGTTATTATATTATAGAATTTTACATTAATAAGTGATATAATATCGCCATGGAATGGAATAATTTGTATACATCGTAAAATAATCACAGAGTACGGGTACATAAAAATGAATAAGGCTATTAGAGATCTTTTGCTCTCGGTATTTGAATATTCCGGAGTGAATAAACTCTCCAAATTTTTTTGTCGTAATAGAATTCTCATATTATGGTACCATGGCGTCTGTGATGATGGCTTTGACCTTTTAAAGGGTTATGATGAAAGGCATATACCGTTATCGCTGTTCAGACAGCAGTTGGCTTACTTTAAAAAAAACAAGTATACTTTTATATCTTTAAGCGACATACCTGAAATAATGTCTAAGCGAAAGAAAGTAAGAAATCCGGTTGTGCTGACCTTTGACGATGGTTTCAAAAATGTAATAACAAAGGCATATCCGGTTATTTTAGAGTTTGGTGCAAAAGGCTGTATTTATCTCGTAACTGACCTGGTGGGTACGGAAAACCTTTTATGGACCGATTATATTGAGACCATAATAAGAAATTACACAAAAAAAGAGTTGATATTCATTTACAAAGGAAATAAGTTCAACTACGAGATTGGAACAAAAGAGCAAAGTGAATTCGCAATGCTTGATATAAAAGCAAGACTTAGGAAGCTCACAGATATTGAAAGGAAAAAACATTTAAAGCAATTTGAAGATATTGAACTAGGAGAGAAGCCTACTGAGTTTCTTATGGCAGATTGGGGAGACTTGCGGGAAATAGACCCAAAAGTGCTTGAAATCGGCTGCCATACGAGAAGACACCCTAACTGTGATGCACTGTTTTCAGATGCAGAAATGGAAGATGAAATAAATAATTCTAAAGAAAAAATTGAACGGATGCTTAAATTGGAGGTAAAACATTTTTGCTACCCTGCAGGAGCTTACAATGAGAATGTTGTCAAATATGTTGAGAAGTGTGGATACACTACAGCGACTACTGTTGAAAATGGCTTGAATGGTCATAAGGATAATCTTTTTAAACTGAAAAGAGTTTTTGTGGACGAAGACTATGTCCTCTTCAAAGCACATGTGAGCGGCTTTTACTTCTTTATAAAGAGGATTTTTCGGAAATGATAGTCTTAATTTATTCCCTTAGGAATAAAATAAACTACTTTATAAGGAGCACTAATATTCCAGTTAAAATAATGAAAGCATTTTGAGGGGGGGCTGTTAATGCATAATCTTTTGGCAGGAATAAAAAACGGACAGGAAAATATAGCGGTTATAGGTCTTGGATATGTTGGACTTCCCTTGGCCGTTGCGTTTTCAAAAAAGGCTGGTGTAATAGGTTTTGACATAAGCCGCAAGAAGGTGGAAGAATATAAAAACTGCATCGATTCTACAAGGGAAGTTGGGTCTGAAAAGTTAAGGGGGTTAAGCATTAATTTTACTCATGACCACAATGAACTGAGGAAAGCTCGATTCCATATAATTGCTGTACCTACTCCGATAGCGCCGGATAGAACTCCCGATTTGAAACCTGTTAAGGGTGCAAGTGAAATTGTCGGGAAAAACCTTCAAAAGGGTTCCGTCGTTGTGTATGAGTCAACAGTTTACCCCGGGGTTACTGAAGAGGTTTGTGTTCCTATTCTTGAAAAGGAATCCGGATTGAAATGCGGAGTGGATTTTAAGGTCGGATATTCCCCGGAGAGAATAAATCCGGGTGATAAGGAGCATACGGTAGAAAACATAATAAAGATAGTTTCAGGCATGGACGACGAGGCTCTTGATGTGATTGCAGGAGTATATTCCATGGTTATACAAGCCGGCATATATAAAGCCGAAAGTATTAAGGTTGCAGAAGCTGCGAAAGTTATTGAGAATTCACAAAGGGATATCAACATTGCTTTCATGAATGAGCTTTCAATAATATTTAATAAGATGGGAATAGATACTGAGGCTGTCTTGAAAGCTGCACAGACGAAATGGAATTTTCTTAGATTCGGTCCGGGTTTGGTGGGCGGTCATTGTATTGGAGTTGATCCTTATTATTTGACATACAGGGCGGAGGAACTGGGTTATCATCCGTTGGTCATACTTTCAGGCAGAAGAATAAATGACGAAATGGGCAAGTATGTCGCGGAGAATTCTATAAAGCAGATGATTAAGGCTGACAAGCAGGTCAAAGGTTCTAAAGTCCTGGTGATGGGAATTACCTTCAAAGAAAACGTACCTGATATAAGAAACTCCAGGGTTTTGGATATCATAAATGAATTGAAGGAATACGGAGTAGAGGTTTTTGTTCATGATCCTGAAGCCGACAAAGACGAAGTCGTACGTGATTACGGCATCGAACTGGTCGATCTTACGGAAAAGAATTGCTACGACGCTATTATTTTCTGTGTTGCGCATAGGAAATTTCTAAATACAGATCTGGATAAACTCAAGGAATATTACTGTGACGATAAGTATGTCCTAATAGATGTAAAGTCTATATTTAACAGGCAGGAAGTATTAAATAAAGGTTTTAAATACTGGAGGCTGTAATGTATAAGATTAATTGCACTTTTAATAAGGATGCCAGATTTCTTGTAACCGGCGGCGCAGGATTTATAGGCTCCAACCTTGCGGACGCAATATTGAAACTGGGTTATAAGGTTAGAGTTTTGGACAATCTGTCTACGGGGAAGCTGAAAAACATGTCCTCCTTTATTAATTCACCCGATTTTGAATTTGTTCTGGGTGATATCTGTGATGAGGAGGCCTGCCGAACTGCGTGCAAAGGAATGGATTATATACTTCATCAGGCTGCTTTGGGCTCTGTACCTCGATCGGTCAAAGACCCCAAGACCAGCAATGATGTGAATATAACAGGCACTTTGAATATGTTGATAGCGGCAAGGGATGAAGGAGTTAAAAGATTTGTATTTGCATCATCTTCTTCCGTTTACGGAGATGAGTCTAATTTGCCTAAAATCGAGCCTAGAGTAGGAAAGCCGTTGTCTCCTTATGCTGTAACAAAAAAAGTAAATGAATTATATGCCCGAAACTTTTTTGATCTATATGGGCTTCAAACTATAGGTCTTAGATATTTCAATGTTTTCGGAAGACATCAGGATCCAGATTCGGTTTACGCAGCTGTAATTCCTATTTTTGTAAGGGATCTCCTTAACGGCAAAAGTCCCTTAATTAATGGGGATGGTCTGCAATCAAGGGATTTTACTTATATTGATAATGTAGTGCAAGCCAATTTAAAAGCTTGTCTTGCAGAAGACAGCTGTTGCGGCGAGGTATTTAACATTGCATATGGGGGTCGGGTAAAGCTGATCGAGCTTTACAATAAGATCTGCGAACTCCTTCCTTCCAACATTAAGCCTGAATATGGGCCGGACAGGCTTGGCGACATTAAGCATTCAAATGCGGATATAAGCAAGGCATGTAAAATGCTGGGCTATGAGCCTGAGATTGATGTGGAGGAAGGCCTTAAGCAGTCAATCCGGTGGTATAAGGAATACTTTCTTAATTCCAAGGAGTAAATAATAATTTAATGTTAAAGCTTATATTAAAATCCGAGTCTACAAACAAGGGCATAATTTCATCTATGTCTATGAGCCTTTTGGCAAAAATATTGACATTTTTACAATCCATAGTTGTATCCTATTATTTTGGTACGCAAACAAGCACAGACATACTTTTTTATGTGCTGGCGCTGGTCCTGCAGCTTACAACAACGGTTATATGTGTTAATCAGTCCATATTTGTACCATTGGCTATAAAAATAAGAAATGAAAAGTCTGATGAGGAGTCAAAAAGGTTTATAGCATACATATATTTGTGCTACCTTATTTTGGGCATCGCCGGTACTGTCTTATTATTTGTTTTTTCAAATAGTTTTTTGGTTGCTTTTTCAAAATTTCATGCCAAAGATATTGAGGCAAATATTGCGATTGTAAGATTTATAATTCCTGCTTTCCTTTTGATTATATCAAATACATACCTCTTGGACATGTTTTCATCCTATAAATATTTTACTATGCCGATGTTTTTGGACATGTTGAAGAATGTTCTCATTATATTGGTTGTTATAGTATTCAAGAATACGTTTTCGGTTACAAGTCTGGCTATAGGCGTATTGGTGGGCAATCTTACACAGTTCATAATTTTAAGCTTTATGAGAATAAAGATATTAAAAATTAAAATTAAATTTAAGAGATATAAAATTGAAAAGGACTCTAAAAAAAATATATTGTTTGTTCTTACCTCCAATTTCACTACTTTCCTATATAATTTCGCTATTATGTACCTGATTTCTGGGTTTAGTTCCGGAATATACACTTCTATGGATTATGCGAATAAGATTTCTACAATTTTCATAGCAGTTGTCACTACACAGATTTCTGTTGTAATAGGAATTTCTTTGATTGAAATGCATTCGAAGAGGGATTATGAAGGTATGAATAAAACATTTCTAAAATACTTTAAATTGAGCCTTTTTTTTATGATACCTGTTTGCTGCTTATTGTCAATAAATTCGGAATCAGTTATTGCGATTTTATTCGGGAGAGGTAAATTTACATATGAATCAGTAAAGATTACATCAACTTTTTTCAGATACCTTATACTCGTAATTCCGCTTAACCTTATAGATAACTTTATTGTAAGGCTGATTTATGCAAAGCAGATACAAAGAGTCTCATTTTACTGGAATATATCGTCAAACATACTTAGTATAACTGTTATCTGGATATGCATGAGATTAATGGGCGTTTATGGCTATCCGGCAGGATATTTGATTGCAAATGCCATGTACATGCTCACATTTTCTTTCTACATGTTGAAAGCCCATTTCCGGTATATCGACATAAAAAAGATATATCGGTTTCTTACTGCCAATTTTTTTGTAAATGTTACCTTGTATGTACTAACGTTTTTTATTTTGGAACATATGGGTACATACAGAGATTTACTCGCCAGAGTGACAGAAATAGCAGTTTCTTCTGCCCTTTATTGCTCGGTATACCTTTTATCAGGGTATTTTATCGGATTTAACAGAGAATTGATTTCAGAAATATTGAAGTTTCTTAGGACGGCTGTTTTTAAGAAGCCTGTCGGAGCCCTTAACGATAACAAGGTTTTATAAGTTGGATTACAATATATATCCCGGAGGGAAAAATATGACCGGCAAAAATATAAGGATATGTTTTCTAATGCATAAGGCTTACCCTGTGTTTAATGAGAAAATACTTGATGTATCAGGCGGAGCCGAAATAAATATGGTTAACCTTGCAAAACAGCTTTCTCAAACAGAAAAATATAAGATAGTATTTTTTGTTGGTGATTACGGGCAGCCTTTGGAAGAGCAGTTTGGAAACATAATAGTAAGAAAATACAGATACTCAGATACCAGAAGGTATAAAAGACTCTATCATAAGCTTTTGAGGCTGCTTGTTTTGTGGAAGGAATTATTAAGCTTCGATTCGGAGGTTTATATAACATCAGCAGCAGGGAAGCTTTTAGGCTGGGTTGTTTTGATAGAGAAAGTACTGAAGAGGAAAAAGGTTATATACAGGCTGGCAAGTGATGTTGATGCAGATCTGAGCTACTGCAAAGTAAAAGGCGGAAGTCTGTACAGACTATTCAAATATGGCTTGTTTAATGCAAGTGTCAGGATATGCCAGACAGAAAGGCAAAAAGAACTTCTAATGTCCAAGCTTGGGCTTGAAGGGATTGTTGTAAAGAATGGTTTCTTCTTAAATAGAAATGCAGACATCAAGGGTAAAAGAACAATCTTATGGATATCGAGGTATGACACAATGAAAAGGCCTGAACTGTTCATAGAGTTGGCAAAAAGGCTTCCTGAAGGGGATTTCGTGATTGTTATGCCGTGCGATAAGAAAACAACTCCTGATATATTAATACACAAAAATTTTCCCGCAAACGTCAAGTATGTTGGATTTGTACCGTTTTCCGAAACATATGAATACTATTTTAATGCCAAGCTGCTCGTCAATACTTCCGAATATGAAGGGTTTCCAAACAGCTTTATACAGGCGTGTATCGCCAAGACTCCCATATTATCCTTCCGAGTAAACCCGGATAATTTTATTTATGAAAACAATTTGGGGTTTGTATGCAATGATGATCTGGATATGGCAGTTGAGTTCATTAAAGGGCTTGACGAGGAGAAGCTGCTTTTCTATGGGAACAATGCTTTTGACTATGTTAAGGAAAATCACAATATCGAGACAAGTGCGGCGGCATACGAAGAAGTCATCAGAAGAATGTTGGAAAAGAAATAATAATATATAACTTGGAGGTCGTGATATGCCTGCGAAATATATTTACCGTATGGATGATATAACACCTGACATGGATTGGGATAAGTTCTGGAAATTTATAAACCTGTTTAAGGAGCATAATATTAAGCCTTTATTGGGGATTGTACCCGATAACAGGGATCCTAAACTTTGCAAGGGGGAAAAAAGAGAAGACTTCTGGGATGTAATGAGAAAGCTGCAGCAGGAGGGAATAGTTGACTTTGCTCAGCATGGATACCGGCATGTATATGTAACTAAAAAATGCGGCTTGCAAGGGGCTATTTACGGTTTTACTCCACAGTCGGAGTTTGTTGGACTTACTTATAAGGAACAGTATGAAAAGATAAAAGCAGGCAGGGAAATCTTAAAGAATCAAAATATTAATACTGATATTTGGATGGCGCCATCACATTCATATGATAGGACAACACTTAAAGTGCTTTATGAACTTGGCTTTAAAGCTGTTACAGATGGCATCTCTTTATTTCCATATAAAAAGGAAAAGCTTTTATTTATTCCTCAACAATGCTGGAGACCGATAGGTTATCCGATTGGAGTCATAACCATATGCATACATTCAAATGAAGCACGCGATGATTTGTTTGGTGATATACGCAACCATGTTAAGACAAAAGCCAAATTTGTCTCATTTACCGAAATCCCTTACGCACAAGGTCTAGTTTTTAAGAAGGTTATTAATAAGTTTTTTCAATTTTATTTTATAACTTATAGAAAAGCATACAAAGTTAAGAGGAGAATAAAACAAATAGTTAAAGGGGGGTAGAACTATGCTTTTATTTGCAAATCTAAAGAACATGCTTTATAAAGTCAGACTCAAAATGTTTATAAAAAATGGTTTAAAGCTGGGGAAAAATGTTAGGATTATCGGACTGCCTTGTTTTGGAAGTGAACCATACCTTATAAAGATAGGAGACAATTGCACTATTACCGCTGGAGTGCGTTTTGTAAACCATGATGGCGGTACAAGCGTATTCAGAAGGCAAGATAAGTATAAACATATTAACAAATACGGCAAAATTGAAATAAAGGAAAACTGCTTTATAGGGACAAGAAGCATTATTATGCCCAACGTTACAATAGGCCCCAATTCGGTTATTGGCGCAGGTTCAGTTGTAACAAAGGATATACCGCCGAATGTTTGCGCAGCAGGAAATCCGGCAAGAGTCATTTGTACAATTGACGAATATATCGAAAAAAGTGAAAAGGGTTCTATAAAGTTCCCAAAGGAGTTAAAGTCTAAACGCGAGTTTTTAGAAAAATATTTTTGGGGGACAGAAGAATAAATATACTAAAGGAGCTTTGATAAATTGCTCATAACGGATAGAAGAAAAAAGCTTTTTGTAAAATTGGAAAATGTTTTTTTTTCGGAAGATTACAGGCAATATGTATCAGATGCAGACATTGTCCTGTTTCTGCGTTCTTCGAACGGGATTTCTGATGCTGCAGCCTTTAATACTCTACAGATAGATCTTAAAAAAAGCGAAGAGATTCTGTTCAGCGAGATAAGAAAGAATTGCAGGTATGAGATAAACAGGGCTGAAAGAAGGGACGAACTGTTTTATTCAATAACTGATCAACCGCTAGATTCCGACATAAACTTATTTTGCAGCTTTTATAATGAGTTTGCTGCGGCAAAAAATCTTCCGGCACTAAGTGTAGAGCAGCTTAGGACTTTTAGAGAGTTAAAAGCGCTTACGATTTCGAATATAAAGGCAAAAGAAGGAGATATACTTTGCAGCCATCTTTATGTTACTGACGGAAAACGAGCTCTAGGATTGCATTTTCCCTCCTGCTTCAGAAAATATACGGACAAAGAATTCCGGAGTATGGTAGGTAGGGCTAACAAATATCTTCATTGGCAGGATATCAGGTATTTTAAAAGCAAGGGCTTCTATTATTATGATTTTGGGGGGCTTGCCTGTGATAGTGATGACCTTGATATGACGAAGGTTGATGAGTTTAAGCTCCACTTTGGAGGAAATAAAGTCGTTGAATATGATTTTTACTATCCCTTAACTTTAAAAGGAAGAATCCTACTGCTTTTAAGCAGAAAAAAGTTTAGCGAGTGAGGCTGGATAATGAAGGCTGGAAGAGAACGTATCAAGGTATGCTTTTTAATAATCAAAGCATATCCGCTTTTCAATAGTGAAATTAAGGATAATTTCGGGGGTGCAGAAATCAATCTGTATAATCTTGCGGTAAAAATTGCTTCCGATGCTTCCTATGAAGTTGAATTTTTTGTAGGAGATTATGGGCAGAAGAATATTGAAATAATCAATGGCATCAAACTAAGAAAAATCAAGTATTATATGTCCAATTTCAGGGGCATACATCATAAATTTATCAGGGAGCTCCTGCTTTTTATTCAATTATTCAAGTCTGATTGTGACATATGCATAAACTCTACTGCAGGAAGTGTTATTGGCTATCTGATCCTGATATTAAAAAAGCTTAAGGGCAAAAAAGTCATTTACAGAGTGGCAAGCGATGCTGACACTGAGCCTGAAAGGCTGCTTAAAAAGAAAAAATACTTCAGATATATTATGTATAAGCTTGGAATTAAGAATGCAGATGTGGTTGTTACACAGACTGAAAACCAGAAAAAGCTGCTTATGGAGAGAATGAAGATTAAGAGTACGGTTATCAGGAACGGGTTCTTTATTGAAGAGGGTAAACAACAGGTAAAAGACTACATACTGTGGGTATCAAGGGGAGTAAGGATGAAGAGGCCGGAACTCTTTGTAGAACTGGCTCGAAGGCTTCCTGATGAGAACTTTATTATTATTATGTCCGGAGATAAGCTTCTTCAGGATGAAGTTAAAGAAAGTATGCAGGGTTTGAGTAACATTAACTTTATTGATTATGTACCTTTTTCTGAAATCCAGAAATATTATGATGGAGCAAAGCTTTTTGTAAACACCTCCGAATATGAGGGGTTTCCCAATTCCTTTATTCAAGCCTGCCTTGCAAGAACTCCGCTGCTTTCCTTCAGGGTAAACCCGGATGATTTTATAACAAATAATAGATTAGGCTGCTTTTGCAGAGATGATATATCAGCCGCAGAGGAATTTATCAGAGGGCTTGACATAAATAAAATTAATGAATACGGATCAAATGCCCTCGAATATGTCCGGAAAAATCATAATATTGAAAAAAGCGTACAGGAATATAAGAATATAATCGGAAATTTATTGAGGGAATAATATGTGCGGTATCTGTGGGTTTGCTACATATAAACAAATAGAGAGTAAGGACCTGGAATCTATGAATGCTACATTAAGGCATAGAGGACCTGACGATGAGGGGACTTATTTGATTAATAAAAACAGCAGGAATATCGGATTGGCCCATAAACGCTTAAGCATTCTGGATTTAAGCGAGCTTGGACATCAACCGATGTTAAGCCGGGACGGACAGATTGCTATAGTGTTTAACGGGGAAATATACAACTATTTGGAAATTCGCGCCGAGCTAAAAGGTTTAGGCTGCAAATTCGTGTCTAATTGTGATACTGAGGTAATTATAGCGGCATATAAAGAATGGGGTATAAAATGTCTTGACAGGTTTGACGGAATGTTTGCAATAGCAATATATGATAATTCAAAAGATATTATCTTCCTTGCCCGTGACAGATTGGGAAAAAAACCCTTATATTATTATAACGATGACGGTGATTTTGTTTTTGCTTCAGAGATAAAACCCATTTTGAAGTTCAAGTATTTTAAAAAGGATATTGAGCTGGAAAGCGTTTATAAATATTTTGCTTACCAATATATACCCTCTCCGCTTTCAATATTTAAAAATGTATATAAGCTTTTACCGGGGAGCTATCTTGAATACGGAAAAGATAAAATAGTAATTCGAAAATACTGGGATATTGTTGACATATACTGCAATAATAGCAATAAAAGTGACATGAATGAAGAAGAATGCCTTGATATGATCGAAAACACTCTCAGAAGGTCTGTGGGATACAGAATGATAAGCGATGTTCCCCTTGGGGCTTTCCTCAGCGGCGGAATTGATTCATCTCTTGTTGTACTTATGATGGCTCAGATGAGCAGAATGCCTGTTAAAACCTTTAGTATAGGTTTCAATGAGATGGACTTTGATGAAGCCCGATATGCAGCCAAAATTGCGAGTTATATAGGTACCGAGCACAATGAACTATATCTTGATTCGAGGGAAATATTACCAACAATAAGGTCGCTTCCTGATTTTTACGATGAACCGTTTGCTGATTTATCCTCCGTACCTACATACCTTATATCTACGTTTGCAAAGCAGAAGGTTACGGTTGCCCTTTCAGGTGATGGGGGAGATGAACTTTTTTGCGGCTACGAGACATATGAGTTTATTAAAAAGAGAAAATCTTTTTTTAATATTCCATGGATTGCCAGAAGGCTATTATTTCCCTATATCTCACAAATATTAGGGAAAGAATCTTTACAAAAGTATGCAAATAGAGATATAATTTCATTGCACAGAATTGTTATGGGGACTTCGGACCCGTCACTTCTGACGGATTTATTGTATAGCAGAGATTATGGATTTAATGAAGACAGATTTACTACAACCTACAAAAGAGCATATCCGGCAAGAAAAAATGTATTGGAAAGCATCATGCTTGTAGATATAAATACATATCTTTCTGATTGTATTCTAACTAAAGTTGACAGAGCAAGCATGGGAGTTTCGCTGGAACTAAGGTGTCCTATTCTGGACTATAAGCTGGTGGAATTATCGCAAAGCATCCCCATTGATTTGAAATATAAAAACGGAGTTTTAAAATATCCGCTTAAGAAAATTCTATCAAGGTATATTTCCCAGGAACTATTTATGCGTCCCAAGCAGGGGTTTGATTTTCCTTTTGCCGAATGGCTGAAGTCCGATTTGAAGCCTTTGGTAGACGAATATATAAATGCCGACAGAATAAAAAAACAAGGTATTTTTAATCCCGACACATGTAAAGCAGCGATTGACTTGCATATTTCGGGAAAACAGAACAATGCCTTTACCATATGGGAGCTACTTATGTTTCAGATATGGTATGAAAAATACATGAACTAAGCTTTAATCCTCATATTTTTCGGGAGAAATGCTGTGAATACTATATTAGCCGGAATAAGAAAAAACCTTAATATTTATATCCTTGTGCTTTCAATTGCTGCGTCTGTCATATTATCTTTTATTGATTTGAAGAGCCCTCTCTTCAGTATAGGGATAATTATTGGGATTGCATTGGTTGCATTTATAACAAAAAAACCGGTAAATGGATTGATAATGTTGATCATGCTCCATCCTTTTTCCGGCACGCCCCTTCTTGACTCAAGGATAGGGGGCATTCCCGGTTTGAAAATTTTCAATCTGGCATCCTTATTGATAATGGTAATATTCTTGTTTTTTCGAAAACCTGAACCTACAAGAAAAAGTGAAAAATTCCTTGTATTTGGGGTTGTAATTTTGCTTACTATCGCCATTATAAGAGCAATACCTTATATTCAGGAGATAGGGGAAATATGGAGCTTTGACTTGGACCTGTCAAGGTTTATTCAGACTTATCTTATAAAAGCCATATTTATATTTTTACCCTCTGCAATAATCATTTTCTATATAAGAGGTGAAGAGGCAGTTGAAAGGGTTGTCTATGGTGTAATTGGTTCTATAATGATACTTTCGTTCGGGTTAATAATAATCCTGTTATTTTTTACACCTGACAAATCAAATTTTGAACTGATAAGGGATAGCTTTCAAAAGGTTTTTGTCCTTCATGGGAATGATTTGGCGGACTTTTATATTTCAATTTATCCGATAATCCTTGCTTTTGCGGCCAATAAAAAAAGCAAGGTACTTATAGGATGCATAATCATAACCTTAGTTTCAGTCGGAATTCTATATTCCAGAACTGCATATCTGATTATTATTTTTTCTACTGTTCTGTTTTTGATAATCTCCAAAAGGGCTCGGTTACTCCCTTACCTTATGATTTTTGCTGTTGTTGCCTTCATGTTTATACCTGCTTCGATCAAGGATCGGGCAGAGACCGGACTTGACAATCAGAGCACTATGAATGATATTACTGCAGGACGAACCGATAAGGTTTGGATGCCTTTAATTAATGAATACCTTCAAAGTCCGGCCAAGATGCTTATCGGTGATGGGAGATTTTCCATCATACATACCCGGGCATACAAGGATGGACTCATTTACAAGGTTGAGCATGCTCATAACGCCTATCTGGATACGATTCTCGATACAGGTATTTTAGGCTTGATGTTTTTTGTCGGTATGTTTTTTCTGTATCTGTGGAGATTTTTCAAAGCGCATGACCGTTTAAGAGGTTCACCGCTTTTGCTCGATTTATTGAGGGGAATAGAAGTTTCTACGATAGCTTTTTTGATCAGTGGGATAACCGGACGGGTATTTTTTCCGGTTTATTTGAATACATATACTTGGATTACATTGGCCTTGGGAATTGCAATAATTAATACGGCTAATTATTCTATGAAGGAGAATGTATTTGAAGATTCTTTCAATAAATAAATTTTATTACTTAAGAGGCGGAAGTGAGACATACTTTTTTTCACTAAACAGTATGCTTGCTGAAAAAGGCCATGAGATAATTCCTTTTTCAATGAAGGATAGCAGAAATGTAAGTACACCATATGAAGAATATTTTATTGACAATATTAATTATAATAAGGCAGATTTTTTGAAGAATTTAAGAAATGCCTTTTCTGCAATATATTCTTTTAATGCAAAGACAAAAATTAAAAGGCTTTTAAATGATACCAAGCCTGATCTGGCACATTTCCATTTATTCCAGCATCAGCTTTCTCCATCCATATTAAAAGCTGTTCATGATTTCGGGTTACCCATAGTGAATACTGTTCATGACTTAAAACCGCTTTGCCCGAATTATAAGATGCTCAATAAAGGGGCTATATGCGAAAAGTGCAAAAGGCATAAGTATTTTCACTGTGTGAGCAACAAATGCATTAAAGGCTCATTTTCAGGAAGCATGACGGCATGCCTTGAAGCTTATTTAAATTGGATTATCGGGAGCTATAAAAACATTGATGCCTTTATTGCACCGAGCAACTTCCTCAGGAATAAATTTATTGAATATGGATATTCGCCTGAAAAGCTGTTTTACATACCAAACTATGTTAAGTCTGAATTATTTGAACCGTGCTACTCTTCAGGCAATTATTTTATTTTCTTCGGCAGGCTCATTGAGGAAAAGGGTATTGAAACTCTGATAAAGGCAATGAGACAAGTAAAAGGCACTGACCTATATATAATTGGTGATGGTCCCTTGAAGGATAGCCTGAATACCCTGATAAACAATTATGGACTTACTAACGTAAAAATTATTGGACACCAGACAGGACGGGCCTTGAAGGATTTGATAGAGAATTGCAAGTTCTCCATAATGCCTTCGGAATGGTACGAAAACAGTCCGTTTGCTGTCTTGGAATCCATGGCCTGCGGTAAGCCTGTTATTGCATCTGATATAGGGGGCTTGCCGGAAATCGTGGATAATAATCGAACCGGCTTGCTGTTTAGTCCTTGCAATCATGATGAACTTGCAGAAAAAATAAACTCTCTGATTGATGACTCCCATCGATTGATTTCCATGGGCAAGGAGGGCAGAGAGGATGTTAATAGGAAATTTAATGAGAAATTGCATTATGAAAAAATCAATCAATTATATGAAAAACTGCTTAAAAATAACTCAATTATTTTGTCTGAGAGGAGAAAATTACGTTTGTAATTAAACACGTATGAGAATTCTTATTGGAAATAGTTTATATTTTGTTTCAGCCGGACCTGAAAAATATATGTTCAATGTCTCCAGCCTGTTAGAGGAGAAAGGACACAAAACGATTCCTTTTTCTGTAAAGCACAGTAAAAATGAGCCGACAGAGTATTCTAAATACTTTATTGAACCAATAGGAGGCGATGCAAAGGTTTATTATAAAGAGTATAAAAAGAATTTCAGAACCTTAGGGCAGCTGCTATCAAGAACCTTTTATTCATCTAAGGCAAAAAAAGCCATTATGCATGAAATTGACTCTGAAAATCCTGATATCGTATATTTGCTGCCCTTTATCAACAAATTGTCACCCAGTATTATTGATGGTGCAAAAAAGAAGAATAAAAGGGTTATTGTCAGAATGTCGGATTTCTTCCTCTTGTGCCCAAGGTTTGACTTCCTGTATAAAAACGAGGTATGTGACAAGTGTTTGAAGAAAGGCTTAATTTCAGCCATACCGAGAAAGTGTGTTCAAAATTCATATCCTGCTACATTTGTAAGGGTCTTATCAATGTATTTTCATCGATTGATAGGGGTATATGACAGGGTCGACAAATTCGTTTGTCCATCAGGATTTCTTGCCAGATTATTAATCGATAACGGTTTTGATTCCAAAAAGGTCGTACATATACCTACATTTATAGATGCTTCTGAAATCAAGCCGAAGTACGAAGGCGAATATGTATTGTATTTCGGAAGGATAAGCAGGGAAAAGGGTCTGGATGTATTGCTCAGAGCCTTTTCAAAGTATGCTTCAGGCACCCAAAAACTCTACATAGTAGGTGACTGCAGCAACGAAGAAGGAAGCAGGCTGATGAAGATTGTTGACGAAGAAAAAATTGAAGGCGTTTCTTTTTTAGGTTTTAAAAAGGGAAATGAAATTGCTGACATCATTGTTAATTGTAAGTTTGTTGTGATACCTGCGCGTTGGTTTGACAATATGCCGAATGTCCTGCTTGAAGCCTATGCATACGGCAAACCTGTTATTGCAAGCAATATTGGGTCTTTCACAGAGTTGATTGATGATGGAAAAACAGGTTTTTTAGTAAAGCCAAATGATATTAATGATTTGGCAGACAAAATGAAAATGCTCGATAAGCCTGATGTTCTTAAAGAGCTTGGGTTAAACGCAAGAAAAAAGGTTGAGGAAGAGTTTAACAAGGAGCTTCACTATAAGCGGTTAATGGAACTGTTTAAACCGGAAGCTTGCAAGGATTAAACCGATTAAATGGGGGTAAAGAGAAGCCATGGACATGAAGTTTTTTGTGGGTAAAAACATACTTGTTACTGGCGGAGCCGGTTTCATTGGATCAAATCTCTGCGAGAAGCTGCTTTTGTTAGGGAGCAATGTAATTAATATTGACTCTGTTAACGACTTCTATGATCTAGGCATTAAAAGGGATAACCTGAAAGCAGTAGAAAGTGTTTTGAAGGATAACTGCAAAGGTAATTTTTATAGATTTGTAGAGGCGGATATAAGAGACAAGGAAGCTGTGCAGAAAATCTTTTCCAAAGGCAAGATCGATATTGTGATTCACCTTGCGGCATATGCGGGTGTAAGACCGTCAATAAATGATCCGCAATTATATATGGATGTAAATGTGAATGGAACAGTTGTACTCTTGGAATGCATGAAAAAATTTGATATAAAAAAGTTTGTTTTTGCCTCATCCTCCTCTGTATATGGAAATAATAAGACAATACCTTTCAACGAAAAAGATACCGTAGATTTCCCAATATCGCCATATGCCGCATCTAAAAAAGCCGGAGAGCTTATTTGTCATACCTATCACCACTTATTCGGTTTCAGTGTTGCGTGCCTGAGATTTTTTACGGTATATGGTCCAAGGCAAAGGCCTGATTTGGCAATAAGCAAGTTCACGTCACTAATACTGAATGATAAAGAGGTTCCGCTTTATGGTGATGGTTCAACAGAAAGAGACTATACTTTCATAGCCGATATCATAGACGGTGTTTTAAAAGCCGCCTATTGGCTGTATGAAGGAGCTGGGAAGTACGATATCTTCAATCTGGGCGAGTCAAGTACAATATCATTAAAAACAATGGTTGATACTTTGGAGAAGGCATTAGGGAAAAAAGCCGTGATCAATTATTTGCCGCTGCAGCCCGGTGATGTTATGCGAACTAACGCCGATATAAGCAAGTCAAAATCTATTTTAGGATATAATCCTGAAGTTGATTTTAAATCCGGTATAGACAAATATGTTGAATGGTATAAAAAATACCATAACGCAGTAAAAATTTAATGGGGGAGTCAAAATGTCTAAAAGAACCTTATATGGGTCTGTTATTATTACATATAGATGCAATGCCAGGTGCAATATGTGTGATTGCTGGAAAGATCCCAGCAAACCGAAAGACGAAATTTCTCTGGATACAATACGCAAGCTTCCGGAGATGGCTTTTACCAATATAACGGGGGGTGAGCCTTTTGTAAGGCAGGATATTGGTGAAATTATTGCTGAATTGTATAAAAAAACGAACAGAATTGTTGTTTCGACAAACGGATATTTTACGGATAGAATTCTTGATTTATGCCGGGAATTTCCTCAAATTGGTATAAGGATCAGCATTGAAGGCATGCAGGAATCCAATGATAACATAAGGGGTATTCCGGATGGATTCAACAGGGGCTATAATACACTGAAAAAGCTTGTAGAGCTTGGACATCCTGATGTAGGCTTTGGCATGACAGTGCAGGAAATTAATGCTCATGACATATTGGAATTGTATGAGATTTCCAATGACCTGAACATGGAATTTGCTACTGCAACCCTGCACAACTCGTTTTATTTCAGAAAGACTGATAATAAGATCGAAGACAAGCTGAAGGTCGCAAAGGCCTTTGAAGGGCTGATAAATGAGCTTTTAAAATCAAAATCCCCCAAAAAGTGGTTTAGAGCTTACTTTAACCATGGATTAATAAATTATATCTATGGCAACAAAAGATATCTTCCGTGCGAGATGGGCACAAACGGCTTTTTTGTCGACCCGTTTGGTAATGTTTTGCCGTGTAACGGCAGCGTAGAAAAAATGTCAATGGGGAATTTGAATGAACAAGCATGGGAAGAAATATGGCATTCTGAAAAAGCTCAAAAGGTTAGAGAACAAGTTAAAAACTGTGACAAAAACTGTTGGATGATTGGCAGCGTGGCTCCTGCAATGAATAAAAGGCTTTGGATCCCGGGATTGTGGGTATTGAGGCACAAAATCACAAACAGGTATTCGTTAAAGGAAAACTCGTTCATTGAACAGGTGAAATAATATGAAAATAGCAATGATAGGCCAGAAAGGAATTCCGGTAACCTCCGGAGGGATTGAGAGGCATGTAGAGGAAATATGCAAAAGACTTGCTCAAAGAGGACATGATGTTACGGTATATAATCGGCAGGGATACCAGGAATACGATGGAGGAGAATATTGCGGAATCAGATTGAAAACCACTTTCACTGTAAACAACAGGAGCCTTGAGGCAATGGTATATTCATTTCTGGCAAGCATCAATGCTGTATTCAAGGGCTATGATATAGTCCATTATCATGCCCTTGGTCCATCAGTGATGAGTTTTATTCCAAGAATATTCGGGAAAAAGGTAATAGTAACTGTTCATGGCCTTGACTGGCAGAGAAAAAAATGGGGAAGATTTGCAAGACTATATTTAAAACTCGGTGAAAGGATTTCTGCTTACGTTCCGCATAAAACAGTGACTGTGTCGGATAAGCTTAAGAAACATTATTTATCCAGGTATGGAAAAGAAGCGGTTTTTATACCTAACGGCATTTTAAAACCTGATGAAAAGCAGGCGGATATTATTAAGCGCTATGGTTTAGATAAAAATAATTACATTTTATTTCTCGCAAGACTTGTACCTGAAAAGGGCTGTCATTACTTACTCAAGGCATTTGACAAGATTGATACCGGAATAAAGCTTGTTATTGCCGGGGGCAGCAGTTATTCTGATGAATATTGCAGTGAATTGGCCAAATATAAGAAGGAAAATATTATATTTACCGGTGAAGTTAAAGGAGACCTTACAAAAGAACTATACAGCAATGCTCTTTTTTATGTATTACCATCGGAAATTGAAGGTATGCCTATAAGCATGCTTGAAGCTATGAGCTATGGAATATGTCCGTTGGTCAGCGATATAGAAGAAAATATGGAGGTTCTTAACTCAGAAGGCAATAGCTTCGGTTTCAGCTTTACCTCAAAGGATGCGGATTCCTTAAAGGAGAAAATAGAGTATATGCTGGAAAACCAAGAAAAAGTATTACGTATGGGTATGGCTGCCAAAGAATATGTGCTTAAGAAATACAACTGGGATACGGTGACAGAAAGCTTGGAACAAGCTTATAAAAGCATAACATAGAGAAAGGAGAAACGGCTATAGTATTGTTAAGAGTAGTAAAAGGAATGCTTACCTGTATTCCTGGAATAAAAAAAATAACTAAAAAGAAATGCAGCGGCGAAACAAGCTCTGCAAAATACTGCTATGGTGTGTGGCTTAAGCATCTGGTGCTTTTGTATGATAACGGAATGAATAGGTTTCCGGAAACCATACTGGAACTGGGGCCGGGAGCTTCTGTCGGTGTTGGGATTGCGGCGGTTATTTCAGGTGTCGGCAAATACTATGCAATAGATATTGCAAAGTACTCTGAGTATGAGTCCAATATTCAAATTTTTGAGCAGTTGGTAGCTATGTTCAAAGGAAGGGAAGCATACCCTGACGTAGAAGGTTTCCCTGACATAAAACCTTTTTTGAATGAAAAGGGCTTTCCTGAGGAAATTTTATCAAGTGAACATCTTGATGCCTGTTTGGACGAAAAAAGACTGGGTGTGATCAGAAGCGTTCTTGAAGGCAGAAAGCCTGAAAATGACCTGGACATTGATATAAAATACGTGGCTCAGTGGGGTGACAGCGATATAATAGGAGAGGCATCTGTCGATTTAATCTTTTCACATGCTGTTCTGGAACACATGGATAATATAACCGAAGTATTTCCCCAAATGTGCCGCTGGTTGAGGCGGGGAGGCTATATGTCCCATCAGATAGACTTTTCCTGCCATGGTACAGCTGACAGCTGGAACGGCCACTGGGCTTATTCGGATATAGTGTGGAATTTGATAAAAGGGCGTAGGACCTATAGCATCAACAGGCTGTCATATTCATTTTTTGAAAATTTATTAACTGAAAACGGTTTCGAGATTACATGCATAGAAAAGGAAATAGATAAAAAAGGCATAGAAAGAAGCAAGATTGCAAAAAAATTCCGTATGATCTCAGAGGATGATTTGGTTTGCAAGGGTGCTTTTATTCAGGCCAAAAAGCTTTAAGTCTTTAAAGTGAAAAAATTGCTGCTGGTTTTATTTTATTAAAGTATATTAACATGATTTGTAAATATTGCAATGTAATTGAAACAATGATATTATATGGATATTCTTTACATTTAAGGAGAATTGTTATGGCTTCAGGAAGCTTTATAAGGATAATAATTAAAAATATTTGGATTGTGATTGTTACAACAATTATATGCACCGGAGTTGCGTTTTATGCAGATTTCTTTTACAGAGCAGAAAGTTATACTGCCTCTGCCAATTTTCTGGTGATAAACAGGGTTGACTTGAAAGAGGAATATCTAAATAATGAATTAGAGGCTCATGGCATGCTAATAAAGGACTATAAGGAAATAATTGAATCCAGGAGCTTTTTGAAGAAAGTAAGAAATGATTTGTTAATTAATACTCCTTCCATAAAAAAACTTTCCGTAGGTGATATAGCAGCCGGATTAAGTATAGTAAATAAAAACGAAACAAGAATAGTCAATATAAATGTTACATTAGGAAATCCTGTACTTGCAGCAAAAATTGCAAATATGATAGTTAAGGATTTTAAAATAAAAGCTGCTGAAATACTAAAGGTTGAAAATATAATTGGCATAGATAATGCCGAAGTCCCTGAAAGTCCAAGCTCACCTAATCCTAAAAAGGATGTTTCCTTGGCTGCAGCAGTTGGTATGATGTGCGGCCTGGGTATAATATACATAAAGAATCTCCTGTCGTCCAGCCAGCCGACACAAGAAAGAAAAGCAGATGGATTAAGCTTCTAAATGGAGAGATCGCCAAATGTTCAAGAAAAAGAAAATATCAGCGATGTTATTATTGCTCTCATTTATCGTTATCGGCGTTCTTTTCTTCTTTATCTTTAGAAATAATGACTGGTATTCCTTCACTATCCCATATGATGATAAATCAGACAATATTATAAACGTCGGGAAAACATTACTTGATGCCCCCGCAGGGAAATATGGTTTTATAAAAACTGAAAGAGGGCATTTTTTTTACAATGGGACAAGGATGAGGTTCTGGGGAGTCAACCTTTCAGTTGAAGCGAACTTTCCATCCCATAGGGAAGCTGAAAAGATTGCCGCACATATTGCGAAATATGGATTTAATATTGTCAGACTGCACAATTTTGATTCTGCAAATGCTCCCGAAGGGATTTTTATTAAAGGTTCAGACAACACCCTGAGTTTAGATGAAACACAGCTTGATAAACTTGATTATCTGGTTTACCAGCTTAAGAGCAGGGGGGTTTATGTTGATATGAACCTCTTTGTGAATAGAGTCTTTACAAAAGCAGACGGTGTAAATGCTGCTGATGGGCTGAAGGATAACGGAAGATATGCAGCCATGTTCGATCCGAAGCTTATTAAGCTTCAGAAGGATTATGCGAGAGAGCTGCTTACACATTACAATCCATATACCAAGACTCGTTATAATAATGAACCAGCCGTGGCAATGGTCGAAATAATCAATGAAAGCTCCTTGTTTGATGCATGGAAGAACGGAATATTGACTTATGACAATAAGAAGCCTGAATCGGATTTGCTGCCCCGTTACTACAGAAGCGAGCTTGACAGGGAATGGAACAGCTGGCTGGCAGAGAAATATGCCGGGACTCAGCTGCTAAAGAATGCATGGACTTTAAAGGAAAGAATCGGAAATAATTTGATAGATAATTCACAATTTCTATTGGGTACCGGCACAAAATGGAATGAAGAGGTCCATGCTGATGCATCAGCAAAGTTTTCTATTATTAAGGAAAAGAAGGGCAGCGGCCGGTCTCTGAGGGTTGACATCCTTAAAGCTTCAGACTCGGCAGCATCTGTTCAATTACAGCAGAATGGCCTTGCTTTGAAAAAGGGAAAGAATTATCTTTTAACCTTTAAAGCCAGAGCAACAGATAACCGCAGCATTACTGTCGAATATTGCAAAAGCTCTCCCAAATGGGATAATTATGGCCTTTATCAAGGTTTCAAAATAAATACGAAATGGAAATTAAAAAGCGTTGTTTTTAGTTCAAGTGTCGATACTGCGGCTGATACCAGACTTTCCTTCATGATCGGAAATTCAACAGGAACAGTATGGCTGAAGGATATAACACTGACAGAAACGAGTTGTAAAAGTACCGCTGAATATTCAGGTAAGAATATAATAGAGGGCTTTAAGGGAAACGAGTCTCTGGAAAAGCTCAATATTAAAAGAACATCCTGGTCCGGCAGATTCAACTGTTCGAAGCAAAGAGTAAATGATAATACTGAGTTCTATTCTACTCTTGAGAAAGATTACTTTGATACCATGCTTTCATATTTACACAAAGACTTAGGCATAAAAGCTCCGGTTTCGACTTCGAACACTTTTTTCGGTAATGTTGACCTTATGGCTCAGGCTGAGGGCGATTTTACCAATTCTCATAACTACTGGGATGCACCTGAGTTTACCAAGGAATTATGGGACAGGAGTAATTTCACACAAAATAACGATTCACTGATCACAAAAGATTTTTCAGATGAAAATAGGGATGCAGGTGATACGTTTTTAGGAACACTTGCTCTTTCAGCCGTTAAGGATAAGCCATTTGTTGTGACGGAATGGAATTCAGTCTTTCCAAATGATTATCAATATGAACTTCCGGCATTTTTGACGGCTAATGCGCTGTTTCAGGATTGGGATGGATTGTATCTATACGCCTATTCTCACAACGAGAAAGATGGAAGATGGGATATATACTATATTTACAATTGGTTTGATATTGACAAAAATCCCGCTATAATGGTACAAGCTCCAGCATGTGCCACTGCTTTCATACAGGGGAATTTCCAATCTGCAAACAACAGCATATCGCTGATATATAACAGGAAGGATATTATTGACGATTACCGCAGTATTGATGATAAGCATTGTTTTGATAAGGACCATATTACTCCGTTCGGAGCATTATACAAATACAGTATAAGAAAGTCAATTCACAGTGAACCGGAAACTGTAAGTATAGATAATATCTTTGCTCCCAACGAAATAAGAAAGCTTTTATCGGAAAGCAATCACAAGAGTGATACCGGCGAGATAACCTGGTATGGTAAAGCGGAGGGGCATGAATATGTTCTTTTTAACGCAGATAAATTTCAGGGAATTGATGGGTTTGTCGCAGGTAAAGATATTATAACAAAAAATGTTGAATTCAATCTAAAAACTAACTGCAGTGCAACGCTCGTATCAATGGATGAAAAGCCTATAGGTTCATCCGGAAGGATGCTGCTTACGCTGGCAGGCAGAATAAAAAATACGGGACAAAAGAAAAACATTAAGACTAATGGCCTTAAGAAATGGGGGCATGCTCCGGTTTTAATGAACCGTATCAGGGGAGAAATAAAAATTTTAAACAGAAAGTTCAAATACTGCAACATTTATACGCTTGACTCAAAAGGCAAACGAGTAAAGAGAGTATTGGATGGTAAAAATTGCAATAAGATTATTTTAAGCATGGATAGTGATTCAACTCCGTGGTATGAAATTGAATGCGGTTAAGAACAGCCGAACACTTCAAGCTTACGGATTGACTTTAATCCTTACCGCACTACTGTCGCAAAGCCCATGCGGGTCCGTTACTGTAAGGTAAAACTTCAGAATTGTTTCTTTTTTCACTTTTGGTGCTGAAAATACAGGCTTGACACTGTAAACATCAGACAGTTTTACTGTTGGGCCCCCAACCTGCTTCCACTTGTACTTTATCTTATCTTTGTCGGAATCATCAGAACCGGTAGCATCAAGAACAACTTTATGACCGCTTTTTACAATCTGAGGCGGGCCTGTTACTGCCCAGGGAGTGTGATTGGAGCCGGAATTCTCTGCTTCGAAGTATACCAGAAGCACTTTTTTTACAACGCCTCCCTTGTATTTAGGAGATGATGGTTTGGAATCGGGAGAAAGATCCTTGATTGTGAAGGTAAGTACATTAGGACCCGGAAAATTTTCAGCCATATCCTTTTGAACAATGTATGTATATACATTATTATAAATGTATCCCGGAAATTCCGGATTTTTTGTTATTTCAAGATAATCACCATCAACATCGAAGGTATCTAAAGTGAATTTTAATGTCTGGCCTGCTTTTACCCTATATATGTTTTTGTTTTTTCCCGGTCCGGAGCCTTGAGGCAAAACGGTAACCTCTGGGGTATGATTGCCATAAACACTGATTTTTACAGATCTCTTGGAAATATTCCCGAACCTGTCTTTTACCTGAAAGGTTACAAAATGGACTCCAATATCCTTTTCTTTAGGCTTGAGCGTATATATTCCGGCTGTATTCCAACTGTTATTGATGACTTTTCCAAAATTCCCCGACATGAAAAATTTAAGGTTTTTAACATCATAGTTTTTGACAGCCAAAGGAAAGGTTAATTCTTGGCCGACGTATACAGAATAGTCAGATATCTCATCAAGCACAGGTTTTCCTTCCTCTTTAATAACACTAATTTTGGCTGTAACACTATCAGCACCCATATTGCTGCTTCCGACAATATCCACTGAGTAGCTTTTCCCGGCTTGTTCCGACGATGGAGTCCATTTAATCGAATACTCATAGTCGGAAGACTGCCAATTTCCCTTTGTTTTAATCAATTTTGCACCTGCCGGGAGATTTTTGGCTGTTATCTCAATATCGCCGTTCTTTGACTGTGATCTTAATATTCTTAAAACATATGGCTTCCCGGTAACAGCTGTATCCGAGCCGAAAGGAAGTATTACCGGTTTATTGGGGGGCTGATCCACCAATTCCCATTTATATGGTGTGAATCGATCTTTATAGCCTGATGGGTTTGTAGGGTATATTCGTCTGATATACGCCCGTACAAAGTCTTTCTGCCGGTTAGTCATTGCGCTCTGCAGGCTATCAAAGGCTTTTACCAAAGCATCATACCTTTCAGCATCTTTGTTTACGTTATTATCATATTCCATAGTATAAAAATATCTCAAGTCACTGTCGGAAGCGCCTATTGAAGATAACCATTGTCTGTATACCAGTTCAAGCATTACATTTACAGCTGCCCGCTTATCAAATTGATAATTACCCATAGCTTGGTAAGGTGCATAAATAGTCATTAAAAATCTCCTATTAGTAAGGCCGTAATTGGGTATCGATTCGGTACCATTGTATGAAGTCCCGGAATATTTCTGGGAGTGATTCCACATTTCTGCAAAGCCCTTCAAGCCTGTAAATATAGATATATCATCACCACCGGCCATTTCAGCATCCCCGCTTTTACAAGCAAATGACATAGTGCCTCCGTAAAACCATTTTGAAGGAGGAAAGCTTTCAGATTTACCGGTAACGAACATATTTGAGTAATGTGTCCATTTATTTCTTATCAATTGCTGGCTGTTGAATTTTTCATCGGGATTGGTTGCAAAGGAATTAAGATGGGGAATAGTAGAACCCGCTGTCCATAATATCCGATTTTCATAAGGTCCAAAAGCCCATTTTGCATTCCATGAATTGTTTACTCTCCTTGGAAGACCGTAATCAAAATCAAGAACTGCCATCCAGCTAAAGAGTGAGGTACTGCACAGTGCCTCCATGAAGTCCTTTGATTTATCCGATTTATTTTTGTCATGACTCGTAAATTGATATTTTTTATAAATAGCAGGTACGCTTTCGTTGAATTTCTGGCCTAGACCCTTATCAGGCAGCGGAAGTTTATTTAAATTATAATTCTGCTTTTTGAAGAGTGCTTTCACCTCAGCTCTTGCCGTTTGGAGGGGGATAGCATGAGGAAGGTACTCCGACCAGCTCAGAACACTGAATGGAACTATTACTTTAGGCCATTCATAGGAATCCCAAAGCTTTTCTATATTTATATCATCGGGAGTCGGAATCTTATGCCCTGTCAATGATGCCCAGAAATCATCACCTTTTGAAAGAATGGGATTATTGACTCCGGGCTCCAGGTTAAGCGGCCCGGGCTGTAGAAAAGGATCGTTTTGGCTCATGAAAGGCCCGTCATAAGTATAACGGAGGTATTCATATACTTTCTCTCCTATCTCCGGATCCTTAACGGCACCTGCAAATTTTTTAACACTTCCGATTACCCTTGATGACTTGAAGTCGGGATTGCCGAAAATCACCATGTCCCTGCCGCTGTCAGTGTGACAAACAGCACATTTTGCTTCAAACATGGCTTTCCCTTCCAAGATACGTTTAGCAGAATATGCATCAGACTCCATGTAAGCAGTGCTTACCTTGTCTGCTTTTACAGGTTTGGTGCCAGCCTCTGAGAATATTTGCGCGCAGCAGAATGTAAAAGCACTTAAGACACAAAGGGATACTAGAATTTTTATAATTTTATTAGTCACTACATAGCACCCTTTCTTATGAAAACTACAAGTAATGTTTTTATTATTATTTTGACATCCAACCATATTGACCAATTATCTATATACTCGGTATCAAGTTTAACTACATCGTCAAAATTATGGATTTTACTCCTGCCGCTTACCTGCCACAAGCCGGTTATACCCGGTTTTATACTTATACGCCGATGATGGTAGGCTTTATACTTTTCAACTTCATCCAAGGTGGGAGGACGAGTTCCAACAAGGCTCATTTCTCCTTTAAAAACATTAAGAAATTGAGGAAGCTCATCTAAACTCGTTTTTCTTAGGAAGCAGCCTACCTTGGTTATGCGGGGGTCGTTTTTAACCTTGAACATAAGTCCTCCATCTACCTGATTAAGCTTTTTGAGTTCTTTTTTGCGTTCCTCTGCGTCGGTTGTCATTGAACGGAACTTATACAACTTAAATATACGTCCATTCTGTCCAACTCTGTCTTGTTTAAACAGGATAGGTCCTTTGGAATTAAGTTTAATAGCCAGTATTATAAATATCGAAAGAATGCCGGTTAATAAAAGCCCGACTATTGAACCCACAATATCTATAAATCGCTTTATTGACAACTGAAACTTATTCAACGTAACTGAATGGAAGGTTACCATAGGTATAGGACCAATGCTGGTTAGATGCATCTTTGAGATCTTTACATCATAAAGGTTCAGCAATACTCGTACCACAAGGCCCATTTGTTCGCATAAAAGTACATATCTTTCAACAACCCCTAAATAATTCCTCGGAGGCGCGAAAATGACCTCATCTATGACATTCTGCTTTAAAATATCTTCCAGCTCTTCAATGCTGCCCAAATTCTTTTTGGCTTTAATAGGCATGCCTTCGCTGATATGGACATATCCTACAATATCAATTTGGATTGTTGTTTTTTTTAAGAAATAGATATACTTCGATGCTAGCTCTGTATCCCCGATAATTATTACTTTTTTTGCACCTACATTGCGGTTTTTTTTAAGGTAGTAAACATAAATGTATCTTTCAATAGTTATAAGTGCAACTGTTATTATCATAAACAATTCAAAATATAATCTGCTGAACATTGTTTTCTTTATAAAAAACATTGTAGTAGCCAATGATAAGCCTGATATTATTGATGAAAAGAAAATATGCCTTAATGTTCTATCATAATAAGTAAAAGTAGTTTTGTTATACATACCGAGTGAGGCCATGGATAAAAGCCAGATTGGTATGAATACATACAGGATCCATATATATGAAAGAATGCGGGATAGTGATGTGAGCATAGAAGTAAATAAATATGCCAGGATATAGGAAAACAATATGAATAATATATCGATAGCAAACTGCCATAAGTTGGCAAAAGCAAGCTTGTTAGACTTATGCATTTCCGATCCTTTCATAGCCTTATTAATAAACAAAAATATTATAATACAAATAATGGAAAATTACCAGACAAAATCATATTTATATTTAAAGAAATAACTATAAATAACAAAATAAGGAAGTACTCAAACCGACGGATTATTAATACAAATGGCTAATGAAATATCAAAAAGCTTCTAGCTGAACTTTTTGATATAATGGGAATTTAAGATTAGAGCTTTTCAGCAAATATATCATGAATAGTGCTAAAGAATAGTATAAAAGGCGAAGCAAGGGTAATCAGTAAGATTAATACTAATGCAATAGAACCGTAAACAGATAAATAAATCAGTCTGTAAATCATAAGTTCACCTTCTTCTAATAACTCATACAATTCCATTATTTCCATTATATAAAGATATATTAGCTTATGTTACTGTTAAATTAAGGTAATTATTATAGCCTAAGCCAGAACGGAAAAATGGTTAAAGAATTTTGGGTGATAATGAATTAATTTATTATCTATGTTCACATAGCTTTGTTAATTAAAATTTATAAAATATTGTCATAAAATATAGAATATGAACTAATGTGGTAAAACATGCTAGTTTTATGTTGAAATTACAGGCCATGTATAATATAATTCTAGTAACAAATTAATGCAAAAATAGGAGGTAATACTATGGAATACTATTTAGGTCAAATTGTTCTTTTCCCTTACACCACCTTTAACCCATCGGGATGGCTGTCATGCCAGGGACAAACCCTGCAAGTTGCCCAAAATCAAGCATTATTTTCGTTAATAGCCTTTACATTCGGTGGAAACGGATCAACAACTTTTTGCGTGCCGGATTTAAGAGGTGCATCCCCTATAGCTGGAATGCAGTATTTTATTGCAACGGAAGGTATATACCCAACAAGAGACTAAAAGTGTAAGCAGTGAAAATATATGACAGGGGGTTGAGTATTAATATGGATTTTTTAATTGGAGAAATCGATTTATTCCCTTATGGATGGGCGCCAATGTATTGGGCAGTGTGTGAAGGGCAATTACTTCAAATTAATCAAAACCAGGCTTTATATGCATTGATAGGCAATACTTTCGGTGGTAGTCAAGCACAAAACACTTTTGCTCTTCCGAATCTGAAAGGTGCTGAGCCGATACCCGGTGTGAAATACTATATCTGTACAATGGGGTTATTCCCTCAAAGGGACTAGTTTAGCATAGATACATAATAATTTGTCCTATAAAAATTGTCAGAATGCAAAGGCATTTTGAATAGAAAGGATGGGAAACAAAAATGGCATATCTAAATATTGCTTCAAATAAACCCGCAACGGCGAGTGGATATGTTAAGCCATTTGAAGCAGCAAGAGCTGTAAATGGTACAACAGCACCAACCAGCAGATGGCTGTGCAACAGTGTAAGCTCAACTAATCCCGCAAAGCTCACCGTATCATTAGGCGGTTTATTCATAATAACCTCCTGGGTTGTAAAACACATGGGAGTAACAGGCTGGGCATCACCGAACTACAATATGAGCGACTACAAGTTGCAGGGCAGTCAGGACAACAATACTTGGTATGACCTTGATAGTGTTGTCAGCAACACTGTAGCCATTACTAACCGTACAATAACATCAACAAATCCATACAGGTATGTAAGGCTGAGTGTAACTAAAGGGCTCAACACCAATCCTCAGCTGGCTTCTGCTGTTGAATTTGAGGTTTATGGGTATACTACACCGCTTTTATCGTCACTTGTGGTTAGTGCCGGGTCGACGCCCCTGGCTTTTGATAATCCATTTTTACCTACTAGGTATACCTATACGGTACCAACTGCTGTACCGTATGCCACTTCAAGTGTCAATTTGAGTGCAGTTCCGCAGGATTCAACTGCCACAGTAAAGGTAAACGGAACAGCTATTGCATATGGGGCAAACGTGCCTGTTGCATTAAATGTTGGCTCTAACACTATTACTGTTGACGTATTTGGTAAAGACGGGCAAATGAAGCAGACGTATACTGTTGCGATAACAAGGCAGCAGGGTGCTATTTTGACTGGCCTTACGATAAGCAGCGGGACTTTGACACCAGGATTTACTTCTGGTAATACTACTTACTCGGATTCTGTGGCTGCAAATGTTGCAAGTGTAACAGTTACACCTACATCGGCTGCAAATGCAACAATAACCGTTAATGGACAGGCTGTAGTCAGTGGTAATACGTCACAGGCAATAAGCTTACCTCAGAATGCTACTACTCCTATTAGTGTGGTAGTTACATCAGCAGATGGAACGTCTAGCAATACATATACTATAAATGTTTCAAGGCCTCCATGTTCGAGTGATGCAACTTTATCTGCGCTGAGAATGAGTGCAAGTGCCATTATAGGTTTTTCACCAACCAAGTTTACATATACAGTTAATAATGTAAAAACTTCAAGCACAACGGTTACTGCAACAGCTGCAAATGCCAACGCTTCTATTACTGTAAATGGACAGGCGGTTACAAGTGGTCAGCCATCTCAGTCAATTAGCCTTATCGTTGGAGCAAATAATATAAATGTTGTCGTTACGGCACAGGATAGTGTAACTGTAAATACATATGTAATAACTCTAAATAGAACACAATAATAGTAGCCGTCATATGTATCCTATTGAATAGAACTGGTACCAAAATGATTAGTGGGGTAATTGGGAGTCGAAAATTCCCAATTACCCCAAATTTTATAACAGATGTTTTGAATATTGACAAATTTGATGTATAATTAAATATATGGTAAAAATTAAAAATATTAACGAAATTACAAAGAAAGGATAGTTCTAAGCAACATATGAAAACAAGAAAAGGTACTAAAAAATAAATTACTAATGGAAATTAAAGAATTTATATCGATAGTAGCAGTATTGTCTTATAAATAAAAAATGAGAAACTCTTGATAAAACATAGATAAAGTTTAAATCTATTTAATATAGTTTGACAAGGAAAGAAAAGTTAAGAAATGTTAAGGGGGCAAATATGAAAAAAGGTAAAACAAAAAAGGTTTATGCTGTCATGTTGATTCTTGTAATGCTTTTTGGCATGATACATGGTTTAGACTTGGGAGTGATCAGGACTTATGCAGCAGGGGGACCTTCTGTAGGGGATACTGTAAGCTTTGGAAATTTTGATTGGGTGTGTGTTGCAGTTCCGGATGTATCCGTATCAAATTACAAACTATTATTGAAAGAGCGTTTTCCAAGTAATGTTGGTGCACAGAAGATAGCTTATGATACTGCAGGTGGAGTTGATTTTAATAGCAGCACAATAAAAACATATTTAAATGGGACTTTTTTGAGTGGTGCATTTGATGCGGGAGATACGAGCTTTATTGCTGATACAAAATGGGTATCCGGTAATGACACAACTTGTAAAATCGGATTACTTACAGAACAAGAGTATAATAGCTATTCATCTAGCGGTAAATATGTTAGTTCTTATTATACAAACGATAATTACTTAAACCTTTGGTGGTTATTGAACGAAGGCACAGGTGAAAATGCAGGAAATATAGCAGTTGTGCTTGATATGGATGGAACTGACAGCAGCAGTTATCTTTCTCCAAAAGTCGATAATGATTCTGGAGTTGAAGTAAATGCCCGTCCGGCATTAAATCTCGTTAAAGGTGTTAAATTTACCTTGGAGGGTGATGGAAAATACTACATAGATAAGGGAGCAGTAAATTCAGAAACTTCTACGGTAGCGGCATCACCAGCAAGTGTGGAGGCAAACGGAACAAGTACCTCTACAGTAACAGTTACACTCAAGGATACAGGGGGACACCCAGTAAGTGGAAAAACAGTGAGTCTGACACCGGTATCAGGCAGTTCTACAGTGACTGAAGTATCAAACATAACCAATGCAAGCGGGCAGGCAACATTTACTGTAAAAGATTCTGTAATAGAAAACGTAACCTATACTGCGAAAGATGTAACAGATAATATAAC
>JAEXSP010000006.1 GCA_023453795.1 Bacillota bacterium
GTCGAGTCAAGGTGCTTTTGCAATTGGTGAAAGAGATACGTCCGATTATTCTTCCGCTCCGGCAGGATATAAAATCACTTGCATTACAGCCGGTAGTCAGCCGGATAATATTCAGCTATTTACAATGCCGGGTAACTATGTAAAAATTACAGCCGGGAAACAATATAAATTAACATTCAGAGCAAAGAGTGACGGGGGAAATATAACCCCGACAATATCACTTATGAAGAGATTATCACCCGGAACAGCTTATGATACGCCAAAAGAAGTTGCAATAAGCGGTACGTGGGAAACATATACAATAACATTTACGGCAAGCACATCAGACGATGCAGCAAGAATAACCTTCTACCTGGGTGGAATGCCAGCAGGCTCAACCTTGCATATTGATTCGGTTTCATTTAAGGAGGCAACTGAATCATCCGGAAATGTAAGGCAGACTTATTATTATGACGCGTTCGGAAACATAACCGAGCAGTCAGGGGATGTTGACAACAACATTACATATGCGGGATATCAGTATGATAAGGAAACTGGGTTGTATTATTTGAATGCAAGGATGTATGACCCAAAAGTGGCACGGTTCTTGCAGGAAGATACTTACACAGGTGACGAGTACGACCCGTTATCACTGAATTTGTATACGTATTGCGTTAATAACCCGATCATGTATACTGACCCTACAGGGCATGCTTGCCTTGCCCAGGAAGAAGCAGCACGACTGATCCAGCAGTTGTATGATTATAGAAGTGACACCAAATATCATAATGACCCAATTGAACAAAGGCTTAAGGACGTACAACAAATATATAAAAACAATAACATTGATTTTACAGCCTCTGATTCATATAAGGATTTACAGAAGATACAGAATAGTGGGAGTACATCAGACTATCTCTCTGCTGTTGCTACTGCAACAATACATGAGAATGTTAATGCCAATTTAGCTTATGACTACAAAAAAGGTACTAATAATTTTAGCAAATATGTGGACTATCAAAAAGCTGACCTAAATGTTAATTTTAATGCGGAAAGCGGAAAGATTATATGTCAACAAGGATGGTTTAAAATTGTAATATCCTTACCACGAGAATTGTATAGTGATTCAAAAGATGGCTGGATGTCTACTGACTCACGAAGGCTTCTTATGCTTCAAACAATTGTTTGGCTTCAAGCTCAATCCAAATCTCAAAGAGACCTTATTATAAGTGCTATTAAAGAAATTAGAAAAAAAGTTTCACATAATAAAGTTGGTGAATGGGCGCAGGGTACTTTTGCTAATGGAATGAATAATCTTTTTGGTGGTAGTCTAGCAGGTATGGTTATCAATGGATTGACTGGAAAAAGCAGTTTAGAAGAAATTAGTGATAAATATGATCAAACTAAATTTGGATGCCTTCTTTTTGGATCGGCAAAGACGGTAGAACCTGGAACCGTACGAGTTTTCCGTGTTGAGGGGGGTATTAATGAAAGAATAACCATTGGGAAAAACGGGGAGGTTGTAATTCAAGGCAAAAGTAAAACTTTGTTTCTGAATTTCGGTGACGAACAAAGGGCTATGGAATTTTTACAAAAAAGATTGAGTCAAGGAATGTCAGATGCAACTATTAAATCATTTGAAGTTCCGAAGTCTTTTGTTAATAAAATACGAACATCAGCGGTTCTTGAATCAGAAGCATCAAAATTTCCAGGGAGACCAATTCTTGTTGATGTAACAAAGGCTGGAGACCAATATGGCCTTAGGTCAAAGCAGATATTAGAACTTGAAAATAATATAATCAATAAGTCAGGAAAAATCTCTGTACCAAAAGAAGGAGGCATTAAATTGATATGGTAAAAAATGAACTCGAGCGATTAATAGAAGGTGCAGATAATTCTGAGTCACAAGGGAAATATCTCACAAGTTTTCTTGTAGATGCTCCTAATAATGCTCATGAAGTTATAAAAAAGTGTAAAGAAGTTTTGAGCATCGTTTTAAGACAAGAAAAAGATTTATGGCCTTCAGAAGAAGATTGGAGGAATAAATTGCCACCATGGTTTATCAAACTATGTGCAAAAGAAATTTCTCAAGAAGAGGCTAAAAGACGAATTCTTTTACCTATTGAGGAAAGAATTCGTCTAAGTAAGGAAGAGGGTTGGGCACTTAGTGCATGGATTTATTGGTTTAAACCAGATGAGAGGCAATGGTTCTGGTGGGACTCAAAAATTCCTGATGAAAATAATGTAATCATAACTGTGGAATCTGATGCATGGCCTTTTCCTTGGGGTTCCTTAGATTGGCTTTTGAGGGCATCAGGAGCGACTAATGTAAAAGAACTTTAGGTAGCCATTATCTCTTTAAATTAGTTCAAAGTTTAATGGACATTTGCCGGCGACCAATTTCTGGTACGTCGGCATTTTTTCGGTGCGCCCAACATGGGCGCTTATACATAAAAACAAAAAAAAATAACTTATAGCTAAAGGAGAATATGTGGTGATGAATGAATATATAATGTTTTTACTTTGTATAATAGGCTTATATTATGTGGCATTTAAGGTTAAAGACCTTATATGGAAGATATTCGGATTTAATATTCTGATTACAGGCATTTTTACTTCTATTATGTTTTTCATTCAGCACCATAATAATTTATTTAAAATAAATGTTTATGATGCTAATATTAATAAAAATATATTTACCACTATTTTAAATTTTGCAATTATTTATGGATTGATATCTTCATTTATAATAAGCTCAGTTATAAACTAAGAAATGACCCAAAGAAAAAACCTTTAGTAAGAACATATTTTGTTTTACTTGCTTTAACTATAATACTATTTACATTAGCATATTTGTTGTAAAGAGTAAGGATTGCTTGGAACAAATTCGATCGTTATAATATTGCGAAAAATCGTTGTACGATTTCTGTCTAACCCAATAAGGCTTTTTAAGTTTTGCCGACAATCAAATGAAATTAACGATGTCGGCATTTCTCTGCTCTAAGCCGAAACCCGCAGGCCTAGGCTTGAAACGACAAAAATATCGGGGACAGCCATCATGCAGACAACCACCTACGAATACGATGCAAACGGCAACCGGATAGCTGTAACCGACTGGAAAGGCAATAAAACCACCAGCGTTTACGATCCTTTAAACAGGCTGATAGAAAAGCATGATCCCTACACAACAATACAAAAGCTCAGTTACACTGTGAACAGCCTGCAATATCAGTCAACAGATGCACTTGGCAATATAACGACATATGACTATGACAGCAATGGAAGGCTGATATCCACGAAAGATCCTGAAGGGCATATAACAAGGCAGGCATACGACAACACAGGAAACATACAGTCTAAAACAGACGGAAACGGAATGGTAACAACCTACGCCTATGACGAGTTCAACAGGCTGAAAAGCGTAACCAACCCGAAAGGTGAAGTAACAAGCTATACCTATGACCTGAACGGCAACATGCTTACACAGACCGATGGCAACGGCAATACAACAGCATATCAGTACAATGTCGGAAACAAGCTGTCCAGGAAAACAGATCCCAACGGAACAGGCAATTCCGGCAAAACGGAAAGCTACACCTACTATGCCGACGGTAACATGAAGACCAAGACAGATAGGAACGGTAAAACCACAAGCTATACCT
>JAEXSP010000031.1 GCA_023453795.1 Bacillota bacterium
AATGAATTTCCTGATACTGAGTAATCAGATCCCTGTGTCAGTCCAGTAATACCTTTGAATGTGCTTCCGTTCGGAATCAGAGTTATTGGCAAGTCAGATGCAGCACCCTGTGCAATTGTTGCAGTTGCAGGAGTGATTGAAGGACCCGTAGGATCTATACTTACACTACCGTTAACTAATTTAAGTTTGGTAATCCTCTGCATTTTACCGTCACCGAAAGCGCCTGCAGAAAGGGTAATCGGAGTTGTTACTTTTGATGTACCTTTAACTGTAAAGGTTATAGTTGCCAATGTTCCGTCAGTTGTTATAAGCTCGCTGCCTATTGTATTATCAAGGAATACTAAGCTGACTGAACCGGTTGACAATTGAGTTGAGAAATTAACCGATGGATTTACTACTATGTCACCGACTTTTACTGATGTAGCCTGAAGAAGGTTTGCATCATAATCTGCATAAAGGTTGAAAGTACCTACATTACCAACCTTTGCAACATTAGTTAAGGTTATAGGTACTGTTATTGTATCGCCTGGTTTACCGGTTACATCCGCAGCCTTAACTATGAGATAGTCATTAGAAACAACAGTAATTGTAAGTACAGGATTGTTTGATACTCCAAAGTCAAAGGTAAGCGCCTTTGTCCCAACTGCAAGAGCGTTCAGGTAGCTCTGCTTTATGGTTACTGTAGTACCTGATACTGTATACTCATTTCCCTGTGTCAAGCCTGTAATACCCTTGAATGTGCTTCCGTTTGGAATAAGAGTTATTGACAAGTCAGATGCAGCACCCTGCGTAACTGTTGCAGTTGTAGGAGTGATTGAAGGACCACCACCACCTTGAATAGTTACATTCAATACAGGCTTTACTGCAACACCAAAGTCAAAGGTAAATGCCACTGACCCGTTTGCAAGACCGCTCAGGTAGCTCTTCAATATTGTTACTGTATTACCTGAAACTGTGTACTGGCTTCCTAATGTCAAACCTGAAATTTCTTTGAAGGTGTTGCCGTTAGGAGTAAGAGTTACAGAAATGTCTGCTTGATTAGCCTTATCAAATGTTGCAGTTGTAGGATTTATGGCAGGATCAGGATTGCTGCCGCCAGGCTCATTACCATAAACCTTAACTCCACCTTTATAAGCGCAAACATTCAAGTTCTCGCCGTAGGACCCTAATGATTTATATGACCAGTCGTTTGATTGATCATAGTTTGTCCAGTCTGTTCTTGCTGCTCTGGTCTGTACCTCAATAGATCCACCTACCGGAAGACTTCCTGCATCACTGGCAAAAGTAATCAGAAGGCAAGTATCAGTATTTGTTCCTGTATACGGAACAAAAGTACCTTTTACTTTACCTGTTACATCTATATAATTCCACCCATTCATCATTCCTGAGTGATCACACCAGAAATTCTGCGGTACATTTGCATCTTTTGTATAAAAATACTTAAGTGATAAATCTGCGAGATTTAAAGCAGAACTTGTATTATTTGTTACTTTAAATCTTGCTGTAATTTGATTACTATTTGGTGCGGCACTTCCGTTATTGAACTGTACTGATATGCCTGAATCTGCGAAAACAGAAACCTGTGGAATAATTAATGTGAGCACCATTATTAAGGTAACCAGAAAAGCAATGGACTTTCTCCTCATAATAAAAAACCTCCTAATTTATTTATTTCTAACATTATGAAAAACCGTATAAATTTCGTATTGGAGCTGTTTCATTATTTCTTTTTACATCAAAAAAAATCTGACTCTCAGAAATAATGAAACGTACTTATGCTTTTCACCTCCTGAAAACTGATTTTATATGTTGGTTTTTCATAAAAGAAACCTAAATAATAACATAACGTATAAAAATTCAACTAATTTTCAACCCTTTACCCTTTTATGTCGAAAAAAGTCCGCGTTAATGCATCAAGTAAGGATATTTTCGCCTACATTTTTTAAGTAATGTGCTAATTATAGAGATGTATTATTTACTTTAACCATTAGAAGCTAACAAATTTTTCAACTGTATATTAGTAATTCGACACAGTATTTTTTTTTGAGTGGGTCTTTTTGGTTTAATTTTTCTTTTTTTTACAGTTAAATCAGTAAGTGTTAAATGTATATTCTGCTTCAACAAAAAAAAGAGCAGAAGTGCATAGAATTCTTAATTACAATTCAGCACAACCGCCCTATAAACAAACCCATTTCTTACTATTAGGATGTTTTCCAATTACCGGCATAAAGACATTGTTTGTACAAATATGAAATTATTTGCTAATAAAAAAATAGATAATTATTATAAGAGTTATAATAATTATCACCGCATTTACAGTAACACATGTGTATTTAAAGGCTTTTGGATGCTTTTCTATTGTATCAGCATTATCAAATACTATTTCTTCTCCAACTACCATTCCGGGTTTACTTTTTATCATAACGAAGTCACTTTCTGCGGTAATTACAACAGCTTTTTTTCCTTTTATACTTAAGACAGTACCGATACTATTCAAATTTCTCCTCCTCTATCACAGAATTGTCTACATATCCTTTCAGCACCGTAAGATTGCTCTTTAATATTAAGCAAACAGCAATAATAAACTTTCTATTCCTTTCCAGAGTCCTTTTACTTACATTTATAACCTTCATTAACTCTTCTGCAGGAATTTTCTTCTTTTTATATAGTTTATCAAATAATTTATCTTCTTTACATAGCATTTTTGCAATCTCAATCGAAAGCAGTTTCGAATCCTTGTGCTTGGGGGAGCATAAGGTCAGTTCCTCAAGCGTAATACCGAAAGATTTCAGGTTTTGTTCAAAGAGTTCAATTTCCTGCTTTGTTTCAATATTTTCATAACGGAATGCGTTATCTTCCTTTAAATAGGAATGCTCAAAGCCATAGCTGTCTTCAACATCAAAATATGTAAAAGGATAAATTTTCTGATTCTTTTTATTCACTCTAATATAGTCTATCATTCTTCTTTTTATAACTTGTTCAGCAAATCTGATAAAACTTCGATGCTTTCTTTTGTCATAACAGTCAATAGCCTCGTTAAACGCAGAAAGCCCTATAGAGAATTCATCACTGCTTTTGATATCAATGTATCTATTGGACAATTTAGAAACTACCTTAACAATGAATGGAATATAATCATTTATGAATTGTTCTTTGAACTGGTCATTTTTTCCCTTTATTTTTTCAAGAGTATATTCAAGTAAAATGTCTTTTTCACTTTTGTTGTATTCCAACATATATACAACACCTTCTATCTTATGATTTAGAGCTTCAACATCTTAACGAATGATACTCATTAGTGCTTTTTAAGTTGTTTTCAATGGTCGTTTTTAGGGTGCATTAACATTATATCCATAAATGTAACAATTTTCAATTATTTTATTTACATTTTCGACTTTTTTTTATAGTTTTTTTATGATAGGCAAACTTTAAGGAAAATGATGAAACTATTAACAAATTATTTGTTGAAAAACTGGAGTTAATTGCACAGACTAAAGGAGTTGATTTAAAATTGGAAAAGGATTTCGATAATAATTACAATATTTAAAGGCGACAAAGGGACGTTACACTAATCGTCCCCAGTCGTCGTATTGCAAGTAAAGTTAATAAAAAGGCTGATAATTCTTATCCCGTGTAGGGCAGGGTTCTTATCTGCTTGATCAGATATTGCTTTAAAACAGCATAATCAAGCGCATCTACTACTTTATCAATATTAACATCTGCTGCTTCCATGTTTACACCTTCCGGGTTAAGCTTAACCAGCACAGATCGTAGTAAAGCTAAATCAAGCGCATCTACGGTATCATCACTGTTCAAATCACCATACTTGATTGGTGACTGGCTATAATACTGATCCAGTGAGATTCCATTTGCACCAAGAGGTACTTTGTGGTCCAAGCCTATAAATTTACCGTTATTATCCTTCCATAAAACAGGCAGTAAATAGTTATCATACTTATTGTCATTCCACTTAAAGTCTCTTGAACCCGGGAATGGAGTCCCGGCATCACGTGTCAGCAAGCCTCCCGTGTCTGCCGAATCGTTATTTATGCACCAGAATGTATGGTGCAAAGTATATTTGTTTGCCGCAATGTAGTCCCTCATACATCTTAGGTATTTTTTATTCAGTTCAAGTAATTTATCCGTGCCTTCCGTCAGGCCTCCCCATTCGCCAACCAGCAGCGGTGAGGTACCGTTTTCCATTATATATGCCCAATTGTTCTTCCAGCATTGATCATACAGGATCTTTTTGGCCTGCTCATCATTTGCAGTTATAAAATCCCCCTTAAACCAATCCTGCTCATATACCAAAGGACCATAATCATGCGGTGAATAGACAAGCTGCTTCTGATATGCCCCCAACTGGATGGGATAATCTTTTACGCCCCTAAGATTGCCGCCCCACCAATCGCCGTAGTAATCGTTATTTCCGGTCCAGGGATTTGCTTCGATTGTGGCATCATCCCATAAGCCGTCTTTAGGGTACAGTTCTACACCCTCAACGAAAATTAACAGGTTTGGGTTAACCTCCAATATTTTCAATGCCGTCTCCTGTGCTGCTCTTTTCCAGTTGTTCGGATCTTTTGAATTATCCCAAATGGCACAATCGGACTTCACCTTTTGAAAACCGGCGTTTGTGTGCGGCTCATTTTTCAGGTCAAAGCCGATAATCGTATCATCATTTTTGTATTGATTGGCTGCCCATACCCAGGCTGATTTAAATACCTCTTCAGTTATTGCACCTTTGTACCAAAGCGGATATTGATGTCCCTGATTATTTGTATCCGGACTATGTACATCAAGGATGACTTTGATCCCGACTCTTTTAAAGTTGGAAATCATGAGGTTAAATAGCTGGAAACTGTTTAAACCAGCTGTTTCCGGAGTGTTATAACTCGTATCCGTTGACGCGGGATATTCACCTTTGCTCCAAGCATATAACAAGTCAGTCGCTATCGGCATCCTTACTACATTTATACCTTTATTTGCAACCTGGTCTATATCTGCTATTATGTTGCTGGAATATGAATCCAAAAACATTCTTTCCATGCAATTGAATCCAAACCAGTTAGCCCCTGTGATCCATACCTTATTACCGTTTTTATCTACAATATTGTTGCCTTGTACATGCAGCCAGTCATCATTCGTTTCGGCAGCAGGTGAAGCCGCTGAAACTATTGCGCCCGACGGCATAAGCAGCATTGCTGTGAGAGTGATTGCTATAAGAGATGAAATGATAGACTTTTTCATACCTTTTCCCCCCCGAATTTACTTTTTATCGGAAATCTTTTAATTAATTTTATCATAAAATTAGTACTATTACAATTTATTGTAATTATATTCAGAAATAATCAGAAGTGCCAGCAAATAAATTTGCTTCATTATAATAATAAAATTAGTAATTATTAAATGCTTTGCATTCTATTTTAAATCGTAGTAGTCTTGCTATGTAAAGCTATTTATTACTTTGAGGAGGCAAAGAAGATAAAATTATGGATATTATAATCGAAAAAGTTCCGGCATATCGGATCGCTTACATCAGACAGATTGGTCCTTATGGGATTAACAACGTACAAACAATGGAAGAACTAAAGAACTGGGCAAAATTCAACGGTATATTTAACGACGAATCAATAGTCCTTGGAATCGCTCAGGATAATCCGGAAACCACCAAGCCCGAAAACTGCCGTTATGATACGTGCATTGTAATTTCAAACGACTATCAGATAACTGACTGCTGTGTAAAAGAGGGTACTATTGCCGGGGGAAAATATGCTGTTTTTAAAATTAGTCATACTGCAGAAGCAGTTCAAAAAGCGTGGATCGATATTTTCCCGGAATTATCAAGGCAGGGTTATCAATTCGATGAAACAAGACCTATTATCGAAAGGTACATAGTCCAAATGGTTAATAATCATTTTTGTGAGATTTGTGTACCTATATATTAGTATCTTACAAGATTTATTTTACCTTTATCTATATTTTAGCGGGGTGTATGTTACTATTTTGCCGGATTTTTAGCTTCATCAAACAAGGATTTGACCGTAATATCTGTTGATTTTTTTATTTTGTATTTCGTTTCACCGATTGTACAAAATCCCTCCCCAACGAAAGTAATATTTAACTTCTCCGTGTTGCTTTCATATACGGAAAATCTATAACTCCATCCTGTGCTTGGTTCATTGTGAACCTTTATAAGTTTCAATGTTGATAAATAGACGGAAATATCACTTATCACCTTTTTGCCATCAACAGTAATGACATTCCCATTACTTCCGTCCACAATATCAATCCTATCTATCTTGCTTGCGTCATTGTCAAAGAAGCTTGTAATAGCCTTTTCTTTATATTGTAATGCGTAAATTATAGCTCCAGCAACGACAATTATTAAAACCGCTATCAGCACACCAAAAACAAACTTTTTTGTTTTCATAGATATTCTCCTCGATGATCAGAAAGAAAATAGTTAGGTAAGTAATAGGCAATTAGCAAGGATTCTATGTTTCGGAGCCTTGTTGTGCAGGGCTTGAGTGCCGCATACGAAACTGCCCCTTACGACACTTCCCTTACCATTTTGTATAATTTCATTATACTCTGGTTGAAAATGGCTTTCAACGATTATTCATGTATAAAATAACCTATATTTGACAGGGGTTACATCTGCATGTAAAATTGTTTTTAAGCTGTTTATTCAATAATAAAGGAGTCAGGTTATGAAAAAAAGGTTATTCCTGATTATATTGATTATTATTTCTGTTATTCTATCCGGCATTTTACCCATAAACGCCGAGGAGGATATGTATTCGCAAATATTAAACCAACTGATTACTAGTGATCCGGGTTCTGCATACCTCATATATAATGATGAAAGCTCAAAGACGATCTTATATTACCAGAGCAGTCTTAAACTATTCAAAGACAGAAAAATCTCCAAAATACCCTCGGATTACTCAGCCTTTGATTTTACTAAGGGCAACTCACCTGATGAAGAAGATGTAACGCTTAGTCCATCGAAAACCATAGTTTTCTTCAAGGATTCAAAAAAATCATCCTATTTATTTAATCTGAGCAGCAAAAAACTGATTAAATTCAATAAACCTGACGCTTTACCGCTGTGGTATCCTGATGGTGAAAATTGCTTTCTACAGATTGAAAGGTTCACTCAAAGCAGTATGACTGATCCCGGGAGTAATGAAAAATGCGGGTTATTTATACAGAAAAACGGTACATTCAAGGAACTGATCTCTAATAATTATCTTGTCAAACTGAGATATTATAAAAAGGAGGATGCACATTTTCTGGTTGTAAAAGACTATTTTGAAGAGCTTCCTCCAAGGCCCTCTGAATTGATTTATAACATTAAAACTACCAAGACCAGCTATATTACTTATGTACCCGACGGAGTTACTTCAGTATTTCATAACAATGTCAAATTTCAGAATTTTACGAAAGCCTTGTATGCATACAAAAATCTTTTGGTAGCAGCACATAATTTACAGGACAATTATGCGGTATATAACCTGACAAACGGTAAAATAACCGATATTGAAGCCGCCCCGGTTGCATACTATGATAAGTATATATTCTATTTCAAGGATAATGCTTCCTGGTGCCAGCCCCTGTACAAACTTGATCTCACAACAATGAAAAGTACAGTTGCATTAAAACAGTCTGTTGGCTCTTCTTATGTTGTTGTAAATAATAATTATTATTTCAAGATGCCTGATAATCCTGATGAAAGCAATAGTCAAAACTATAAAACGTATAGATTCGATCTGAAAACGGGAAAGCTGTATAAAAACGTTCAATTTCCCCGCCCCACGTTGGATATCTATCCTTTAAAAGGAGGCAGCAGGCTGTGTATGCTGAATACAATGCTGGAGGACAGGCTGATGTATTTTGACAGCCCCTGGCTGGAGGACAGCAAAGCTCAATCTCTGCTGCCAAAAGACATGCTTTTATATACTGCAAATAACCTGACATTGCTCAATGATTGTTTATACATCAATGGCGGTGACTTTCCGGGCATGTATAACTCAAATACATTGAGAAAAATAAGTTACAACGGCAAAAGCACAGTCATCTATAAGCTAAAAAACAGCAATGAAAGAATCCTATCGACTATGGTTTATAATAACAGAATCTACTTTAATGTTTCCGACAGCAATTATTACGATATATGCCTGATGAGCTGCGATTTGAACGGAAAGAATGTGAAGAAGTATCAGTAAAGACCGCTGGTGGGGACGGTTTGACATTACATTCTCTAGCTATACTCTCTTACAAAGGAATATAGATCGAAAAGCAAAACCGAGATATATAATCATTCTGAGGTTCGAATAAGCAGGAAGTATTTCACGATAATGTATAAAAGCATAATTAGATTACGCTGTTTGGATGGTGCTTGATGAACAACCATTGCAAATTCAGTGTCGCAGGGGGACGGTTCTCTTGCGACATTTCATTCTTTAGGGGCAGTGTCGCAGGGGGACGGTTCTCTTGCGACATTTCATTCTTTATGCTATACTTTCTTACAAAGGAAGGTGGGTTAAATGCCAAGGAGAGCTCGAGAGAAAAGCAAAACCGGGATATATCATATCATTTTAAGAGGGTCGAATAAACAAGAAATCTTTCACGATGATGAAGACAATTCTAAATTTATAGATGTTTTGAAAAAATATAAAAGCATCAGTGAGATTAAATTATATGGATGGTGCCTGATGAACAACCATGTTCATATCCTGCTTGAGCAAGGAAAAGAAGACCTGTCAGTAACTATGAAACGTATCGGGGTAAGCTATGCTTATTATTACAACAACAAATATGCAACCACCGGACATCTGTTTCAGGATAGGTATTTAAGTGAAAACGTAGAAGACGAAAGGTACCTATTAGCCGTTCTGCATTACATTCACCATAATCCGGTAAAAGCTGGGATGGTAAAGAATGCCGAAGACTGGAAGTGGAGCAGCTGCCAAAGCTATTATGATAATAAGTCTTCCAATATTGTAATGCTTGATTATAAATTCATATTAGGAATCTTTTCGAACAATATAGAGACTGCAATCAAAAGCCTTAAAGGCTATAATCAAAGCAACAGTGACATAGAGTGTTTGGACTATACGCCAAAAGAGAAAATTTCAGACAATGATGCAAAAGAAATGATGTTAAAAATAGCGACATTAACAGAGTTGACAAATTTAAAGAGCATGCCAAAGGCTGAGCGAGATTCGATAATCAGAAGGCTTAAGGAAAATAGCAGGATTAGTAATAGGCAATTATCAAGGATTCTCGGTGTTTCGGAAATCCTTTTGCGAAGGGCTTGAGCGTCGCACACGAACCGTCCCCTTTGCGACATCCAGAACACAACTTTTGCATGTTGGTAAGTTATATTTGCATGTTAGTTATACTTGTATTGCTTATTCGGTTTAGAATTTCTATACTGGGGGAGAAGAATATTGTTAATTAAACTAGAAGAAAACCTGACTCAAAAGGACATAGAAGTTTTAGTTAAATATGCACAGATGAATCATACCGTCAATCGTTTGATATCCCTGATCAGATCTGTTGACTGTATAGTAAAATGCAGTGAGGAAAGCAGTCAATTTTGGATTAGTGCTTTAGATATTTTCTATATTGAGAGTGTTGATAAAAGGGCATTTGTTTATTGTGAGAAATCAGTATACAGAACTGAATTCCGTTTATATGAGTTGCTAAATCAACTTTCAAATTCAGGATTTATCCAAGTAAGCAAGTCCTGCATCGTAAACATTAATATGCTCAAAAGCATTAAACCATTGGCTAATAGCCGTATTGAAGCTACATTGACAAACGGTGAACGAATTAATGTTTCGCGGAAGTACATTCCTGATATAAAAATAAAGTTGCAGGGGAGGTAGGTACATGCAAAAGTTTATAAAAAATACTTTGGCAACAACAGGACTGACTTTAATAGTACTTGCAATAATCGCAACAATTTTTAAAGCTGAATGGCTGCTTATCGACAGCATTTACCAATCCTTTCTGGCAAATATCATAATCCAGGTTGGACTAATATTCGTTCATAAGTTTGAAAGCAAATATTTTATCATTGAGATATTTTTAGAAATTGGCTATGTCCTTAGTGTGCTTATTTTAGCGGGGTTCTTATTTGATTGGTATGGCAGCACCCCTGTTTGGATTGTTATTCTTATGGGAGTCGGTATTTATTTTATAGGCTACTTTATCAATGTTTTAAAGATAAATGATGATATTGCTTTCATTAACAAACAATTAAAAACCGAACAGAGTAAATGATCGGGTTGTATAATCTATCTAATAAACGGGGGTACTACATGCAGGTTTTTCTAAAAAAAAGTCCTATATTTACAGCGTTTAGCATTTTAGTTATTGCACTTTTGCTGCGTCTTAACGACCTTTTTATCTTGAAAATTGATGAACTGCTCGGAGAAATTATTGTTTCAAAATTCCTTGGTTTTATCTTGATTTTATTATCAATGCTTTTTATAAAGAGAAGCATGTCAACAATAGGATTCAATAAAAATCATTTTTGGTTTTGTATTTGCCTTGGATTTTTAGTAAATTTAGCTGTTTATATTATTTCATATGGTATAGAGGGTTTTGTTTTACTGCTCAATAATCAGAATCCGCAAATGATATTTTCTGCAATTGACCCAAAACAAGGTATTAATGGCGGAGTTATTTTTGGAATCTGGCTGATTATAGGCAACATTATAAACGCACTTATGGAAGAAGGACTTTTCAGAGGCCTTTTTCTTCCGGCCTTAAAAACCCGTTTTTCTTTTTGGAAAGCAAATATTTTTCAAGCGTTGCTTTTCGGCATTTGGCATTTAGTTTGGCCTCTCAAGAACTTTTTAACAGGTGAACAAAGCTTGTTGGGCGCTTCTATGTATGGACTGGTGCTTATGCTTGGGACAGTGACCTTCGGGTTTATTTGGGGTTATATGTTTGAGAAGACAAACAGTCTTTGGACTGCAATTACTGCTCATTTTGCAGCCGATACAATCCAGAATATCCTACACATCCAATCAAATAGCGGACTTGATGTAATGGTTTCCTTAAGAGGAACATTTGCAAGCTTACTTGGACTTGGAAGTATATTTCTTATTAAGTGGATAACGACAAAATACAAATTGTCACACCTTTTGTCATGGGATATTGGGGCGAAGCAATAAACCTGCCCCTTCATTTCTAACACAGACAGCCCAAAGGGGTTGAAATTGGTCGCAGGCCGCCCCCTTTATAAGCCAATCAGATTTATCCAGTCTCTTCTGCTATAAAGTATTCGCACTACGGTTACTTTTCTCTGTTCCTCGGAAACCACATAAAATATGATGTAGTTATCCACCAGCATCTTCCGCATACCTTGCAACGCCAGCGCCTCATCCGCAACCAGAGCATTTCGCAAAGGAAGTTCTTCCAGTTTTAGTATAGCTTCAGCAAGTTTTTCAATTACCCTTTTAGCAACAGCAGGCTCTACCAGTTCTATCGCAATATATCGGCCTATTTCATGTAAATCCTGCTCCGCCGGTTCCGTAATTTCAATTGTATAACTACTCATGGTTCAACTCTTTCTGTATGTCAGCCAACGCCTCACGAAACGGCCTTACTTTCTTTGCTTTCATAGCATTCATACCTTCATCCAGCAGTCTGTGCAGTTCAAATCTACCTACGATACGTTCATAGGTTTCAATGCTCATCACCGCTAAATCTCCCTGTCCGTTTTTTGTGATATAGACAGGCTCCCCATACTGGTGGCAGAATTGAGATATTTCGTTGTAGTTGTTCCTCAAGTCAGAGCTTGGTCTTATAGATGGCATATATTCCACCTCCCGTTTCAATATATCAATATTGTATCATAATATTGATACATTATTCAAACTGGCTTTCATTATGAACGTAAAATGGTAAGGATTCTCGGTGGATCGGAAATTCTTGTGCTTAGAGCTTCAATGTCGCAAGCGGAACCGTCCCCCTGCGACATTGGGGTCTTTCGCTAATTCTTTTGATGGAATATCAAAAAATGATTATCGGGGTGAAATAAGCGTAAAACAACAAAGCGGCTGACAAGTCAAACACTTGAAAGCCGCTTTACATCTGGCGCGCCCGAGAGAGCTCGAATCCCTAACCTTCTGATCCGTAGTCAGACGCTCTATCCAGTTGAGCTACGGGCGCACGAAAAATGAACACAATATATGATAATACAAATCCACATAAAAATCAACAGAATAATTTGGGAATCTTAAATAAAACGGCACAGAAAGATTTACTTCAATATTCCTTGATAGTTCACCCAAATATTTAGCGCCTGTCCCTAATTCATGTCCTATTATCTTTGTATTGCTCCAACCCACTGTGGTATAATACAATATGCCACAGTAAGAAAATATTGCTGCCGGTCTGAAAGGTTGGATCAAATGTATTTTGAAGCTTATAATGCCCTTTTGTACTCAGACACCATGCTGTCCGATATATTCATCACCGAATATATGCCCTCTATGGACGGAGATTACTTAAAAGTATATACATATTGCCTCTTTCTAAGCAAGCGGAATAAACAGGCATCTGTGGATGAGCTTTCTAAAGTCCTTTGTATGGATGTAAACAAGGTTAAGGATGCCTTTACCTATTTCGAAAGTCTTACGATTGCTGAAAGAAAGGACAACAAGGTCATTCTTGCCGACCTCAAGGAGAAAGAAATAAAGAAGGTTTACCGCATGAAGTCAACTTCAACTCCTGCGGAAGCACTTCAGAGCTCTGAAAGGAACATCAGAAGGAACAAGACGATAACATCGATTAATAATACTTACTTCCAAGGGGTCATGGCACCCTCCTGGTACACTGACATAGATGCTTGGTTTGACAGGTACAGGTTCGACGAGGATGTTATGTATGCTCTTTTCGGGCACTGCAAAGAGCATAAGGGACTGTCCAAAAGCTACATCGTTAAGGTTGCCGACAGCTGGTACAGCAAAAATATAAAAAATTATTTCGATCTCGAGAAGTATCTTGAAGAGTATAAGAAGTTTAAGGACATCCGGACTAAAATCGTTAAAAAGCTCAATCTGTCAAGGAACCTGACTGAATATGAGGAAGAGTACATAGAGAAATGGGTTACTGAATACGGTTTTGCGTTCGATATCATCGACCTGGCCCTGAAAAAGACCTTGGCAAAGACTAACCCGAATTTCAGGTATATCAATACTGTAATTACCGACTGGCACGTGAAAGGCCTGAGAACCAAGGAAGCAATAATAGAATATGAAAAGTCCCTGAAGCATTCTTCAAAAGCGCCTGCTAAAGAAGCATCCATACCTCAGCGCGGGAACTTCGAGCAGCGAAAGTATGATGATGATTACTATAACAGCCTTTATGAAAATGTGGGAAATGATAAATAACAGGAACCATGCAAATAAGCTAGTGGGGGTCTGAATGAACAGGAATATATACAGTGCTATCAGAAATGAATACGAGAAAAGGCAGAAAACGGCGTTTGATAATCTTGAGCTGATTAAGAGCGAAATATATTCTAAAATCCCCAGGCTTGAAGAGCTTGACCGCAAGATTATTCTTACCGGCTTGAAATACAATAGGCTGATTCTTACCGGGAAGTCCAACGCTGAAGCACTTGATGATATGTCAAGAGAATTGGATATGCTGAAAAACGAGAAGCAGCAGCTTCTTGAAGGTGCAGGCTATTCGAAAAAAATATTGGAGCCTGCCTATCAATGCGCTGCATGCAGCGATACCGGTTATGTCCGGAAAAACAGCATCTTCGAAAAATGCACATGCTACAAGCAGCTTCTTATTAGCCACCTGTTTACGCAGTCAAATCTTACGCTTGCAAAGACCGAGAACTTTTCAACTTTTGATGAAAGCTATTATTCCGAAGAGATTAATGACTGTAAATACGGAATCAGGATTTCTCCCCGTGAAAATATTCGAAGGATCAGGCAAAGGAGCATTAATTTCATTCAGAATTTTGCCTCTCCCGATGAAAAGAACCTGTTTTTCAGCGGCCCTGCCGGTGTGGGAAAGACCTTTATGTCCAACTGCATTGCAATGGAACTGCTTAATAAGGGTGTTACAGTCTTATACCTTACTGCCCCGATGCTTTTCAATACCATTAATGAATACCGCAAGAAGTCATTTAAGGATGATGATTATGAAGACGAAATGTATAAGGAAATTTTTGAGGCTGAGCTTCTGATAATTGACGACCTTGGAACCGAATCCCCGAGTGCTGCCCGTTATGCGGAGTTTTTGAACATCCTGAATACCAGACAAATCAATAACCTTTCAAAGCCCTGCAAAACAATCATCTCTACAAATATTGGAACCAAGGAGCTTTATGAGTACTATGACGAAAGAAACGCATCCCGTATAATAGGCTGCTTCGATATGTTCAGGTTCGTCGGCGAAGACATAAGAAGGCTGAAAAAGCTTGCAAGATAAGTTGAAAATAATTTATGTACTAAGGTTTTCAGCCCAGCCCTAGAAACTTCACAATCCAGGTTAATATTCCAAAGCCTGCCCCCCGAAGCTCCAAACCCTGTACGAGAAATATGAAGGCTATCATTCCCAAGCCCGGAGCAAGCCATACAAGGCCTTTACCCTTATGGGGTATTTTTTCCCGTCTTACTTTTACCACCTTATCAGATGTGTTTTTTATATAAGCATACAATAGTGCTATAAAGCCCGCCGTAGCACCTATTACAAGCATTCCCAAAAATACAGTTGCAATTATCATTTGCATCTGTTCCGTGCCTTGATTCTTTGCTGCATTTGTCTGTGAATGCGACAGCTGCTGCAATTTGTAAGATAAATACCCCATAAGCACAGCAATCGAGTTATTGGTAAAATGCGCAAACATACCTGTGAATATGGAGTCTGATCTGTAGACCAGAAAGCCTATAAGTGCTCCGAGAGCAGCTGTGCCAAAGAGCCTTTGCATATCACGATGTAGCAATCCGAAAAGAATGGCCGTTATGATTATTGAACCGGCTGCGCCAAACCTTTCAAAGCCTCTTTGAATAACCCCCCTGAACATTATTTCTTCACAAATGCCTGCTGAACCGCCTATTACAAGGATGCCGAGCAATAAAGCAACCCAGTCTGTAGCCACAGGTATGTTAATATTATCTGTACTGCCGAATATTAATTTAACAAGCCACATGTTTATAACGTTCAAAACACCTACAGCCGGAATGGCCAGCACCATTATCCAAAATGTGAGTAACATATTTATAAAGCCGACTTTATTTAATCTAAGGACATTCTTTATATCGTAGCCGCAATAAAGCAGAAGCAGTATAGCCGGAAGCAAAACGAGTATAAGTTCTGAAAAACCTCCGGATATGTAGAAATTAAGTTTTAACGGCCTTAGTACCGGCGGTAAAAACAAGAAAAGTGCAACGGCTATGGAATATAGAATGCTGATATGTATCAATTCCGGCTTTTTAAACGGTACACCGTACAAACTGCCGCTATCACTTCTAATTATGCTGTCGTCCAATGCAGTAACCTCCAAAAACAGTATGCTTTATTATACTATATCAAAAAACTTTAAACATTCCCATTAAAACAAAAAAATCGGGTATAACCCGATTAGTTTTGTGATCTTCTACATTGTCAGGACTCCGTTTGGAGTGTTGACGATCATTAGAATATTCTCTTCTCTGCCGTTTATTGCATTGATGTAAACAATGAAATCCTTGTTGCCCATCTTGCCCTTTAACTCGTAAGTGAAAAGCTCTGTCTTGTAATCGGTGGGGATAATCGCCATGTCGACTGCATTGATTTTCACCCTATGGCTTACAAGCGACCTTGCCTGCTGCATGGTTATCTTCGGAGCAGGTATGGTCCTATTGGTATGAGCTGCCAGATAGCTTTTGCTCTCAACTCCTATGACTTCACCATTGTCAAGCGCAATTTTAACTTTTATCAAGTCGGGATAGACAGTAGTGTTATCCTGTTTATATGCATAATTTATGGTGGCGGTGTTCCCCTGTTTGAGGTAATACGTGTCAACCATGTTTTTATAGCCGTTCTTTTCAAGGAAGTCCCTGCCCATGGTTTTGGCCTTATCCATGCCTATTTTCCCAGGCCCTGCCGCCCTGTTCCTGAGGTATTGGTAGACAAATCCCCCTGTCTGGGTGATATCTATTGTTCCGATCTGCCCTTTCGGTGCATTCTTGAATGTAATGTTGAAGCTATATGTTTTTATAGGTCCCGCATCATTTTTGCGAACAAATGCTATGCTGCCTATTTTATTGGCGCCTATGAAATTCATTGCAATTTTCTTGGCCTGTTCTGTATTCAGCTTATCTCCTGTTACTCCTTTGGGTACAGCAGTTGCCATATGGTCTGAAAACGGACCGTCATAAATCAGAGTGGGATACTTTTGAAAGGTCTTGTCAATGCTCTCAATTTGCTGCATCATCATAGACCTTGCCTTTTTCCCAAACAACGGAGCTCCTTTCTTTGTCAGATCCCCCCATTTCAATCTTCCCACAGTAAGCTGGTTCTGAAGTGTGCTTAAGCTTTTTCCCAAAGATACTGAATATCCGTGCAGCTGTTCCAATGTTTTATACTGCTGGTCATTAAGCGGTTTTCCCGTCATGTTCTGGTTATTCAGCGAGTATGAAAAATCACCAACCTGTGTTAAGAACTTTGAAGTGTTCGCCAGCACCTGTTGTGAAATAGGAAGCTGCCCCAGGTCAGTCTGTGCAAGGTTTGCCTGCCGCCATGCTTCCTGCAGCGTCGCCGCTGTTTTGTCCGGTGTTGAAGTTATCATTGATTTCATAAGCAGTGTTTCTACATTGTTCACATAGCCCACCATATCGAAAAATGCCCTGTTGTACTGGTTGTCCAGCTCCTGCCTGAGATTGGCGGAATGCTTATACTGGTAGAAACCCCACAAGGCAACAGCGCCTATAACTATGATAACTATACTGTACATCCTTCTGTCGGAAAGTCTTCTTTTAAAATCAAGCAGTTTTTCTCTTATGCCCAAATTTACACCTCCATATTATTTTCCAAAATAGTGCTTCCCTATCTGTGTAACGATCTGCCTGCTCCATATCCATTTGCTGGTTGCTGTTGCAGGGTTCCAATAATATACGCACCCATTTGTGGGATCCCAGCCGTTTAATGCATCACCTGCAGCTTTGACTACTGTTGAATTTGGGTCCAAAGGAGTATTAATCTGTCCGTCGTCGACAGCCGTAAAGGCACCGGGCTGGTATATGACTCCGGCTATAGTCTTGGGAAACCTTGGGTCTCTGGTTCTGTTAAGGATAACCGCACCGACAGCCACCTGTCCTTCATATGGCTCTCCTCTGGCTTCCCCGTTTATAGCTCTGGCAAGCAGCTGAGTGTCGCCGACGCTGTTTCCTTCTGCATATGCAACACCTGATCGTCCGATTCTAGTCATGCCCAATGCAATCATTGTATCTTTATCAGCTATTCCGCTGGCTTGCAGACTATTCTCTTCCTGAAACCTTCGTACCGCAGATATTGTATTCAGGTCAAATTCTCCGTTTATGCTTCCGGTGAACAGTCCCAGGTTTGACAGTCTCTGTTGAAGTTCCTCTACCTGGGCTCCCTTATCCCCGATTTGTAAGCTTGGGGAGGAGCTTGTTATGAAAATATCGCTCGACACCAGCAAAGAAGCAGCGAAAATTGTCAGAACAAATAGTACCGTTAATCTTAGTCTTTTCAAGGTTATGCCTCCTTCCTCAGGAATGAGGATTTGATAATATTAAATCCAATGCTAATATTTTTAGTTTTTAAGAAAAAAATATACACATCAAGGAAGGATTAGATTTAATTGCACAGACTTTTTAAAAGGATTATAATTGGTATATAAAAACTTGGATAAAATAAGCAATGCATCGGAAATGCGAATTTAAGAAATAATTTATATATGTTCCGTATGGAAAGAGGTATATATTAATGGATGTGCTCTTTTTGTCTGTTGCGGCCGGCGGCGGCCACATCAAGGCATGTGAAGCTTTGAAGGAACACATAGAGAACAAGTTCCCCGGTTCAAGGTGTTTAGTTGTAGATACACTTAAATATGTAAATCCCATAATTGATACACTGGTGATAAGAGGCTTATACCTTAATGCTGTGAAGAATGCGCCCCGGATATGGGGTAAAATCTATGACCTGACCGAATCACGCGATAATGTCCATGAACTAAGCAAATCAGTTAATAAATTGCTGGCATTCAAAATTAAAAAGCTGATCGATGAATTCAAGCCATCTATCATTGTCAGTACTCACACCTTTCCCCTTCAAATGCTTTCAAGCCTTAAAAAGAAGGGGAAAATTACAATACCCACAATGGCAATTATTACCGACTTTGTTCCGCATCCGTTCTGGCTGTATGAGAATATTGACGCATATGTTGTCGCGCATGAATTTATGCACTACGATATGGTTAAAAGGGGCATTCCGAAAGAAATAATATACCCTTACGGAATCCCTGTTTCAAGCAGCTTCCAGAAATCCGGCGATAAAGCTGCCATATTGAAGGAGCTGGGCCTTGAGGATAAGCTGACAATACTTTTAATGGACGGAAGCCTTGGCTTCGGCCGGGTGGGCAATACTTTCGCATCACTTCTCGGGATGAAAAAGGATCTTCAGATTATAGCTGTTACGGGACACAATATCAGGTTGAAAAGGAATCTTGAAAGGCTTTCAAAAAATTCTGAGAAGAAGGTTAGAATATTCAGTTATACCGACCGTATTGCCGACCTTATGGAGGTATCGGATTTCATAATAACCAAGCCGGGCGGCCTGACTATATCCGAATCCCTCGTTAAGGAGCTCCCGATATTGATAAATTCACCAATACCCGGACAAGAGGTAAGAAATGCCAACTTCCTCCAGAACAGCGGTGCGGCCGTTAGAATTATGGATGATGACAGTCTGGACGGAGTTCTGCATCAGATATTGGACAACCCTCTGACGCTAAATCACATGAAAGAAATGGCAAAGCGCATTGCAAGGCCAAATGCAGCGGAAGACACGATAGCTTTGATGGAAAGCCTGGTAAACAGTCATGAAAGACTGGACTCAAGCCAAACTGTATGATTAATTGCGAGGACTTTATAATTTCACAGATTTATCAGGTTCATTTTTTCACCGAAAACATTTCCGGCTATCTCGATTTCCCTGCTCTTGCAGGTAAAAAATATTACCTGCCTGTTTTCAGCCAGCTCCCTTAAAAATTCAAAGGTTTCACAAGTCCTTACGTCGTCATACTGCGAGAAAACCTCATCCATTATGAGGGGAAGGCTTTCATTTTGGCCCGCTATTAAGTCTGCCATTGATATTCGCATCGCAAGGTACATCTGATCAATGGTGCCTCCGCTCAGCAAGGCAGCATTAACAACTGCACCGGTATCGGGGGAAATTGCCTTGAGTGCCAGACTGCTGTCTGCTCTAAGGTCCGTATAACGGCCTGAAGAGATCCTTTTTATTATACCGCTCATTTTAGAATTCAATTCCGGTGCAAAATCCTTCTGCATCTCATCACTAGCCTCGGTAAGAACCTGCAGAGCAAGTTTGAGTGATATGTTAATGTCCTCAAGTGTATTCTTCTTTATCCTCAGCTCGTCCATTTCCTCTTCAATGCCCTGAAGCTCCAAACCCTGATTTGAGTGCTCCTTAAGCATTATTTCATATTCTTTTATTTGAAGCAGTGTACTGTTCAGGTCTTCCGATGCCCTATTCAGTTCATATTCAAAATCTATGCTTAAGGCTTCCGGATCATGGGATTGTAGCTTTTTTCTTATTGTACCAAGCTCAGTAGTAGTCAGTCCGTTGTTCATAAACCTTATCTCTAATTCATTTAAAGAATCCATTACATTAGCTTCGTCCATTTCTATTTGTGATGACAGCTTCCTTAAGAAATCTGCAATGTCTTCATTATCTGCGCACTCAATTCCGCTCAGCTTCGATGCATGTTTATAATTGTTTTCCAGATCGGCTCCCATGTCTTTGATCCTCTCAACGGTATAATTGATGCCCGGCAGCAGCCCCTGGTATTTCCTTATGCTGTTTTTAAACTTATTTATGTGCTCCTCATTTATTTCTATAGCCTCGTCATCTATAATATCAGCCTTAATCAGCACATTCCTTGCCTTGTCCTTAAGTATGCCGTATTCCGTAAGGTAGGTGTCACTGCGGCTTTCCATCGAAGAAAGCTCCGTCCTCAGAATTTCTATATATTGTTTTTTGCTTTCATACTGTGATTTAGAGGCAATAAAATCCTCAATTCCTTTTGCGCCTACGATTTTGAAGGTATCCTCAAGAAACTTCTCCCTCTTGTATATTTCCTCAAGCATGCTGTTGATGCTGATGAAACTGATCTTTTTTTGATTCTGTTCACTGGTTAATTGACTGTATGCTTTTCTTTTAGCAACAGTAAGCAACAGAGCTGTTATAAGCGCTATTGCCGCTGTTATCAGGCATATTGCTCCAAGAAGCCTACCCATGTTGCCAATACCTAATAATAGAAGCAAAGCTGACATTGCACAGGAAAGAATAAGGCTGTACTTAATCAAATTGTTTTTCTTTCCGGCTGACTCAATTTTCTGGTCAATATCCGCTATGCTGCCTTTCCCATACTCTTTTCTGATAGCTTCGCATTCCTTGTAAGCATTGACCATCTCATTAAGAACCTGCTGATCCAGCTTCCCATATGCTTTTACAGGCTCAAACTCAAGCTCAAGCTTCTCAAGGTCAGTCTTTTTTCTCAGAATTTCCTCCTGAAGATTTTTCAGCTGACTTTCATAAAGCTTCATTTGGCTGAAGTCTGAGCTTATAGCCTCCGAAGCATTTTCATCAAATTCTAAAAATCGGACTAACTCATCCCTCTTCTTTTGAAAGTCTGAACTCTTAGCTTTAAGTAAGCCAATTTCCTCTTCACTGCTATTTATCTTATTAAGAAGCTCCTCGATTTCAGCTTTAAGCTTTAGGTTCTTTTCCAATACTACAGCTGTTTCAATAAGTTCCTTGACTTTTAACAAGGCTTCCTTCCGGATCAGAAGATTATCCCTGAACAATATTGCATTGCCCATTTCCTTTTCCGCATTTATTGTTAATTCCCTATTTGCAAGCATTTCAGACTTAAGGGAAGACAGTTCCTGGAGTCTGGAAATAACCTTGTCGAGAGGTCTGGTAGATGTCTTGTCATTGCCGACATAAGTTTTAAGCGCTTCCTTCAAAGCTTCCTGTGCACTCCTGAACGAAACATCCTCAAACCCCGTTTGAGTTACGTTTATAAGCCTGTCCAGGAGCTCCCTGCTTCCGTCGTCATCGATTCTGGATTCCATTTGCCTGATAAATACTGTTTTTTCAAAGCAGGTCTCATTGATCCCCAGATGCTTCTCTGCAAATAAGGCTCCGCGTTCTCTGCTGATCTCAAAATCATTCGTAATGTCGTTATACATGGAATCGTAAAGCTTAACAGAATTATTTTCAAAATTCCGCTCAGCCCTATATAATCTTCCATCCCGGAGGCAATACTCTATACGCCCGTTGTAATCTCCGCCTGACCAGGGTTTATATCTCTTTACAGGCGGGAGCAAACCCTCACGCGAGGACCTTCCGCCCTTAAGGCCAAACAGCATGGCTTTCAGAAACCACTGGAGGGAGGTTTTTCCCGACTCGTTATTTCCATATATAACATTCATGCCATCAGTCAGTTCCGCTGTCAGTTCTTTTAATTTTCCAAAGCCATTAACTTCAAGCTTCTTGAAATACATCTCTTCCTCCGTTAATATATTTCTATCTTTCCCTTTTCAAGAGCCTCAATCCCATAACGTAGAGCCCTTTCAAGCTGTCTTTTCTCATACTCGTCTTCAGTCTTGCTTATCATTGCGAATATTTTCCTGACATATAAGCCCTTAAGCCCGGGTTCATTCATTATACCTTCATAGTCAAAGTCCATAGACGACTCGTCCCTGATCTTCATATAAAACACTTTATCGCTGAACCCGGATACAATATGCCCGGTATTTATGTTAAAGCCTCTCTCTATAAAACCTTTAAGTGTCACATAAAACAAACCGCTGCTGGTCTCAAACCCTTTCAGCGCAGCTTCTATTCGTAAAGCCGCCTGCTCATCATTGTTGCAGCTTGATATGTCCACCTCCAGCTTTTCATAATACCGCTTATTCATTTTCATAAATTTCACATCTACCGTACTGCTGCCTTCTTTTTCAATCGTTCCGATGAAAACTCCATGCTCTCCTGTTTCGTCAAACCCAAGCGGTTCCGGGCTTCCGGGGTTATAGATTCCCGGACAGCCTCCGACTCTTGCAAGACGATTATGAAAATGGCCTAAGGCTATGTAATCCATTCCGAGTTTTCGAAGGTTCTCACTCGTCATCGGATTATATACATCCTGCTTAAAATCCATGTCCACAGTGCCGTGAACCATAAGAATGTTAATGAATGCTGCATCCATAAGCTTCATATCATATACAAGCGTCTTTTCCTGCGTGAAGCTTTTGAATCCGATTCCGTATACACAGGTCTGAAGGTCTTCAATTATAACATAGGGATTGTCTTCATTGAGTATGTTGACATTTCCGGCCCACTTAAAATCACGGTAATATGAATTTTTAATATAGGGATCATGATTCCCCGGAATTATAAATATCCTGACCTCCGGGATCTTTTCGAACTCATCGTTTATAAAGCTGATCGTAGCTTTTTTTGCGTACGCATGCTCGTAAAGGTCACCGCTTATCAGCATGATTTGAATCTTCTCGCTTATTGCAGCTGCTATTATTCTGCTGAAGGTTTCTTTTAGATCCAGCCTTCTCACAGTGGACTTTCCGGTGCCGGAGTCAATAGATGAAAACGGTACATCCAAATGCATGTCTGCACAATGAAGGAATTTAACTGCTGCCAATTGCAACACTCCCGTATAAACTTTTTAATCTTCTTTTTGAGTAACCGCCGCATTATATTGTCATAATATAAATAGAATACCATAAGTTGTTCAGGATACCATACCCCTGTTACAAATAAGGAGCAATTATGAAAAGATTTTTGATGTATCTGCTCAGGTGGCAGCTTTCAACTCCTGTTTTGTGGCTGATCATCACTTACTTTAAGGTAGACAATTATTTCATAAAGACTGTCGTCGCCAACTTTATAGGCGGCCTGATCTTTTTCTGGGTTGATGCTTATATATTCCAGTCAAAAGAAAAAAACTGATAAAATATTTATAGAATTGAACTTATCTATAAAGCACCAGTTTTAACTAATACTGAATTATTACATATGCTACGGCGTAGTTTTCACAGTGGGAAAGACTTATATCCATATTCACTGCTTTCATTTTATCATAAAGCTCTTTTGCTCCGCCTGACAGGACAATGTAAGGTTTTCCGCTTTCCGTATTCAGAACTTCCACGTCCTTCAAACCCACACTGCTTCCGATACCTGTCCCGAAAGCCTTGGCAACAGCCTCCTTTGCCGCAAATCTTGCTGCATAGCTCTGAAATTTGGCTGCTTTTCTGCTTTCACAATAATCAATTTCATTTATTGTAAACACCCTGTCCCTGAAAGCCGTCCCAGGGTTGTCAAACGCTCTTTTTATTCTATTGATTTCTACAATGTCCACTCCGCATAATATTCCCACGCTCATACCACCTGTCAGAACAACTTGAAGAAGTCCTGGAAGCAGTTAAAATCCTTCCCTAAAGCATACTCCCTAACTTCAATGTCAATAGACCCTATTATTTTCTTGAGCTTTTTATAAGCATTCCTGTCAGCACTGCTTATAATAAATATATTATTGCAGGAAAAAGGGTAAACGTTCTTAAAGGCATTTTGAAATTTGCTTGTTATCCTGTCCTCCTTGAATATCAGCGACCTGTTGTCGATTATCTGATATACCTTAAGATCAATAGAGAATTCCAGAGCTTCGGCAATCTCCCTTTTAAGATCGCTCTTAAACAATTCGATGTAGTTGGGAAGAAGAAACTTCTTTTGCTGCTCGACAGTATACAGGTTGCTCAATACAGGCGCAATGTGGCCTGCTATAGTTTCAACAGTAAGTCTGATTTCCTCATCTGTTATGGGTACATTCTTGAACTTAAATAAAATGATTGCACCCAAAACCTCAATATCCACTCTGTCAATATATATAGGTGCAATAAGCAATCCCGGGCTGTGTCCGATGTCTTCAACAAGAGACTTGCTAATATACTGAAGCATCCCTGCTTCGCTCGCCTCATATATTGCATCACCCTCAAAGACCCTCTTCCAACAGGGTGTCACCTTTATTTCTTTTTTCCTTGTTTCTATGTTTAGCCTCTCAGCGATTTTAAATACACCCTTATCCTTATCATATATTGCAATAAGGCCCTTTTCAATCTGGAAGGATATTTCCAGAGTCATAAGCGTCAATTGCAGCAGTGTTTTGATATTTGCTGAGCTGTTGATATTTCTCATCAGTGTATTCAGGGAGCTTAACTTGTCAAGCTTTCCTTGAATTATCCTCTTCTGTTCATTCACTTTATCAAAAAGCTGAGCATTTGAAAGCGCTATGTATGTAGCGGAAGCCAGACTCTCGATCAACTCAAACATGCTGTTCTTATATTCATTGCCTGTTACTGATTTCCCAAGAGTAACAAGGCCGAGAACCATTCCGTTCTTTATCAGCAGCACTATATAAACTGCTTGCAAGGGAGCCAGCGCTTTGACCCCTTCTTTAAATATTTTATTGAAATACTCTGTATCCGAGGAGTCCTCAAAATTAAGAATGACCTTGTTTACATCTACAGCCGCCGCTTTGTCGAAGGTCAATCTGACTTCAATTTCTCCCAACCTGTAGTAAATATCCTTATATGCCTTAAGTGTATACTGCTCGCTTTTCTCATCGTACAGGAAGAAACCCGTGATTGTATTCTGAGTCAATTCGGAAAAAACATCAACGGACAAATTATACAGGACATCCAGGCTTAGTTCACTGAGAAGGGCTTTTGATGACTGGTTGATTGCAAAAAGGTTGAATATTTTCTCATCAAGCTCCTTATTGGCTGACTGCAGCTCTTCATACCTTTTGTAATTCTCAAGAGCGTTATTGAAAAGCTTCATCAGGGCGCTTGCAATTATATAATCATCACTGTTGAAATCTCCGATAATTTTATTAGAGATGAAAATGAAGCCATAAAGGTTGTTCTCGATTATTAACGGTATAGCAGTAGATACATTGAAGCTTTCAAGCACATTCTGCCCGAAAAACATTTTAAGCTTCTCATCCTCGGTAATAAGCGCACCGTAAAATACTGCAATATTCTGAAGGTCCTCGGAATTCTCAATAGCGAGTATGGTGCTGTCATAACCCTTAACCTTTTTTAAGACAAAGCTGCTGCCTTTGAGGACAAATACCGCAGACTTTTCAAGCGTAAGCAATTCATTAACAAAGTCAAAAGCGGCATCAATGATCTGTTCAAAGTTCAATTTCTGTGAGAAAAACTCAATCGCCTGGATCAGCCCTGAATATCTGAACAATTTTGCCGATAGCTGTTCCGTTTTTTTCTGTTCTTCAATAGTATTTAAAATCGAGTTATACTCCACTTTGCACCCCCCTTTCCTTACCAAAATCCTTGCTGATTAATTATAGTTCTTTCAATTCACCGTCTTGAATATAAAAGCTGGTGCTTAAGGTTACCTTTGAAATTTCCTTGTATACCTTCTTTATTTCTACCAGAGTATTCGGATAGGCCTTCTTAAGTATACAGATCTCACCTTCCCCGTGAGTTCTAAGGTAATTGATCAGACACTTTCTTTCGTCCTCGAAAAGTTTCAGGTCATTTTTCAGGTCGAAAAAGCGGTTCTTAATATTTTCATATATGATCATCTGTTCCCTTGTCAATTGTGCTGTAGCACTGCTGTAAATGGATATTTCCTGCTTAATCCTCGCAATGTCGCTCTTAAAATCCTCAATCCTGACAGTTATTTTTTCAAGCCTGTCCTTTAAGGAGTTCCTGTCAAAGCCTTTCACCGATACAACTGTCCTCTTTTCACTTGCAGAACCTATAATGGAAGAAACAACCTTTATATCCGCCTGTATACTTCCCCCTATGATTTGTCCCTTGGTGGAGTCGAGTATGACTTCCTTTGCGGTTATGTTGCTGTTAAGACAGTAAAACCCTATATGTACGCTTCCGTCACATATAATCGTGGCATCTGATACGTATTTGGTATAAATATCCTTTTTAGACCTTATTACAGCCTTGTTTTTTCCTGCAATACCGCCCTTTATAAATACGCTGCCTTCACGGCTGATTATCTCTCTTACGCTGCCCACCCCATAATCCCCAAGCACTTCGACATCCTTATCGGCTACCACTGAAAAATTATCTTCAATAGAACCCTTTACTGTTAAGAAACCATCGAAATCAATATTTCCGGTCTTGAAATCAACATTTTGGGTTATCTCAAGGTGATTAGACACGCCTATCCTGTCGCCCTCGTAAAATACGGCACCATCCCTTATTGCAGTGAGTACGGTTCTTCCGCTTTCATATGTTTCTTTTACAGTATTCTTGTCATACAGCATGGGATAGTTCTTGCCGGGCATGGGGGCTATAGGATTTCCTTTAACCGATTTGCCCGGAAAGCCTGGTGTAGGATCCAGCTTTTCTCCAAGCCAGTCATCGGCTTTGACCCTGTTTATAAGATTAAGCTCGTAATGGTCGACATTTCCATCCTCTTTTACTTCGGGCTTGGCCTCATTAAGCTCATACATTTTAATAATTGCGTCGCGTCCGTTTTCCGGCTGTGTGCCTTCAGCAATAAGAATCTGCTTGCCGTTGCACAGTTGATTCAGGAGCGTATCCTGCTTGACCCCGAATACAACTCCGCTTTCCCCAAGCTTTTTAAGGATCTCACGTATAAGCACTACTTTTTTATCGCCGGTAAATTCTTCTTCCATCACCGCCAAAGTAACATATGCTTTTAACTCATCACTTGAGATTTCAATCGATACTCTTTGTTTTGCTTCGGCAAATTTTACAGGAGGCTTGGGCGCAAACATTATAGCGCTTTTTATTGCCATAAAGCTTGTGATCTTCATCTCATTGTATTGAGAAATAACTTTATTAAACTGTTCAACAGACATGCCGGTTTTAAAGGACTCTATATAGTAGCCGTCCGTACGTCTGGTGATCATTACATGTTCGGATGAATAAATTATATCCTGTTCCATTTTGAGACCCCATTCCGTCTAAGGATTGTTAACATAACCTTAGCGTTGAATAATAATATAATTCTACAGAAAATGATATTTCCCTTTTTTTATCCGTTAATTCGAAAAAGTTTTTGGTCTTTAATACCTCATAATTTTACAAGGATAAAATACTCCACGCTTGAGAATATAAATAATGAATATTATTTGTAGGAGGATATTATGGAAAATACGACATTCAGTGTTCCATCAATAACTTGCAGTGTTTGCTCAAATAAGATTCAGCAGGGTGTCAGAACATTGAACGGTATCGGTGATGTAGACGTCGACTTGAAATCAAAAACCGTTAATGTCCAATATGACCCGGCTGATGTACAGCCACAGGAAATACGTAAAAAAATCGCATCATTGGGATATGAAGTAGTCCAGTAGGCGGAGATAAGAATAAAACCAACATCCCCTTGCCAGGGGGCAAGAGAGCCTTACTCTCTTGCCCCCTTACGAAGGGGATTCCATAGATTTTGAAGCACGCTGTCGAAGCATCTATTTTTGGTAATTCAATGACCTGAGTATTGTCTCTTCCTGGGTTTTAATATGTTCCTCTGCAATTTTATGGGCCCTTTCAACATCTCTTTTTGCTATTGAATCATAGATCTCTTCATGCTCCCTTACCAATTCCTTAGGGCTTACATAATCCTTTAAGTATATCACCCTGAAGCGATGTATCTGTTCCCTAAGGTTGTTTGTAATCTGAATCAGCTTATCGTTTCTTGAAGAGCGGTAAATGATGTCATGGAACTCGGCATCCTTTTTTATTGAGCCTTTTAAATTTTCCTTTTCTACGTAATTTGCGAACTGGTTGTGTATATTCTTAAGTTCCTTTATTTCTTCATCAGTAATCCTTGCTGCCGACAAAGCTGTTGCAAGGCCATCCATCGAGGCTCTTACTTCTAAAACATCCATTAAGTCTTTTACAGAAAGGTCTGCTACATGAGCGCCTTTCCTTGGCAGCATTTCCACCAGTCCTTCAAGCTCAAGCTTCCTGATAGCTTCACGAACAGGGGTGCGGCTGACACCCATTTTTTCAGCAAGCTGTACCTCCATCAATCGCTCTCCGGGCTTAAGCTCGCCGATTATTATAGCCTCACGGAGAGTATTGAATATCACCTCACGCAACGGCTTATAGTCATTCAAATTTACTTTTGTAAGTTTCCCAGTCATCTAAATACCCCCATATATTATGTATCTAACATGTTTCTGTAAGAAAGCTGTCCCACCTGTCGTCCTTCAATGAGTTGAAAGCTTCCTGCGCTGCTGCTTTGCATTCAAAAATTCCAAATACCGTAGGTCCGCTTCCGCTCATAATGCTTCCGAGAGCCCCGGCGTCAACAAGCCCCCTTTTGATTTCTTCAATAACAGGATGTTTTTCAATAGTAACCGTTTCAAGCACATTAACCATGTTTTTTGATATATAGTCAATGCGTTTATCTGTTATTGCCTTAATTAAAGCCTCTGTATCCGGCCTAATTTTTATCTTTTCTAAATTCAGGCTTTTATATACCCAAGGAGTAGATACATTGATTTTTGGCTTAATTAAAACTAAATCGACACATGGCAGCGGATTCAGGTTTGTCAATATATTCCCTATACCTTCTGCCAGAACTGTTCCCCCTCTTATGCAATAAGGAACATCAGCTCCTACCCGCTTGCCTGTTTCCGCCAATTGATCCTCATTCATGCCAAGTGAAAATAGCTCATTCATGCCCAGAATAACAGAAGCAGCATCAGAACTGCCTCCTGCAAGACCGGCAGCAACAGGAATGTTCTTACTTATAACTATTTTTACTCCGTCGGGAATTCCAAACTTCCCCATTATTATCTCAGCTGCTTTATATGCTGTGTTTCGTCTGTCATTAGGAACCCACGGAAATTGGCATGAAATCTCTATTCCCGATTTTTTTTTCTCTATGAAAATATCGTCATGAAGCCTTACAGACTGCATTATCATTTTGACATCATGGTAACCGTCCGTCCTTTTCCTTAAAACATCAATGGATAAATTAATTTTTGCTCTAGCCTCCGACTGATAATATTTCATTAGATATCTCCTTGCCATAAATTTCTAATATATTATATACAAAATACATTTCTGTTTCAATAAAAAGTGCCTGAAATCTGAATTTCAGGCATAATTTTATAGAAAATTATTAATTTGTATACATTAAATCAATCAAAATACCTTTTTTGGAATAATAATCTGCTGGCCGGCAGTCAGAACATCATCCTCAGAAAGGCCATTTATGCTTTGAATGTCAGAGACACTTGTCAAATACCTTTTTGCTACTTCCCAAAGGGTATCACCGGGTTTCGCAAAATAGATGGTGATGCTGGGCTGATTTATTAGCTTTCGATCCTCAATAGGGCTTTCATTCACCTTTACAATCAACGGCAAAGTGACTTGATTGATCACTTTTATATTAAGGTTTATTACCACTCTCACTTCAACCTCGGTGCTTGACACCATGCTGTAGTTACAGTGCTCTACCTCCATGCTGATCTCACAAGGCATTTCACTGTTGGCTCCCTTTACATCAATGGTATGCCTGAACGGTACTTCTTCGTTGTGGCAGCATATAGGCTTTTCACTGTCATTTGAAAGATAAAGCACGTTATTATTTGTCAGGCCCTCTATAGTAATTTTGTCTTCAGTAATACTGCATTCGCTCAGTACCGGTTTGGAAAGAACGTTAAATACCTCCCCTATTTCCGGGGAATCCTCTTTTATCGTCAGAGTATCCTTTAGTATGACCTGACTCCTTGTCTGTACGACAACCTCTTCCGTAGTGAAATCTTCTCTGTCAAAGCTGATGCTGGATCTTGAACAATATGCATCGGAAATTTTCTCTATATTCTTTTTAGCGTAGCCCTCGGTATCTATGTTAAGAACAACGTCGCATTCTATAGCCCTTATTTCTCCATCGTTGTTCTCAACAGCCTCGAATTGGGCATTTACCACATCAAAATCAACTTCACAGGAGGATTCTTCGTCCACACCCTCCAAATCTATAAAGTGAGTAAAGGGTATTTCATTTTCCACTATCTGAAGACTGCTGTCATCATCATCCCCGATATAAAGAGTAGAAACATTTATGTCCCCTTTTGCCACAACCTTGTTGTCCGTGACCCTGAAATCCTTACCTGTGATTTTTACATCGTTTCTGAGTATCTCTCTGATGCTCGGCTTACCGGATGGTATCTCCAAGGCTTCCCTTACTGTGTACTGTGATTTATTGCTTCCGATAAAGCTATTCACCCTGACATTCTCTTTCAATACCTGTATGTCGTCTATGCCTCTTAATCCTTCTATTATCTCTTGCTCAGCCGTCTGGTAGGCCCTTGCACCAATTCTCAGAATTGTTTTTATATTAATTTTTCTTCCGTTCAGGATTTCATAATCGATATGTTCGATATCACAGTTGACCTTACAGTTCATACCCTGCCTGGAGCCCGTCATATCCATGCCGTATGAAAAGGGTACACTTGTGTTTATGCTTTTGATGTTGTCATTTGAGTCATCAGGAATATAAAGTATCTTGAAAAGGATTGTACCGGTGACCATTATTTTATCATGCATCGCTTCAGTCCTATTTGCATAAACATCCCCGTCCAAAAGCAATATCTGAGCTATATCCGGTTTCACGTCGGGTACAATTATATCATTTTCAACAACGGTCTGTGATGAATCTTCACCTATCACCTGACTAACCTTGATCATTTCCCTTACAAATTCAAGTGACATGATTTCTTCCTCCTCATGCTATTATGATACGCTGGCAATCGTTTATTACTGGCGGCTTCTCAAAACGACTTGCTACTATGTAATATATATTGAAAAACAGCATGAAATATTACTGAAAATCAAAAGGCATAGGACACTTTCGATTTTGAACAAATAAAAAGACCGGATATTATATCCGGCCGTTTTATTTAACCTAAAAGGCAATTATTAAATTCTGCATCCTTCAACTTACGTGTATCCTTTTATTATCCTTACATACCACTAATTCTACTGCTTTTGTAAGTATGTCCGTATAACTGTATGATACTCTTCTGGTCGCTTCATATTCATTCTCAAACTTCACTATGAAGATGCTGGGATAGGTGTTTTCAAGTACTCCTTCTCTGATAAATGCCTTTTTTCTGCCTTTATTGGCTTTCAATTGAACCTTTTCACCAATACATGTTTCGATATCTCGTTTTATCTGAAACAGGTCACTTTTTTCTATCAATTGAATCACCTCATCTTCTGTTTGCAACATTATATCACAAGAAGATGTGCTTGTCAAAAAAATTATATATTATAACAAGGGAAATTTATTTATGTCAAGCATTTTTTAATATTTTGTTTCTTTTATGCTCCTTAACATATTTATAAAAATCCCCGCTATTATATTTTTCTATTGCCGGACAAAGCAATTTCTTTTGTTTTTGATTCTATTATATCCCCTATTCTAGCTTTGCGCTCCATAACACTTTTCTCCCCGGGAAGTATAAGGTCACACTCAGGTGCATCAGCCTGAATCCTCTCGCTTACTCCTCTAAGTACCATAACATTTCCTTTATTGGAACTCTTTATTTCTGTTACTCTAAAAAAAACATCTTGTCCGTACGATTTTCTAGCCACTATATCTCCCACCTGTATTTTTTTCATTTTATCACCCGACCGCATTATAATTCCTGATACATAATATGATAATAATCTCATCAATGTGAAAAATGAAGACTAAACTTTTTATTTCTATTGAAAAACAAGGATATTAAACGTTATAATCATTACAGTATTAGCATTTTAGGAGGTTGCCCATTATGATGACCGATATAGAAATTGCACAGAGCTCTAAAATGAAGCCTGTAAAGGAGATTGCCTCATTATTGGGAATCTCCGAGGATGAACTTGAGTTATACGGAAAGTACAAAGCAAAGCTTTCAAATGACCTGATAGACAGACTTAAAGGCAAGGCTGACGGAAAGCTTATACTTGTCACTGCCATTAATCCAACTCCCGCAGGTGAAGGCAAAACAACTACAACTGTCGGCCTCGGCGAAGCCATGGCAAAAATCGGAGAAAAGGCTATAATTGCACTAAGGGAACCGTCTCTCGGTCCTGTTATGGGAGTCAAGGGCGGAGCTGCTGGCGGCGGCTATGCACAAGTTGTTCCGATGGAAGACATTAATCTTCATTTTACAGGAGATATGCACGCTATCACTACCGCCAATAATCTTCTTTCAGCAGCCATAGACAATCACATTCACCAAGGCAATGCGCTGAGAATAGATTTAAGGCAAATAGTGTGGAAACGTGCTATGGACATGAACGACAGAGCCTTGAGGGACATAATAGTCGGATTGGGCGGAAAAGCAAACGGTATGCCCAGAGAGGATGGTTTTATAATTACTGTCGCCTCGGAGATCATGGCTATCTTATGTCTTGCTTCGGACCTCATGGATCTGAAAAAGCGTCTCGGCAGCATCATAATCGGCTATTCACTTGAAGGGAAGTCCGTAACGGCAAGGGATCTTAAAGTTGACGGCGCCATGACACTGCTCCTGAAGGATGCAATAAAACCGAATCTTGTACAAACCTTGGAAAACACTCCTGCTTTGATGCATGGCGGACCATTCGCCAATATAGCTCACGGCTGCAATAGCGTCACCGCAACCAAGCTTGCTCTTAAGCTTGCTGATTATGTGATAACCGAGGCAGGCTTCGGTGCTGACCTTGGTGCTGAAAAATTCTTTAACATTAAATGCAGATACGCTGGTCTAAAGCCTGACGCTGTAGTGCTGGTTGCTACAATAAGGGCGTTGAAATATAATGGAGGGCTTAAAAAGGATGAACTGAAGGCTGAAAACCTTAATGCTTTGAAAAAAGGCATTGTGAACCTGGAAAAGCATGTAGAGAACTTGAAAAAGTTCGGCGTACCTGTTCTCGTTGCAATAAACCATTTTGATACAGACAGCTCCGATGAAGTGGAATATATCAAGGACAGCTGTAAAAACCTTGGCGTTGAGGCTGCTTTCTCGCAGGTATTTACGAAGGGCGGAGAAGGCGGAATAGAATTGGCAGAGAAGCTTGTTAAGCTCATAAAAAGTACGCCATCAGATTTTAAACCCTTGTATAGCACAGATTTATCTATAAAAGAAAAGATAGACACGATAGTTAAGGAAATCTACGGCGGCAAAGGCGTTGTCTATACTGCAAAAGCCGAAAAGGAAATTAAGAGGATCGAGGACATGGGAATGGACAAGCTGCCTGTCTGCATGGCAAAAACCCAATATTCACTGTCAGACAACCCTTCTCTTCTCGGACGTCCTGAAGGTTTTGATGTCAATGTAAGAGAAATACGTCTTTCAGCGGGGGCAGGCTTTATTGTTGCAATAACCGGGGAAATAATGACCATGCCGGGTCTTCCCAAAGTTCCTTCCGCTAATAAAATCGACATAGACGAAAAAGGTATAATAACCGGTCTGTTTTAATAAAATCTCGAGGACATCGAGTCCTCTCGATTTTGAACACATGCTTTGGCATGTTTCACTAAACAAACGCTCGGGGACGCAAGTCCTCGAGCTTTATATTATTTTATAAGTGTATCAAAGCTCTGAATGAACAACCTGTGATCTTCCTTCTCATTAATGACCTCATAGAGCTTGGATATGTAGCTCTTCTCAGACCAGCTTCTTTTACTGTTGTAATATTTATTGACCACTCTCCAGAATTTCTGCGGAAACTGCAGTATCGTTTTCATTACTACAAGCTCGTCATAAGAAAGCGTTTGTTCAGCTCTGTACTCATCAATAATTAATCTGGCTTCATCAATATTCCAATTGCACTTTCTCATCTTGCGTCTTATAAGATTCGCCAAATCATACACCCTAAGCTCATAGCAGCAAAAGTCAAAATTGATTACAGAAACCCTGTCCTTGCCGCAAATGATATTGTGATGGGTATAGTCGTGGTGACAGAACGTTTTCTCCTCCTGCGCTTCTTTTACAATTTGCTCATACTTTGAATTAGTAATCGACTCTATCGCGTTATCACCAAGATTATAATAATAGTCCGCATGGTCAAGGAACAAATAGTCAAACTTTGTTTTCCCTCTTTTTGCAACCTTTTTCAGCTTCTTAATCTCATCAAGCCTCTTAACAAAGTAGAACGGAATCTTTCCCAGTTCATCCCTCGGCCTTGCACCCTCCGGTGCAGCGAAGCCTTTCGACGCCTTATGAATTCTGGCAAGAGTTCTGGAAGCGCTGATGATATCCTGCTTGCTGTCAAAATTACATTCTATCCCCTCAACAGCCTCTGAAACACAGTAATTTACGCCATCCAGAGTAATATAGGGGTTTCCTTCAACACTGCATAGGTACCTATCCAGGCTTGTAAAATTATTATTATAAAGATGCTCTTTCGCTGCATGAACAAAAAGGATCCTATCGGTTGAAAGAGGGTTTTTTCTAAGAACCTTCTTTCCCATTGACGTATTGAGTATTAATACATCCTTAAAAGGAGTGGCACTTTTTACTTCCATCCCATACTTTTCAGCTATTTCCCTATCTATATTCTGCATATTGTACCTCGAGCCAATAACTTTTTATCTGGTTTGCGCGTTCATAAAAATTATATGCTGCTTATGATATGCATAGAATAAAAACATTAAGTATGACTTTGTAATTGCTTATTATTTCCGAAGAGTCCGAAGAGATCTATAAACAGCCAAAAATATATCTGTAATAATATATGCACTGAAAACGGACAACAACGGAAGAAGAGGAAAAGCATATCTGTCAAAAGCCATCGTAATACAGTGGACAATATTCATATATACTATGACCATTACAGGCAGCATATACCTTCTAAAATCCTTCAGGAGGGCTGCAGCTATTCCAATAAAGCCTATTAGAATTATAATGTGGAAAATATAAACCTTATAAAGCGGTATTCCGAAAAATGCTTTCCAATAGAAGATAGATATCCACATACTCAACGTTTTTCCTATTGTGTACCATCTTAAATATCCCCAAAAATCCTCCCTGAACCCCTCCGCTATCCTTCTTTTTGCAGTCTTAACCTCGGTTTTGTCGGTTTCCAACGCGTTTTTCCCCAGCTTATAGTAAACAATGTTCTCCGGTGTCTGCTTATAATTTATGTATGTGCCCTGAAGCATCGGATTGCCTGTTGAAGCCGCCAATGGTATGAATTGTCCGTAGTCATTATAATTTCTTACCCACCAGGGCATAAAAATCAGTATAAAAGCCAGTCCCATCATGACTCCGTATAAAATCAGCCTTGAAAGCTTATACCTGTGATAGATAAGGATATAAACAAATAGCAAAATAGGATATAAAGCAATCGTAGGTCTGCACAATACTGCTGCTGCCCATAAGGCTCCCAGCAGCACAAACCGCAGCTTGCCCGGATTATCTGCAAAAACTATTGACACATATATTAACAAGCATAACAGAGCCGTAAACAATGTTTCAGTAAGCATATACCCTGTTGTAACAATATTCGGGAGATAAAAGGAAGTTAAAAAAGCAGCAGCAACTGCAGTTCTAAGATTAAATAATCGCTTTCCGAGCAGGAAAACTACCCATATTGTAACACAGCTTATCAAAGCCTGGGCTACTCTTGCAGCCTGCAATCCCATCAGACCCCATCCGAAAAGCTTGAAGATCGATGCCAGAAATAAGGGATAGAGCGGCGTAACAAATACTGTAGGTTCGTTATAGTTATGGAAAACAAAGATTCCCCGCTTCACCAGTACAGCGGCTGATTTTATATAATTCAAATCATCACTGTCCAGTGAAAGAAGATTACGGTATTTAAATATAAGTATGAGCTTTATTGCAAGAGATATCCCAATAAAGCACCCTAAACAAGTATAGGCTTTTTTCATTGATCCTTTAGTATCCATACTTTTTCTTTTGCAGGCGGTCTGTACTGTTTTATTTCAATAAAAAATGAGGGCGTACATTATCCCTCATCTGTTTTTATCTATTTAAAACACTTTATAAAATTATTTCCCAACCGCTTCTCCTTTAAATCCATAAATAAAGTCGTCATTGCCATAAATTTTTTCAAGCCTTGATTTTATCTCCTTGTTCATAAAAACACTGCTATTTTCTGTCTTCATTATATTATTAATAAAGCTTTTCTTTGCTTCAGTCATGCTTCTATAGTCATCCAAGCTGATTTTTTCATTGAAATAATACAGCTGACATATCTCCATAAATCTTATACTTTCCCTTACAAGCCTATCCCTTAAATACTCCACTTTTAATCATCCTTCCTGACTTATTAACAGAAGCATTGACAAGTGTACCATTTGTTAAACATATTTCTTTTGTAAGTTAAAAATTGGATTAAAAGAGTTATGACAAAACTGCATATAATTTTGTCTGTTAACAGGTTTTATATGCATACATATGTTATTACACGCTTATCGTCATGTCAATATATGGTATTAAATCTTTGTTAGATATTTACAACACAGCAAATCATTTTTGTGCATCCTGTACAACTTTTTTGTTAATTATATCGATTTGAGTATAAATTGTTATCATTTATCAGGAAATACGGCTATACACATCTTTTCGAACTGTGTACCCGGGAAATACTTATCAATAACGCCGAATTAACAGAAACTGCATAAAGTTTTGGCGGCTTGATTAGACATTGCATTTACATAATAAGTGTATATTTCAAAATTACAAGCATCAAAATGCCAGGAAGCCCCAGAATACCAGCAACAGCTGCGCTTATTATATTTAAGGGAATGCTAAAATCCAAGTAACTGCCAAAGAAGTTTATAGCAGCTATAACAATCCCCCCGATTAAGATTCTTGAAATTAATTTCCCAATATATTTCATATTATTAACAAACAGCCTCCCAAAAATCAATAATATAGCGGCCCCTGCGATGTAAAAAGCAAACGTATTATATTCAGCAGGCATAACTCATCTCCGATTATCAACCATAGTTGCCTTCTTTTGTCTTATATAAGTTGAAAATAAGTTTATGTAATTAAAAATATGTACAAACTTCCTCATTTATTACACTATATGAGCGATTTGACAAGTCAATTTGCCCAAAAAAAATAATCCTTTCAATTCGGATTATTCTTAGCATTTTTGTGAATTATTTAGTTATCAAACCCGCCTCATCAATGCAGTCGATACTCAAGCCCTTTTGCTTGGCAAGCTTAAGATAATATTCATATCTGACCTGACATGCTTTTATGTTGTATGTGTAGTAATCAACCATTCCCTGCTCGCCGACATACTCAAAATTCTGATTGGCATTTATCCAATCCGCTTTAGCCTTCTTAATATTTTCTATCAGTTCACGATCCTCGTCAGACTCATATTCAGGCTTTGCCTTTTCTTTGACGATAATCCTTTTTATCAGGCTTACTATTGTCTTATTGCGTCTTCTAAGCTTTGGTGTGATTAAACCAGGTTCTTCCATTTTATTCTCCTTATATATGCTATTTTACTAACAATATAAGTATAGACAGAATTTCCCAGTTTTATACTTTCCTGTGCGCTTTTTTTACAATTAATCACAGCACGCTGTGAAACTTTACCTTAATCTTGCCGCCTACAATGTCAACAATGCAATATGTGGGCCTATCCGCCAATGCGCTTAAGCCTATACTTCCGGGGTTAAGCAAAAGCAAGCCCTCATCATATAATTCTTCTGTACGATGTGTGTGCCCGAAAAAAACTGCATCGGCACCAATAGATCTGGCTTTGGAAATCAGGCTGCCGTAACTGAATTTTACATTATATATATGCCCATGCGTAAGCATTATCTTTATATCTCCCACATCAAGAACCTTTTCCCTGATGCTTTCGGAAGCCCAATCATTATTGCCGGCAACAAATTCAAATCTTTTGTCCGGATATTGATCCCTAACCCCCAAAATGTCTTTTATGCAATCACCCAGGTGTATTATAATATCAGCATCCATATTTTTATCTATAGCTCTATGGATGCTATAGATATTTCCATGAGAATCGCTTAAAAGCAAAATTTTCATAATTACCTCATAATTTCAAAAGCATTATTCACCGGTAGCTGCATCCAATCCGCTTGCTTCAATATACTCCAAAACCGCATTGGAGGTCAGGCTTCTGAATTTACCCCAATCACTCCATTTACCGCTTATTCTGTCAAGTCTGCCGACAATCTGCCGAAGCTCCTCAGCGTTTACTTCTCTTACTTCGCTTATCTCATCGTCAGTTGCATCAGCAAGCAGCCTTCCGCTTGTTTCCTTGAGTATGAAAATATATGAAAAGAACACGACACTCTGATTCTCATACTCAAAGTTTATTTTTAAAACGCCGGGGAATTTGATTATGTCTACCTCTATCCCGAGCTCTTCTTTAATTTCCCGCAGCAACGCCTTTAAAATATCCTCTCCATGCTTTATTCCGCCTGTAGGTATTCTGAATATGCCCTTTGGGTATTCATCACAAGTAACGCTGATAATTTTTCCGTTAGGCCTGATGACAGCAAATACAACCTCACCGCACCTGTCTTTATCCACAGATCTTTTAATCGTATTGAAATAGTTACTGCCGGAATAATGCAAAGTAATATCTCTTAAGTATGGAACCTCATCAAACATAGAAGAAATTCTGTTAAATTCTGTTTCATTAAATTTATTCATGTTCCCTCCGGAGACTTAGGACAAGTATATTATATTAATTGCTTACCTAAATAATATTAATACTTTTTCAAATCTATTTCTATAAAAATAATGCAGATTTAATGCATTGAAAAAATGTAACATACTTGAAACATAAAATATATTGAGTTTTTAACATATTACTGCGATAATAAAGAAGAATATCTGCAAGCATTATGCTTGCAGATAAGCACCTATAAACTGGGAGTGAAAAAATGAATATCGAATTAAACAATGTTGATCCCAATCTTCAAAAGAAGTACTTCGGATTCTTCAAAGCTACTCGCAAAAATATTATAGCAGCATCATTGTTGGGTTTTATAACAATTATGTTATTGGTTTCCGCCATTCTTTTATATCAGATTTTTAACCGGGAAACTATATATAAGGGGGTTTACATAAACCATACTTATGTGGGCAATATGACAGTTAAGCAGGCAGAGAGCTTACTTACAAAAAAGCTGCAAGATAAAGCAGCCAAAAGTAAAATCACAGTAACCTGCAAGGATACTTCCGAAAGCATCAGCCTTACCGACTTACATGCTTCCTATAAAGTATCCCAAGCAGTAGAAAAGGCATATTCCGTCGGTAGAAACGGCAACTTTTTTGAGAAGCTTTATGACATTTTTAACTCCAGCTTCAATAATAAAAATTTCAATATTAATGTAAGCTACAACAAGCAAAAGGTAGACGACATACTCAACTCATTGTATAACAAAACCCTTGTGAAGGTTTCCGGTCCCCAAATGTACTTTTCAAACCAGGCAGTTAAAATCCGTTCGGGGCATCACGGCGAAAACATGGATAAAAGCTATGCTTTAAAAGGACTTATCAGAATGATAAGCAATTGTGAGGGCGGAACCCTGAGCGTGCCGATGAAGAAAGCGAACCCGCAGCAATTGGATGTTGCAGACATATACAAGAAAATAACCGTATCCGCGAAAGACGCAGCTCTTAAGGTTGTAAACAATAAAGTCACGATAGAACCTGAAGTCATAGGAAGAACAATAGACAAAGCAAAGCTTGAAGATATAATCTCTGAGCTGAATAAGAAAGAGGATACCGAAGAAATTCTGCCCGTAAGCTATATATACCCTAAGGAAACTGTTGAATCCTTGAATAAAAGCCTTTTCAAGGATAATCTCAATACGTTCTATACAGTATTCAACCAGAATACTCAAAATAACAGAAACAGGGTAGTAAATATGAGACTGGCAGTCGCAAAAATCAATAATGTTATACTCGCACCCGGACAGGTTTTCTCTTTCAATGACATCGTAGGTGACCGAACTGCATCCTTGGGCTACAAAACTGCAATAACCTATGCAAACGGTAAATTGGTCGAGGGTATCGGAGGAGGACTATGCCAGGTTTCAACAACACTTTATAATGCTGTACTCCGATCGGATCTTAAAATAGTATCCCGTTATAACCATTCATTTATAGTGACCTATGTCCCGTTGGGGATGGATGCTACAGTGTCTTACGGTTCTGTTGACTTTAAGTTCATGAACTCCACAAAATGGCCTTTAAAGATTAACTGCTGGACTACAGGCAGCCGTATCTATTTTTCATTAACCGGTACAAACGAAAACCCTAAAAAGACTGTTGAAGTTTCCTCAAAGATCATAAAGACCATTCCTTATAAAACAGTATATATTAACGATCCCACTCTCCCGGCGGGAAAGACAAATCCAGTTCCCCGGCAGGAAGGCCATACAGGCTATATCGTTGATACGTATAAAACTGTAAAAATTGACGGCAAGGTAATAAGCAACGGCAAGATCTATACCAGCTCATATAGAATGCTGAACGAAGAAATCCTAAGAGGTGCCAATAAAACTACAACGTCAGCAGGAGTGAAAGCCCCGGCAACTGTAAAACAGCCTGTGAAGCCTGCTACTCCCGCTGTTAAACCACCCGCAACTACTCCTCAAAAGCCTTCGGTTAATAATACACCTAAACCAACCGAAGGAGTTAACGGCACCGGCAGCCATTCGGCAGACAATACTCCCCAAGCTCCTTCGGCACCTGATTCCAGCAATAATATTGCAGATTAAATAATAAAAAAGATAGAAAATAAATTCTATCTTTTTTTCTTTAATATTTTAATATTTATCTACACTTACGGCACCGTTGTTTCTTAAGATTGAACCTATCTGATCTACCTTGTCTTCATCCGTTCTCATGCTGAAAAGTATTTTCCCTGCTCTTATATCTGTCTCATACTGTCTGCTTCTATTTTCAGGAATACCCAGGTCAATAAGTCCTCCAACAATTCCTCCTGTTACTGCTCCCGAAAGCAGCCCTGTAATTGGTCCTGCAGCAGCTATAATTCCCAAGCCCGGAATGATCATGCTACCTGCGCCGATTAAAAGCCCTGCCAGACCGCCCAGTATCCCTCCGGTAACTACACCATCAGATATGTTGTCATTTTTTGCTCCACCCATTTTTGCAGTAGTGCCTGTTGTACCCATTGTCGCTGTAGTGCCTGTATCATTTGCATCACCCTGTTTTGCAACTATGGAGATGTCATCTGTTCTTAGTCCCTGATCTTTAACCTGGCGAGCAGCATTTTCAGCATTACCGTAATTATTGAAAATGGCTACAATGGTTTTAGACATAATTTCATCCTCCTGTAAAATTAATTATTCAAGGTTTAGTTTTAAATACTGTGACAAAATATATACATTAAATTTCTGGAATGATTCTATATGTACAGTTTATAAAATCCAGTTTATAAAATCCTTTTACTGAAATGAATTTTAGGTGTATAATCGGAATAAGAAGTATTTTTTGCAATTGGGGAGGAATTTCGATGAAGAAGCTTCTTTTTTTAAAGATTCCTATTGCATCTCTTGTAATTGCATTCCTTATTGCATCAAATGTTTATTCGGAAAACAGTGTTACAGCAAAAAGCATTTATGAAAAATCATTATCGGATTTGGGTATTATTCGCAGCACCTATAAACCTGAAGCAAAAGTGACCAGAGCGGAATTTATCACTTGGGTTGTCAGAGCGTTGAGCTATGATCAGGATGACGCCAGCAAGCTGTCCATCAGCTGCAAAGACATAAAAAAGGGTTATTGGGCCTATGATAATATAAAAATAGCCTTAAATTACGGCCTGATAGTAATGAACCCCGACATGACAATAAAGCCTGAAAGCCTGATAATGCCAAAAGATGCCTTGACCATTTTACTAAAAGGAATCGGCAGTAAAACTGACTTAACAAAATTCAGTCTGGAGGATCTTATCAATGAGTCAGCTCCCATAGGCTTATATAAAGACCTTACTCTGTCAGATAACAAGCCCTTGACACATGCCGAGGCATTTATACTGCTTTATAATTTTTTGACTGTAGATTTCCAATCCTAATTTTTTGGAGTGTTGCTATGCAATCGGAAGGCCTTATTTTATTCTTGTTCATAATAGTCTCTGTTCCTATTATGATTGTTACATCAAATCATAATATTTTTTTTGTTATAGTCGGTTTGGCAATAGCATTTGTTTCTATTATTAATATACGAAGTATTTTTCAGCTTAAACAGGTTGATGAAGAGCCCGAGGACGCAGAAGAAATTGAAGGCATGATCAATATTGATTCACATAAGTTCGGTAGGGGTATAGAGTTTGTCAAAGGGCTGACAATTATATTGCTTTTCGTATATTGTTCAGTGTATGTCAAAGCACATGCCTTCAAAGTTCTGATTGCTTTAGCAATAGCCTTCAGAGCATTTGACATATCGGTATACCTGAAAAGCAATCAAAAGGCAATAGATCATTTCAATTCTATATGGGCTGTACGAACAATTACATTATTTGTTAACCTGGTTAATATCGCAATAATTTTACCGGTTGCATACAACAAGTTCATCCACCCGATTTTTTGAGACAAATTTATTTTTGCAATTATTAAAGTCTCTACTTGCAAAAATTTATATTTTTTTATAAAAGCTATTGAAATGCATCACATATCAATGTTATAATTATGCTAATATAGAGGAAGTAGCAAGATACTTAAGAAAACCTGAACGGCCTGCAAAAATTGAATAAAAGCATTATGCGAGGAAGCATAAAATGAACTATTAAGGCGAACTCAACGGCGAGTAAGATTGTCTGTTTGTTGTGTTCGCCTTTTCGTTTGCGCAAAATGCATTTATGATAAATTTTAGACCAAAACACTTTTTGCAGGATTTAATGTTTCAAGATTCATTTTAGGGGAATATACTATATAAATTGTGAGGGAAAGGTTAACAGCTTGTCAGGATTCAAAAGTCCTTTCTTTCAATAATATTATATTCGTTTATTAGAATGTAAAATATGGATGCTTTAGGCAGCTAAAGCCTGAAAGCATGTTTGTTTTTAAAAATCCAAAAGCTAGAAAGGTTGTTCAATATGAAACTTAATGGATTACCCCAAAAACAAGGCCTTTATGACCCACAATTCGAACATGATGCATGCGGTATAGGATTTGTAGTTAATATCAAGGGTAAGAAATCTAACGAAATTGTTCGTCAGGCTCTTACCACTCTTATAAATCTCTCTCATCGTGGCGGCTGTGGTGCTGAAGCCAATACCGGAGACGGTGCCGGAATATTGATTCAGATTCCGCATTCATACCTTAAGGATGCATGTGCAGAGTCAGGACTGAATCTTCCTGAGGAAGGTGAATACGGCGTTGGTATGATTTTTCTGCCGCCGGATGCTCAAAAACGTGCAGACTGTGAAAAGCGTTTCGAGGATATTGTCAAAGAAGAGGGACAGACTTTCCTTGGTTGGAGAACAGTGCCTACTGATGACAAATCTTTGGGCAAATCCGCTAAATCATGTATGCCTTTTATCCGCCAGGCATTTATTAAACGAAGCACGGATATAAAAACTACCATTGATTTTGAACGTACACTTTATGTCATTCGCAAAAGGGCTGAAAAATGTATTCGATACTCAGAGACAAACAGTGATGAGTATTTCTATATTGCCAGTCTTTCATCAAAAACAATTGTTTATAAGGGCATGCTGACTGCCGATCAGGTTGACGAGTTCTACAAAGACCTTGCAAACCCGGCTGTTGAATCGGCATTGGCTCTGGTTCACTCAAGATACAGTACAAATACCTTCCCAAGCTGGGAACGTGCCCATCCTAACCGTTATGTCATACACAATGGTGAGATCAACACTTTGCGCGGTAATGTTAACTGGATGAATGCACGTCAATCGGTTCTTAAAACGGATGCTTTCGGAAAAGATTTGACTAAAGTCTTTCCTATAATAAATCCGGACGGCAGCGACTCTGCAATGTTTGACAACTGCCTTGAATTCCTTATGCTTTCGGGACGTTCACTCCCACATGCGGCCATGATGATGATTCCTGAACCATGGTCAAAGCATGAGAGTATGAGCGATGAAAAGAAGGCATTCTACGAATATCACAGCTGTCTGCTTGAGCCTTGGGACGGACCTGCTGCAATGGCATTTACCGACGGAACTAAAGTCGGAGCTGTTCTTGATAGAAATGGTCTTAGACCTGCCCGTTATTACGTGACAAAAGACGATCTTATCGTTATGGCCTCAGAAGTCGGCGTTATTGACATTGCACCGGAACGGGTTCTCTGCAAGGAACGTCTCCACCCCGGAAGAATGCTTCTTATTGATACAGAAGAAGGGCGCATAATTAATGACGAGGAACTGAAGAACTCCGTTGCATCCGAGCATCCATACAGAGAATGGCTCAATCAGCATTTGACGACTCTCGAGGATTTGCCGGAAGCTCCGCATCTTCCTGAACCAAACCATGAAACAGTGCTTAAAAGGCAGAAAGCCTTTGGCTACACATATGAAGATTTGAAAATGGTGCTCGCTCCTCTTGCGAAAGACGGTGTAGATCCTATAGGTGCAATGGGCGTTGACAGTCCTCTGGCAGTATTGTCGAATAAACCTCAGCTGCTTTATAATTACTTCAAGCAGTTATTCGCACAGGTCACGAATCCTCCAATAGATGCGCTTCGTGAAGAGATTATCACCGCTACTGAAACAATGATAGGCTCCGAGGGCGACCTTATTAATCCCGTACCCGAAAGCTGTATGCAGATAAAAGTAAAGACACCTGTAATCAGTAATGAAGAGCTTGCAAAACTCAGTCATTTAAATAAGCCTGGCTTTAAATCAGTTACAATGCCTATACTATTTAAATACTCGGAGGACGGTTCAGGTCTTTCTCAGGCAATGGATAACCTTTTCAACGAAGCAGACAAGGCTATTGGAAACGGTACAAATATACTGATTATTTCAGACAGGGGAATTGACGAAAATAATGTTGCAATTCCTGCACTTTTAGCTGTATCCGGCCTTCATCATCATCTAATACGTAAAGGAACAAGGACTCAGGTAAGCATAGTACTCGAATCAGGCGAGCCGAGAGAAGTTCATCATTTCGCATTATTGATAGGCTACGGTGCTTCAGCAATCAATCCTTACCTTGCTTTCGAGACAATCGACGATATGCTCCGCCAGGGCATGCTTACAGATACCACATATGAGCATGCAGTAAAGAAATATATAAAGGGCTGCACAAAGAGCGTTGTTAAAATACTTTCCAAGATGGGAATATCAACTATACAAAGCTATCAGGGAGCGCAGATATTCGAAGCTATCGGTATCAGTCAGGATGTAATAGACAAATACTTCACTTCTACACCGTCAAGAATCGGTGGAATTGGAATTGATGGAATTGCCAAAGAAACACAAAAGCGTCATAGGAAAGCTTATGACGAACGTGACATATACTCTGATACACTTGAATCCGGCGGAAACCTGCAGTGGCGTAAAGACGGAGAATATCACCTTTATAATCCCGAAACCATACACAAGCTTCAGCAGTCATGCAGGACTTCAAATTATGAGCTGTTTAAGGAATATACCGGACTGATTAACGATCAGACCCAAAAGCAATGCACATTAAGGGGCTTAATGGACTTCAAGTATTCTGGTAATCCTATTCCATTGGAAGAGGTCGAATCTGTAGAATCAATATGCAGACGCTTTAAGACAGGTGCAATGTCCTACGGTTCAATCAGTCAGGAAGCACACGAAAGCATGGCAATAGCTATGAACAGAATCGGAGGAAAGAGCAACACCGGTGAAGGCGGAGAAGATCCTGAACGTTTCAAACCGGATTCAAACGGTGATTCACGCTGCAGTGCTATTAAACAGGTAGCTTCCGGTAGATTTGGTGTAACCAGTGAATATCTGGTAAACGCAAAAGAAATTCAGATAAAAATGGCTCAAGGAGCAAAACCGGGTGAAGGAGGACAACTGCCGGGACGTAAGGTTTATCCATGGGTTGCCAAGGTCAGGCATTCGACGCCGGGTGTTGGTCTTATATCCCCGCCACCGCATCATGACATATATTCGATAGAAGATTTGGCAGAGTTGATTCATGACTTGAAGAACGCCAATCAGGATGCAAGAATTTCCGTAAAGCTGGTTTCTGAAGTCGGTGTCGGAACAATTGCTGCAGGCGTTGCAAAAGGCCGTGCAGATGTCGTTTTGATCAGTGGCTATGACGGCGGTACAGGTGCATCTCCCAGAACAAGTATAAGACACGCAGGACTTCCTTGGGAATTAGGACTTGCGGAAACTCATCAGACTCTCGTCCTCAATAACCTGAGAAGCAGGATTGTTGTTGAAACCGACGGTAAGCTTATGACAGGCCGCGATGTAGTTATTGCTGCACTTCTCGGCGCCGAAGAGTTCGGTTTCGCTACTACCCCATTGGTAGTTCTCGGATGTGTTATGATGAGAGTTTGTAACCTTGATACTTGTCCGGTAGGAGTAGCAACACAGAATCCTGAACTGCGTAAAAAGTTCCGCGGTGACCCACAGTATATAGTAAACTTTATGCATTATGTCGCACAGGAAATGCGTGAGATCATGGCTAAGCTCGGATTCCGCACAATAGAGGAAATGGTTGGCCGTACAGATAAACTTGAAATGAATAAGGCGATCAACAACTGGAAAGCATCCGGTCTTGACTATTCAGGCATCCTTTATCAGCCTGAAGCATCTGAAGAAATAGGACGTTTCTGCCAGATGAAGCAAGATCATGAGCTCGAAAAATCGCTCGACAAAAAGGTTCTGCTTAAGCTGTGTGAACCAGCGATATTAAGAGGTGAAAAGGTTAAGGCTGAATTACCTATTAAGAATACAAACCGTGTCGTCGGAACCATCCTCGGAAGTGAAGTAACAAAGGCCCATGGAGGAAAAGGACTTCCTGAAGACACCATACACTTGCATTTCAAGGGCTCAGCAGGCCAAAGCTTCGGAGCTTTCGTACCGAAAGGAATAACTCTTGAGCTTGAGGGTGATTCAAACGACTATATCGGGAAGGGGCTTTCAGGCGGAAAGATAATTGTTTACCCGGATAGGGAAGCTACTTTCGACCCTGAAGAAAACATCCTGATCGGTAACGTAGCCTTCTATGGAGCTACAGGCGGAGAAGCTTATATCAATGGTGTTGCCGGTGAACGCTTCTGCGTAAGAAACAGCGGTGTCCATGCAGTTGTTGAATCCGTAGGCGACCACGGATGTGAATACATGACCGGCGGACGTGTCGTAGTTTTAGGAAAGACCGGCAGAAACTTTGCGGCAGGTATGTCGGGCGGAGTTGCATATGTACTTGATGAGTCGGGTGACTTTAAAACAAGGTGCAACACAGAAATGGTTGAATTTGATAGTATTGAAGAGGAGGATCTCGCTGAAATCAAAAAGATGATCCAAAATCATATAAATTATACAGGCAGCAGCAAGGCTAAAAAGATTATTGACTCTTGGGACATAATGGCTCCAAAATTTGTAAAGGTTATGCCTAAGGATTACAAGAGAATGCTTCAGGCAATAAAGCGCGTACAAGACGAAGGTCTAAGTGGCGAAGAGGCTCTAATGGCTGCATTTGAATCAAACAACCGTGACGTTTCCCGTGTAAGCGGAAACTAGAAATTGGAGGAAGTATAATGGGAAAACCAACTGGATTTATGGAATATAAGCGTGAGCTCCCGGCAGACCGGCCACCTCTTGAGAGGATTAAGGACTGGGGTGAATTTCACTATACTTTACCTGAGGAGCTTCAAAAGACTCAAGGGGCCAGATGTATGGACTGCGGAATTCCCTTCTGCCATATGGGATCAATTATAAACGGAGTCACTTCCGGGTGTCCTCTGGGCAACCTCATTCCCGAGTGGAACGATCTGGTATTTAAAGGGCTGTGGAAAGAAGCAATAAGCAGACTTTTGAGAACAAACAACTTCCCCGAGTTTACCGGAAGGGTATGCCCGGCATTGTGTGAAGGTTCATGTACTGTCGGCTTGAACGACCCGCAAGTAACAATTAAAGCAAATGAATGCTCCATTATAGACAGAGCTTTTGAAGAAGGCTGGATAGCGCCGAAGCCTCCCGCGAAGCGTACAGGTAAAAAAGTTGCTGTAGTAGGCTCCGGGCCCTCAGGTTTAGCCTGTGCCGACCAATTAAACAAAGCAGGGCATCTGGTTACTGTCTTTGAACGAAATGACAGAATAGGCGGGCTTTTAATGTATGGAATACCCAATATGAAGCTTGACAAAGCTGTAGTTCAAAGACGTGTAGACTTGATGGCAGCAGAGGGCGTCAATTTTGCAACAAATACAAATATCGGTAAGGATTATGCAACAGATACACTGCTTAAAGAGTTTGATGCTGTCGTCCTTTGTGGAGGAGCAACCAAGCCTCGCGATCTTCAGGTAGAAGGAAGGCAATATAAAGGCACGTATTTTGCTATGGAATTCCTTCATGCAAATACAAAAAGTCTTCTTGATTCAAAGCACGCAGACGGTAACTACATTTCAGCCAAAGGCAAGGATGTAATCGTAATCGGCGGCGGCGATACCGGGACTGACTGTGTAGGTACTTCAATCCGTCATGGTTGCAAGAGTGTTACTCAATTTGAGATATTGCCCTGTCCACCCACGGAAAGGCAGCCTGATAATCCATGGCCGCAATGGCCTAAGCTTCTTAAGGTTGATTACGGACAAGAAGAAGCTGAAGCTGTTTTCGGCAAGGATCCGCGTGAATACTGCATAAGCACTAAAAAAATCGTCGGAGACCAAAACGGAAATGTAAAAGAAGTTCATACTGTAAACATAGAATGGAAAAAGGATGCAAACGGAAGGTTTGTTATGTCTGAAATTCCAGGATCCGAAAAGGTATGGCCTGCCCAGCTTGTATTAATATGCATGGGCTTCCTTGGACCGGAAGAATACTCTCTTGAACAGCTTGGTATTGAACGCGATAACCGCTCAAATATAAAAACTGCTTCCGGAAAATATTCAACAAATTTAAAGGGCGTTTTCACTGCCGGCGATATGCATACGGGACAAAGTCTCGTTGTAAGAGCTATTGATGAAGGCCGTAAAGCTGCACGAGAATGCGACGAATACCTTATGGGATATACAGTTTTACCGTAGTAATTCAAATATCTGAGGGATGCGTAAAATGCATCCCTTTTTATTTCACAATTTTTCATAATTTTTCTTTGAATATAAAAATTCATAAAGGACAATATATTATCACAAGGGTTCGTGATGATTGAGCCAAGAGTATTATAAGGTCCTTAAAGGCTTTATAATATTCGGTCAAAGATTAATATCAGGTCTCGCCCATAATTCATGATGTTTGTGGATTATATGGACTGTTGCTGGGCGGACATCCACAGTTGGCGCTAAGGCTTGATATTATTCGGAGAGAAGAACCTTATAAAACGGAATAGAGTCTGCCATTTATGAATAGGTTGTACTTTTTGTTCTTAATTATGGCTTTATTCCGAAAATGTCCTGTAAGGCTGTATTGCAGTAAAACTATTGCAGTATGGTCAAAAGGGATATATAAGGTTCGAGCTAAGATTGTCAAGGGTTCCGCAGGCACTATGCTCTCTGCTTGAATATTCGTTGTTATGGCAGCAACGGTCTTTCAGCATAAGGCTAATTGCTGGAGGTCTGCTGCAGTCGAAAGATTGCAGCAGGTTTCTAAGGTACTCTTGACAGTCGAGCAAAGGTTGGTACAGGTTTTGTAATGCTTGCAGGCAGTCGAAAGATTGTTTGCAGGTATGTAGGGATTTGTATCAGCTGTAGTTAAGATCATCCCGAGCTCTTGCTTGTTTTTATCTTTTTAAAAATAATAGGCACAATAATCGTCAGGCATATCATACCAATAGAAATTAAAAACTTGGTAGACATAGGTTGATCCAAACTACTTCCAAAAGAGGTAAGAGAAAATACTTCCGGAGCAACGCCTAGTAATGTTCCCAATATAAAATCTCTATATTTAAGCTTGGAAAGACCCGCAGCATAATTCATTATATCAAAGGGAAATATTATAGAAATTCTCATGAAAAAAATAATTTTAAACCCATGCTTTTCAACTTTTAAATCATATTTATCAATCTTGCCCTTCAAAAGCTTTGCAACAATGTCTTTTCCGGCGTATCTTCCTATAAAGAATGCAATGCTTGCGCAAATAAAAGTTGCAATCATGTTGTAGGTAAAACCCAGGTATTCGCCGAATAAGCTTCCTCCCAATATTACGGTGATCGAATAAGGAAATACTACAAGAAAAGTTCTCATTGTAAATACAAATAGAAATATGAACACAGAAAATATACCGAATGAGTTAATATAACTCTTAACCGAATCAACGCTCACATCACGCAAGAAATTAGTCTTATAAAGAACAACCGCTACCGCTGCAATTAAAATTAATACGACTGAACCCAGTAAAATTTTATTAAACTTTTTGTTTTTTATCATTATTACCCCTTTATAAGTTATATAGATAACCGATTCCCTTAACAAAAAATAAAACTTGTAGATTAAGTTTTTTTTCATTATAATCTTATTATATAGTAAACATATAATTGACAGCAATTGCATTACTATTAATTTTTTATTAAATAATTCATTTTTGGCATATGCCACGCTTATTACAACATACTTAGGAGTGATCTGTTGAAAAACATAAAGGGCTCCCTGCCCAATGTACTAACATCAATTAACATGTCCCTTGGCGTCATAGCAATCCTTTTTGCTGTAAACTCAGGTGATAATTTAAATATGATATATGCTGCTTCCATTCTTATCATAGTAGCCGCTTTAACAGACAGATTTGACGGTAAAGTCGCCAGGATGCTTGATTGTACAAGCGAACTGGGAAAAGAGCTTGATTCATTGGCAGACCTGATATCCTTCGGTCTGGCTCCTGCAATAATAACTTGGAAGCTTTGTTTCATGGGCATTGGAATCCCAGGGTATATAGTTACCCTGATATATCCCATAGCAGGTGCATACCGCCTTGCAAGATTCAATGTAACTACCTTCGATAAATATTACAGGGGGATACCTATTACTATTGCCGGGGCTTTTCTGTCACTGGATAACCTTTATAATTGCTTCGTCCTCATTAATAAAGGAAAGCTGTCAAATGCTCATATAGTAGGTGCTGTATTATTGGTTGTCTGCCTGTCATATTTAATGGTATCGCGAATTAAAATCAAAAAGATGTAAGATCATTTTCCATACCGAAGTAAATTTTAATAAATCTCAAGGACAAATATCCTTGAGATTTTATTTTATCTGTTTAAATTGATGCTCCCCGATATGGTACTTATAACAATATCCGATCCGCCACTTCCTATTTTTCCTGTTATATGGTGATTGCTGCTTTTAAAGGTACCTTCAAAAGAGTTGTTAATACTCCCTGAAACAGATTTTGCATCTAAATTGAATTGACTGCTTTCCGGTAAGTTCAGGTTAACACTTCCGGATACGGAACTAAGCTTATATTGGCCGTTAGAATCCATTTTATCAACATCTACAGCTATAGACCCTGATATAGTATGGAAACGCGAGTCTGCCCTAATAGAAGCGTTATTAAAGCGTTGAGATCCTGACACAGAATCTGAATCGAATTTGCCTTCTATGTTTTCTCCGTATATTCCTCCTGATTTAGAACTGAATTCTGCTTTCCCTTTATAGTTCTTAAGTTCAATTCTCCCGGAAACTGACTTCAATTTTCCGTCTCCATTGAATTCCGAGACATTAATACTACCGGATGCAGTACTTAACTTAAAAATCTCTGAAGAAGAATTTGAAGCACTAATACTTCCGGATGCAGATGATAGATCTAAATCATTAATTCCTTTTATACCGTTCACAGTTATTTCACCTGAAGCAGTATCACCTTTAATATTTTTGATTTTTTCAGGAACAAGAACCTCCATCTCGACCTTTCGGCTATTCATCCATCCGAAAATGTTCTTATAATGCACCTTAACTTTAATACTTTCAGAACTCTTATCAACATTAATTTCTATGTCTTTAAGCATTTTGTCAGCTTTCTTTTTGCTTCCGCCTGTCCTTACTTTCTTTAGTGAAGTTATCTTTATAGAATTGCCGTCCCATGCTTTAAAATTAATTTTTCCTACCGTATTGGATACAATAAGCTCATCCTGTCCATCCGGAATTACTTCCCGGACTTCTGACTTTTCAGCCCTCGTATTTCCATCCGATATATTTACAACTTCCTTTCCGTTTATACTAAGCGTACAGCCGGTTAATGCTACGGACATAATTAATGCAACTGCTATCATGATTTTTTTTAACATTTTTCACACCCCAATTTTAAATATTGATTTTCATTCTATGATACGGTGTGAATCTAAATTTGTCTGCTGAATAGTAAATATTAGGCTGATTTTAATTACGGCAGTAGCTATTTATAATAGGTTTCAAAGCCGTTATTTATAATGTTAGAACCATTAGGCACTTGTATTAAAATAAGACATAAACTCAGTAAATCTACGCATGAACCCATTGCATTTATTAAGCATACTAGAACGGTATACCAATTTAACAAACCAAACCCGAATAAAACAAATGGCATTATAACAGACAGTACAATAAATGGCATAACAGTAATTAAAATAAATCTGCCCTTCTTAATCTTTTCAGTAGTAAACACAAATCCGAAAGCACCTCTAAGCCCCCAGACAGTCTTATCTGACTTAAAAACATCCGGTATTAATAAAGCATGTAGAAATTCATGAAGCAGAATATATACAAGTATGACCAAAATATAAAATATTCCTATAATATCAATTCGAAAAGAAAACTTAAAGTCAGAATTTATAACATCAAACAGTGCTGGGGAAAGCCAAAACACTATAAGTAAAATTACTGCCCCTCCCAAAAATGCAAACGGCATAGAAATTAACGTTGCCTGCACTAGACTTGATGGTTCCTTAATTTTTCTCCACCCGTAAGATAATAACTTTTTACTGAGTTCCACGTCTGTAGGTGGTATTTTTTTAGCATATTTCATTATAAATCTCCTGGTTTCTCGTTTTTACTCACAACCCAATTATATCACTTGTGTGCAATATTGTATAAATTCTACATATGACCCGTATAGTATTTGAGAAAATGAACTTCTTTTTAACGCTAAAAACAACGAAAGCCACTGAAATCAGTGACTTTGCATTGTAATAAAATTGTAGTTTTTATTTTGGCGGAGAAGCGGGGATTCGAACCCCGGCTAGAATTGCTCCTACTAACGGTTTAGCAAACCGTCCCCTTCGACCTGCTTGGGTACTTCTCCAGGTAGAATTAATATTTAAAAAATATTGGCGGAGAGAGTGAGATTCGAACTCACGGTAGCCTCACGACTACGCCGGTTTTCAAGACCGGTGCCTTAAACCAACTCGACCATCTCTCCGTGTCTAATTAAGCGACGAATAATATTTTACAATGAAACGAACTGTTTGTCAATATATTTCGTATTCCGCTGTCGCAGGGAATATCAGGCTGATGTTCCAATTAAGAAAATATGCCTGAACTGGCCATCCCGCCAAATCATTATATCATAATCCAATGAATATGTCTTGTTCAAAATTAAGGAAGGCCTGAGTTTATGTTCTCATTATAAAAGCCCTCACTTAGCTTCAAGTGAGGGCAAAATAATTATTTTATTACTTCCAAGCCATTTAGGTACTTTCTAAGCGACTCCGGTACAATTACCGAGCCGTCTTCCTGCTGGTAATTCTCAAGAATTGCTGCAGTAGTCCTCCCTATCGCAACCCCTGAACCATTTAAAGTATGAACAAATTCGGGTTTGTCCTTCGGACCCCTTCTGAATTTTATCCCTGCTCTTCTCGCCTGAAAGGATTCAAAATTGCTGCAGGAGGATATTTCAACATATCTATTGTAACTTGGCATCCAAACCTCAATGTCATAGGTCATAGCTGAAGAGAATCCGAGGTCACCTACACACAGCTTAACGACACGGTATGGCAAACCTAAGGTTTTTAGTACATCTTCAGCGTCATTTGTCAGCTTTTCAAGTTCATCATATGAGGTCTCAGGTGCTACAAACTTAACAAGTTCAACCTTATTGAATTGATGCTGTCTGATAAGCCCCCTTGTATCCCTTCCTGCAGATCCTGCTTCTGCCCTGAAGCATGCAGAATAGGCTGTATGATAGATAGGAAGGTCTTTGACATCTAAAATCTGTTCCCTGTACATGTTAGTAACAGGAACTTCCGCCGTAGGTATAAGGAAATACTCGGTTCCCGCCACCTTAAATGCATCTTCTTCAAATTTGGGCAGTTGGCCTGTTCCAACCATACTGTTCCTATGTACCATGAAAGGGGGAAACACTTCCGTATAACCATGCTTGTAAGTATGAAGATCAAGCATGAAATTAAGCAAAGCCCTCTCCAGCTTAGCCCCCAAACCTTTATAGAATGTAAACCTGGCGCCTGTAACCTTTGCAGCAGCGCTGAAGTCAAGTATATTCAGTTCTTCACCTATATCCCAATGCGCTTTTGGTTCGAAATCAAATTTTCTGGGTTCTCCCCAATTCCTTACAAACTCATTGTCTGCATCTGAATCGCCCATAGGTACAAGGTCATTCGGTATATTAGGAAGAGTAAGCATAATTCCATCCAGCTCTTCATCTATCGTATTGACTTGAACATCCAATTCCTTTATATTTTCAGAAAGTTCCTTCATCTCAGCCATCAGAGAACTTACATCCTTCCCCTCCTTCTTGTATTGGGGAATAAGCTTGGAATCAGTATTTTGCTTGTTTTTCATCTGTTCGACCTTGAATAGAAGATCCCTTCTTTTCTCATCAAGCGACATAAACCCTTCAATATCAAATTTCCCTTTACTTTTGATTAGAGCTTTTTTTAATGCTTCCGGATTATTTCTTAACATTTTGATATCAAGCATAATGTATCTCCTTCTCTATAAGAATATAAATTAACCCTCATGTGAAATGTATTACTTAATTTGTACTACATTTAATATAACCTTACTATAATCAAATACTTCATGCCAAAAATAAGTTACTTACTTAACAAATAATTGATTTCATCAATATAGGAACTATCCGGATAACCTAACAAAAGAGCGTCAGCTGCCTGCTTAAATCCGTCCTTATTTCCCTTTTTATATTGAGAATATGCAATAAAGTAATAACAGTCATCAGAAAAATACTCATTAGGCTGTAGGTTAACTGCGGCCTGTAGATTGCTTATCGCAGCATCATATTCCTGCTTCTTATAATATTTATACCCATCATAATACAGTTTTAGAGCAGCATTATAATAAGTTTTTTCAACAAGTGAATTATATCTTGCTAATCCATTTTTATCAAGTAATTTGGAATCACATTTCTTCTGGAGCAATTCAGCACTACCAACAACATCATTATTTTTGTACAAGTTTTCCGCTTCCAAAAGCAACTCATATGCTTTCATTGAATTTTTTAACGAGCTTTGATCTTTTGATACATTACCCTTATAGGCATTAAATTCTTTTTCTTTTTTTGCAGCATCCTTTTTCATCTGCTCAATTTTCTTCAGTAATGCCTTGTTTTCTTCAAGAGCAGTATTAAGATTGGTTTGAAAATTCACTTTCTTTTTTTCAACACTAGATAACTGATTCTTATAATCAGTAATATTCTTATTAAGCTTAATCTGACTAAAGGCCGTAACAAGCAAAACCGCAAAAGCACCAGTGAATAATATCACTGCATATGTCCAAATTTTTTTTGATTCAGAGTTATTTTTTTTAGTTTCCATTATTATTCTCCCCTAGAACATAAATTCTAATCATTTATGTAGGATCCGTAGTTAGTTCTCAGTATAAACTCTTTCTCTATACGATTTTTTTGCAATTTCAACGGCCTGAATTTCTTCTGCAGAAAGAGGATATTTTGATTTACCCCCTATTATAGGTTTTGCATAAGTTGAGGAGCTTTCTCTTGAGTAGATTCCATTTATAACTACCCCATTATCGTTGCTGTCTAAAAGCGCAATAGCAAAACACAAGTCACTTCCCATATTTTCAAATGCATTATATCTGATTATTCCAATCTTTTGCAGACATTGCATAAGTGTTCTTTCAATATCATTGATGTGTTTTTCTATTTCTCTGTTTTTGCCTATAACCTCATTTGAATTCTCTATACATGAATTAATAAGTTCTTCTAAATTTCTATCACTTATACCGCTCATGAATTTATTATATTTTGCTTTTAATTTTTTTATTTTTGATGCATTTGCTGCATTAACTATAAACAAAATCAGCACAAGAAAAAAGTTAAAGGCTACCGATACTATTATAATGTTCGTTGTACTCTGGAAAAATTCTTCCATATTTCTAACTCCTTTATCAGATAATAAATCTTTTTCTTTCGTATTAAACTTTAAAGTCCTACAGTTGTAATACTGCAAGAAAATGTTTCACGTGAAACGTTTTTAATATTAAATTGTTCATTTTTTCTCTTTTACTTAATAATCGTCCATATGCCATTCTAACGAGTTTTTATTCTTAAGAATAATAAGGTATGGCACGTGTCCCGAAAATCGATTTAAATCAAAATCAGGGTTTCCTAATTTTTGGAAATACCATCAACTAGTTCCAATATTCTATCTAATTCATCATTAGAATAATATTCAATCATTATCTTACCTTTTTTATTATTTGCTATGAGTTCAACTTTAGTACCAAATATATTTTTCAATTTTTCTTCAATTTCAATATAACCTTCCAGCTTTGCCTTTGCTTTTATCGTACTTTTTTTTGTAAGATATTTTTTTACAAGCTTTTCTGTTTCCCTTACATTTAAATCCTTTTGTATAATTTCCTCTGCCGCTTTCTTCTGTAATTCTTTATCCTCTATTGAAAGTAATGCCCTGGCATGTCCGCTTGTTATTTCTCCTGATATAAGATTATTTTTAAGAGATTCTGCCAAAAATAGTAACCTTAATGAATTTGCAATCGCAGATCTGCTTTTTCCAACAGTTTTTGATATTTCTTCCTGTGTAAGATCGTATTCTTTCATAAGTCTTTCATATGCTTCGGCTTCTTCAATAGGATTAAGATCTTCTCGTTGGAGATTTTCTATAAGTGCTATTTCCATTACTTGTTTATTAGATATATCCTTAACTAATACAGGTACAGTACTCAAACCTGCTAATCTAGCTGCTCTCCATCTTCTTTCTCCAGCTACAATTCTATATGTATTGTCTTCCTTTTTAACAATTATAGGCTGAACAATTCCATGCTCCTTTATTGATTCTGATAACTGCAGCAGCTTATCATCGTTGAAAGTTTTTCTTGGCTGATTGACATTCGGCTCAATTTCATTAATTTTTAATTCCTTGACACCTGTATTCTCAGGACTGTCGTCAGCAATTAATGCACCAAGACCTTTTCCAAGCCCCTTTTTAATCATATTGCATTAGCCTCCTCAGAATATTCTATAACCTCTTCTGCAAGTTCCAAATAGCACTCTGAGCCTTTTGATTTTGGATCATACAAAATTATTGGAAGTCCAAAGCTAGGCGCTTCACTTAGTCGTACATTTCTCGGTATTACTGTTCTGTATACTTTGTTTCTGAAATGCTTTTTAACTTCTTCTACAACCTGTATTGAAAGATTCGTTCTTGCATCAAACATTGTAAGAACTACCCCTTCAACATCAAGCTTTGGATTTAAATGTTTTTGTACAAGCTTAACTGTGTTCATTAGCTGGCTTAACCCCTCTAATGCATAATACTCGCATTGTATCGGAACCAATATTGTATCGGCGGCAGTCAATGAATTTAAGGTAAGCAGTCCAAGAGAAGGAGGGCAATCTATCAAAATGAAGTCAAACTTTTTTCTTACTTCCTCTATCATCATTTTCATTCTTGTTTCTCTTGACATCAAAGGTACAAGCTCTACTTCGGCACCGGCAAGCTGTATATTTGACGGACATAGCTTAAGATTCTCTATGCTGGTCTCAACCAGACAGTTGCAAATATCTACATCATTAATCAATACATCATATATTGATCTTTCCAATGATTTTTTATCTATGCCTAGTCCGCTTGTAGTATTACCTTGCGGATCAATATCGATTATAAGTACACTTTTTCCTTTATATGCGAGACACGAACTTAAATTTACTGCCGTTGTTGTTTTTCCTACTCCACCTTTTTGGTTTGCTATAGCAATAACCTTTGCCAATGAATCTCACTCCTCAGTTTCTTTTGCCATAAGTTGTCCAAAGTCATAAAATGATTATATCATATAATTAGAAGTCATGAACTAACTATTTAAAATTTTTTTAACTAAATATTATTCCAGCAGCCTATTTTCTTAACTTTGAGGCCATTGTTTCACGTGAAACATTTTTTGAATTTGTTCTACTTATAATTATATACTCTACTCTTTTAACATTTTGTTTATCTTTTTATAAAATTGTAAATACATTTTCACTTAAAAAAAAGAATACCAAACTTTTTTAACTATTGGTATTCCTTTTCTTTGCCTATATACTCTATTCTTTTTTATCTATTTGCTAAAATATGCAGATACAAATACAGTCGGTGAATTCCAGTATGTATCTATCTCGTTTGTCGAATATGAACTTACATCATCTATATAACATTTTGCAGGAGCTAATCCTGTAAGTTTTGATTTTGCCAGATCATCCTCAAGACGACTGTTCGGTCCTCCGGCAACCAATCCGGGTACAGGAGCAGTTATCCCATCTCCAACGGAAGGTCTATGGTGAGGATTCTTTACACTATTTGCACCAATACCAGTAATATATGTCTTATCCATTGTGTTTCTACCTAATACATAATGCAAATCATCTTGTGCAGCTTGTAAATATTTAATATTACTTTTTATACTGTTAGCAATTATTAATTGCATAGCTTTGTTCATTATAACACCATTACTGCCCCAGTAATATTCTCCTGACTTTAAGGATGTTTTGTATCCGTCTGAATTTGATGTTGTAACCATTGCATCTGCAGTTTTAATCATTTCGTTTATAATTTTACTTCTAATACTATTATCTGTTTTGTTCTTGTCGGTGAATACATATGCAATGCATCCATAACCCCCGACGGACTGCCAACCTATATCTCCTAACATTGCACTTCTGTCTTTAATATTCTTTATATAATCATTATAAGTCTTCTTACCGGTTGTCCTATATAATTCAGCAGCAGCCCAGAACCTTTCATCACTGTCTCTGGAATCTCCATATTCTCCTGTTGAAATTTCAGCAGGATTATGAAACAGAACGGGATTCTTATGTTTTGTCAGCCATGCCCATGCTTTTTCTGAAGCTGCAAGACATTTCGCTGAAAATGCTTTATCGAATGGTTTATATATTCTTGCTGCTAAAGCAGTAATAGCAGCAAAATCACCTGTAGCAGTGCTTGATATTGGTGAAAAATATAAGTCTGCTATATCTGTATCAGGCATTGTTGTTATGTCAGGAAATCCGGCAGCTGTTAATTTATGGTATACCCCACCTGTACTTTTATCCTGCATCTTTAACATCCAGTTGATACCATACCTGCTTTCATCCAGTACGTCCGGTACTTTATTTCCGCTTTCCGGTATATTACTTTTATCATTAAATTTCTTTGGATAGAAATCATACGCTAATAGTAGGTCAGCGGCAGTTTTAGCAGCGCCAATTGTATATTTTCCATAATCACCTGCGTCATGCCATCCACCGTTTCCATTTAACATCTTATTTGTTCCGTTTATCTGTCCTGCTGAAAGATGGCAGGCTTCATGAACCCATTGTCCGGCATATTTTTTATTAAGTTCAATCCCGCATCTTTGATAATATAAGCCTTTAAGTGTAGTATCTTTTACATTATTATAGACATCATCTGAAATTTTAAATGAATACGACTTTCCAACTCCGGGAACCTTTATGTAATATACCCCTGCTTTCTTAATTGATGAAAAATCTCCATAATAAACAATATCTCCGCTTGCCCCTGTTGTGTCATCAACTTTAGTTTGAGCTTTTCCGGAATATACTGCTTTTTGTGTCTTGCTGTCTATTACTTCAAAAACTCCTCCTTTACCGCTGATTACAACAACTTTTTTATCATTTGTACGATAACCCAGCTGATCAATATGTATTTTGTTATTCACTTTTACATCATTTGAATTACTCACGGCTATTACTTGAGCACCTGTAAAAATACTAAATAAAGTAAACATCAGTGTAAAGACTATTAATATTCTCTTGAATTTATTCATTTTAATTCCCCCTTATAACTATAAAATAATACTCATTTAATCATATTATTTCATTTTGAATATTTGTAAATCTTTTTGAATATAATGATATTACAATTATTCAGGAGTGTAAAGATGTGGAAAAATATTGTAACAGCATTTTTTCTTGTATTTCTTGCGGAGCTTGGTGACAAGACCCAACTCTCAACAATGCTTCTTGCTTCAAAATCCAATTCCTTATTACCTATATTTATTGGTTCAGCCTGTGCTCTTGTCCTTTCATCATTGCTGGGTGTACTTGCAGGTTCATTAATTCATAAATATATACCTATGAGTCTAATTAGATACCTTGCAGGAGGAGCATTTTTAGTGGTTGGCGGTTTGTTAATTTCAGGAAAAATGTAAAGAGCCATAAGGCTCTTTTCAAAGTAATTATATTTCTTATTATATTTTTAAAATGAGAATAACTATATATCGAGATTTGTAACCATTTTAGCATGGGTATGAATAAACTCTTTTCTTGGTTCTACTTTATCTCCCATCAAAATAGTAAATACCTCATCTGCTGCAATTGCGTCTTCTAATTCCACTCTTAACATAGTTCTTGTTTCAGGATTCATTGTTGTTTCCCAAAGCTGTTCCGGGTTCATTTCTCCAAGACCCTTATATCTCTGTATTGTGCAATCTTCCTTCTTCCAGCCCATTTCTTTCACTATCCTGTCAACTTCTCTTTCATTATATGCATATTTTTCTTCCTTACTCTTTGCAATCTTAAATAGCGGTGGCTGAGCTATATACACATGTCCCAACTCTACTAACGGCTTCATATATCTATAGAAAAATGTAAGCAATAATGTTCTTATGTGCGATCCATCTACATCTGCATCCGCCATTATAATTACCTTGTAATACCTTAGCTTTGAAACATCAAAATCATCACCAATGCCTGCTCCCAAAGCAGTTATTACTGGCAAAAGCTTTTCATTTCCATAAACCTTGTCTATTCTTGACTTTTCTACATTGAGCATCTTTCCCCATAAAGGAAGTATTGCCTGATATTTTCTTTCCCGACCCTGTTTTGCAGATCCACCAGCTGAGTCTCCCTCAACGATATATATCTCACATAACTCAGGATTTCTTTCTGAACAATCTGCAAGTTTTCCTGGAAGTGAGTTTGATTCAAGAACATTCTTTCTTCGTGTTAGTTCCCTTGCCTTACGTGCTGCCTCTCTTGCTCTCGATGCAGTAATACATTTATCAAGAACTGCTTTACCTATCGATGGATTCTCTTCTAAAAAATCTGAAAGCTTTTCACTCACTACATTTTCAACAAGTGTCCTTATTTCACTATTTCCTAGCTTTGTTTTTGTCTGTCCTTCAAATTGTGGCTCTGTAAGCTTTACGCTCACTATTGCCGAAAGACCTTCTCTTACATCTTCACCCTGCAGATTCTTTTCGTTTTCCTTTATGATATTATACTTTCTTGCATAGTCATTAAATACTTTAGTTATAGCAGCCTTAAACCCGGTCATGTGGGTTCCGCCCTCTGTTGTTGCAATATTGTTTGCATAGCTGTGTATGTTCTCAACATATGTGTCATTATACTGCATTGCTACTTCTGCATACGAAGTATCCTTCATTCCTTCAAAATAAATAATTTTTGGATGAAGAACTTCCTTGTTCTTATTGATATACTCTACAAAAGAAATAATGCCTCCCTCATAGTGCAGCTTTTTTACAACCTTTTCTTCAGGTCTTTCATCAACAAGCTTTATCATTATTCCTCTATTCAAAAAAGCCATTTCCCTATATCTTGCAAGCATTACATCGAAATCAAATACAGTCTCCTCGAATATTTCCGGATCCGGCTTGAAGGTAGTCTTTGTACCTGTCTTATCAGTCTGACCTACTATTTCTACACCTGTTACAGGCTTTCCCCTTTCATAACGCTGCTTATATATATTTCCTTCTGACATAACTTCAACTTCCATCCATTCGGAAAGAGCATTAACAACGGATGCTCCAACACCGTGTAGTCCTCCTGAAACACTATATGCACCGCCGCCAAACTTTCCGCCGGCATGTAGTACTGTATGTACAACTTCAAGTGTGGGTATACCCATTTTAGGATGAATTCCTACCGGTATTCCTCTTCCGTTATCTATATTTGTAATAGTATTATCTTTATTTATGGTCAGTTCAATTTCGCTGCAGTAACCGGCAAGAGCTTCGTCAACGCTATTTGCAACAATCTCATACACCAGATGGTGCAAACCTCTGGACGAAGTACTTCCTATATACATTCCAGGCCTTTTTCTAACGGCCTCCAGGCCTTCAAGTACTTGTATCTGCTCTACATCATATGTTCCGTTTACTTTTGTATTTTCTAACATGATTTCCTCCAGCTCCCGTTTAACTATATATTAGATATATTCTCAAGATAGCTTGCTCTTTTTTGAAGAGTAACAGATGAAATAGGTGAAAGGTATATCATACTCTTTTTGTCACTTTCCGTAATAATAAAAGATTTAGGCAAATCTTGTGATATTGTTTTTATAAAACCCTCTTCTTCAGAAATAGTCAAAAACTCTCTTGTATCTTTTGATATTGTTGTTGAATCTATATCAAATATAGCAATTATGTTTTTGACAGGAATGACAACTTCCCCGCCTATATGCAAAAACATGTTATTTCTCCTTCTGACTCAAAAATAGGTTGTTTAATCATCATAATGTATATTTACTATTTTTTTCATCCATTATATTTTAACCTAATTAAATTTTTAGTGCAAATTTTTATAATTCTTAAATAATTTCCTTTAAATAATTTGGTTATTTTCTAACTTTCCATTTTTGATTTCTATGTATTTAATATGTTCTAATTTTTTATTCTTTAATATTTCTTTGTCCGTGCATGTTATAAAAGTCTGCACACTATTTATATTTTCAAAAAGAAATCCTTGTCTTACCAGATCCAGTTCAGACATTACATCATCCAGCAGCAGCAAAGGATATTCACCTGTTTCCTCCCTCATTATATCTACTTCCGCAAGCTTTACCGCCAGGACAGCAGTTCTTTGCTGCCCCTGAGACCCATACAGCTTAATATTCATCTCATTTAAAAAAATCTCATAGTCATCACGCTGCGGACCATACATTGTAGTACCCTTTATTATTTCCTTATTTTTTGAATAATTGAGTACTTTTCTAAATTCTTTTTCGATACTTTCCCTGTCACTGTAATCGTTTACTTTAATTGATGGTGAGTACTTAATTAATAGTTCTTCCTTATTACCCGTCAAACTTTCATGTTTGTTAACAGCCTTTTCATTAAGTCTTTTTAGAAAGGCAGCCCTCAAAAGCATTATTTTCGTTCCGGTGTTTATAAGATGTTCGTTCCAGACATCCAGAGTATCTGATAATCTCGGTTTTATCCTGATCTCCTTAAGAAGGTTGTTTCGCTGTAATAAGATTTTAGCATATTGCTGCAAATCATAAAAATATGTAGGCTTAATCTGGGACAGCGTAATATCGATAAATCTTCTTCTTTCTGAGGGTCCTTCTTTAATTATCATCAAGTCTTCCGGAGAAAACATCACTGCGTTTATATTTCCAATGAGATCCCCTAACTTTCTTACAGGTATTTCATTTATTCTGATTTTCTTTTTTCCTTCTTTATCAAAAATAATTTCCAGCGTCTTCTCTTCAACTTCTCTTTTATAATCTATTTTAATATAATAATTATTTCCGTTGATTCTTACCAGATCCATATCTCTAGATGTTCTATGAGATCTTCCCGATGCACACAAAAATATTGCCTCAAGTATATTTGTCTTACCTTGAGCGTTCTCTCCATATATCACGTTAACATTTTCAGAAAAAGATATGTCCAAATCAGAATAATTTCTAAAGTTTTTCAACTTGACACTCTTTATATACAAGTTGTACCTCCGAATTGATTTCAAAGCATTTTATTCTATGATAAAAGTCTTTCCTTCTGATTCTACAGTGTCCCCGGATCTTAATTTCTTACCTCTTTGCATTTCAACACTTCCGTTTACCTTTACTCTTCCCTGCAGTACAAGTTCTTTGGCTTCAAGTCCGCTCATAGTAATCCCGGCCCATTTCAAGAATTGATCAAGCTTTATATATTCCGTGTTTATTTTTACCTTCTCCATATATTAATCCTCCAAAAATAATTATCCTATGTCTCTTTTTTATAATTACTCCGTCAAGTTGCACTAATTATCAAATGGGACAGTATATATACTGTCCCATTTTTAACAATTAAGACATTTAATCATTTCTGGTTCTTATCGGGAGAATCATATAGGCAAATGAGTCGCTGCTGCATGGCCTTATTGTACATGGTCCTACATTGGAAGAAAAATAAAGTTCGATTGCTTCTTCGTCAATGATTTTTAATGCATCAATAAAATATCTCGGATTAAATCCAATATCCATTTTATTTCCGTTCATTTCTATTCTAAGCTCTTCCCTTACAGCACCAAGGTCAGTATTTGAAGATATCACTATCTTGTCATCAGATATGCTGAATTTTATCGGATACCTTTTGTCTTCCATGGTTATTAGTGACGCTCTTTCAATACTTGACTGGAAATCCTTTGTATTAATCTTTATTTTCGTTTCAGAATCCTGAGGTATTATACTCTTATAATTCAGGTATTCTCCTTCAAGAAGTCTGGATACCACCTTGCAATTTCCCATATCAAAAAGTACCTGATTATTGGAAGCATAAATACTTATTTCATCATCTACAGGCTGTAATATTTTTACTATTTCACTCAATGTTTTTCCCGGAACAATAAGGCTGAAATCTACATTTTCATTTTCTATAGAGGTTTTTCTTAAAGCAAGCCTGAACCCGTCTATAGAAACAAATGTAAGACTGTTGTTCTTAAATTCTATCAGGGATCCTGTAAGAATCGGCCTGTTTTCATCTATACTTACGGCAAAGATAGTTTGCTTTATCATGTCTCTGATAAGCTTTTGTGTTGATTTAAAAGATTTCTCTTTCTTTATGTCCGGTATTGCAGGGAATCCTTCAGGCTTCAATCCCTTTAATTCGAAATGTGAGTTTTCACACTCGATTATTACAAGATTGTTATCTTTAACTTCGATAAGCATTTCCGAATCAGGCATTCTTCTTATTACATCACCAAACATTTTGGAATTAATTACTATTGATCCGGTTTCTTTTATATCAGCTTCAATGAAGCATTCAATTCCAATTTCCAGGTCATTACCGGTAAGTTTGAGATTGTCTGTAGCTTCGATTAATATACCTTCGAGTATTGGAAGAGTGGTTTTCGCTGAAACTGCTTTTTGTACTATGTTTATTCCTTCTATTAGATTTTCTTTCGAGCATATAATCTTCATATAAAGGGCCTCCACATTTTTTTAAATAATATAAATAATTCAGTAATAATCGTAGTAAGTGTTGTTAATACTGTTAATAACTCATGTATAGATTGATATCAGTAGGGATACAGATGTTATTAATGCTGTTGATTAAGTAGTATGTTTTTCAACATGTTTCATAAGTCTTAAAAATTTCTAATTAATCCACATTGTTTTATCCCCATATTAACAGTTTATTGTTCATAACTCATAAAAGTTAAATGAAAGTTGCAGTGATTTACTTGCCAACAATATTCTTTTTAAGTTCTTCAACAGTTCTTCTTAATTCCGGGTTTGTTTTAATTTCTTCGGTTATTTTGTCATAAGCATGTATTACAGTAGTGTGATCTCTGCCTCCAAATTCATCGCCGATTTTGGGAAGAGACATTTCGGTCAGTTCTCTGCACAGATACATTGCTACCTGTCTGGGATAAGAGATGTCTCTGTTACGTTTCTTTGATTTGAATTCTTCAGGTCTGATATCAAAGTAACGAGCAACAGCATCCTGGATTAAAGTGCTGTTTATAACTCTGGTTTTGTTTACTGATAGAATGTCTTTAAGGGCTTCTGTAGCAAGTTCCTCGCTTATTTCTTTTTCAGTAAGGGAGGAATATGCTATTACTCTGTTTATAGCACCTTCGAGCTCTCTTATATTGGATGCTATCCTTTCAGCAATAAATACCATTACATCATTAGGAATCGAAAGATTTTCCATTTGGGCTTTTTTTCTCAGTATTGCGATTCTGGTTTCAAGGTCTGGTGTTTGTATATCACCTATTAAACCCCACTCAAACCTTGATTTGAGACGTTCTTCAAGTGTTAGTATTTCTTTTGGCGGCTTGTCGCTTGAAATAATTATCTGTTTGTTTGATTCATAAAGGGCATTGAAGGTATGGAAAAATTCCTCCTGTGTCCTTTCTTTGCCGCCTATGAACTGAATGTCATCTATCAATAAAATGTCTATATTTCTATACTTATTTCTGAATTCTTCATTTCTATCATCTTTTATAGCATTTATCAGTTCATTGGTAAACTTTTCAGAAGATACATATAAAACCTTCAGGGACGGATTCTGACTAAGAACATAATGACCTATTGCGTGCATTAGATGTGTTTTTCCCAAACCTACGCCGCCGTAAATAAATAATGGATTATAGGCTTTTGCCGGTGATTCTGCGACTGCAAGTGCAGCGGCATGTGCAAATCTGTTGCTGTTGCCTATGACAAAGGTGTCGAATGTATATTTGGGATTCAAAAGTGATACAACTGAGTCGTCATTTTGAGAATTTTCAAGCTGTGTATCGTATTTTTTGCCGCTTTCCTGAGAAGGCATTACGAACTGCAGCGAATACTCCCTGAAAGATATCTGCTTTATTGCATTTTGTATAAGGGTTGAATATCTTGATTCAAGTATGCCTTTATTAAAATCAGCCGGAACGCCCAGAATTATTGTACTTGAGTTTATAGATAAAGGTTCTATGGTCTTTATCCATGTATTGTAGCTTATTTCAGTAAGCTCGTCCTTCAAAAGATTTAACGTTTTTTGCCACAAATCGGTAAGCTGCAGACTCATTTCATTTCCTCCAACATGAAGTTAAAAGCTAAAGTTAATTGCCGACAAAAAAAGAGTTTACACCTAATCGGCTAAACACTATTTTTATGTAAAACGTTATTATCAACCATGTTTTAGTATAATATAGAATAATAGAGTAATACTAAATATTGGATGGCTTTTCATTTGTATATGCTTTGAATATAAATATTTTCAGCTGATAAATAAAGTTATCAACAATTTTAATGCACAACCCATAGTTATCAACAAGTATAACTAATATACCAGACTTTTATTTAATGTTCAATATGATTATACTAAAGTTATCCACAAAAATATATGAAAAAATTTATGATTATCCACAAAAAGAGTTTCTTGACAGGTTTGTTTCTTTTAATATATAATTGGTTTGGTGTCTTGAAAAGTATAATATTTGCGTGCGTAAACTATATATGAAATACTAATTTTAATATATATTAAGCATTTGCACAAGGAATGGGGGTGTTAGCAGTGTTAAGAACCTATCAGCCGAAAAAAAGGCATAATAAAATGGAACATGGTTTTAGAAAAAGGATGAAAACTGCCAATGGTAAAAAAGTTTTAAGAAGGCGCAGATTAAAGGGCAGAAAAGTATTATCAGCGTGAGACCGCACGAGTGTGGTCTTTTTCTTTAATATTAAATTTATTTTTTGCCTTTTAAAATTGGTATAGTATTTTTACATTTTAAGAAAAATAATAACACATTAAAAAGCTTTAGACTTTGAGGATAAAATGTTAAAAACTGAACCTATAAAAAAAAACTATGAATTTAATAGGGTATATAAAAGGGGAAAGTTTTATGTAGGAAAATTTCTGGTTCTTTATGTTTTACCCAATCATAGTGATATAAATAGATTAGGTATTACAGTAAGTAAAAAAACAGGTAAAAGTGTAGAAAGAAACAGAGTTCGAAGGCTTATCAGAGAAAACTACAGACTTTATGAAGAATTCCTCAAGTATGGCTATGATTGTGTTTTTGTTGCAAGGAGTACAGAAAAGCTTCCTTGCTTTCAGGAGATAAAAAGAGAAATGAAATTTCTTTTTAAAAAGATTAATATTTTTAACCAGGAGAAATGGGATTGCTTAAAAAGTTGCTTATAACTTTAATAAGATTTTATCAGAAATTCATTTCGCCATTGAAGAAACCTACATGTCGATTCTATCCGTCATGCTCGCATTATGGGATAGAGGCAATAAAAAGGCATGGGTCTTTCAAAGGAGTATTTATGCTTATTAAAAGAATCCTTAGATGTCACCCTTTTAATCCTGGGGGCTATGACCCGGTTAAATAAGTAAAGGAGTATTTATGTGGACTTGGTTGAATTTCATTGCTAATCCATTGGGTAAATTTCTGAATTTTTTATATGAAAACGTAGCATTCAGAAACTATGGACTTGCAATAATAATATTTACCATAATAATGAGATTATTGATATTGCCTTTAACACTGAAACAGTACCGTTCTTCTGCAAAAATGCAGGAACTTGGTCCTCAGATACAGGAGCTGCAGAAAAAATACAAGAATGATAAAGCAAAGCTTAACGAAGAAATGATGAAGTTCTATTCCGAGAACAAGGTCAACCCTGCAGGCGGTTGTCTGCCGTTATTGATACAGATGCCTATTTTGTTTGCATTGTATCAGGTTATACGCTTCCCATTAACATATATGAAGGGATGGGATGCAACAAAAATAGCACAGCATTTTGCGGAACTTACAAAAGGTGAGAAAATAGCCGGCTATAAAGAAATTAGTATTGTTATTAAAGAAAAAGTACTTGATATGCATTTTCTTGGATTGAACATTGGAATGGTACCTAAACTAAGTAAGCAATTTCTTATTGATGATCCCAATAGAATTGAATATTGGGCGCTCTTAATATTGCCTATTCTAGCTACCGCAACAACATTTTTATCCTCAAAGTTAATGATGTCGTCCAATATGAGTCAGCAGAGCGGCATGAATAATCAAATGGCAGGTATGCAAAAAACTATGATGTATTTTGCTCCATTAATGACTCTGTTCATTTCGTTCCAAGTACCTTCAGGACTTATTCTTTATTGGACCACAGGTTATATTATTCAGATATTCCAGCAAATATATATAAATAAGACTATATTTAAGAAGAAGGAGGTTGTGAGTAAATAGATGGCTATAAGTATTGAAAAGACAGCAAAAACAGTTCAGGAAGCCGTAGCTTTAGCACTTGACGAGTTGAATTCCGATGAAAGCAGGGTTGACATAGAAGTATTGGACGAAGGTACCAAAGGCATATTCGGAATACGCAGCAAAATGGCAAGAGTTAGAGTTACTGTAAAGGAAACCAGCGCGGACAAGGCAAAGACGTTTCTTTTCGATGTATTCGCTAAAATGAATATCAATGTTGCTCTTGATGTAGAAGAAGACGAAGAATCAGTAATGATTAAAATAAATGGTAAAGATATAGGCATAATCATCGGAAGAAGAGGGGAGACTCTTGATTCACTCCAGTATCTCACAAGCCTTGTTGTAAATAAGAACAGGGAGAATTACCAAAGAGTTGTTTTGGATGTTGAAAACTACAGGCAGAAAAGAGAAGACACTCTGATAAGCCTTGCAAACAGGTTAGCTGAAAGGGTTGTCAAATACAAAAAGAACATAACCCTTGAACCAATGAACCCTTATGAAAGAAGGGTAATACATTCATCTCTTCAGAATCACAGATATGTTGAGACTTATAGTGTAGGAGATGAGCCTAACAGGAAAGTTGTTATAACATTAAAATAGTTTATGTACATGCGGCAGGCTAACTAAAAGAAGAATATATTTTATAATTAATGGTTCAGGAGGTTGTTCTTCTTGGACTATTTTTCTTACTTGGTGAAAGATGCCGAAGAATGTTCACAAAGACAAAAGAGTTCGGGGCCAATTAGGTTTTATTTGAATATTTTAAGGAGTCCGGTATGTTTGACGATACGATTGCAGCCATATCAACAGCACAAGGAACTGGCGGTATAGGAATAATTAGAATAAGCGGAAGCAAAGCTTTTCAGATAACAGACAGAATCTTTTCAGGGAAAAGGAAGATAAGTTCTGCTAAATCGCATACTTTGAGTTACGGAAAAATAATAAACCCGCTAAATGGTGTAATGATAGACGAAGTTCTTATTGCAAAGATGGAAAAACCTAATACCTTTACCAAAGAGGATATTGTTGAAATAAACTGCCATGGCGGATTGATAGTTCTAAAAGAGGTTTTGACGCTGGTTTTAAAGGAAGGTGCCAGATTAGCCGAGCCGGGTGAGTTTACCAAAAGGGCATTTCTAAACGGAAGGATGGATCTTTCTCAGGCAGAAGCGGTTATTGACCTGATTAATGCTAAAACAGAAGACGGATCAAAAGCTGCAGCGCAGCAATTGGAAGGCAGATTGTCAATTAAGATAAAAGAAGTAAGAAAAAAGCTTATTGAACTTATAGCACATATAGAAGTGACGGTTGATTACCCTGAGCATGATATTGAGGAAGTAACAGGTGAAATGGTATTCAGAGAAATCAGTGACATCAGGGGAAATTTGAGTGACATAATCAAAGGCTTTGAAAAGGGACGAATATTGAGAGAAGGCATCAGCCTTGTGATAATTGGGAAGCCTAATGTAGGTAAATCTTCTCTTTTGAATGAGTTGAGCGGAAACAATAAAGCTATTGTTACCGATATACCAGGTACGACCAGAGACATTATAGAAGAGTATATAAATATAAACGGAATTCCGGTTCGGATAACAGATACTGCAGGAATACGTGATACAGAAGATATTGTTGAAAAGATTGGAGTCGAAAAAGCAAAAAAAGCTATAGACTCGGCGGATCTCATAATAATGATGCTTGATGCAAGTTTGGGATTGTCCGATGAAGATATGTTGATACTTGATAAAGTTCGGGGAAAGAAGCTTATTGTATTGATCAACAAGATTGATTGTGCTGATAATGGTGTTATAGAGAAGATAGAAGAAAAAATCGGTGTAAATAGTATAATAAGGACATCAATCAAAGAAGGCATTGGAATCGAAAGGCTTGAGAAGGAAATATCAGACCTATTCAATAAGGGAGAAATCAGATCAAACGATGAAATCCTTGTGACTAATATAAGGCACAAAGACCTGATTGACAAGGCTTTATCCGGTATTAGCGATGCAATTGGGTCTTATGAAGCGGGAATGCCTTTGGATTGTATTACTATAGACATTAAGAATTCTGCAGAATATCTTGGACAGATAACAGGGGAATCGGCCAGCGAGGATGTAATGCATGAGATTTTCAGCAGATTTTGCATAGGGAAATAAAGTTCCGGGACAATGTTAGGAGGAAGCAAATTTGGATTATATAGCTGGGGATTATGATGTAATAGTAGTTGGAGCAGGACATGCCGGGTGTGAAGCTGCCCTTGCGGCTGCAAGGCTTGGCTGTAAAACAGTGGTATTTGCAATTAATTTGGACAGTATCGCTAATATGCCCTGCAATCCAAGTATCGGTGGCACTGCAAAGGGGCATTTGGTCAGAGAGATTGACGCTCTGGGCGGTGAAATGGGTAAAAATACAGATAAGACATTCATACAGTCAAAGATACTTAATTCGGCAAAAGGTCCGGCGGTATTTTCTCTTCGTGCACAAGCAGACCGAAGAAGATATCAAATGGAAATGAAGCATACTCTTGAGAAACAGGATAACCTTGATATAAAACAGGCGGAAATTATAGAAATAATTACTGAAAATAAATCCATAAAGGGTGTTAAGACTCATACCGGGGCCATTTATTACGGGAAAACGGTTGTGCTGACCACCGGAACATATTTAAAAGGCAGGATAATAATCGGGGACGTAAGCTACAGCGGAGGACCTGACGGACTTTTTCCGGCTAACAGGCTTTCCGAAAGTCTGATTCAAAATGATATAGAGCTTTTCAGGTTTAAAACCGGAACACCGGCGAGAATTAACAGAAGAAGCATAGATTTTGATAAAATGGAGGAACAGCCTGGAGATGAGCGGATTGTTCCATTTTCATTTGAAACGGAGGAAATTACAAAGGAGCAGGTATCATGCTGGCTCACATATACTAATGAAAATACTCACAACGTAATAAAGGAAAATCTCCATAGGTCGCCTCTCTATTCAGGTGATATTAAGGGAGTGGGGCCAAGATATTGTCCTTCAATCGAAGATAAGGTTGTAAGGTTTGCAGACAAGGAAAAGCATCAGGTATTTGTAGAGCCTATGGGACTGGATACAGAGGAAATGTATCTCCAGGGTATGTCAAGCAGCCTCCCTGAAGATGTGCAGATAAAAATGATGAAAACACTTCCGGGCCTCGAAAATGTATCGGTAATGCGCAGTGCTTATGCAATAGAATATGACTGCATTAATGCAACTCAATTGAATCTTTCGCTTGAATTTAAAAATATTGACGGATTATTCTCTGCAGGGCAGATAAACGGAAGCTCTGGCTATGAAGAGGCTGCAGCGCAGGGTCTTATCGCCGGAATTAATGCAGCAATGAAGATACTGAACAGGATGCCTTTAGTTTTAGACAGGTCGCAGGCTTATATCGGTGTTCTCATAGATGACCTGGTAACGAAGGGTACAAAAGAGCCCTATAGAATGATGACTTCAAGATCGGAATACAGGCTTCTGCTACGGCAGGACAATGCTGATCTCAGGCTTACCCCCATTGGCAATGAAATCGGACTTATAAAGCCGGAAAGGTATAGGAAATTTGAAGAAAAGAAAAAAAACATAGAAGCTGAGGTTGAAAGGCTTGAAAAAACGGTTGCACCGCCAAGCGAAAAGGTGAATGCTTTTTTAGAAAGAAAAAACAGTTCACTGATAAAAAGCGGTATAAAACTCATAGAACTGCTCAGAAGGCCCGAAATATCATATTGCGAGCTGATACAAATTGATGAAGGTGCACCTGAATTGAGCTTTTCAGAAATGGAGCAGGTTGAGCTTGCCGTAAAATATGAAGGCTATATAAAGAGGCAGCTTCTTCAGGTAGGGCAGTTTAAAAAGCTTGAGGAAAGGAAGCTCCCCGTCTGGATTGACTATAATGAAATCCAGGGATTGAGAATAGAGGCCAGGCAAAAGCTCTCACAGATCAGACCTGAGTCTGTCGGTCAGGCTTCAAGAATAACAGGGGTATCCCCGGCTGATATATCGGTGCTTTTAATTTATCTCGAGCAGAATAGAAGGGGACGCACCAACTCACCCCCTGCCCCCCTCTCTTATGAATAGAGGATGATAAAGGCGTCAGAAGAATTTATTTTTCTTACGAGAAGTTATGTATTTTTAATTCCCGAGTGTATCAAAATGTTTATGGAACTAATTTATAAAGAATATATTTTTGCAACATAAAGAAGAATGTAAAAGCTAAATAAGATTACTCAAAATTGTCTTACCTAAATACCCCTCTTTTTTGAAGAGAGGGGTCAGGGGTGAGTAGGAGATGAATTATGGAAGAAAGTTTAAAAAAATTATTAATTCAGGGCTCTAAAGAACTGGCAGTTGAACTTGAAGAAAATAAATTGGAACAATTAATGCTGTATAAGGATATTTTAAAGGAATGGAATGAGAAGATAAACCTCACTGCAATAGAAGAGGATAAGGATGTTATAATTAAGCATTTTATTGATTCTCTTACTATAATACCGTATTTAAATCAAATGAAAATGCCTGTAAGTTTAGTTGATATAGGAACCGGCGGAGGATTTCCCGGAATACCGGTTAAGATATCCAATAAAGATATTCATGTAACCTTGCTGGATTCTCTTGATAAAAGAGTAAAGTTTTTAAACGAGGTTATAACAAGACTTGATTTGAAAGAAATAGAAGCAGTTCATGGAAGGGCGGAAGACTATGGACTGAACCCTGAATATAGAGAAAAATACGATGTTGCTACCGCTAGGGCTGTCGCAAGCTTGCCTGTATTGTTGGAATACTGCCTGCCCTTTGTACGCGTCGGAGGATTGTTTATTGCCATGAAGGGCAGCAGTCTGGAGGAGGTTGAGGCATCAAAAAGGGCTCTTCAAATTCTTGGCGGCGAGATTGAGGACTTAAGCGAACTGACTCTTCCCTTCACGGATATGAAAAGAAATATTATTATAATAAGAAAGTTACGACATACTTCGCCAAAATACCCCAGAAAAGCAGGAAAACCGTCAAGAGATCCGTTGATTTAACTTGTAAAATGCAGTAATATCAAGCTTTTGGACGAACGATTATTGGCAGGGAAAAAAAGGAATAAGGTAAAAATTGAAGAATATATCCTTTGTAGTATATATGGGTGAAGGCAATATCACGCCTTCTGGCGCAAGGTGAGGAAATCACTCATTTCTCTTACTTAAGCTAAAAAAAGATTTTCAAAGGATGGTGCTTCAAATGTTAGAGAACAAATTTAACGCTGCCAGAAATGAAAAAAAGGAAAATCAAAGAAATATAGCGTATATTCAGATTGATAGTGTAAGACCAAACCCTTATCAACCCAGAAAGCAATTCAATAAGGCAGCACTGGAGGAGCTCTGTGAATCCATAAAAGAATATGGAGTCATTCAGCCTATCAATGTAAGGAGAATCACAAGCAATTCATATGAGCTTGTTGCAGGAGAGAGAAGATTAAGAGCTGCAACTATGGCAGGCTTAAAAGAGATACCGGCCATAGTCATTAATGTCGATGACAATGATTCGGCAGTAATGGCTCTTATAGAAAATCTGCAGAGGGAAGACCTAAGCTATATGGAGGAAGCAGAGGGCTACAGCAACCTTATCAATGACCATGGCTTCACTCAGGAGGAGCTGGCACAAAAGATAGGGAAAAGCCAATCAACCATTGCAAATAAGATAAGGCTTTTGAAATTGCCGCCTTTGGTAAAAAAGATTCTTGCAGACAACAACCTTACGGAAAGGCATGCAAGGGCATTATTAAAACTGCATGATGAACAGCTTCAGCTTAAGGTATTGAAGCATGTATGCGAAAAGGGCTTGAATGTAAAAAGGACCGAGGTTCTTGTTGAAAGAGCTATAGAAAAGTATACAAAGGTTGAAAGAGATAGGCCGGAGGAAAGAAAACTTACCAAAGCTATCAAAGATATCAGAATATTTGTAAATACAATAAGACAGGCGATTGACCTTATGAAAAAGTCCGGAGTCAATGCGAAGGCGGCCCAGATTGACAGGGGTGAATACATTGAATTCATTGTAAGGATACCCAAAAAGGAGATATCCTAGTCTTCTTTTTAAGATACACGAAGAAAGGCCATAGGGGACAGAATTGTGTCACTTATGGCTTTTCGCTTTATTTTTTGATATCTTCAAAAATAATAAAAAAGTGGACACAAACTAAAAACTTTATTAAAATAATAATGAGGCAAAAGATGACAGACAATAGGTTATATAGTAAAGTATAGCTTAATGTCGGCATTTAATTGCATAGAAAGTGGCAAGAGGCAATAGATAACAGGCGTTAGAATTTAAACAATTTCAATTGCCTGTAACCTATAGCTAAAGGCCATATTGAAGGGAACAGGATTATGGCAGATACAAATGAAATTAAAGAACAGAAGATTATACCCGTAGATATTGAGTCCGAAATGAAAAAATCCTTTATAGATTATGCCATGAGCGTTATCGTTGATCGTGCGCTTCCAGACATAAGAGACGGGTTGAAGCCTGTTCACAGAAGAATTCTGTATGCGATGTACGGATTGGGTTTTACACCGGACAAGGCTTACAGAAAATGTGCTACGACAGTCGGTGAAGTTTTAGGTAAATTCCATCCTCATGGAGATGCGGCGGTTTATGACAGCATGGTTCGTATGGCACAGGATTTTTCTCTGCGGCATACACTGGTTGACGGGCATGGAAATTTCGGATCAAGGGATGGAGATCCTCCGGCAGCAATGAGGTATACAGAATCAAGGCTTACAAAGATGGCTATGGAAATGCTGTCGGAAATAAACAAGGATACCGTTGACTTTAAGCCCAATTTTGATGAGCACGAAATGGAACCTGTAGTATTACCTTCCAGGTTTCCGAACCTTCTTGTAAACGGTTCATCAGGTATAGCAGTAGGTATGGCTACAAACATACCTCCACATAACTTAGGTGAAGTAATAGATGGTATTGTAAAAATTATTGACGAGCCTGAGACAACTCCTGAAGATTTGAATAAAATCATAAAGGGGCCTGATTTTCCTACCGCCGGTATTATAGTAGGCAGACAGGGAATAAGAGATGCTTATAAAACAGGGAGAGGAAGAATTGTTGTCCGTGCTGAAGCTTCAATAGAACAACACAGCAACAACAGGCAGCGTATCATTGTTTCACAACTTCCTTACCTGGTCAACAAGGCAAGATTAATCGAAAAAATAGCTGAACTTGTCAAAGATAAAAGGATTGAAGGCATCTCTGACTTAAGAGATGAATCGGATAGAAATGAAGCAGTCAGAATAATAATTGAACTGAAAAGGGATGCCAATGCCAATGTTGTTCTTAACCAGCTCTATAAGAACACGCAGATGCAGGACACCTTCAGTGTGAACATGCTTGCCATCGTTCAGACTGAAGATAAGAAATATGAGCCTATGATTGTCAACCTTAGACAAGCTATAGACCATTATATAATACATCAGAAAGAAATTATCGTAAGAAGAACAAAATTTGATCTTGATAAAGCTAGAGCAAGGGCGCATATATTAGAAGGCTTGAAGATTGCGCTTGATAATCTTGACGAAGTAATTAGGATCATCAGAGGATCAAAAACAGAAGCTATAGCAAAAGAAGGCTTGATGGAAAGATTCGGTCTTAGTGAAAAACAGTCTCAAGCTATTGTAGACATGAGACTCGGAAGATTAACCGGATTGGAAAGGGAAAAGCTTGAAAATGAATATAGAGAGCTTTTGGCTAAGATCAAGTATTTTGAGGACATTCTTGCTAACGAGCATCTTGTATTGAATGTTATAAAGGACGAGCTTGCAGTTATAAAAGACAAGTATGCGGATGAAAGAAGAACAAAGATTATCGCTGATGAGGGTGAAATAGATATTGAAGACCTGATTCAGGAAGAGGAAAGCGTTATAACGCTTACTCATTTCGGATATATCAAAAGGCTTCCGGCTGACACTTACAAGAGCCAGAGAAGGGGCGGAAAAGGTATTACCGGCTTGAGTACCAGAGAAGAGGATTTCGTAGAAAACTTGTTTATTACGTCTACGCATCATTTTATATTCTTCTTTACTAACAAAGGAAGGGTATATAGGCTCAAAGCCTATGAAATACCGGAATCCGGACGTCAGGCAAAGGGTACGGCAATTGTAAATCTTCTTCAGCTTGACGCAGACGAAAAGGTTACTACTGTCATACCAATAGCAGAATATAAAGAAGGTTCGAACCTTATAATGGCTACAAGAAACGGTCTTGTGAAAAAGACTAACCTCAAGGAATATGATAATATCCGTAAAGGCGGCATAACAGGTGTTGTACTGAGAGAAAACGATGAGTTGATCGATGTTAAGCTTACTGACGGTAATCAGGATATCATACTTGTTACCAGAGGAGGTATGTCAATAAGGTTCAATGAAACCGATGCCAGACCGGTCGGTAGGGTTTCACAGGGTGTAATTGGAATAAAGCTTGAAGATGAGGACTATGTAATCGGCATGGAAGTATGCGGAGGTAACAAATATCTTCTTGTCGTTACTGAAAACGGCTTCGGTAAGAGAACTGAACTTGAAGAATACAAGGATCAGGCCAGAAGCGGTAAAGGAATACTGACATACAAGGTAACTGAAAAGACAGGTAAGATCGCTGGAATGATGCTCGTAAACGATGACGACGATTTGATGCTTATAAGTTCCGACGGCACTATAATAAGGTTGAAAGTCAGTGAAGTCAGCATCCTTGGAAGAGCAACGCAAGGTGTAACTCTAATGAGGATGAGCGAAGGAAACAGTGTTGTAAGCATTGCAAGGATCGTTAACGAAAACGAGGATGAAGAACAATAACAATATTAACAATTCAAACAGAAAACAAGAGCTCAAATTGAACTCTTGTTTTTTTGTTGATCATCTTCATCATTAAAAGGCGGATTCTCAAGTTTCTGTATAACAAGTTCTCCCGGGCTTACCTTGAATAAAGTTCCGTCAGGAAGTACATTGTTTCTATAAAGCCTTTCTGTAAGAGTTCTGTTTCTTTTCCGTACTCTTTTCATTAAAACACCTCGTTTATATTATTGTTAAATATGATATGAATGTGTAGCATTATTTATTATTAGCGTATATATTAAAGGATATGACAGATAATCAAATATATATTTGATTAACAACCAAACAAGCAGTTTATACAAGGTTGTTATAATATTAGATTGATGGTATATTAATTAAGCCGTCGCGAGACGAGCGAAACAAACAAAACAAACAATAACATAAAGTTGTTGACATCATGTTGGGTTTGTGATAATATATAAAAGCTGTTTCGCAAGAGCAGTTAACAAATGGACCTTGAAAAGTAAACAGTGTAAAGAGTAAGACAAAGGAACTCGTAAATTAATTTGAGTGATTTGTAAACTACAAGTCAGTGATAACGTAATTAAGAGCCAAATGGCTCTCTAATAAAACTTTAATTAGAGAGTTTGATCCTGGCTCA
>JAEXSP010000012.1 GCA_023453795.1 Bacillota bacterium
TATGGGCGAGGCTCGCTGTAAACTGGATTCTTGAAAGAGTTTTCGACCGACTTACATCTCTATGGGGTGACATTTTCTAGCGATAATTAATATTGATTTAGGGTGACATTTTCTAAAGTTATTGACATATTCGACTTAATTCGATTCTCAAAAACCCGAAGTGGTATATTTTTCTCTGAAGCAGCCTAAAATAGGTGTGACCCTGTGAGTTTGTCCTTATCTTGTAAAGTGAACTAATTGTATCTGTCAGAATAAAAAAATAAGCCTTCGGTCAGACCGAATGCCTATTATTTATAGTTTTTATTTTTGCCGATCAATTCTTTTATCATTATCAGCTAGCTTTGCGAAGTTATTTTTTTTCTGTTTTCATTCAATGTCAATTGCTCAATTACCTTTTGCAAGACCTCATATTCCTTTTCCTTTACTTCATTGACCCTTTCAATTACATTGTGAAGCATGGATTGCTGCTCCTTTGTTAGCCTTTGGGCATCAAACTCACTATAGGATTGTGCAAGGTATTGAAGCCTGATATCATTCCATTGTTCAACAATTCCCAAGTATTGTTCCTGAAGTTCGAGGATTTTCCCTGTCAGCTGATTTTTTGAGATTACATATCCAAGTCTGTCATATAAGCATTTTTTATGTTCGGATAATAAGTGGATTGCTCTATAATCAATGGTTAGCTTACCATCTAATAAATTTTGTAAATTACGAAGGAGTACATCGTATACCTTAAACCCGAATTCTACCTGATCCGGCTGATACTCAAAAGAATAGAGCCTTCTCAAGTCGCTTCCGGAAAGGAGGTAATCCTGCAATTCTTTTATGAAACCGGTGGTACTGAAAGGAAATTCAGCATCAAAACTTTTTGGTCTGATCAATTGTACGGCCGACCAGTCACACCAGGGGGCATAATTCTTATAATGGATTTTACCGTTCTCATAAGCATCCGTGAACTCGCTATAGGAAAAAGTAATGCCTGTAAAAAGCCTTTCCTGATTGAAGCCGACAGCCTTCAATTGCTTGGTTCCGTTATCATATCCATAAATCAGTGAAGAATGCACAAAATGATTTCGTTGGTAATCCCATTTATTGGGAAGATAAAATTCATCTACGTTTATTACCAGGTAATACCCCATATTGAGCTTTTCAATGATAAAATCAATTATAGATTTTTCTTTTTTCAATAAATGGTATCCCAAGCAAACCACATCTGCGATTTCGATATAACAATCCCTGGGTTCAAGGTAGTTGAGTTCTACATATCCGCTGGAATCGGTAAACGAAAAAACCTGTATGAAGTTATTAAAGTACCATGGAAGATACTTATCATAGGCAAGTATCGCACATAAAGGCAGACTCCTGTGAAGGTATGTTGTTATATCCTTCTGAATTACCACCTTTAGCTCTTTTGCCGCAGGGTATTCTTTAAATTCCCCGCTCAGAGCCGTGTCTTCCCCTTTGTTTTCCACCTGCACCTGATAGTCCTTCAGGTTATATTTTTGCTGTACAGCTGCAAACTGGTCAAAGGTGCTTTCCTTCGGTTCGCCGGTTTTCGTGCCGTCCATTATCCCTTTAATCGTCGTATATCTGAATATATCCGATATTGAGAGGTTTGTCCCTGCTTCAGCAGCTCTGGCAGTCACCTCTACCGCCTTGATGGAATCGCCGCCCATATTAAAGAAATTATCTTCAATGCCCACTTTATTGAGCCCCAATATTTCACACCATATTTGGGCAAGGGCCTCTTCCTCTTTATTTCTTGGAGGGATGAATTCCACTCCAGTATTAATTGATGAGGTATCCGGCTCGGGAAGCTTCTTTCTGTCAATCTTACCATTAGGTGTCAAAGGCATTTTTTCAAGACGTGTAAAGTATGACGGCACCATGTAGCCGGGAAGTTCCTTAAGAATATGCTCTTTCAATTGTGCTACGGTTAATTCCTTATCCGATACAAAATAGGCACAAAGGTATTTTCCGTTGTTTTCATTTGTCTTGTCTATTACAACGGCTTCCTTGATGTTATCGTGTTTCATTAAATGGTTTTCTATCTCTCCCAGCTCTATTCTGAAGCCGCGGATTTTTACCTGGTTGTCCACCCTTCCTAAGAAGTCAATGTTTCCGTCAGGAAGCCACCTTGCCAAATCTCCGGTTTTATAAATCCTGTCACCTTTTATAAAAGGATTGTCTATAAACTTTTCAGAGGTCATTTCCTTCCTGTTTAAATAGCCTCTTCCAACGCCGTCTCCTCCTACCCACAGTTCACCGAACACGCCTACAGGCTGTAAATGATTATATTTGTCGACAATATAGGCGGTAGAGTTGCTGATGGGTTTTCCTATCGGGATATTCTCCTCATATATTCTGTCAATCGGGAAGCAAGTTGAAAAAGTTGTATTCTCTGTGGGCCCATATCCGTTAATTATTTCAAGGTTTGGACATTTCTCCATCACATTGTTGATGTGCCTTGGTGAAAGCGTATCTCCGCCCACAAGAAGGTATTTGAGCCCTGAAAACATTTCGGGGCATTTGTCGGACAGCTGATTAAACAGCGGTGATGTAAGCCATAATATTGTTATCTTGTTTTCTGCGAGTACTTTCTGAAGCTTTTTTGCATCCAAAATGTTATTTCCGTCAGTCAGATACAGGCTTAACCCGTTTAACAGAGCACCCCATATTTCAAAGGTACAGGCATCAAAAACAATAGCACCTGTCTGAAGTATACGGTCATCCTTGCTGAACCGTATATAGTTTGTGTTTTTGACCAGTCTTACAACGTTTCTGTGTTCAACCATAGTTCCTTTGGGTTTGCCGGTAGAACCGGAAGTATACATAATATATGCCAGATTGAGAGGCGCACCTGTGCAGCTTTCTTCTTTGACTTCCGTCCGATAATGTGAAGGATTATCCAGGAATATAGTTTCCGGCACACTGATGCCGGTAATCGGATCAAGATCAGACATTGTAAGCAGTACCTTCGCGCCGCTGTCTTCAAGCATATAACATTTTCTTTCGTCCGGGTAACCCGGGTCAATGGGCAGGTATGCCCCCCCGGCTTTTAATATTGCCAGTATGCCAATTATGCACTCAACAGAGCGTTGAGCCATAATGGCTACAATACTTTCGGAGTCAACACCCTTTTCTTTCAATAATGAAGCAAGCTGATTTGCCCGTATATCGAGCTCTTCATAAGTCAGCCTTGTATTTTCAGACACAACGGCAAGCTGCAGAGGGGTTTTTCCTGCCTGCTCTTCAAACAGCTGATGTATCGTTTTGTCACGGGGATATTCGGTTTTAGTATTATTAAAACCAAATAAAAGCTTATTTTTCTCTTCTTCGGACAATATATCTATTTCACAAACTTTTATGTCATCTTTTTCTGTCACAGCCTGTGCCGCATTAATAAAGTGGCCCCCTGCAGCCTCTATTGTTTTCCTGTCAAAGACAGCTGCATTATATCTAAACCTGATGCATATCTTGCTTTCGAAATTTATTTCAAATGAAAAGTCATAAGCTTGCTGCTCCTGAACTCCTGAATGCTCCGTACATTCCTGATGCGCCGGTTCACTGACTTTTTTCTCTAATGGCTGCTTATCAATAATCATTATATGATCAATAAGCTTCCTGCTTTCGCCCAAGACCGATTGGATTTCGTTAATATCCATGCTTCCGGCCTGTCCGGCTTTTAATTTCTCTGTTTCGTTGCATCTCAAAAGCTGATTGAAGCAGGTATCTCCATCACATTTTATTCTCAATGGAACAACTTTCTCACTTTTTTCATTTATAGTCAATCCAAATAATACATCGTGTGTATTATTATATTTCTGAAGGACAATTCCCCAAACAGCTTCAACTACGGTATCCATTGACACATGATGCTTTAGTGCTATTTCCTTAAGCTTTTCGCTCAAACTGCCGTCAAGCTCAATAAAAACCTTTTCCTCCATACAAGTACTGCTTTTGTTTGCTTTGTTGAATTTGGGTAGGACAGTATCCTGCTCGTAATCACAAAGATATTCTTTCCAGTATGAAATATCACCTTCCGGTCTTTCATTTCTTTCTTTTGCACCGGTTTCCATCATTAGCTCACCTCATCTGCCTATGCTATACGATAGGTATGTCTTATTTGTTATCTATATAAAAAGTTTCCTGCATTTCTTTGGCAATACCTTCTTCAAAGTCTGCCAGACGCCGTATATCATTTACAATTTGAGCCGTGTATTCTTGCGGATTATTACTATCGCAGGCACTGGCCAGCATTCTTCTTACCCTTCTCCATCCCCAGCCCGCTTTTTCCACCTGTTTGGAGAAACGAGACAGGTCCTTCTCTGGAAAATTCTTTTCAAGATATTGAAGAACACTTGCAAAGTGCAACCTCCTGGCACCAATATCCGATATTCTCAAAATGATCGGAGAAACCCATATCATTTCTTCATAGCCCTCGATCTCCTGCTTAAGGTTAAACGAACTCTCCATCTTGTCCGCAAAGGCTCTCATTCCTTGAATTCCGTTAATATCCCCCTCATCCGCAAGAATAGTCAATGCTGCTTTTTCAAGTATTTCATTAAGGTTGATATCGTTGGGTTTTTCCTTACTGCGGGTCAGAGTGATGCATTTCGCATTACCCTTAATGAAACTTTCCATCGGCAAGGGATTTGCAAGATTGTTTACAAACGGGTCAAGGCAATAGATTACGCCTTTTTCCTCGTCAATATCTACAGCCAGACTATAGTGTTCGAAATGGTATTTGCCGAAGACATCCTTCCAGGGTGCATAGAACGCATCAAGGCTTAGTATGACAGGCCTTCCGTCGGCTAATTCATTTCTTAAAATATCCTTTTGCAGATCTATATTTTCTTCCTCATGAAAGGCAGGTAAGACCCCATGGTATTTCCAGAGGCATTCCCAAACCTTGTATTCCCCTCCCCCGATCCGGTTGCCTAGGATTTCAGGGTTTTCATCTATAGGCGGTAAAAATGTAAAGCCCCAACCTTCGGAAAACATTAAAACATATTCCTGCTGCCACGTCTCCATCAGCGATACAAGAACGTTTTCCAGACAGTTATAGTGTTCTTCACGAATAAACTTAAAATTTTCTATCATTGCACCAAAGCTCCTTAAACAGCAAATCATACATTCTTTCTTCAACCGAGCATCGAAGAAATTTCTTGTGCCAAGCTCTCTTCTTCATCCGCCAATTTTCTTACTTCATCAGCAAACTGGAGTATTTTCTTTTGCTGCTCTTTGCTTTCGACGGATTTCACCAGCACTTCCCTGGTTTTTTTCCAGCCTTCTCCGACCTTTTTCATGCTGTGTGAAAGCTCTGACAGCCTCAAAACCTTATTTCGTTCTCCCAGATACTCCATCAGCCGCGCGAAATTCAACCTGCGGAAAAATACTTCTGCCAGCTGCATGAATATAGGGCAGTTGTATTTCAATTCTTCAAAGCCTTCAATCTCAGCCTTTAAATCAATGCTTTGCTCTACCTCGTCCGCAAACATCCTCATGGCAGCAAAGGCATCCGAAGACTGAACTTTCGATACCGCATTCTTCATTACATCACGCCAATCGGGCGCAGGTTCTTTTTCGGTAAGTGAAAAGGTAATGCATTTCGCCTTTGACAATTTAAAATTCTTCAAAGGGAGCGGATTAATATTCTTATTCCAGTATGGATCCACCACGAGGATATGCTCCTCTGCTTCATCTACATCCACGACTATGAGGAAATGCTTCATATGCAGCTTCCTGTAAACATTCGTCCACGGAACATAATAACCATCCAACCACAAAACCGTGGGTTTTCCGCCGGCTAATTCATTTTTCAATATCTCAAACTGCTGCTCCATTGTTTGACTGAAATGGCATTTGGAATTTATACCGTGATATTTCTCCAGGCTTACCCAGGCGTTATATTCTCCCGCTTCCACCCTGTTGCCGATGATTCTCTTTTTTGAGCCTGTTGAAGGAAAAAAAGCAAAATTCCAAGCGTCTGCATAGATCAGCATATGCTCTCTTCCGAATCCGGTTGCAATACAGGCGATAGCGTCCTCCAAACAGTTATAAAGTTCATCATGCTGAGGTTCAAATCCATGTATCATCTTTTTATAGCATCTCCTTCTCCAGCTTTAACAAAAGAATAGAATATCTTTATCTTGCCGGACGGCAGAGGCGGAATATCTTCAACAAACTTAAATTCTACCTCCGCTTCACTGCCTATTCCCGTATGGATATAATCCAGCAGAAACTGTGTAACCTCGTCCGTGTAGTTCGGAAGCCTGACTATATACATAATAAACGTATTCAATTCCACTTGTTCTACACGAAAACTATCGATACAGTCCATTCCTCTGTTTATTAATTTGTATATGCCCCTTTTAAAGAATATCTCGCCAAGCACTTCCTTTTTTCCTACAATCATATCCCCTGTCCTTCCCCCGTAGAGTGTAATCACCTGAGATGCTTGTCCGCATTCACAATCCACAAATTCTACTTTCCCAAGATCCTGGATATTATAGCGGATGACCGGCATCAGCTTGTTATATAAGCTTGTTACTGTAATCTCGCCAATGTCTTTTTTCCCGGGCAGTATACTGTGGTTGACAGTTTCCACATACATCAGGTCCTTCTGGACATGAAGATGCCCCTTGGGGCATTCATAAGCAATGCACCAGGTTTCAATGGTTCCATAATGGTTAATGGTCTTGCAGCCAAAGATTTCTTCGATGTACTGTCTTGAGTTTTTATCGGCATATTCCCCTGCCAGCTCTATAAACTTGATAGTTCCCTTGTTATAGGGCACTTCTTCATTCTGAATCAGCTTTGCGTATTTCTCAAAGGTTGAAGCAGGCCCAGACAGCCACCTTGGCGACAATGCCAGCAGTCTTCGGAAGCACTTTTTCATATGCTCTTTCTCAAAGTTCAGAAGATTTCCGACCTTTTTATATGTATTCACATCATGGAGTGACAGATAGTTTGTTATATCCACTTCAGGATCCCACATACGCCTCTGTTTCCAGATATTCAGCATGGCAAGCATTCTTTCGGTTCTGGTTTTCTGACAGTTGACGGGAGTTCCTGTTGAACCGCTCGTCAATTCTCCGAAGGTATCTTCCCTCGTATCCGAAATGTAGCTTGAATAGTTCTTCCTGATATCTTTTTTGGTGGTAACAGGCAGTTTTTCAAGAATTTCATCTATACTGCCTTTAAGATTAATACTATTTTCTTTGAAAACCCCTCTGTAATACTCATTATGCATATTCAGATGATTTAAAACTGCAAGCAGCTTTTCCTTTTGAGCCGGGCTTGGCAACGTAAGTTGCCTGTTACAACTTTCCAGCATCATTCTGTCCCCCGCTTTTTTTATTATTCTACACTACTCTGCAAAGCTTCAGTTAACCTTGCCTTCTATATAATCCCTTAAAGCGCTGTATTTTGTCAGGGTCTCTATCACAAGATATTCATTTTCAACTATTATGTCAAATTCTCTTTCTATATCTGCTATCAGCCTCAGTACCTGTATTGAGTCAAAAAGGAAATCACCGATAAGGTCGGAATCGTCATGAATCTCATCGACGGAAATCCCAATTCTCAAGTTCCTCGCAATAATTTGTTTCAGTTTTTCATCTACACTTTCTTTCATTTAAACCAGCCCCCTTCACAAATTTTTATATTGCAGTCTTTATAGCCTGTTTTCTTACAATCTTTCCGCTGAGTGTCTTTTCCAGCTGTTCTACCTCAAATATTTTCTGGGGTATTTTATAGTCCTCAAGGTTGTCTTTACAATGCATAAATAATTCCCGCATATTTATTTTGCAGCCCTCAACCGGAACAACATAAGCTGCGATCTCTTCTCCGGCCAGCTCGTCTGCCTCACCCCTTACTAAAACTTCCCTAATACCTTCAAAGCCTATAATAACGCTCTCAATTTCCTCCGGATAAATGTTTTTACCTGAACGAATAATTAAATTATCCTTTCTTCCTGTGACATACAGATATCCGTCCGAATCCAGGCGCCCTATATCACCGGTATGCAGAAGCCCATCCTTTAACGCTTTACGGGTCAACTCCTCATTTTTGTAATATCCCAGCATCACATTCGGGCCTTTCACCGCAATTTCTCCCGATTGCTCAGGGCCCAGTACCTTTCCTTCGCTGTCTAAAATATACACGCTTACATCCTTAATCGGTACTCCGCTGGAGCCTTCCCTTTTCAGCAATTCATCCCTTTCAATGTAGGTAACTCTAGGTGCAGCTTCGGTCAAGCCGTAAGAATATATGAGGTTTGCACCTTCGAATTTGTCAGCAAGTTCTCTGATCTTGGAAAGCGCGATACTTGCACCATAAAAATTAATAATCCTCAGAGTCGAAATGTCATATCTATCCAGGTTTCTGTGTCCCAATATTGCAGAAAGCAGTGTAGGTACGGCAAAAAATATTGTAACCTTATGTTCATCAATAAGCTGCAGTATCAACGACGCAGTAGGCATATTCGGTGTTAAAACAAGGGTGCAGCCGTTTGCCAGAGATACAAGCATTTCTCCGGTGATACTTGACGCATGGTTAATATTCTTAATCAGCAGTATTTTATCATCCGGGGTAAGCTTTAAATAATCCGAAATCCCCTTGACATTGCTCACAATATTGTGATCGGAAAGCATGATTCCCTTGGGCATCTGGGTGGTTCCGGAAGAAAACAGAATCATTGCCGGACTCGCTTTCTTGTGGTAGCATTCATGTGGGATTTCCGGCTCTATGCTTGAAAGCTCCACATATCTGCAGTCATCTGCTTGTCCGCTGCTTTCCATATAAAAAATGCCGGATAAAATACCGCAGTCCTCCTGCTGAAACGCTGAAAAGGTCTTTTCAAATTTGCTGAGAGTGATTATATATTTAATATCATAAAACCTTACTACATTCAGCAGTTTATGAAGTCCCATATTAATATATAAAGGAACGATGACTGCACCGCAAAGGTTAATAGCAAAGAATGCCTCTATGAATTCAATAGAGTTGTTCATTGCAACGATTACATTGTCCCCTTTTTGAATCCCACGGGAAGATAATTTCTCCGCCAGCCTCTTTACATTATAAAGCAGTTCTTTATAAGTAACACTTTTTTCTTGACAGCAAACGGCAATATTGTCACCATGCACGCCAGCCGCTTGTTCCAGCAATTCAAACACCATTTTCCACCTTACCTCCGTTAAGCGCTATACCGCCTTAAGCTGATTAACCGGCAGCTTCCTTGAAACAGGATAGTACTTGGGTGTACTGTTCCTTTTACCCAATAATTGAATCCATACATCCAAATCCGTGTCTTCTATGTAGTCATCTACGATAATCTCCAAGCCTTTCCTGTCGGACAGCGTCATGATTGTTTCCTTGATTTCCTCAAGAGTATTCTTGTCCTTAAATTCGATGACAATCCTATTGGCATACTCGGGCACCTGCTTTTCTATATACCAGAACCGGATTGCCAAGCCTTTGAACAGTTCATATACCTGCTCTTCGGGAATATTAAATATGTTGGAATGCTTCAATAAAAACAGTCTGGTATTTTCCTCAACACCGGCTATTTTGTCATCCTCAACAACATTTCCTTCAAACCAGTGAAACTGATGGAGTACCTCCAATTTACTGTTTATGAAGAATTTCAAGCCTTCCTTCCACAGCTTGTATACCGCTTCTATGTCTTCCAAGCCCCATGCTTTAAGGTCTTCATCAAATCCGTTTACCTTCTCAAGCCACTTTTTAGGGGCTACCAGATTGCAGCTTTGTCCGTATAAAAACGGATAAAGAATAGCAGACGCATTATAGGACAATTCATTAAACACCCCGCACCTGAATTCATGCAGTTCACTCCGGCTGCAGTCGAATGTGAATTCATCAAAAATCTGCCCGCTTCTTACCATTTCATATGAAATGTCATGAGGAAGCATAATCCTTGGTCCTACCAGAATAAGCTCAGCATCCGAGCCGCAGTACCGCTCTACCTCCCTCAGGTAGTCCTTACGGACAATAATATCCGCATCAATAAAAATCAAAAATTCTCCCTCAGCATTGCTAATCCCCACGTTTCTGGCTCTGGAACGGCAAGAATCCTCACATCTCTCAAGATAGATATATTTCAGCTCGTAGTTTCTATTAATACCTTTGATATAATCCTTTGTACCATCAGTCGAACCATCATCCACTACAATAACGTCAAAAGACTCTTTTGGATAGTCCATAAAATTAATCGCTTCCAGAGAATTTTTTAACATGTCTTTACTTTGGTATGTAGGAATGATAAAAGTATATTTTTTCATTGTAGCTCCCCCTAAATATAGGTTAGGTTATATTGTCTCTTCCTGCTGTCCAACTGCTTCCTCCGGCCATAGTAATCTCAGCCCGTTCATTGCTTCTTCCTCTTTACCCTTTAATTCTTCCAGATATTCTTTATAGAAAGAATCAAAATTGGTTTGACCTTTTCTATACCTCTTATCCATGGTGTTCATAAAATCTACCCATAAAACGTAAAGCTTATCAAGCTTTGGCAGAACTTCGGTTCTTGCCTCCTGGTCACAAATCCCCCTGTACTCTTCCAACGCAAATTTTAACAGTTTCCTGTTGGAAGCAATATCCCTGAACTTCCACTTCAGAAGCTCAAACAGCGTTGTCTGAACGTAATTATGCGTGTTATTGAGGTCCAAAGCTCCCCCTTCGCACAGTTCCAGGAATAAATCCATGGCAGCCGTTCCCTGAGCCATTTTGAATCCGTCAAGGTAAAAGAGTTCTTTTTGATGGTTTTCCAGAGAAATATTGATCATATCCTTTACCAAACTGCCGGTTTGCATGTTTTCCTGAAGCTTTTCTTCATTGATTGAAACGGTTGCAAAATTGATATATAGGTCAAAAGCCGCTCTTAAATCCTCTTTATCAATTACACCCACAGAGTGGTTCATTCCGCTTGGAATGTAGTTCTCAGTATTCACGGCACCCGGTTGTTCAACATAATAGAGCTTTGTTTTGCTGTGGGCTATAGCAAGAAAAGAGTGTCCCTCAAAACCAATATCCTTACCCGGTGCATCAAACCCTTTATAGTTGACAAAGAAGGGAACTCTCTCGACACAGGTGCTAATGATGACAAGCTCTCCCTGTTCAAGCAATTCCTCAATTTTTGCCATGGCATTGTAGCCCTGCTCATAGTACTTTTCAATCTGGAAAATATCCTCGTTGATTTTGTATGGCAGGCAGGCAACATTGAAAACGGTATTATCGTCATTCATAAGTATTCTAAATACAATGTCCCCTAAAAAGGCTCCTCTGCAGCCTTCAATGTTTTTTACCTTCTTTTTCATGGAGAAATAAAGCATCTGTGCCTGACAATTGAGATGTGCGCTGAACTCCTCCGGTTGTCCGTCTTTCAGGAAGTGATACTCTATATCCATATTTTCTTTCATTATCAAAGGAAGCTCATCCTCTTCTGTATTCAAACAGACTACATATTTCTGCAGCTCCGCAATAGTCGGATATTGCATAATATGCCGCATGTTCAGAGAATACCCTTCCAGACGCCCCATCATCTGAATCGCCTTTAGCGAGTTTCCTCCAAGGTCAAAGAAATTATCTTTGATGCCTACCCTTTTAACACCTAGTATTTCCTGCCATACTTCTGCAAGTTCTTTCTCAAGCTCATTGGAGGGAGCTTCATACTCCGCACCTGTATTGAAATCCCCATCAGGTTCCGGCAGCGCCTTCCTGTCCACCTTTCCGTTTTTCGATAACGGCAGGCCTTCCATTCTGACAAAATGTGATGGCACCATGTATTCAGGAAGCGTTGCTTTCAGATCTTCTCTTATCTCGTGGACAGTGAAATCCCTGTCAGCCACAATATAGGCACAAAGATATTTGATTCCGCTATTTGTGTCCTCTCTTGCAGCTACAACTGCCTCTTTTATATACTCAAACTTTAATAATTGTGCCTCTATCTCACCAAGCTCTATCCTGAAGCCTCTGATTTTTACCTGGTGGTCTATCCTTCCGAGGTATTCGATATTACCGTCGGGAAGCCACCTTACGAGGTCTCCTGTTTTATATATCTTTTCTCCGGAGTCAAAGGGATTTGGTATAAACTTTGAAGAGGTCAATTCCGGCCTGTTGATATACCCCCTTGCGATCCCTTTTCCGCCCAGACATAATTCACCCGGTACACCGATGGGCTGAATATTATTGCTTGCATCCAGAATATAAGCCTTTATATTATGAAGAGGCTTACCGATAGGAACAATATCCTGGAAGGCAGCGTCCCTTAAAGAGTACCGGGTCGCATAAATGGTTGATTCGGTAGGCCCGTAGATATTTTCCAGCCTTACCTTTGAAGTAATCCTGTCGAATTTATTGACGACCTCCTTCGGCAATGCTTCACCGGCTGCAAAAATATACTTTAACCCTTCAATAATATTAGTTTTATCTTTAACGCATATATCTAAAAACAGGTTTAACATGGAAGGTACAAAATTTATGTGGGTAACATTATACTGTTCAATGGCTTCCAGTACTTTTTTCGGGTTTTTTTCCTCACCCGGCTCTAAAACAGCCAGTCTGCCCCCTGCATAAAACCAGCCGAACAACTCTGCAACAGATACGTCAAAGGTATAGGTCGTCTTTAATAAGTATGTATCCTCCTCAAGCAGCGGGTAGTCCTTTTGAAGTCCCGTAAGAATATTTACCGCACTTCCGTGTTCTATCATGACCCCTTTGGGTTTTCCTGTTGAACCGGATGTATAGATTACATAAGCCAAATCCTTCGGGTTATTTACTTTATCAGGGTTTGAACCGTCACCCTCATATAAGCTTTCCTCTTCCAGGTCCAAAGCTCCTCCTTCAAAGTCCAGCTTGTATTCAAGATCCTTTCTGGTGAGTACAAGCTTCGCACCGCAGTCTTCCAGAATATAGTTGATCCTCTCTCCCGGATACTCGGTATCGATAGGCAGGTATGCCCCTCCCGCTTTAAGAATGCCTATAATTCCTATGAGCATTTCAAAGGATCTTTCTACCATGATACCTACGATATCACCGGGTTTGACACCGTTGCTTCTCAAAACCCTTGCAAGCTGGTTTGACTTCTCATTCAGCGCCTTATAGGAAAGCGTTTTCCCGCCAAATATTAAAGCCGTATTGTCAGGAGTCTTTTCCGCCTGATTCTCAAAAGCATCCTGCAATACACTACCAGTTGGAAACTCCTCAGCTGTATCGTTAAACCGATTTAATATTATGCTTTTTTCTTCATTGTCCAGTATTTCAATTTCATTTAGCCTTGCCTGTGTATTGCCGGTAATAAAATTGAGTATGTTTGTAAAATGTCTTTCAAACCTCTCAATGGTTTCCCTTTTGAATAAATCAGTACAGTAGTTTATTTCAATATCAATACCATTTTTACTTTCTACCGCAATGGTTTGGATATCAAACTGCGCCATTTTCCGCTTGTATTCATAGCTTGATAATTCAAGTCCTTCGGCTTTTATACTTCCGATATTCATGTTCTGCAGGACAAACATGGTATCAAATATGGGATTTCTGCTTAAATCCCTTTTGATATTCAATTCATCCACCAATTGCTCAAACTGGTAATCCTGATTGTCAAATACCTTTAGTACATTTGCGCCCACTTCCTGTAAAAAGGTGCTGAAAGTCTTGTCGGGTTCAGGGAAATTTCTGAGCACCAGCGTATTAATAAACACACCCAGAATATTCTGAATATCCGAATGCCTTCTTCCCGCCGACGGCGTACCGATGATTATATCCGTCTGTCCCGTGTATTTCGCAAGCAGGGTATTATACGCCGCAAGTAAAACAGTATACAGGGTGACCCTGCTCTCCCTGGCCAGCCGGTAAAGCTTATCTGACAATTCCCTGTCTAAAGTAAATAACACGGAGTCTCCCTTATAGGAAAATTCTACAGGCCTTGTAAAATCAGCCGGAAGATTCAGTACCGGCAATTCACCCGAAAGCTGTTCCTTCCAGAACCGTTTTTGGGGCTCCACTACTTTACTTTCCATAAGCTTTTCCTGCCATGCGGCATAATCCTTATATTGAATCTTCAGCGGGGGAAGCTCATTCCCTGCATACAGCTCATTGAATTCCATAACCAGTATGCCTTCGGATACCCCGTCTGACACGATATGGTGCATATCCTGAAGCAGCAAATAGACCGGTCTCTCAGAAGCATTTTTAAGCCTGACCAGTTTAAACCTGAATAACGGCGGAATACTTAAGTCATAAGGGCGAATAAACTCCCCGATCATACGGTCGATGCTTTCCTTGTCTTCTTCCGTCTCAGTGAACTCTACTTTAAAGTCCACTTCCCGGTGAATCCTTTGAACCGGCTCACCCTTGACAATTTCAAAGGATGTACGCAGTATCTCATGCCGTTCCACAAGCTTTTCAATAACCTGTGTTATATGGTTTAAGTTCAGTTCACCTTCAATTCTTAAAACCTGAGTCATATTATATGCCGTACTTTCACTGTCTATCCGGCTGAGCAGGTACATTCTCTTCTGGGCAGCAGAAAGAGTATAACAATCCTTCATTTCTATCTTAGGAATAGGCCTGTCAAAAGGATCGTCAAAGTCGGAGGAAATAAGATAGCTTTTCATTTCCTCTTTTCTTTCAGCCATATCCTTTAGAAGCTCCGCGGTAATAACACCCTTCGGTGCCTTATACCTTAAAAACTCATTTTCTACCCAGAGCTTGATATTTTTAGCCTTCAGCTCTGCGATAAATTCTTCTATCGGCTGCTTCTCTTTGAAGCAACTACCGTTTTCCGTCATTTTTCTTACCACCCTCCAAGGTAAAAGAACTAACCCGGTTCCTTTTAAATCATCCCACTTAAAAATTCTTGAATAATTCCTTCGTTTTTGTTTCTTCCAGTATCTTGTTAATATATTCTTTTTGTTCTTCTGTCGGAAGCATTTTAGTCAATAGCACACTCTTTAACATATTCAGAGCTTGTCCAACCTCTTCAATGCTGGGCTGTCTATTCTCTTTTATAATTTCCTCTTTGAGGTTTTTAATCTTTCTATAAGGCTCTACAACACCTTTTTGATAAGCCTGCTCATCCCAGTTGCTGTTCTTGGTGCAAATTGCGGCAGCAATACATTTTGTTATGACTTCCATACCGTTTTCGATATCCTGTTCACCGCTTAAAAGCTTCCTCTTCACCGCTTTTACGTCTTCATCATTGTCATATGAATAGGTTTTGATCTCCGGAGCATTCTTTTTCATGAGATTTCTGAGCACTGTCTGCGGACCCAGTTCAACTCCCAAATTCACCCCTTCAACCTTTAGATATTGCATGGAAGCCTGCCATCTGACAGGTTGTACGATCTGCTTTGTCAAATTGTCAATAATGCTTTCTTTTCCCTGGTAAGGAAGAGCAGTATAATTGGACAAAACAGGATATTTCAAGTCATAGTAGGTGTATTTGGACAATTCTTCGTTCAGTAAGTCCGCTGCGGGCTGCATTAAAGGACTGTGGAACGGTGCGCTTACCTTTAACGGAATCACTCTTGCACCCAAAGCCTTTAGTTTTGCACCGGCTTCTTCTACAGCTTCCAAATGCCCTGAAATAACAATCTGGTCGGGAGAATTATAATTGGAAACCACAACCAGCTTTCCACCCTTTGAAGCCTTGCCGCATTCGTCCTCAATAGTACTTTGTCCGATACCGCTGACAGCAGCCATACCGCCTACTCCGACAGCTACAGCCTGCTGCATGAATTTACCTCTTTGCCTTACGATTTTGACTGCATCCGAGAATTTAACGGCCCCCGAACAGCACAAGGCAGCAAACTCTCCAAGACTATGTCCGGCAGTATATGCCGGTTCAATTCCGATTTCCTTCATATACACTCTGAATGCCGCCATACTTGCAGTTAGTATGGCAGGCTGAGTATTCTCGGTTTTTGTAAGTTCTTCCATATCCCCTTCAAAGCACAGCTTTCCAAGGTCAAAGCCTAATGCTTCATTTGCTTCTTCGAAGGTTTCTCTTGCTTCCGTGAAGGACTCGCAAAGTGCCTTTCCCATTCCAACATATTGAGATCCCTGACCTGGAAATAACAATACGACTTTATTCATAAAATTTAACCCCCTATATTTAACGCGATAAAGCTTTTACATCGCGCTTCTTTATTTATAATAAGCCTTCGTCAAATTCATCCGTTTCATCCTGCTCTCCCAATATCTTGGCTAACTGGGCAACAGTTGACTGTTCAAAAAAGCTTTGCAGATTAATATTCCTGTGGAACTTCTTTCGAAGGATTGTAATCAAGGAAGTAGCCAGCAGCGAATGCCCTCCCAATTCAAAGAAGTCATCGTGAATACCCACTGGGTTAACCCCCAGCTGTTCCTGCCATATTTCCGCTATCACCTTTTCCAGCTCGCTTTGAGGAGCTGTGTAGGGTACATTTAAATCCGGTCTGTTACAGGACTCATTTGCAACTTTCGTTGACCCGTCCCCGCCTCTTACGGAGGACATTCTGAATTCCTCAATTTCCTGAAGCCTTCCCATAAAATCATCCGGCACTACCGCCACCTGGGCCATTGACTTGGAAGCAATAATCCTTTCCAATAATGTAAGTCCCTCGTTAACGGTTATTTTCTGCCTTTTGCTTCTGGAGCCGGTCTTCACGGCCATCCCTACTTCATCCCACTCATCCCAGTTTACCGATGCAGTAAAGGTGTTTGACATTTGGCTTCTGCATTGAGCATACGCATCTAAAAATGCATTGGCGCTGCAATAATCTACAAAGCCGGCTTCTCCCAGAATTGTACTGCTGGAGGAGAATAACACCAGAAAGTCCAATTCTTCGTCCTTCAAAAGTTTATCTAAAATCAAGGTACCTGCAATCTTAGGTGCAAATACTTTGTCTGCGGCTTCTGCCTTCTTTTCCTGAATGAGCCCGTTATCTGAAACTCCGGCCGCATGAATGACTCCGTTAATTGCTCCGAATCTGGATTTTGCCTGCCGGACAACCTCACGCATCTGCTCAGGGTCTTTTGTATCGGCCTGAAGTGCAATGACCTCAGCTCCCAGTTCTTCCAATGTCATTACCTGCTTTATGATATCGGCGGTAGTATCCTGAGCCGGGTGTGTATCAAGCCATTCCTGCCACTTTGCTTTTTCAGGCAAACAAGACCTTCTGGTAAGAATCAGATTCACCTTTGCTTCCTTTGCCATACGGAGAGCAGCGGCAAGTCCTATACCTCCCAAACCTCCTGTTATGAGGTAAGTACCGCCTTCTTTTATCCAGCTTCTATCTTCCGTATTTTCTACAGCGGTACTTTCTATGGTCGGCAGCCATCTATGATTTCCTCTGAGCGCCACAACAGTTTGAGGCTCCTGAAGCGAAATTTCAGCCAGAATCGATTGTCCGAGCCTTCTTTTTGCAGCACTTCCGGCATCTTTAAATACCAAGTCGATGCTCTGACAAAAAATATTGGTATACTCCATCGGAATAACCTTACAAGGGCCTGCGATTACTGCCTTTTCAGGATGACAGGATTTTTCGTCTGAAATCAAATGCATATTGTTTGTAACGACAGCCATTTTTACATTGTAGTCAATGACTGTTTCACCAAGTGCCTGTGCAAGGTAAAGCAGGCTGTAAAAGCCATGGTTCAAGCATTGTTCGGAGAACTCAAGTCTTGAAGGTACGACCTCATCCTCTGTTACATTCCAAAGATGAAGAATGCAACCCGGTTTATTCCCTTTAAACACATCCTTTAACAGTGATACATAATGCTCTTTGGCCTTGGGATTTATGGTGTAGGCATCTTCGGCAACCTTGCTGTATTGCTGCCCTTTTGAGACTGTCACTGCATGAATGCCTTCATCTTTTAAAATCTTTTCTATATTTTCACTCAAGCCCGTTTCATCCTCGAAAATAAGCCAGGTGCCGTCCTTTTCCAGCTTGCTGCCGACAAAAGGAACATTGGCTGCTCTCTTCCAGGAAGGGAAGTAAAGCCAATCGTTGAAATCGGATATTTTTGACGCTGGAATGCTGCTCTTTTTTGTTAAATCCTTCATATTGTATTGCTCAGCCCAGTACCTCTTCCTCTGGAAGGGATAAGTAGGCAGCTGAGTCCTATTTCTTTTTTCATTACTATGGAAGGCTTCCCAATCAACAGGCACCCCTTCCGCCCATAGCTTACCGATAGAAGACAGAACCTTTTCAGAATCAGTGGAATTGCTTTTTATCAGATCATTGGCAGCAGTATTCCCGGTCTGGACATTCTTTGCCGCCCCGCTGAAAATTCTTTCGTTCTCCTTGGATTCCAAAAGTCCGACTGCATCGTTCAAATCCCTGCACAGGAACGCACGCCTGTATTCAAATTCTTTTCTGCCCACATGCAGTGTATAAACAGCATCCGCAAAATTAATACCCGGGTTTTCCTTGAAGTATTGTGCAAGATTCAGGCACATCTGTTCCAAAGCCTCCGGCGCCTTGGCAGAAAGGGTTATCAGCTGCCATTCCCTTGAAGATGGCAGTTCTTTCATTGGAGGTGCTTCTTCAACTACAGCATGGACGTTGGTACCGCCGAAGCCGAAAGAGCTAACACCCGCAATTCTCGGTTTTTCACCTGTCTCCCAATCACACAGCCTGGTATTGACATAGAAAGGACTGTTTTCGAAATCGATCTTGGGGTTTGGTGACGAGAAATTAATGCTCGGGGGTATCTGCTTATGCTCTAAAGCCAGCAAAGTTTTAATCATTCCGGAAATGCCCGCACCTGAAATTGCATGTCCTATATTGCTTTTGACCGAACCTATGGCACAATAAGATTTTTTGTTTGTAAACTGTTCAAACACCTTGGTAAGCGCCGATATTTCAATAGGATCACCTAAAGCGGTAGCCGTACCATGGGCTTCTATATAGCTGATATCTTCCGGATGAACCCCTGCAAGATTTTGGGCTGCCGCGATTACCTCAGCCTCGCCCTCTCTGCTGGGTGCGGTAAAGCCAACCTTTGTAGAGCCGTCATTATTGACTGCCATTCCCTTTATTACCGCATAAATGTGATCCCCATCCCGTATGGCATCTTCCACACGTTTCAGAAGGATTACACCGACAGCACTGGTAAACACCGTTCCTAAGGCATCAGCATCAAAAGCCTTGGTATGTCCGTCAGGCGAACCGATAAACCCAGTCTGATACAAATACCCCGATTTCTGCGGCAGCTTGATTCCGGCTCCCCCTGCAATAGCCATATCGCAGTGATAGTTCAGCAAGCCTTCGTAAGCCATCGCAACCGCTGTCATAGAAGTTGAACAAGCTGTTTGAATGTTGATGCTCGGCCCTTTTAAATTAAATTCATAGGATGCCCTGGTAGCCACATAATCTTTGTCGTTGCCTACCGCAATGGCAAGGTCATCCTTCACACCCAGCTTGTTAAACAGGTGGTACAGGAAGTAATAACTCATATTGCTGCCTGCATATACGCCTATCGGATAATCATATTCATTACAGGAGTATCCCGCATCCTCCAATGCTTCGTAAGAGCATTCCAAAAAAAGCCTTTGCTGAGGATCAAGATTTTCCGCTTCCCTGGGATTCAGGCTGAAAAAGCCTGCATCAAACAGCTCGATATCTTCCAGTATTCCTCCCGCAAAAACATAGTTGGGATCATTGATACTTTCCTCATCAATCCCGCAGGCTCTTGCATCCTCTTTTGAAAAATAAGTGATGCATTCCTTTCCGTTTTTCAGCTTCTCCCAAAATTCCTTTATGTTTTTGGCTCCCGGAAAACGCCCTGACATCCCGATAACGGCTATTCCTTCCAAAGCGTTTTGTGTAGGTATATCAGCCATTTTTTCTACCTCCTGAACATTTGTCTTCTCATTAGTTTTGCTTCTTTCTGTTTCTGCAGCCTGTCATTATTCATAAGGAAGGATACTTCCTCATTATCAGCTGTGACATATTTCGCTAGGGTGCTGATTGTTGAGTGTGTAAACAAATCGATTAATGAAAACTCACGTTGGAACTGCTTGTTCAAACGGCTGTGCACCCTCGTCAAAAGCAGTGAATGTCCGCCTATTTCAAAGAAGTTGTCATTCACTCCAACATTTTCAATCCCAAGCTCTTCCTTCCATATATTTGTTAAAATGCTTTCCACCTCGTTGCGAGGAGCTACATATTCGGCTTTGCTCTCCAATACAGGCGGCGGAAGTGCTTTACGATCCGCCTTTCCGTTAGCCGATATCGGCATGCTGTCAAGTATCACATAAATACGGGGCACCATATATTCGGGCAGTGACTTTTCAAGGAACGCTTGAAGCTCTCCTTGCTCTGCGGACATCCCCTTTTCATATACAATATATCCTACCAGATGCATATTGCCGGGTTGTTTTTCCCAAGCTGTCACAATACATTCCTTAACGGCGGGATGCTCCTGAAGCACTCTTTCAATCTCACCCAGTTCAATCCTCAGTCCACGGATTTTGACCTGAAAGTCCATTCTTCCAAGGTATTCGATATTGCCGTCTTCCCTCCATTTTGCCAGGTCACCGGTGCGGTAAAGCTTCTGTCCGGGCTCCAGAGGATTGGGAACAAACTTCTCATCGGTCAGTTCCGGACGGTTCAAATATCCTCTTGCAAGACCGACTCCCGCAATACATAACTCTCCGGCTACTCCGACCGGCTGAAGCTGCATTTTTTTATCCATGATATACAGCTTGATATTGTCAATCGGCTTCCCAATAGGAACACTATCAATATCCTCTTTTGTAATACAGTCGAAATATGATACATCCACCGTTGCTTCCGTCGGGCCATAAAGGTTTGCCAACTGAGTACCGTTCTTTTCCAGCAGGCGTTTAAAAAGCCTGACCTGTGAAGGAGTTAAAGCCTCACCGCTGGCAAAAACCTGTTTCAAGCTTGCAACTCTTTCGATTTCCCCCGTATCATTTATATATTCCAAAAATGAATTCAACATCGAAGGTACAAAGTGAATCACCGTAATACTGTTTTTCTCAATAGCATCGACAATCATCCCCGGATCCTTTTCCGCTCCGGGCTCCAGGAAACATACCCTTGCTCCCTGCATGGACCACCAGAACATCTCCCACAGAGATACATCAAAGGTAAACGGCGTTTTTTGCAAAATTACATCCTCTTGTCCTATGGGATATCTTTTTTGCATCCAGTGCAGCCTGTTTACCAAAGAGTGATGTTCAATGAGTGTTCCCTTGGGTTTTCCCGTAGAACCGGAGGTATAGATGATATACGCAAGATTCCGGGGACCGGAGATACACGGTAAATCGGAGCTGTCTCCTTCATATAGGGAAGCATCCTCCAAAAAGATTCTATTTACCTTTTCATTAACTTTAATCGACTCGAATTTTTTATGCGAAAGCAGCAGAGTTACTCCGCTGTCCTCTAAAATATAATTTATTCTATCCTGTGGATAGTGCGGATCGACAGGCAGATATGCTCCCCCCGCCTTTTCAACAGCCATAATGCCAATAATCATCTCCAACGAACGTTCCAGCATAATTCCGACAATACTATCTCCTTGAACGCCATTTCTGCGGAGCAGTCTTGCCAGCCGGTTTGATTTCTCGTTCAGTTCACGATAGGTCAGTTGCTGGCTTCCGAATTTTGCGGCTGTGCGGTCAGGGTATTTCGAAGCATTTTCCTCAAAGAATTGATGGATAACTCTATCCTTAGGATAGTCCGCTTTCGTGTTATTGAACTCCGTAATAATCTGATTTTGTTCTTCCGGGGTCAACAGAACTATATCCGACACTTTTTCTTCCGGCTTCACGGATATTGCTTCAAGAATATTCAATAAATGAACCCCAAGCCTTTTTACGGTTGAAGCCTTAAAGAGAGCCGAATTATAATCAAATCCGCCTTTAATGCCGTCTTCTGATTCAGTTAGCTGCAGCCTTAAATCAAAGGGAGCCATACCGCTTTCAACGTCAACTTGATTCATTTTCAAACCAGGCAGCTCCAGCTCAACCTTTTGCGTATTGTGGAGTATAAACATGGTTTGAAATAGAGGAGTCCTGCTGACATCACGTTCAGGCTTCAATTCTTCAAGAAGCTTGTCAAAAGGCACTTCCTGGTATGTATAGGCATCCAGTGTCATGTTCTTGGTCTTGCGCAAAACCTCAATAAATTCAGGATTCCCCGCCAAATCCGACCGAAGGACCAGGGTGTTCATGAAAAATCCGACCAGTGCCTCTACTTCCTTCCTGTTTCTATTGGCAACGACAGTACCGGTGAAGATATCTGTCTGACCAGAATAACGGTAAAGTAATGTCTGGAATGCAGCAAGGATAATCATAAACAGGGTAGCGCCCTCTTTATTGCAAATAGTTTTCAATTTTTGTGTCAAAGGCGCCGATATGGTAAAAGGTTCAAAACCGCCTTCATAGGTAGGGCTTTTGGGCCTTGGATAATCGGCAGGAAGCTGTATTGTTGTCGGATTTGCCAGCTGTTTTCTCCAGTAGCCCAGAAATTCCTCCAAGGTTTCACCCTGGAGCCAATTTTTTTCCCATATGGAAAAATCGGCGTATTGTATGGGCAGCTCCGGCAGCTTCAAAACCTCTCCTTTTAAGAATGCCTCATAGGACTTAAAGAATTCCCCTACAAAAATAGCATTTGACCAGGCGTCCGAAATAATATGATGAATGATCATAGAAAATACATATTCATTTTCTCCCGTGATAAAGAGGCAGAATCTGAATAAAGGACCTTTTTCCAGATCAAAAGTGAACCTTGCTTCCTCTTTCAAAAGCTTTTTCAGAGATTGTTCCATTTCATCCTGCGGAATATGGCACAAATCCACCTCATGCAGCGTCACTTCAACAGCTGGATGTATGATTTGAACCGGTCTCCCGTCAACACTTTTGAAGGTCGTCCTTAATGACTCATGTCTTGCAATAACCTCCTGTAAGGATTTTGCAAGTATTTCCTTGTGAAGTGTTCCGCTCATTTTAACAGCATTGGAAATATTGAATACAGGATTCGCCTTTGTAATCTGACTGAAAAACCACATGGACTGCTGGAAGAAAGACAGAGGTATTCCCTGTCCGTCCTCTCTTGAAGCCCTTGGAATAGGCTCCCTGTTTGCACGTGCCTCCATGTTGGCCTGCCTTAGAAAGCTTATGATTTCATCTTTTCTGTCTCTTATTTCCAGAAGCATTTCCCTGGTTACAGTTCCTTTGGGGGCCTGATATTGGAGCGTGTCATTTTCCAGCCACAATTTTATATTAAGTTCTCTCAAATGGGATAAGAATTCAATAATAGACATAATTTTCCCCCGTTAAATTGTTCCGCCTTCAAGTTCTTCATCGGCTGCCGCCTCTTTGGCACCTTCCGTTGCCCAGCGGAACGTCTCAATCAATTGTGCAACGCCTGCCGCAGTTGTTGTTTCAAAAAGTTTTCTCATAGGAATCTGTACATCAAATTTCTTACTGAGGTCTGTCGCAACTGCTGCTGCTATCAATGAGTGCCCGCCAAGTTCAAAAAAGTCGTCATGGATACCGATCTTGTCAAAACCAAGAACCTCCTGCCACTTTTCAACAATAGCTCTTTCCACCTCATTGGTAGGCTCTGCATAGACCGATTCCAGATCAGGGCGCGGCATTTTCTTCAGCTTTTCGCTTCCAACAAGCTGCCCGCCGTTGGTCTTCAATCCCAAAGGAGAGACTTCTATTTTGGAACAGCTGCAGTTATATTCCTTACTCAGCTCCTCAAGCCGCTCCTTCAATGAAAGAATTTCTTCCAACTGCTTCCTGCGTTCTTCACTGCTATTTGTCCGGCTTTGATCATCCAGCTTCAAAGAAATGGTAATACTTGCTTCCTTATACTCCGAATCAACGATGCTGCCGGTAATATCTTCTTTCCCGGAAATCAGCACATCAGGCTTTGATGCATCCCTCTTTCCCGGTTCTATCCAATAACGCTGTCTCTCAAAAGGATATGTAGGCAATGGAATACGATGGCGCCGTTCATCAGAATAGAACTCATTCCAATCCACTCTTCCGCCTGCATTCCAGAACATTCCCAGACATTTGAATAATGCTTCACAATCGGAAGCTGCTTCATCCATTCCGGGCATTGAATATAAAACTGCCTGATTAACGCCATCATTTTTGTACTTATTTGCCTCGGCAGCCAACCTTTTTCCCGGTCCGATCTCCAATAAAATCTGGTCTGAGTCTTTCATTATTTCCTTTAAACCGTCGCTGAACCGGAAAGAACCTCTTTGACGTATCCAGTAATCAGGGCTTTGAAGGTCTGTATCTGTAATCTGTTCTCCTGTCACACAGGAAATAAAGGGTATGTTTGCTTTACTATTGCTAATACGTGATACCGTTCCCGGAAGGCTGCTGTCTTCTGAAACAGCCAGCTTCAAGGCATCTTCAACGGATAATACTCCCGAAAGGCATGCAGCAGTTACCTCACCTATACCCTCACCGAGCATACACTCAGGCTCGATTCCCCACTTCATCCATAACCGGGCCAGGGCATATTCGACAGTAAAGAGAATTCCCCTCCCTATTCCGGCATCGGATATTGCCGCATGTCCCATATCCGAACCTGCCGGATAAAGAACACTCCGCACATCCTTGCCTGTCTGGGCTTTCAGGATTTCACAGCACTTGTCTACAGTACTTTTAAAATAATTTTCTGTTTTGTATAGCTCCGCACCCATATTGACGTATTCCCCTTGTCCGGGAAACATGAAAACAACAGGCTGATCTTTAGGCTTCTGGAAATATGTAAAAACGCTTTCAGACGGCAAATTTTCCAATTTGTCTGTCAAATCCTGCATATCCTTGCAAATCAAAACCCTTCGGTGGTTAAAGCTCCTTCTCCCGACATGCATTGTAAACGCAATATCTGCAAGCTTTGCATCGGGATTGTTCTTGGCAAAACTGACAAGGTTGCCGGTCATCTTTTCCAAAGCTGTAGCTGTCTTGGCCGATAACGAAATAATCTGGCACGGTCTCTTTGAAGCTTGAGAAGCCTCAATCTGCGGTGCTTCCTCCAAAACCACATGGGTATTGGTGCCGCCTATTCCGAAAGAACTGACCCCAGCCCTTAAAGGGAACCCTTCCGTTTTCCAGTCGGTTAATCTTGTATTTACATAAAAAGGACTGTTTTCAAAGTCAATTTTAGGATTGGGTGCTTCAAAATTAAGGCTTGGCGGAATTACTTTGTTTTGCATGGAAAGCACTGTTTTCATAACACTTGCCAGACCGCCGGCGTTGACAAGATGTCCTATATTCGTCTTAACCGAACCGATGGCACAGAATTGTTTTTTCTTTGTATACGCACGGAACGCTTTTGTTAAGGCCGCAATTTCAATAGGGTCGCCGAGATCCGTGCCTGTTCCGTGACCGTCTATATAAGTAATAGTTTCGGGATTAACTCCCGACATTGCAATGGCTTCCGCAATACATTCCGCCTGTCCGTCAACATTCGGAGCCGTATAGCTGTTCTTATGAGAACCGTCATTATTGATGCCTGTCCCCTTTATAACTGCATGAATATGGTCTCCATCCGCAATGGCATCTTCCAGTCTTTTTAATGCAACAATTGCAAGACCGCTTCCGCTGACAGTCCCGTTTGCTTTGGAATCATAAGCTCTGCAATGTCCGTCGGAAGAACCGATGCCTCCTTCCTGGTAGAAAAAGGCTTCATTTCTTGAAACCTGAAAGCTTACGCCCCCGGCTAAAGCAAGATCACAGCCGTAATTCAGAAGATTCTGACATGCATCATGGACGGCAACCAGTGATGAAGAACACAAGGTATTTACATTCACACTTGGGCCTGTCAGGTTCATTTTATAGGATACCTTTGTTGCCAGGAAGTCCTGACCGTTAGCCAGCATAATCTTAAAAGTTCCCACAGTATCAACCAATCCCGGATTGGAGTACAGATTCCTTATCATATAGCCGCTTAAGTTGGCACTGCCATAGACAGCTACTCTCCCGGTATAAAGCTCTGAATTATACCCGGCATTTTCAAGCACCTCCCATGCGGTTTCCAGGAACAAGCGGTGCTGAGGATCCATGATTTCGGCCTCTCTGGCAGAATAGTCAAAGAAAGCTGCATCAAACATATCCATATCGTCTAAAATAGCATCTGTTGCTGAAAATCTCGGATTATCCAGTAAATTCTCATCTATACCCATTTTCAACAACTCTTCACGTTTAAAAAATCTTACTGATTCAACTCCGTTGTAAAGGTTGTGCCAAAATTCCTCCATATCTGCCGCTCCGGGGAAGCGTCCGCCCATGCCTATTATGGCAACTGCCCCCATTCCGTTACTTTCATCAAAATTACTCACCGAGTACCACTCCTTTTCTTGTTTGCATACGCTGTCTTCTCTGTTTCATTAATTCCAGCTGTTTGTTGACCCTGCTGTTAACTTCTTCGAAAACCGGCTGCGCCTCTTCTTTGTTATCGTTCTTTAAATACCCAGCCAGTGCTGTAATGGTGTTATATTTATAAAGGTCAACCACAGCAATGTCTGTTTCAAACTTTTCTTTTAATTTGGTATGGAACTGTATTAACAGCAGCGAATCTCCACCCAGTGCGAAAAAGTCATCCTGGCTTCCAACTCTGTCAATCCCCAAAATATCCTGCCAAAGCTCCGCCAACTTCTTTTCCGTCTCACCTTTAGGAGCTACATATTCGTTTTCCAGTTCCGGCCTTGGATGTCTTTCTTTTGGAGCTGCAGCATCTTCCAAGGTATTCTTGACACCGGGCTGCTCGAAATAATTGGCTTGCTCAATGGCAGCCTTTATATCTTTAGTAGAAACAATAATTTGAGGTCTGAAGCAGCCCTGAAGAATACGTCCGAAGGCCTCCTGACCTTCATCAGGAAGAATCCCCTCATTAAGCATTCCTGAATTGCTGCTCGAAACCTGGTCTGCCAGCTTACTGACAGAAGCTGCTTCTCCTTGCTGCAATCCCGCCGGAGTTCTGCTCTTTATGTTTGCTGCAGCTGCATCACCTATCAGTTTCATTGAGAAATTTCTGATACCGATAATCTGTTTTCCGTCATCTCCTATAATGTCTATGTCACAGGTAATGATTTCCTGGGATGAATTGTAGCCGTTTTTAAACCGGATGTAGCCATATATCTTTTCCGGCATTGACCCCATTATTTCAAGCTTTTCATATGAAAACGGCAGATAATTTCCACCGGCTGCCAGTCTTACCGCTCCGGTAGCCATATCGAGCATAGCCGGGTGAATTTTATGGCTCGAAAGGTCTGAAACACAGCCCTCTGCCAGTCCAAGTTCAACTAAGCCTTCTGTTTCGGAATGAGAGAACTTCTTTAGATTTCTCCACCGGGTTCCGAAGCTTATGAATTCTTCCGAAAGCTCTTGCTTTTCTTCCGACGAATACACTGTTTTTCCGGAACACTTTTCTTTCAACTCACTTATGTTAAATGTTTGACTCTCCGAACCTTCAGAGCGGCTGATTTTTCCTCTGGCATGTTCAAGCCAGTTTTCATTATCCTCCTGTGCCCCGCTGTAGCGGCTGATAATATGGAAATCATAAGCCTCTCCGTTTTTATTTAAAATAGTATAAACCTTCCTTTTTTCTCCTTGCCTTACAGCCAGAGTATTTAAGAACAGTACATCGGATATTTGAATCTCCGAATGCCCGACAGTATCTTCAAATGCCGCCCTTGCCATTTCAAGGTAGGTAGTGCCGGCAATAGTCGGTGTACCAAGGACAAGATGTTCAGATAATACCCAATCCTTCTCGGGATACAATTCCTGTAAGTAAATCACTTTTTCCGGCTGTTCCGAAACACATTTTCCCAATAGAGGGTGTACTTCCTCCTGAGATACGGTTCCGGTTCCTGCAGCCATACCTACTCCAGGCCATCTATCCCAGTCTATGGAAACCATGCGGGTGCCCCGTCGGCTGTCATAAGCCTGTGCCATGGCATCCAGGAAGGCATTTCCTGCACTGTAATCCATCTGTCCGAACCCGCCGGTAATAGCATTCAACGAAGAACAGAACAGCATAAAGTCAAGGTTATCCTCTTTCATTGTCCTATATAGCACCAGCGCACCTTGCACCTTAGGTAAAAGTACTTGCTCCGCCTGCTCTTTCTTTTTGAGCTGGATCATTCCTCCGCCCGGGTTTCCGGCAGCGTGTATCACACCATCGATAGCGCCGAACCTGCTTATGATCTTTTCACGCAGGGAGCTAACCTGCTCTGCATCGGCAATATCAGCCCTGCACACATAAATTTCAGACCCCATTGCCTGCAGCTGTTTTAATTTTTTGATCTTTTTCGATACGGCATCTTTCTTATTGTGGGTGGCAAGCCACTGCTCCCACTGTTCAACCTCCGGGAATTCGGAGCGGCCTGTCAGAACTAATTTTGCGTTTGACTCACGCGCAAGGTACTCTGCAAGAACAAGACCCATACCCCCTAAACCGCCTGTAATGAGATAAACGCCGTTCTGCTTGATTTTAACAGATGAATCTGCCGCTTTCCCCAGTTCAATCTTCTCAAACTCCTGTGTCCAGCGTTCAAGCCCTCTGTAAGCTACAAGCCCTTCTTCTGTTTGTAAGGCAATTTCCGTAATCAGCTGCTCTATTAAATCTTCCTGCTCCTCCGAAGCACCGGCCTCAGGCAGAATACAGTCAACACTTCCGCACCGGATATTGGGATACTCTCTGGGAATAACCCTGCAAGCCCCAAGATGCAATGCTTTCCCGGGATATATCGGTTTTTCGTTAAATACTCTTTGAGCGTTGTTTGTAATCACCTTAATCTCTACAGGATTAGTCAACCCGCATCTTCCGATGGCCTGTGCCAGGTACATCATGCTATAAAGCAGATTCTTGCCGCATAGAAGATCTTGTCCATCATGATTATTACTTTCTGTTAAGCCAAGTAAATTAACCACTTTTGTGGGTGCCTTACCCATTGCGGACAGTTCCGTCAATAAATTCTCATAATGCTCATAATCCTCAATATTAATTGTATATTTATTACTCTCTGTCTTTGTATAGTGCTCTCCCTTTACCGCTACAAATGTGTCGCCGTTTTCCCTTGCAAGCCTGTCTATAAAGGCATGTGCAAAGGTACTTTGTCCTGCCAATACAAGCAATACTTCTTTACCGGTACCTTCCTTTGCAACCGGATTCACTGTATTTTTCAGAGATTGCTTCCAAACTGGCGCATAGAACCATTCTGAAAGTTCTTTTCTTTCAACTTCCTTTTTACGGGGTTTTTCAGCTTCGATTTTTTCACTCTTCTTAACCCAATACGACTGTCCTTCAAAGGGATAGGTCGGAAGAGCCAGCCTTTTTCTCTTTTCCTCTTTATAAAGCTTGCTCCAGTTTATCTTGCTGCCTGCTGCCCACAGATTACCGAGCTGCTCCAAGGAATAGCCTGTCGGCTCATCAATGACTGAAACACCGGCATCTGCCGCTTTGAAATTATCAGTATTCTTTTCCAGCAGCTCTATCGCATTCTCGACCGATTTACATACCACAAAGCTTCTGTATTCAAATTCCCTTCGTCCCACCTGAAGCGTATATGCCGCATCAGCTAGGTTTATATCTCTATTTTCCTTTAGGAAGGCAGCAAAGCCGGAGGTCATTCTTTGCAAAGCCTTGGCGCTTTTAGCTGAGAAAACCAGTAAAACCTCGGAATTATTATTTATATCGCTGTAAACTACCGGAGCCTCTTCCAGTACTGCATGAGCATTTGTTCCTCCTATTCCGAAGGAACTGACCCCTGCTCTTAAAGGCCCCCGTGTGTTTTTCCATTCAGTCAGGGATTCATTAACATAGAACGGACTTTCCCTGAAATTGATCTTTGGATTTGGGCTCTTGTAATTCAGGCTTTGAGGCAGCTTTTTATTGCGAAGCGACAACACCGCTTTAATCAAACCGGTTACCCCTGCGGCTGCATCAAGATGCCCTATATTGGTTTTGACTGAGCCAATGGCACAATAGCCCTTTTCATCTGTCTTTCGGCTGAATACCTGAGTCAGGGCTTCAATTTCAATAGGATCGCCCAATGGAGTTCCTGTACCATGCGCCTCAATATAGGTTATGGTTTCCGGCTCAACACCGGCCTTCGACTGGGCTTCTGCAATTACCTTTGCCTGGCCGTCAATTCTTGGCGCAGTATATCCGATTTTTAACGCTCCGTCATTATTAATTGCCGTACCCTTTATAACGGCGCTGATATCATCTCCATCCGCAATGGCATCCTGAAGCCGCTTCAGAACGACTACACCCGTTCCGTTTCCGCCTACGGTTCCCTTTGCCTGCTCGTCAAAAGCCCTGCAGCAACCATCCGGAGATAAAATCATCCCCTCCTGGTACAGATAGCCTGACTTTTGAGGAAGTCTAATACTAACACCCCCGGCTAAAGCCATATCACATTCCCCGTTGATTAAGCTCCTGCATGCAAGGTGAACAGCAACAAGTGAAGATGAACAAGCCGTCTGTACCGTTAGGCCCGGCCCTTCGAGGTTCATTTTATAAGCTATTCGTGTAGCCAGAAAATCCTTGTCATTGCTGATCATAATCTGGTAATCGCTGGCTAAACCTTGTGAACTGCGGTTTTCTTTAAGGTTTTGGATATAATGGTTCATCCCCACACTGGCATATACGCCTATCAGCCCCTGATAGCGCTCCGAATCATAGCCGGCCGTTTCAAGTGCTTTCCAGCACTCCTCAAGGAATATCCTCTGCTGTGGATCTAAAACCTCTGCTTCTCTTGGATTGTATCCAAAGAAGTTTGCATCGAATTTATCAACATTATCAAGTACGCCCCATGCCTTCACATAGCCCGGCTTCTTTAACTGCTCCGGGTCAACCCCTTCTTCCAGCACCTGCTCGTCTGTAAAATGCGAGATGCATTCAACTCCGTTGCACAGGTTATTCCAAAACTCCTGAACATTTGCTGCGCCCGGATATCTTCCGCTTAAACCTATAACAGCAATATCTGTATCCTTCTTTTCATCGGTAATCCTCCGGTCAGAATCCTTTTTAGCATCAGTCCGGCTCCCGGCCTGTAAAAATCCGGACAGGGTGCTGATTGTGGGATACCTGAAGAGATCCATCATTGATATCTCTTTATTAATAGCTTTAATTATTTTGCTTCTAACCTGAGCCAAAAGCAAGGAATGACCGCCAATATCAAAGAAGTTGTCATTTACCCCTATCCTATCCATGTGTAAAACTTCCTGCCATATCTTTGTTATCGTTTCTTCCGTCATATCGGAAGGTGCGGTATAGTTGGTTGACATCTGAGGCCTGATATGCTCGGGGACAGGAAGTGCTTTTCTGTCAATCTTGCCGTTAGGCGTCAAGGGGAAAGAGTCTAAAAGCATAAAGCCTGACGGTATCATATAATCAGGAAGCTTTTCTTTCAAGCTTTTACGGAGGTTCTCGGCGCTTAATGTCTCGTCAGCCTGTTCCTGCACAGGGATTATATAAGCAATCAGTGTTTTTTCGCCCGCAATCACTTCTTTTGCAACAACTACACATTCCTTAACGGAAGGGTTGAGGCTTAACAGGGTCTCAATTTCGCCTAATTCTATCCTGAAGCCCCTGATTTTCACCTGATTGTCTATACGCCCTACAAATTCCATGTTCCCGTCACAAGTAAACCTGACCAGATCACCCGTCCTATATAGACGTGCACCTTTATTCCCGCTGAAGATATCCGGTATAAACTTTTCACCGGTTAATTCAGGGAGATTCAAATATCCTCTTGCCAGTCCATCCCCGCCGATTAGCAATTCACCCGGGATTCCTGCTGGAACGGGATTCATCGCCCTGTCCACTACATATACCTGTGTGTTTGCAATGGGCTTACCTATAAAAATTCCTTTATCCTTTGATGAGATACGGTCTAGTGTAGACCATATTGTTGTTTCTGTAGGACCGTAAACATTGAGAAGAGTCGCGCATCTGTCAAGAAGCTGATTTGCCAGATCCACAGGCAGTGCTTCTCCCCCGCATAAAACCGTCAGGTCTTGATTGCCGTTCCAGCCCGCTTCTATTAAAAGTCTCCATGTAGCAGGTGTTGCCTGCATAACAGTTATCTTCTGCTGATTTAATAAATCTATTAAGGCACTGCCGTCGATTACTTCATCCCTTTTTGCGATTACTACTCTGGCTCCGCAAATCAAAGGCAGGTACATTTCCAGTCCCGCAATATCAAAGGAAAGCGTAGTAACAGCCAGAAGAGCATCTTTTGAAGAAATACCGGTCTTCGTCTCCATGGACATAAGGAAATTAACCAGAGCGTGCTGCTCAATCTGAACACCTTTGGGATTTCCCGTTGAACCTGATGTATATATCAAATAAGCTAAATTATTCCCTTCATAATTCATATCCGGCTTGTCACCGTCAAAGCGTGATATAGCAGCCTTTTCGGTATCAAGGCAGATTACTCTGGCATCATTCTGCGGTAAAGTATCGGCCAGTTTACTTTCGGACAGAATAATATTTACCTTTGCATCCTCCAGCATATAGGCAAGCCGTTCTCTTGGGAACACAGGATCCATGGGAAGGTACGCCCCTCCGGCCTTATGTATACCAAGCAAGCCGACAAGCATGTTCACCGAACGATCGATATAGATACCTACAATACTTTCCGCTCCAACACCGCATGAAATCAGGTAATTAGCCAGCCGATCGGATTCAACCTCCAGCTCGCGGTAGGTCAGACTTTGCTGCCCACACACAACAGCTGCCGCGTCTGGCGTTCTTTCTGCCTGTTTTGCAAACAACTGAACCCAGCTTTGAATCCCGCTGTAATCTTCTTTTGTATCATTCCATACATTTATAAGTGTATTTTTCTCCTCACCTGTAAGCATTTCAAATTCATCCAGCTTTGCATGAGGGTTTTTCAGGATATTGGCCATCAGCTGTTTATAATGTCCTGCCATCCTTATGATGGTGTCTTCATTAAACAGTTCCGTATTATATTCAAAGTCTATAAGCATTCCTTCGCCTGCATCACGGATATCCAATGCAAAATCAAATCTTGCATATCCTGCATCCAGATCTTTTGTTGAAACACTGAGTTCAGAAAACTCCATGCGCGGCAAAGGTGAATTCTGCAAGCTGAATAGCACCTGAAACAGAGGGTTCCTGCTCATATCACGTTCGATATGAAGCTCTTCTACAAGCTTTTCAAAGGGAACATCCTGGTTTTTATACGCCTCCAGAGTCACCTTTTTCACTTGCTGCAAGAGTCCGCTGAAATCAATTTCGTCGGAGAAGGCAGTACGCAGAACAATGTTATTTGTAAAAAAGCCTATTACATCCTCTACATCTTTTCTATTCCTGCTCGCTATTGGCGACCCTACTATAATATCCGATTGTCCTGAATACCTGTAAAGCATGACCTTAAATGCAGAAAGCAATACCATAAAAAGAGTTGTATTCTCTTTTCCGGCATACAGCTTCAGCTTGTTCACCAATTCTCCCGGGATCGAACAGGTAAACTTCGCTCCCCTATAGGTCTGAACAGGAGGCCTTGGTCTATCCGTCGGCAGGTCTAAAACCGGAAGCCTTCCGCCAAGCTTTTGCTTCCAATACTCAATTTGATTTTTCAGCATGCCCTCTTCAAATTTCTCAAGCTGCCATTGTGAAAAATCCGCATACTGAATACCCGGTAAGGGTATATCTTCTTCCTTATTATTAAGAAAAGCTTCATAGTAAAAATTAAGTTCTTTTAAAAGAATCCCGAAGGACCAACCGTCAAAAACGATGTGATGCACAGCCAATACAAGCATGTGCTCTTCCTCTTCATCCGTTTGAATGAGTAATCCTCTCAATAAAGGAGCCCTCTCGAGGTCAAAGGGCCTTGAAACCCACTCTTCGGCAAGTTCTGATATCTTTAATTCTTTTTCGCTTGCCAGAGTATCTGAAAGTCTGACATATTCCATCGCGATTTGTGCGTCCCGGTTCAATACCTGAACAGGCTGCCCGTTCTCTTCGGTAAATGACATCTGTAAGACCTGATGGCGTTTTATTATAGTGTTGAAGCTTTTTATAAGAACTTCCTTTTTCAGGCTGCCCTTCAGTACCAACGTAGTATACAGGTTATATTGTGGGCTTTCTGAATTCAAACGGTCCAGGAACCAAAGCCTCTGCTGTGCAAATGAAAGAGGCAGCCTGTCCTTCCCGGAGGAAGTACTTTGAATAAGCTCAAACTTTCCTTGTTGATTTTTTAGAGAGAGCTCTATCTTCCTTGCCAAATTCTCAATGAGAGGGTTTTCAAAAATCTCCGACTGCTCCAGCTCAATTCCAAAGGAATCTCTGACTCTGGAAACGATTTGTGTAATATGTAATGAGTTTCCTCCAAGTTCAAACAAATCATCACGGATTCCTATTTGCTTGGTATTTAATACTTCACTCCATATTTGAACCAATTCTTTCTCAATATTGCTGTTTGGCAGCACCAGCTCTCTTTTTTGCTCTGATTCCTGAAGGAGGGTCTCTATAGCATGTTTGACTGAGTCAAACTCCCCTTTCATATAGCTTTCCCTCAGCTTGTAGCGCTGTACTTTCCCGCTGGTAGTTTTAGGAATATTTTTAACTTGAATTACATGTGCAACCTCAATACCGATTTTTTCGCTTATAATTCTTTTTAAGCCGTTAACAATGGGAATAAAGTTTTCAAGCTTTTGCTTGTGTATTACAAATAAAACAAGGTCGTCGCTCTTGCGGCTTTCGTTGAAAACACCGACTGCAACGATTTTTCCCAGTTCAACGCCCTCAACACCCTCTCCGACCCGCTCAATATCGTGAGCATAATAGTTTAGCCCCGAAGCAAAAATAATATCCTTTGCCCTTCCGGTTATAACGAGCCGTTTTTCTTTCATAAAGCCCAAATCACCGGTATTCAGCCATCCATCCGGCGTAATGACTTGTTCTGTTGCCTTTTGGTTATTGTAATACCCGGAGGTTACATTTCCTCCTGATATATGAACATAACCTATTCTATTTTCACCGATATCGCAGTTATCCTCATCACATATACGGACATAACAATTGTAAATCGGATAACCCTCATCTACAAAAACTACCGCATCTTTATCTTCTTTTGCAATTTCTACGATTGTATCGCCTATTCCAAGATGTTTTCTGTCTAAAACATGGAAGCTGAAATCCTCACCCATTATCGGGAAAGTAACTGCAATAGTACCCTCAGCAAGGCCATAGACAGGATACATTGCATTCCTTTTGAGTCCGTAGACGGACATTCTGTCAAGGAATTCATTGCACAAATCCAGTGAAATAGGTTCCGCACCATTATAGATCAGCCTGATACTTGATAAATCCCAGTTAATCTTTTCGTTTTCATGATAGAATTTAAGAAAGTGCTTGTAGCCAAAATTCGGTGAATAAATAATGGTTGCTTTATGCTCACTGGCTTTCTGAAGCCATAAGGAAGGATGTCTTACAAAAAGAGCCGTATTAATATTATATTGGTTCATACAAGCCAGCAAACCCTTTATATGAGTGCCTATCAGTCCCATATCATGAGTAAGCGGCATCCAGTTCAATCCGATATCATTTGTATCAATATGCGCCCAGCGGATAACGGCATTAAGGTCTATGAGTACATTGTCATGAGTAATCACAACACCTTTGGGATCGCCTGTAGAACCCGATGAGAACTGAATAAATGCAATGTCACCGGCTGCGGAAGGATATATATCTCCATCCTTCTCAGCTTGTTCAACCTCGTCCAAAAACGTTGCTCTTCCTCGTATATCTTCAATTTTATTACCTAAATCATTTTTCTCCGCATAGGCACTGAGTTTTTCAAAAAAATCGGCTGATGCAATGATTCTGGGATTATTTAAAATGTCCCAGATTTTAAACAGCTTCATTTTATGTTCATCGTTATTTCCCGTTGTGATTGGTACAGGAATCATCCCTCCAAGAATGCAAGCCCAGAAAGAGTAAATAAACCTTTCATTGTCATCAATCTGGAAGATGACCTCATCTCCCTTTTTGTATCCTGACTTTTGAAAATAAAATAAAAGCCTTAGAGAAGTATGATACAGTTCTTTATAAGAAACATATTTCTCCTGAGTATCACCCAGTATGAATGTAATTCCCCTTTGTTCCTCATTTTTTCTTGAAATGAACAATTCGGTTAATGTGTTATAGTTGTTCATTTGCCCCCCCCTAATTATATAAACAAAATTTTATTGTTATTTAGAAACTGTTATGCTTTCATAAACCGGATTGCTTGGATTCTTTCTTATATTCTTTTGTCTGAAATAAACTTTCAGCTTCATAGTGTCCGGCTGGAAAACAACACTTTGCAGAGTCATTTTGTTATATATATCTCCGGTTTCCGAAAATGTTCCGGGTGAACCGTTATCAAAGCCTGCAATCTCTTCCATTTCTTTATAAGATACGGTTGAGCCCTTTTCCCGCAGTTGTTGTTTTATACTTTTCCACCTCCTGGTATTGTACCTATTGATGCTATGGTTATCAGTGTTACCGTAAAGTATGAAGGAATTGACCGAGGCAATGGCATTCTTTATCCCCCAGGAAACATTGCTGTTCAATTTGGAATTTTCCGTTCTTATGGCACGTCTGACTTTACTGCCGTTTGTTCCGTTACCGCTGAAATTGTTTTCTAAAATGATGCTGCTATCCGGGTCTGAAAAGCCGATATTGTGGTTAAAGCAATATAGCTTTGCCGGATCCATCATAAATTCCGCAGCTTCTTTCATGGTTTTTGTATTTTCCAGTGCGTAGCGAAGATCTAAAGGATAGGATCTCCGTCCCTCTGAAGAGTAGGGAGCATTTGTTCCCGAGTCAAGTATCCCCGCAAAAACCTTATGGTCGTTAAATCCCGTTAGTATGCCAATGTAGCCCAGATAGCCGACGGAATATATTTTCTTGTCATTATATTTATAAGTAATAAACGCTTGAATCCTCGGAAGCTGGTTTTTGCTTCCACCGTACCAGTCAAGATTTCTGGCAACCATAGTCTTATGACTATCCGAACGGTCACCATATACAGAAACATAGCTGCACTGGGTACCTCTGACTGCATCTGTGAACAGGTTAAAAAGGAAGCATTCTTCCTCAGAAATCTTATTATCTTTATATTCAGCTTGACTTCCTCCAGACAAAGCCGAAGCCATCCCTTCAATTTCTTCCGAATATTCCTTGTTTATCTGCGGCTTGAGATCTCCTACCCTATACATTGCATATTTGTATTCATAGCTTCTGAGATTCTCTGCTATGTATGAGTCAACCAAAGCTTCATAATCTGGCACAACCTTTAAAATCCCTTTTGCATAGGCCTCACCGATTTGTTTATGTGTCAAGCCGCTTGTGAAATCGATCTCAACATTAAAATAATTCCCTTTATCTACAATACTGACTCCTTTAGTATGAAAACTTGCAGCCCCCGTTGTTACATGTATCTTTCCGTTGCACCCTGCCTGAAACAGCAGCATAAATATCAAACAGCCTGATAATAAGTACTTTCGCATTTTAATGCCCCTTTACTAAATTTATCACGTTAATTAAACTTAACCATAAACTAAGCCTCGTTTGTGCCCGCGGCCGACTTAATCTTATACTCCAGTATTTGACCGGTTTCCATTTTAATATGCTTGTCCGCATCATCGAAATAACGGTCGTCATGTGTTATAGCAATAATTGTTTTGCCCCGTGCTTTTAATTCAGGCAGCAGTACTTTATAGAAGAACTTTCTGAATTCAGGATCCTGGTCAGCTGCCCATTCGTCAAACAGATAAGCGGGTCGTTCCTCTAAATAACTTACCAATAATGCCAACCTTTTTCTTTGCCCTGTTGAAAGTCTTATACTGCTGAACAGACCATCCTTCACCTGTACTTTATCATCAATCCTGAGTAATTTAAGATACTTCTGGATTTCTTCCGTTTTGGATTGGTAGTCGATTCCATACATTTTGTCAAAGAGATAATAGTCGCTGAAAATTACGGAGAAATAGCTTCCTAAGGTTTCCTGATCAACCTTTTGTCCATTAATGGTTATTTCACCCTCATCAGGAGCATACAAGCCGGTTATCAGTTTAGCCAAAGTAGATTTTCCGCTTCCGTTTCCACCTGAAATAAAAATGATTTCCCCCGACTTAAAATCGCAATTAATAGGACCAACGCTGAACTTTTCACCGTTGTCGCTCTTATACTGGAAAATAACATCCTTTACTTTAATGTCAAGCTGACCGTTTTGTGTATTGTGTTCAGTTTTATTTTTATCTCCCCCGATACCTGAAATATCCTTAATGAACTGGTTGATTCTCCTCCAGCTAACCATAACACGCATTATACCAGGCACCAGATAAATTTCCTGATTAACTATTCCACCCATATACAGGTACACAAGGACATAGCTTCTAAGTGTATTGTTTTGCAGATTCGGAAAGAGCAGCGGGAAAATAAAAACTACCATACCAACTACAGCAATATACAAAATCTCACCCAATATGGATACGCCGACAAATTCATACTCAGCCTGTACCCTTGTATCCCGGTAATCCTCACAGCTCTTTCTAATATCGTCTGTAAACTCTTTGCCCTTTTTTTGATTTATGTACAATTCTTTAAAGCCTTTTAGCATATCATTGATGTACTTAAAAAATGTATTTTGAACATCCCTGTTTTTCTCAAACATTTTCTCCGCTTTGCCGCTGGCAATTAAAAACGCCCCGACTGCAAGGCAGATGACCAGCACAGAAATAAGCATACCGAGGAGATTAATAGTTGCAAGGTATATAAAACAGGTAATAAGTGTGATAACTCCGGTTAGTCCATTCACAAAGGCATTAACGAAACCGCTTACATTCTCTGTATCATTGTTCAGTGCCGCATGAATATTTCCATCTTCCAGTGCTTCAAATTTATCATAGGATGCCTGCATCAGTTTATCGATGATTTGAATCCTCTTGTCATACACCACTTCGCTGGTAATGACAATCAATTTCTTTCTGACAATCATTGCGCTTACGGTAAAGAGCACAATACCAAGAATAAAGAATAAATATAACCCGCTTTCTACTCCCGCTCTTCTGCTTTCATCGCTCATTATCATGCTTAAAGCCGTATTAATAATAAATATGACCATGGAATTGCCTATTCCGCTCAAGATGCTAAGGACAATAATCATAAAATACGGTTTATCACCTTTTTTTACAAAAAAATAAGAAAGCATGTAATACAAATAAAACATAGGTATTACAATCGCCAAACATGTCACTGCGTTCATAAGAACAGACGGTCCGAATTCATCAACCAATGCCCATGTAGAATTGTATAATGCATAAGGAGCCATATACAAGCAATACCCGATGCCTCCTAAGAGAAAGAAAGAAAACAAAAGTATTGCTATGCCTTTTACACCGTTTCCTTTAAATTTCCTCTTTCCGGTAAAGATTTCTTTTAGCAAAACAAACAAGTAATACGCCGTAACCAGCACAAAAAAGGTTGAAACCAATATCATTGTAAGTCCTAAGCCACTGTTAAGCACTGCATCCACCCTTTCAAATAAAATTATATATGCAATATCCAATAGTCATACAGGCATAAATTACCGTTTTCATTTGTCATTCTATTTGCTAATATAAATTTAGACAAATAAAAATAGCGTGATCTATTATTTGCCTCAATCCATAACCACTGATTCCGCTAAGAAGCCTGCGGTTATTGGCTTTATTTACTTTTTATGTGAAAATTAACATATTAATAAAGTTTACATAACATAGTCTCAGGTTTCGGATTTCCTGCAATTAGCCATAATATTTTGCCGCATTCTATTATTTTTTAACACATTTTGTCAAATTATATCAAATTAAATCACTTTTTATTGTCCAAAATTGAGTATACAATACTCCTTTTAAATTGGCAACACATAAACTACATCTGATAATAACATTTTAAAGTTTAAGAATTGAATTAAATTGATTACGTTTAATAAGAAGTGTCTGTTGAATAATTAGAATTATTTTTTAAGAATTATACTGCTTTTTTTACCGCTTCAATAGAAGTTGAGAAACCTCTATGTCTTACATAAACAGGCATAAATCTACTTGGTTATTGCAGCTTCAAGGACAATACGGTTAATGTGTTCCACCAGGCGCTCATTATAATCTGAAGTATAAAAGTGACCACAGGGGAATTCTATAACCTCAAAAGATTTTCCTGTATAGTTTTGCCATGAACACATTTCATCACGGGTAACGCTGGAATCTTTAGTACCGTACAAAACTGTAAAGCCGCAATCCAAGCATTTGATTTCATGTTTTACGTGACTTTCGATAACCCTATAATCCGCTCTTAAAATCGCAAGAAAATATTTCATATGAGACTCATCTTTCAAAATTGCTTGAGGAATTCCGTCATACTTTGCTACTTCATTAATAAACTTGTCTTCTTCGAGTAAATGTACATTGTTATTTCCTTTTTTGATATGCGGCGGATACCTTCCCGACAATAATAAGTGCAGGGGTAAAGTTTTATTCCGGTCAGCTATTCTGCAGGTTAATTCATATGCTAAAAGACTACCCATACTATGACCAAAGAAGGCATATTGATTATCTTCTATAATATTTTCTACTTTTGAGTATAAATCATCAAGTGCTTCCTCAAAATTCAGATAGAAATCTTCACCGGAACGCTTGCCTCTGCCGCTCAACTCCAGCGGAATCAGTTCTATTTGCGGATTTAGAAATCTTTTCCATTGATTATACATTAATGCCGAACTACCTGCATGAGGGATACAAAATAATTTTATTTTATCCATTTAAGCGCTCCGATTCAAATCAGTTTTTGAAAATAAATTATTTGAATATAATTTAATTGTATTATTTTAGATTATTATCGTCAAGTTGCAAAGAACGCCAGGTTCCTTATAACCGCCATGCATCCATCCCCTTTCGGGCATAAAAAAACCGCACTCTGAGTTTTCAGAAATGCGGTGTTATATTAATATGTTTGTTTATATTCATACTTATATTGTGTATTATTCCGATAAACTAAAATATGTTGATATCACGCAGTTAGTCGTTTATCGCTTCGATGCCAAGCTGTTTGAGCTTGTCAAGTTGGTCTCGCATATTCTTGAGTACCTCTGGGGAGTGCCCCTCCCAGTCCAAGACTTCACCCACTATTCGCAGAGGGTGTCGAGTGCGGTAGGATCTAGTCGGGTTGCCGGGAAACTTCTTGTCCGTAATATTGGGATCATCCTCAAATATGCCTGTAGGCTCTACAAGATAAATCCGACCAGGTTCATCGCCTATTGCAAGTTCCGCTCCCCAAACAGCCGCGTCCATGGTTGCAGTCATATAAACATAGTTGGCTTTCTTGCGTTCGCCATAGTTTGAGTTAAAACCAGGTTGCAGTAAGTCTCCTATCTTCAAGTCTGCTTTTGTTCCGTGGTAAAATGGCCCAGCATCCAAGGCATTAAATTCACTTTTTTTATCCATAATCAGTCCTCCTTGCAAACGATTCTATGTCTATGTCTTTGTTTTTGTATTCCATCCATAATTCATCTCTCCTTTTTTTATTGATAAACAAATTATAGCCATGGTTACATTGCTTATATCATTATACTGGCATATACCAAGTATTATAAGGCTATATTTTCAATTATTATTATGCTATAATTAAAGTGGAAGAGTTTGTTCCACAAAAAAAAGCGCCCACTGCATGTCAGCATTCGGACGCTTATTACTCTTTATATTAACTTCTCAATCCTCTTTTGCGCTGCTTCACTTTAAATAGCATTGCGGAGACGGCTGTGCAAGTATTCTTACTTAACCCACGGATACACGAATGTTATTTTGCACCTTTTATAACTCTTATTTCAACATCCTGCTTTTCAAGCTTACTATCAATGGATTCCAATTGTTTCTCATGATGCTTCAACTTTTCATATACCTTTTGATAACCTTCTAAAGATGCTTTAATATCTGGTTTTATATTATTTTCTAATGTTGTTTCTATTTTTACAAGCCGATTATTAATACCTTTGAATTGTTCGTTTGTATTTTCCCTAAATTCCTTCAACTCACTGTAAATCTGTGTTAAGAGTTCAAAAGACTTATCTTCCAAGTTTTTCACACCCCTTTTGGTACATTATATCACAGAAATTTGTTTAGTATAGTAGAAAGTTTCTCACGGTGGGAACTTTCTGATTTCTCATTTTAAGCGCTTCATCGAATATAGATTTATTTAACTTTAAATAACACTGTGGAGACGGCTGTGCGGATATGGTTTTGCTTTGTTTTCCTTCATGGTCTATTGTATAGTTATCCTTATATATCAATTCCGAAACAGGCAGGAAGTTATAACCCTTCTGTTTCAGCATCGTTATAATGTCTGCGAGCATTTCTGCAGTATGGGCTGTGTCATTATGGAAAAGAAGAATGGAACCTGTTTTTACTTTCTGAGATATTCTTCTCATTATTTCATCCTTCGTTATTCCCGGCTTCCAATCCAGAGAATCAACATCCCACTGGATGGTAAAACATCCCATTTCTTTAGCAATCAGAACCACCTTGTCGTTGTAGTCTCCGTATGGTGCTCTGAACAGCTCGACTTTACGCCCCGATAAATCCTCCAGTATCTTATTGCATTGGGATATTTCACTTTTAATTTTAGCGTTGTCTATAGCTCCCATCCGAAGATGAGAATAAGAATGGTTTGCAATATCATGTCCGTCTAATGCTATCTGCCTGACAACGTCGGGATTCTTCTCAGCCCAGAGCCCAACAAAGAAAAATGTTGCCTTAACTTGTTGTTCCCTGAGCACCTCAAGAATTTTCGGAATATCGTCTGCACCCCAGGCACAGTCAAAAGTAATTGAAATGTTTTTTTGCACACAATCAACAGAATAGATTGGAATTTCACGTTTACCATTGAAAACAGTACCCGTCTTAGCATTAAAACTCCACGCTGCTGCTGTAATTAGCATAATAGCCACCAGGTACAAAGACAGCTTTAATATTATTCTTTTATTCAAGACATAAACCTTCATCAATTACTCCTAAAAATAAATGTTTTCATATTAATAATATTATATTCGTGTAATATATATGAATTTATAAGGTGCCCCCCAAAGCTTAACAATTTACTTATAAAGTAAAGTGATGTATAATAGAAAAGTTGAAAATAGTTTATGACTCAACTATCGCTTTCGAACTAATTATTTAATTCAGCCTTAATATACATTCAATTTACACAAAATCTTATGGGGTGAAGTCATGATAGAAATGATTATTGCAGATGACGAATTTAATATTCGCCAAGGCTTGCTGACAATACCCTGGAACGACCTGGGTATAGAGATAGTAGGCGTTGCGTCCAATGGTGAAGAAGCCTTGTCTATGGTTAAAGACCAGCACCCCGATATTTTATTAACTGATATCAGAATGCCGAAGCTTGACGGTTTAAAACTGATTGAAGCTGCCATAAAAGAAATTGCATCTATCAAAACAATATTATTGACAGGCTATCAGGATTTCAACTATGCGCATACAGCGATAAAGCTGGGTGCTTATGGCTACGTCCTAAAACCGTCTGATCCTGACGAAATCATTGAGATTGTTCTCAAAGCTAAAAAACAGATAGAGCTTGAGGATAATAAAAAAAGAGAGAACGAACATATTCGTAATGAATTTGACAGTAACAAACACCTTATCATGAATTCATTTTTGTTCAACCTGCTCTATGGAAGATATAATGATGCTGCTGCAATTAATAAAAAATGTTCTGCTTTGCATCTGGAGCTTGAAAATTATATTGTAATGGTTTTAGAATTTGAAATTCAGGATGATAACAATAATCTGATATTCCAACTGAAAGAGGAAGCTTTAAACATTTCATCCGGCTTTTATAAAAGCTATTCGGTAGATGTAAACCATTCAACCTTATGTATCATAAACGACATTTCCAAAGATAAACAGCCCACAAAGCAGGAAATGGTTTTTTTGGCATCAGAAATTCGCAGTGCTGTAAGAACAAATTACAGCCAATATGTTTCAATCGGAATCAGCAGAAGCTTCGGAAGGCCCGAGGATATGTCCGCTGCCTTCAACCAGGCATTGAACTGCCTTAAAATGAAATTTTCACTTGGAAAAGGGGCAATAATCCACATTGAAGACTTGGCCGACAGTATTAAAAGACAGGATGATCTGCCATTAAACCTTGATGATGAGATTTTGGAAAACATAAAAATAGGAAATTACAACAAAGTAGAAAAACTAGCCCGCGAATTTCTTTTCAGGCTTGCAAAAGAACAAAATTCAAGCGAACAGGTAATAAAAAGTATATGTTTCAGTGTTCTCTCCAGGTCAGTACGCATTGCAGAAACGCAAGGTCAAGCCTGCTTCAGGGAATATGCAGCGCAACTAAATTCTATTTTTACCTGCTGCAAGGACGTTGGAGAATTAGAGGAATTTTTTATTTCTACTCTTATGAGTATTATGGATTCGATACACACAAAAAACTGTGCATCAAAAAATAAAGCCATCACCGGTATACTTGACTATATTGAAAAATCGTATATGAACGACATTTCCTTACTGACGCTTTCGGAGCACATTCATATGAACCACATTTATATCAGCAGGCTTATTAAAAGAGAAACAGGCGAAACATTCCTTGACATACTTACAAGCAGAAGGATGAAGAAGGCATGCGAGCTTCTTCAAAATCCGGATATGAAAACGTATGAGATTTCTACGCTGGTTGGAATCAAGGATTCAGGTTATTTCAGCCAGGTTTTTAAGAAGTTCAGCGGGTCAACGCCTTCAGAATACAGAGAAAAATTTTTGTCTAGGCTCAAACCTAAATATGAGGCTGCAGAATGAAAAACCTTTATTTCATAAAATTAATCCGAAATTCATTTATTGATTTACCTATTCGAACAAAGCTGATCCTGTCATTTTTGACACTGATTATTCTACCGATAGTTCTTATTGGCTTTTTTTCATATTACAGATCGCAAGACCTTCTCAAAGAAAAAACGGAACTCTATGCGAAGGATATTCTTTTAGAGACAGGAAAAAACATCGAAATCAAGCTCCGGGAAGCTGAGCGCATTTCATTCCAGATCATTTCAAGTACAGAAATTCAAAAACTCCTGAGTAAAGCAAACAAAGGATATAAGACAGAGTATGAAAGAATTGCTGCTGTAAAGACAATGGATACCAACTTGAAAGAGCTTATGAACTCTGATTCGGACTTAAAAGCAATCCGGGTTATATCAAATACGGGGCTTGTTTATTCTGTCGAACCGCCTTTTACGTATTTCAGGGTTACAGTTCCTGATAAAAGGACCCTTGAGGAAAAAGGCGGAAGCGTTTACTGGTTTGATACCGATCCTTCCACACAAAGCATTGCTGTAGGAAGAGTCATCAATAACGTCACCAGCATGAAGAAAATGGCCTATGAATTCATCTATCTTAAAGAAAGCAGCTTGTATGATGTTTACAATAAAACAGAACTATTCAAAAACGGTGAATTTTTTATAATTAATGGAAAAAATCAAATTATATCACACAAGGATAAGTCTATTTTAAGCAAAAGCATTGAACTTCCTGTTTTTAACAACCCGGGCAGTTTAAGCGATAACTTTATATCCACTAAAATGGAGGGCAGAAACTGCTATATCACATACCATAAGATTGAGGGTACTTCATGGAAGCTGATATGTATTATTCCTGCAGTTGAGTACGAGAAAGATATCATTTGGATGCGGAGCTGGACTCTGCTTATCTGCATTTCAAGCTGTTTTTTTGCAATGATGCTGGCTTTATATCTTTCTGACTCTATATCAAAACCTATCAGGAAACTCAAAGAAAAGATGAAAAAGGTCGGAAAGGGAGATTTCACTGTAACAAACAGCTACGAGTCAAAAAATGAGCTGGGTGTCCTGGATAATAACTTCAACAATATGGTAATTCAAGTGCAGCAGTTGATACAAAAAGTGTACGAGGAGCAGCTGCTGCTGCAGAAGGCAGAACTGAAATCCTTGAGAATGCAGATCAATCCTCACTTTTTATATAATACACTTGAATCCATCAACTGGATGTCAAGGGCAAAAGGTGTGCCTGAAATCGGGAAAATGGTAAAGGCACTCGGCGATCTGATGCGTACAAGCATTAGCGGAGATGATTTTGTTGAGGTTGAAGAAGAGATAAATAATATCAGTAATTACCTTACTATTCAAAAATTCCGTTACGGCGACAAATTCGACGTTGTAATATCAATAGAACCCGAGATTTTGAAGGTGAAGGTTCCAAAGCTTATTATACAGCCAATCGTTGAAAACTCAATCGTACATGGTATAGAAGATAAAGATGGTAATGGCAGGATTGAGATTACGGGAATAAATGACGACGGCAAGGCTGTTATACAAGTAAGAGATAATGGTGTAGGAATCACTGAAAGCCTTGTTGCCTCCCTCCTTTCGGAAAAAAAGCTTACGGATCACGAAGAAGATCATGTAAAGATAGGCTTACGTAATGTTGACCGACGCATAAAGCTTTATTATGGAGATGGTTACGGTCTACATATAGAGAGCAGTCCCGAATGGGGAACTAATGTAAAAATAATACTTCCTTTGTAAAAAGTTAATATTTTAAATGTCTTAGTTTATTTTACCCTGTTTTGTTCTCTTCCTTAACTGTTATAATTAATTTGTACCGACAAATACTTTTTGTTTTATGCAGTCTTTCTTCATTTGATTTTGCATAGAATAGTACAAGTACTGCTGAATCAAGTATCGTCGGTAAGCCAAAATTTTAAGGAGGGTGTAACTTTTATGAGGAAGTATTTTTCATTTCTGATGTGTGTGGTTCTGGCTTTGGCAATGGTATTGACCGGCTGTGGAAGTTCGAGCGATGATTCGTCATCATCAACTGCCGGAACAACAGCTGACACGTCTGCAGAGAAAGTCAATATCAAAGTATCCTGCTGGGGAATCGAAACAGATCCCAATTCCTTGATTATCAAGGATGCTGTTAAGCGTTTCAACGAGAATAACAATGTAAATGCTACTGCAACCGTTGAATTTACTGAGCAAGAACAGTATAAGACCAAGATTACAGCTGCATTGGCGGCTAATCAAGCTCCTGATGTATTCAACACTTGGGCATCCGGATTCCTGAAACCTTTTGTTCAGTCAGGAAAGATTCTTGATTTGACAGATGCTTTAGATAACGACACAGAATGGAAAGGCCGTTATGTAAACGGAATTCTTTCTCCTCTTAGCTTTGACAACAAGGTTTATGCTGTTCCTTTGACACAGACAGTTGTATGCTTGTTCTACAACAAGGAGATTTTCAACAAATACGGTCTTAAAGAACCTGCAACCTATGCAGACCTTAAGAACATTATTACAGTTCTCAATAAAAACGGTGTAACTCCTTTTGCACTTGGAAATAAAGCTCCATGGGTAGGAGCAATGTATGGTGAATTGCTTGCTAACCGTATCGGCGGAAGCGAACCTTTCAATAAGGTATATGATGGTTCAGGAACCTGGAATGATCCTTCTTTCATCAAAGCAGGAAAAATCATGAATGAACTTGTACAAATGAATGCATTCCCCAAAGGCTTCAATGCTTTGGACAATGATCCTTCACGTGAAATGTTCGTACAGGGCAAAGCTGCTATGCATGTTATGGGAAGCTGGGCTATCCAACAGGTTGAAAATAAAGATTTCCCGACATATGGCAAACTTGATGTATGCAAATTCCCTTCAATTGAGGGCGGTACAGGTGATGCAAACAACTGGCTCGGACAGCCTGACCAAAGTTTTGCTATAAGTGCAAAAACTAAGAATAAAGAAGCTGCTTTGGCATTCATCAAAACACTTTCTGATGCTCAAACGCAAACAGCTTTAGCAGAAAAAGGCAACCTTATATCTACAAACACAGAAGTTGATCAAACAAAACTTGATCCTATGGCTGTTAAAGTTGCAACATTGCAAAAGGATATGAAGGAATTGTTCATATTCTATGATGTAGGACTTGGAGCCGAAATAGGCAATGAGTTCAATAATACAATTCAGGCAATTACAACCGGCAAGTCTCCTGAAGAACAATTCAAAAAGTTGCAGACATTTACAGAACAAAGCAGAGCAAACAATTAAAGATTTACTACTTTATCACGGTCAGAGAATCTTCTCTGACCGTGAACAATATAAAATGTCAATTTAGGGAGAACTATTATGGAATCAATGCTGAGAAATAAGAAAACGATATTGCTGTTTATAGCACCTGCATTTATCATATTTTCAGTAATTGTAATCGTACCTGTTATTTATTCAGTTTATTACAGCTTTTTCAAATGGAATCTGGTAGGTTCCAAGACATTTATCGGGATAACTAATTTTGCCCGGCTGATTCAGCAGGATGATATTTTCAAAGAAGCAACCAAAAACACATTTTTGCTTATGGGAATTTCCCTTCTTATCGAAATTCCGTTTGCAATACTGATTGCTCTTGCAATAAGCGGAAAAATTAAAGGAAAGCGATATTTCAAGACTGTACTGTTTATGCCTAATATTCTTTCCAGTGTTGCAATAGGCCTTATGTGGACCTTTATATATAATCCGGACTTCGGAATAATTAATAGATTTCTTAATTTTATAGGTTTGGAAAATATGGCTAAGCTATGGCTTTCTGAGGAGAAAACCGTACTGCCTTCAATTATAGTAGTTATTGTCTGGCAATTCATTGGATATCATATGATCCTTTTTCTTGCAGCCATCGAAAACATACCTTCCAGTTTAAATGAAGCTGCAGAAATAGATGGCACAAACTCCTGGCAAAAGCTCAGATACATTACGCTTCCTCTCCTCAAGCCGATTATTAAAATTGATGCAATACTCATTGCAACAGGTTCGCTTCGTTTCTTTGATCTGATTTATGTCATGTCCAGCGGCGGCCCGAACCACAAGAGCGAGGTTTTGGCGTCCTACATGTATATTAAGTCCTTCAGGGATATGCAATATGGTTACGGAAGCGCAATTTCTGTCATATTGCTGGTATTATGCTTATTTGTAACTTTTATTCTGAACGCAACCCTCAAATCAGAAGATATACAGTATTAAAATCTGAAAAGGAGTACAAATATGACAACCATTATAACCAGATTAAAGAAAATTTCTCCCGTTAGGGCAATCATATATATATTACTTGGGTTATTCTCTATAACCTGCCTGTATCCATTGATCTGGCTGGTTATAAACTCAGTCAAGACAAATTCTGATTTATTCGATAATCCCTGGGGAATAGGCAAAACCTTTGAGTTTAGTAATTATGTCACCGCATGGGAAAACGGAAAAATCGGAAAAGCCTTTTTTAATTCCGCTTTAGTTTCTCTTATTTCTGTATTTGCTACAATAATCGCATCATCAATGGCAGCATATGCATTGAAAAGACTGAAGTGGAAGCTTTCGCCGTTGGTACTGGGTCTTTTTGCAGTAGGAGTCATGATACCTCTTCATTCAACATTGATACCTCTGTTTTTCATGTTTACCAAGGCAAAAATAATAGACAGTTATATATCGCTGATACTGCCCTACATCGCATTTGCGCTTCCCACCTCTATTCTCATACTTACAGGCTTTATTGGAACTCTGCCAAGAGAAATGGAAGAAGCCGCAGTATTAGACGGTTGTTCAATACCAAGGGTTTTCTTCAGCATCATCTTCCCTTTGACCAAGCCGGCTATCGCAACGATCTCCATATTTAACTTTGTTGCAATGTGGAATGAGCTCATGTTCGCTCTCGTTTTCAATAAAATGACTCTTCCCGTCAGTCTTACGCTTTTCAAAGGGCAGTATTCCACGAGTTGGACAATACAGCTTGCAGCAATCGTCATTATGGTCATTCCAAGCATTCTTGTATATGCCTTCCTGAATGATAAGATCATCAAGAGCCTTGCGGTGGGAGCTGTAAAAGGATGATCAACCAGCGTGTGCCAGTCACAAATGCATAATTCAATCCTATTAATTTATAAGATACAAATTCTCTTTAAAGGGAAAACGAATAACCGGTACTTGAGTATCGGTTTTCTTTTTACCCGGTTTAAAATCCGCAATTCCTCCATATTCCAGTATGCTTATTGCTCTTCTCAGGTTACGCAGGATATGTAATTGCTGCTTCCATACTTTCCATTATATTAAGCTCTTACTCTGTAAGTTTTACTAACGAGAAAGGCAGTGTTTTCACCGCCCTTTCATACCTTTAACTTTGGTAAATATGTACTGTTGTACCTACAGGTATCATATCATACAATTCCTTTGCATCATCGCTGTACATTCTTATGCATCCATGACTGACTGCATGTGATATTGACCATGGCATATCAGTTCCATGAATTCCATAAATCCCCCACGGTACTGAAAGCTGCATGAAATGTCCTCCAAACTGGGCTCCCCACAAACCTTTGTTTGAAATGACCCAGTTGCCAAGAGGCGTAGGCGTAGAAGGTTTTCCTACTGCAACAGGGTATTTCTTAACAAAAGTTCCATCCTTAAAAAGCTTCAATACCCTTAGTCGTGTGTCCACTTCTATATGATACATATAAAATTCCCCCCATATATTTTATTCAGGGGGGAATTTCATTTTGTTATAATTCTATTAATTTTTTTAATTGTTTTGAACTAGATCAATCCTGCCTTTATAAGCATTCTTCTTACAAATGCAGCGGTCTGAGCTCTTGTGATATTTTCCTGTACACCAAGTTCCTTATCATAACCCTCGACAATACCGTCTCTTATGCATACAACCACTGCAGTTGTTGCCCAGGATGACACTTCTCCTCCGTCTTTGTATCCTGAGAGGAATTTTTTTATTTCCTCGTTGGAAGGAGTCACATCCATCTTTGCAACGAGCATTGCCCGACTCAATATTGTCATTGCTTCCTGACGGGTAATGTAAACATCAGGATTGCACTTGCCTTTTCCGTCACCCTTCAGTATCCCATACTCATATGCTATGGTGACTGAATCATAGTATTTATGCTTTCCTCCTACATCAGTAAATATTTTCTTTCCTGCTCCGCTCCTCTTCAATCCCAGAGCTCTTATTACTGCGTCGGTGAATTCTGCACGTGTAGCCTTCTGGTCAGGCATGAATTTATCCTTGTTCACTCCATCCATTACCAGTCTTGAAGTCATATCATCGACATCCTCTTTTGCCCAATGATTTTGTACATCCTTGAAAGTTACAGGATTCCATATCACTGAATAGGTACTGTTTGTTAAACTGTTGATTTTTGCATAATACTTTCCGTCTATAACCACTATTTTTGTCGGTACATGTGAAAATGTTCCGTTCTCATTAAGTACAATACCGGTTGTAATTTTCGCAGGATCAATACCATCCGGTACGGCTACCAGTCTCTCTACATAACCGTTGAACTTGGAGACTTCAACTGTTTTGCTGCCGCTCGTGCAAGTTATCTTAAATTCAACAGGCTTGATAACCACCTGGTATTTGTTTTTATTGGCATTATCCTGTACTATTTTCACTGTGTCCTGTGACGGCTCAGCTACAGTAACCTGTACCTTAATGTCCTTCAACTCAACCTGTTTGCCTAATTTGTCTGAAACCTTATCTATGTTGATTTGAGCCGCAGGAAGAACATAGGATACATTATCGGTCTTGATTTCAAGAACTGCATCCTTTGTTTCCATATTCTTGATTGTCTGACCGTTCAATTGGCCGACTACAACATCAGCACCTGTGTTTACAGGTATTACAACACTTTTTTCTTTTGCATCGCTGTTAAGCTTTTCTTCCACTGCATTGTCATCTACAGTAACAGTAGTTACCTTCTTTTCTCCTGCTGTCTCTGTTACTGTTGTAGCGGCTTCTTCTTCCTTACCGTTTATGATTACAACTACCTTATTCTTTTTATTGTCCTTATCGTCCTTTTTATCGTTATCATCCTTTTTATCCTTATCATCCTTTTTACCATTATCATTATTAGGAGGGTTATTTGTTTGTACAGCTGTGTAATTCACTGATGCATTCTGAGTTATTACAATATTGTCAGTTTCATCTTTTGCTGTATATGTCACACTCCCGGCTACTGTGTTTTTTACTATAAATAATGCTTGCCCATTGCTATTTGTTGTTTGTGCAGAACTAATATTTGTAATTGAAGATCCTGTCAGAGTCACAATTTTTCCGCTCACTACATTTCCGTATCCATCCTTGAGAGTTACAGTTATTGTTGAAGTTGCTACTCCATCTGCTGTTACTGATGTAGGTGATGCTGATACTGTCGAATTTCCTGCACTTGGTATTCCCGCTGTAAATTTAACTGACACTACCTGTGATAAAGTCACATTGTCTGTTGAATCTTTTGCCGTATAGTTTACAGTTTCAGCCTTTGTACTCTTTACTGTAAATGTTGCCTGCCCGTTTACATTTGTTACAGCCGATACTGCAGTCACTATTGAACTGCCTGCTCCAGGTGTCAGACTCACCGTTTTTCCACTTACGGCATGCCCTGCTGCGTCCTTCAGTGTTACTGTTATAGCTGAAGTACTGGTTCCGTTTGCTTCCACATTCAAAGACGATGCTGTAACCGTAGATGTTCCCGCATTTACTACTCCAATAGTGAAGCTTACCCCTACGGTCTGTGTTACGGTTATATTATCTGTTTCATCCTTCGCAGTATAGGTTACGGTTTCTATTTCCAAATCTTTTACTGTAAACGTCGCCTGACCGCTTGCATTAGTTATGGCTGATACTGCCGTCACTGTCGAACTGCCTGCTCC
>JAEXSP010000003.1 GCA_023453795.1 Bacillota bacterium
AAGGATGTATGCCTGATTAAGTTTCTTCTGTGACAAAGTGATTCTCCTATCCATGTGTACATTCTACCGTAAGGGTGACATTATCTCACGATAATTGATAGGGTGACATTATCACAAGATAAACACAGTTATGAATAATTATTGTTGCATAGTTTCCTTTACTTGTGTTAAAATAAACAAAAATATTAAAACAATGCGCAATGAAGAATCAAGTAGCTTTCCGATCAATGCACTTTTAGAGAGCAGCCTGGCTGGTGAAAAGGCTGATGTAGCGGAGCGAAATACAATTCGGAGTGTGTTAGAATTGATTTGATTCTGCCGGAGGCGTCCGATATAACGTATTGAGGCATTGCCCCCTATGGGTGATGTGAAATAAGGTGGTACCGCGAGCCCTTCGTCCTTATACGGATGAAGAGGCTCTTTTTTATACCCTATTAAAGAATTAAGGAGTGATTTATAATGTCAAATGTTTATGACCTTTTGAAGGAAAGAGGACTTATTCAGCAGGTTACACATGAAGAAGAAATCAGGGAAAAGCTTGGGAAGGAAAAGGTCATTTTCTATATTGGCTTTGACCCAACGGCTGACAGCCTCCATGTAGGCCATTTTCTTCAGCTTGTTGTAATGTCCCATATGCAGAAGGCGGGCCATATTCCGATTGCCTTGGTTGGCGGGGGCACAGCTATGGTTGGCGATCCTACAGGTAAAACCGACATGAGGAAGATGCTGACCAAGGAAGAAATAGACAGCAACGCAGAGAAATTCAAGAAGCAGATATCCCGCTTCATTGACTTCAGTGACGGCAAGGCAATAATGGTCAACAATGCAGACTGGCTTCTTAAATTGAACTATGTGGATTTTTTAAGAGACATAGGGGTTTATTTTTCAGTCAACCGCATGCTTACAGCTGAGTGCTTTAAAAGCAGGCTTGAGGGAAAAGGGCTTTCCTTCATAGAATTCAACTACATGCTCATGCAAAGCTACGACTTTCTTGAATTGTTCCACAAGTATGGCTGTACAATGGAATTGGGCGGGGACGACCAGTGGTCCAACATAATCTACGGGGTTGACCTTATAAGAAGAGTAGAAAGCAAGGATTCCTACGGCATGACCTTTACTTTGCTTACAACAAGCGAGGGCAAAAAGATGGGTAAAACGGAGAAAGGCGCACTATGGCTTGATCCTGAAAAAACAACTCCATATGAGTTCTACCAGTACTGGAGAAACATCGCTGACAGTGATGTTGAAAGATGTCTTGCAATGATAACCTTCCTGCCTATGGATGAGGTCAGGCGCCTTGGAGCACTTAAGGATTCACAGATAAATGAAGCAAAGAGAGTACTGGCTTATGAGGTTACTAAGCTTGTTCATGGGGAAGAAGAGGCTCTTAAGGCTCAAAAGGCTGCTGAGGCTTTGTTCTCAGGAAAAGGTGATTCGGAAAGCATACCGTCAATAGAGGTTTCAAAAGAGGAATTGGAAAAAGGGATTAAGCTTATAGATATTTTGGTGACATCAGGTCTTACACCTTCCAAAAGTGAAGCAAGACGTGCGATTCAGCAGGGCGGGGTAAGCGTTAACGAGGAAAAGGCAACTGATCTGGATAAGACAATTACTGATGCTGATTTGAAAGATGGACAGATATTGCTGCAGAAGGGCAAGAAAAACTTTTGCAGGGTCAAAGCCGGCTGATGTAAAAACAAGATAAGATAAATTGATTTTAAAGCAGCAGCAAAGGGGCATAACTCAATTAGGATTTATGTTGAGGGATGTCCTTTTTTGCGCCTGTAAAGTTTATTGACAACCGATGTTCGTATATGTTATTGTTTGCTTTGATAAGCTTATTTTTTGTCTGTAATGAAGGGGACGAGGCCATGAATAAAACAGAACTTTTGGGTAGGTGGACAAAAGAAAAGTCCGAAGAGCTTTATGGAATAAAAAACTGGGGGGCCGGTTATTTTTCGATCTCCGACAAGGGAGAGGTTCTGGTCAATCCCTATAAGGATACCGATGCGGCTGCTATCAGTCTTATGGATATAATTTCAGGTGTTTGTGAACGTGGACTTGACATGCCTGTTTTGCTGCGTTTTGAGAATTTACTGGATTCACAGATTTCGTTTCTAAACAATTCCTTTGGAGAAGCCATGAAAAAGCTTGGATACAAGGGAGAGTACCGTGGAGTTTACCCCATCAAGGTAAACCAGCAGCAGCAGGTAATCGAGGAAGTTACCAAGTTCGGGCAAAGGTATCACCATGGACTTGAAGTAGGCAGTAAAGCTGAGCTTGTAGCTGCTCTTTCACTTATGAAGGATAAGGAAGCATGTCTCATATGCAATGGCTACAAGGATGAAGAGTTCATTGACCTAGGGCTTTTTGCCGTTAAAATGGGATATAAATGCTTTTTCGTTATAGAGATGCCGGGAGAACTGGACCTTGTTCTTGACAGGGCAAAGGCCATAGGTATTCAGCCTAATATCGGCATACGCATAAAGCTTTCCGCAAAGGCAGGCGGGCACTGGACAGAATCCGGCGGTGACCGGAGTATATTCGGGGTTAACATGTCCCAGTTAATATCAATAGTTGATACGTTGAAGAAGAGAGAAATGCTTGATTGCCTGAAACTGCTACATTATCACCTTGGTTCGCAGATCCCGAATATTCGGGATATACGATCGGCTGTATTGGAGGCAACACGGGTTTATTCCGAACTCGTAAAGGAAGGCGCTCCAATGGGGTACCTCGATTTGGGAGGAGGACTTGCCGTAGATTACGACGGTTCAAACACCAATTACACCAACAGCCGAAACTATACTGTTGAAGAATATTGTACCGATATTGTTGAAGCTGTAATGTCGATATTGGATTCAAGCAGTGTCCCTCACCCTGTTATTATAACAGAATCGGGAAGGACTACAGTTGCTTATTATTCCGTACTTTTATTTAATGTGCTTGATGTAGAAAAATTTGAAGAATATGAAGTTCCGGACAAGCTTGATGAGAATACCTCCGAACAAATAAAAAACCTGTTCGATGTAAATAAGAGCATTAACCTGAAAAACATACAGGAATGCTATAATGATGCTCTTTACTATCGGGATGAAATCCGTGACATGTTTAAGCACGGCAGGCTGAGCCTTCGTGAACGTGCATTTTCCGAAAAAATATTCTGGAATACAATTAGTGTCATTGCCAAGGAAATGAAAAAGGTCAAAAATGCTCCACCGGATCTGGAGGATATAGAAAGTGCGATAGCAGACATCTATTACTGCAATTTCTCCGTATTCCAGTCAATCCCTGACAGCTGGGCGATAGATCAATTGTTTCCGATTATGCCTGTCCATAGGCTTCTGGAGTTGCCGAAACGTAATGCTGTCATAGCAGACATAACATGCGATTGTGACGGAAAAATAGACAGATTCATAGATCTGCATGATGTACGGATGACCCTTCCGCTTCATGAATTGAAGAATGGGGATGACTATTACCTTGGCGTATTCCTTGTCGGTGCTTATCAGGAAACGCTGGGAGACCTTCATAACTTATTTGGAGATACAAATGTTGTAAGCGTAAAAATTAATCCGGATGGGAATTACGACCTTGTAAAAGAAATCCATGGTGACAGCGTCTCTGACGTCCTCTCATATGTAGAGTTTGACCCGAAGGATATGCTTGTTAGGTTCCGTGAGACGGCAGAGGATGCGGTTCGTGAGGGGCTTATAAGTGCCACCGACAGGCGTGAAATAATGAAGGCCTATGATAACGGACTCAGGGGCTACACTTATTATGAAAGGTAGAATTAAAAACAATTAAAGTTTTCTAAAAGAGCTGTGAGAATCAAATTAAGCATAGCTCTTTTTTTATTACTCTTTTTTTGAGCATCCCAATAGCAAATCAACCTAAAGCTGCATATTATGTTATGTAAACGTACCTTTGTGTATTAAAACATGTATTTATATTAAACAGTGAATTTAATTAAGCGGGGAGAGTTTGATATGACTATTCAGGAAAAGCTGAACTTGTTAGAGGAACTGCTGGACATTGAAAAAGATACCCTTGAGGAGAATGTAGAGCTTAAACAACTAAGCCAGTGGGACTCAATGGCTGTAATAGCTGTTATTGCAATGTTTGACGAAGAATTCGGTAAAACCTTAACGCCCGGGGAGATCAAACAGTTTAAAACAGTCAAGGACATCATAGACCAGATGGATTGAGGTGAAAATTTTTGGCAGAAGGAGTAATAAAAAATGTAGAGGTTAAGGGTATAGCATGTGCAGTACCCGAACGCACAATAAATAATGAACAGTATTTTGAAGTCTTTGGGGAAGAAAGCGTAAATAAGTTCATAAATATGACAGGCATTAAAACGAGGCATGTAGCGATAGATGAGCAGTGTGCCTCGGATATGTGCTATGCTGGGGCTAAAAAGCTTATGGAAAAACTGAATTGGGAGCCTTCGACTATCGATGCATTAATTCTTATAACACAAACGCCCGATTATGCCGTTCCAGCCACTTCGTGCGTCCTGCAGCACAGACTTGGCCTTTCGGAAGACTGCATAGCTTTTGACGTCAACCTTGGGTGCTCGGCCTATGTTTACGGACTGTGGTTTTGTGCCACAATGATCTCAACACAGAATCTAAAAAGGGTAGTTCTTCTATGCGGTGATACAAGCAATTTCGGAATAAACCCCAATGACAGCAGCACCGCAATGGTTTTCGGAGATGGAGGAACTGCAACTGCGCTGGAGTGGTCTGAAGGAAAAGAAATCAAGTTTTTTCTTAAAACAAAGGGAAGCGGTTTCAAAAACATTATGGTTCCGGCCGGCCATGCAAGGAGCAGGGCCAGAACAAATACCCAGGCCTCCGAGTATGACTTGTCTATGAATGGTTCAGAAGTATTCACCTTTACCATAACCGATGTTCCCAAATCAATAAAAAGCTTTATGTCAAAGTATGAAATTGATAAAAACGATGTGGACCTGTATGTTTTCCATCAGGCCAACCTGTTTATACTTAAGCATCTTGCCAAAAAACTGGGCATACCTATGGAGAAAGTGCCTGTTTCGATAGACCGGTACGGCAACACAAGCGGAGAATCCATTCCTCTGACATTGGTAGATGCTTTGGGCGGCAATGAATCGGAAGGGACATTGAAATTATTTCTTTGCGGCTTTGGTGTAGGCTTGTCATGGGGCGGCATATATCTTGAAATGGATAAATCCGCATGTCTGCCTATGATCTACACCAATGAGTTTTTTAATGGAGGATGAGTATATAAAATGTTGAATCCTATGGATTTGAACGGAAAAAGAATTATGGTCACGGGAGCGTCCTCCGGGATAGGGAAAGAAATCGCCGTTTTTCTCAGCCGGTTGGGGGCTAATGTCGTTATGGCAGCCCGCAGTCAGGAAAGGCTGAAAGAAGCTATTAATTTGCTTGAACCCGGTAAGCACTCCTTTCATGTCTATGATATGCAGAATCTTGGCGGAATAGCCGGACTGATCGACGATATATGCGCGAAAGAGGGAAAACTGGACGGATTGGTGCATTCTGCCGGAATTTCAAAGACTGTGCCACTGCAGTATTTGAAAACGGATGATTTGTACAGTATAATGGCAGTTAATTTTTTTGCCTTTGTTGAGCTTGCAAAAGGATTTTCAAAAAGAAAGAACAACAACGATGGAGGAAGCATAGTGGCTATATCCTCCATTTCAAGCAGTGTCGGCGCTAAAGGACTGACTGCCTACTGCGCAAGCAAGGGTGCGCTCGACAGCTCAATAAGGGCAATGGCTTTGGATCTGGCTCCGAAGAAGATCAGAATAAATTCAGTAGCCCCCGGAATGATTGCAACTCAAATCTATGAAGGTCTTAAAGGGTTGGTTGACGGACAGGAGCTTGAGACAGGACTTATGAAGAGACAAATGCTGGGGATTGGCAAGCCTGAGGATGTTGCACACGCAGCGGCGTTCCTGCTGAGTGATGCAGCGAGGTTTATAACCGGTACATCAATGGTTGTCGATGGGGGATATCTGGCACATTAATACAAAAATAAAATGAGGCATGGAATAAATCCTATGCCTCATTTTATTTATGAAGCATGCCAATGCTTCAATATCAAGAGGACTGCAATTTTATGAGTTTATTATTTACAATTATTAGTTGAATTAAGCTGCTTAATATATTGAGTTTAACTTTTTTTATATGGTTAAAAGCTCATCTTTTACTTTATTAAGAAGCCTTTCTACATCGGCTTTTGCAACAGATTCCTCATAGTAGCCTGCTGCCAGCGTCAATATGCTGTTGTAGGTGCTTATCATGAGAAGCAGGCCCGGAGCGCGTACGACCGGCGGAACTATATAGGAATCTATTACGGTATTCTCGCCGAAACGGATCAAAGATTTTGATATGAAGCCCAGGTTTGACAGGGATGGTATGCATTTGTCGCCTGAATACGGAGGACACTGCGCTGCTAATTCAGATACCTGGGAGGATACTTGAAAATAAGCAAGCGTATCCCGGAAACTCATTTTTTCTATACGTTCAAGACCTATGGCACTTTGAAGGCCCGGATTATCTTTTTTGATTTCACACATCATTTGTACAACCCTAGACAGAGTATCGGCAAAGGTTTCATTATCGCATACAGGAAGTTTTGCTGTTACTGAACCGGAAAAATTCCTTATGGCTTCAGTTTGACCATCAGGAAGATAGCGCCGCAAATCTACGGTTACTGCTATTTCCATGGGTTCGCCGTAAATCGGCTGGCCCATTTCCTTCATTGATCTGTAAAAAGCAGTTAATATTAGGTCATTTATTGTAGCTCCCTTGGATTTTGAATAATCGGTCAGAGTTCCCAAAGCCTTGGAGGGAAGTCTGGTTATAGCTATTCTGGAATTATCAGTTCTTGCATATTTCCACGGGAAAACCCATGTTGCCGATAATATCTCCGAGCCGGGAACCCATGCGGTTTCTGGGTCGGAGATGCCAAGTGAACTGAATAGTCTGTCCTGATCGTTCCTTGTTCTCGGGTTTTCTTTTATACAAAAGCCCTCTTCATCCATATGTGTGTATATATCCGACAGCAAGCGGATATAATCCTTCAAGCCTGTGCCGTCGCAGCAGGCATGGTTCACTTTTATCACCAATGCATCCTTTCCGCCGGATCTTATAAGCTTAAGCTTCACCATTGGATCTTTGTCCATGTCCAGGGGGCTTTCCAGAAATCTTAGCACCGATTCATCCATGTTCTGAGCTGATTCAAACGTACAAAAAACCGTATTGTCTAAATTTGTAATCCTTTTCCAGTAAGGCGGCTCGTTCTCGACAAACCTGCATCCGAAAATGGGTTCCGCATCAACGGACAACCTTACTGCACGCTTCAGCCTTTCATAGTCCAAACGGTTGTCAAGCTTTAGGACTGCCTCAATTTGAAAATTTGCCATCCCGTAGCGTGCGACATAATTATATATGTCATGGCCGTTTGCAGGCATTGTATTTTCATCATAAACAGTACTGTCGGAGGCCTGCTGCATGCTCAAATTTACATATTTTTCAAATGCCTTGCCAATACCCTTGTAATAATTGAAGATACTGGCGGGAGCTCCATCATAAGCTCCTTTAAAGTATTCCAGATTTGCCTTGCCGAACATGTCTTCATATTGCTTAAGATTGCCTGGAAATGCTATTTTTATTTTATGGTCGCCGAATTTTAGCTTAATCTTCATATTTATTCGCTCCATCATGTAATATTATGCTTGGGTGTGTACATAATTTATTGTGATATATAGTGATGTTCCTGTGATACTATATATTATGGAGCTTGGAATGCTTTTGTTACAAATATGATTATGTTAAGTCCAGCCTAAAAAATATATTTCTTGCTGTCCTGCCTTTCCTGAACATTCTATATGACGGCTATTTACATTTTATAACTTTTAAACTAAAATGAATTTAGTGTACATGCAAATTACAATAATGTAAAAAAATGTCGAAAAAGGTGCTGAATCTGTGATTGCTTTTTTGCACTTGCCAAAATTTACAATATGATAGTTATAATGTATAATATTTTCAACAATATATCTGGGAAGGTGCTTTTCGGATGACTGTAAGAAAGAAATATTTTTTATTCTTGTTGATAATTTTTGTTTTTTTATCAAGCTGTGGAGCTAATAGTAATTCAAAAAAATCATTAAATCTAAGTTCTAAAGTAAATAATATTCCCTTTAGCCTATTTTTTAAAGGAGACGGGTCTGATGAAATATCAAAAAAAATTGAGGAGAGTGCTCAAAAAAGGGGTTATGGCTTTTACTATTATTATTCAATTAATACTGTCGATCAATTGAATAAAATATTAACTAAATATAATTTTGGCGCTTACCCCAATAATAGTAACGGTGAAGTTAAGAAGATAAGAAAATCATTTTTTATTAAGAATAAGCTTTATATAATATTTTTAAATGGTTGTTCAGGTTCGAAAACTAAGGCTTATAAACTAAGTAAGCAGAACACCATCTTAAATATAACTGTTCATACAAATGCATCTTTAGATTTGGATATTAAAACAGATTGTCTTATTATCGGAATAAGTAAAGATTTTATTGGTAAGTCAAAAGATATTAAACTTATATTTGACTAAAATATTAAGGATGCGACTGATAAGTCATGAACTTTATCAAAAGACTATTTGAATTTGAATTTAAACTTTCCTGCAAGATTCGAAATACCGATTTATCAAGCAGAATAAATTAAATTTGTAGTTACCTGGCTCTGTATTGTGCCAGGTAACTCTTACGAAGGAGATAGCATGAGGGCTTTAAGATTAATAATCCTATTAGCGTTTTCTATTACATTACTCATTTCATGTAATAAGAATAATATCAGCAGAAGTACAAATACAAATAATACAGCTTTAGAAATACTAACTTCTGATAAAAAAGGTAATTTGGGTGAAACATCAGATAATTCTTCGACGGGATCTGCTGCTCAAATTATTAGTACTTTATCAGAATCAGAAATTATAAAGGAAGAGCATAAAGAACATGAAAAGAAATTTTCTATAGAAGCAGAAAAATATAGAAAGCCTTTATCTATAGAAGATGCAACGGAAATTTTTAATAAAGTTATCCCTTTGCTTGAGAACGAGTTTATTGAATATGAGAGTACAACAGACAAGGGTAATTATGTGTTCAAACATTCACAGGTTATTGGTGACAATGAAAGCAACAAATATTCAACGGTACTTGAAAGATATGAGGTAAATCCCAAAAAAGGAGAATATTTTTATATTGATCCTATGTTTTTTACTAGATATTAAATTAATATTTAACTAATGTGATTTATTGTACAAGGGGATTATTATTATGACTAAAACTTTTTTTGCATCTGAAAAGAATGTAATTCTATTATGTATTGGAATTGTTATCTTTTATATTATCATCTATCTTGTTGGTAAACAAATAGGGTGGGGTCTGTACTATTTAATCCATTAAAATAGTAGAGGGTATAAAAATAATGGTAAGATGCTACAAAAAGCCATCTTTGAAAGTTTAGCTTTTGTTTTCATTTAAAGTATTATATGATAAAATCGGCAGCAAGCTAATGTTTACTGTCGGTTTTTATAATTTATACTTCTCCAACCGCTTGTCTACAAAATCCATCAGCCATTTCTGCTCTCCGGAAATCTTATCCTTGAGTTTGGCGGCTGCTACAGGAAGAAGCCAGGCATCTATGTTTTCATATCTTGTTTTTGACTGCATTATATATTCGTTCAGATAAGTCCAATAAGTCAAGCCCTTTACATACATTGACATGGCTGCTGCGGCACCTTTAGTTCCGGAGGGCATGGAAGGCGAACTCATTATCAGGCAGGTTCTTGCGACATCGCTTTCGGGACTGCCGCTGTAGGCGCTGTTCCAATCAACAGGAATCAAGCCCCTTGAAGTTACAAGAACATTGTTGAAATGAATATCGCCATGGCAGACTCTGGAGGTATCGGGTAAATTGTCCATATAGTCCATTATCCTTTTTATTCTGTTTCCAAGCAGCGCTGCTGATCGGTACAGTATATATGAGAATCTTTCCTTCTGGGTCGGGAGCCCGTTTGCGGAGTGTTTATGCATCCTGCAGTGCATCCGGGCCAGCTCCCGGGCATACTCATATATCTTCCACGGTTCTGTTTCCAGGTGCTTGAGGATCGATTTTCCGATTATCCTTTCAAAGACGAGCCCTTTTCTGCCGTCCAATTCTATCCTGTCATATACTGCCGGGGCGGAGACGCCTGCTTCATAAATGATACGGCCTACTTTCTCCTCGTGGGCAACCCATTCTTCACCAAAAGTACTGAAATAAAGCTTTAGAACCTTGTCATGATCCCACTCGTATACTTCCGAGGTCATCCCTTTACCTAATAACGCACCCTTTTCCATATGTGGCTCCTATCCCCAAAAAAATGGCTGCTCTTATATATTATAATTATGAGATACAGCCATTCCTTGTTCCAATATGCAATGATCGAAATATAAATATAACCGTAGAATTTCACGGGGCTTCCGAAAACTTCTTTAAAGACTCGTATAATTCGGGAGCCTCTTTTTTTATGTTTAATGGCTTTATACTCCTGTCAGCCCATGCATGCACAGTATTTCCAATTGCTATAAGTTTTTCGTCTGTGTTCATAACCGTATATTCAAATTTAATCTTTGCATAGGACAAATAGGTGGCATTTGTCAATATAATGATTTCATCCTTAAGCTTTGCGGGACTTTTAAATTCGCACTTCAATTCCGCCAAGGGTAGACAAAATCCCATTGCTCTTATTTTTGATTCAGGAAGTCCGGCATGCTTTAAATAGTCATGCCTTCCGGATTCAAACCAGAGCGGGTAATTCGAGTGATGAACAATGCCCAGATGATCTATTTCAGAATGGCTTACCCTTATTCTGGTCTTAGTAACCATATTATTTTAGCCCCCCGCAGATTATATTTAATTATTGCAGCCCCTGATCAGTTCATCTTTTATTTTATTAAGGAGTATCTCAATGTTGCGTCTTTTCACTGTTGACTCATAATAGGTTGTAGTCAGTGAAAGAATGCCGTTATAGGTGCAGGCAATCAGCAGCAGACCAGGATCGCGCACTGCAGGCGGCAGGATATATGCATCAACTGCTGTGATATCTCCGAATTTAATCAATGACTTGGAGAGTAAGCCAAGATTTGATAATCCCGGTGAAAACACTAAGTTGGGCATAAAGCTTAAAAGGGATGCAAGGTTCGAAGTCCTTAATGATGACTTAATGTAATCTCTGAACTTAATGTAGCTCATGCGCTCAACCCGCTCTGCTGCAATGGCGTTAGGCAGTCCGGGATTATTGTTCTTTAGCCTGTTCATCACAGCGGTTACTCTTGAAAGAGTTCTATCGAAATTTTCTTTTGGCATACGTGCCAGCCTTGGTTCTATACCGCCGGATAAGTTTCTTATGGCTTCAGCCTTGTGCTCAGGGAGATAACGGCGAAGATCGACTGTTACAGGGATTTCCATGGGTACGAAATATAATGGCTTGGATAATTTGAACAAAGCCCTGTAATATGCGGTAAGCACCAAGTCGTTGATTGTCGCTCCTCTTGATTTTGCATACTCGGAAAGCTTTTCTACCTGGCCATATGGCAGCCTGCAAACAACAAAACCCGGTTTCTTTCTTCGGCCTTTCTTCCAAGGGAAATTCCACATCGGAGGGAAGTTATTGGGCGCAGCAGGTAACAGTTCGGGATTCTTAATTCCAAGGCCTTCAAAAAGCTTATTCTGATCGCGGTGAGTTCTCTTGTGCACAGGCGGAACATAATTGCTGTCTTTGCATAGGCGGGAATAAATGTCCGCAAGAAGCATAAGGTAATCCTTTGCACCGGTACCGTCGGCGCATGCATGGTTAATCTTTAAGCACAAGGCATCTGATGGCCCTGAACGTATGAGCCTGACTTTTACCATTGCATCCTCATCCATATCAAAAGGACTTTTCAGGAATTGAAGGATAGCATCTTCCATATTATCTGTTTCCTCGAAAGTGAAGAAAGGAAGCTCATCTATGTTGTCTCTCCGTCTCCAATAGGGCGGATCACTTTCAATGAACTTGCATCCAAGCACCGGCTCCGCATCAAACGACAGCCTAACTGCTTTTTTCATTCTTTCGGGATCAATATTTCCGTCAAGCGTTAATATTGCCTGTATTTGATAGTTGGCAAGTCCGTAACGTGCAACATAATTGCATATATCATGGCCATTGGCAGGGATTATTTTTGGGTTGTCTGTTTCCTTGATAAGTGATTTTAACCAAAATCTATACATTTTCTTAATAAGGCTTGGATTTAAGCCATAGTCCAAGGCTGGCGGCTGGGGAAACTGAAACATGCCGTTCCCGTCGGCAGGCGTAAAAGTATTCTTCATAATGATCGCTCCATTAATGAATTATTAGACAAAGTAAACATAATTGAATTCACTTTGATCTTGATAATTCCATATTATGGGGTTGATAATGCAAATGTTACATTGCATTATGTAAATTTATGATTGGCAAATGAGATCTTAAATCGAAGATAATGCTTTGAAAAAGTTGTAATCCTGGAAGATGTCGGGTAGGAACTCAAGTTGAGTATTAGATAAGGGTAATCGTTAAATTTTTTACAGATTTAGGGCAGATTGCAGGAAGAATTAATGCTGTGTCAGAATTATCATATTGATATAAACTTGAAAGGCAAGTGATTTATATGGAAGAATATTTTGAGGGTATGGGAGCTTATTGGAACAGCAGGTTCAAGGACGAAAATATGATTTGGGGAGAGCAGGCAAGCAAGACAGCTGAATATGCTCTTAAGCTTTTCAGTGAAAGAAGCGTAAAGAACATTTTGGTTCCGGGAGCGGGGTACGGACGCAATACAAGGCTTTTCTCAAACAATGGCTATACAGTTAAGGGTGTAGAGATATCTGATCAAGCTGTAGAATTGGCAAAGGAATATGATAAAAAGACGTTTTTTATTCATTCCTCTGTATTGGATGCAAGGCTTGAAAAGGGGCGCTTTGAAGCAATATACTGCTTCAATGTACTGCATTTGTTCAGAGAAAATGAACGAAGGCAGTTTCTGGACAAGTGCTATGAGTGGCTTGAAGACGGCGGGTATAGCTTCTTTACAGTTTTTTCTACAGACGAAAAAAGTTATGGGAAAGGCACCGAGGTTGAGAAGAATACATTTGAAAGTAAACCGGGGAGGCCTGTCCACTATTTCTCTGATGAAGACATAAAAGAGCACTTTCAAAGGTTCAATATTATTGAGACAGGTTTGATGGAAGATCACGAAAATCACGGAGAGGAAGGACCGCATGTGCACACCCTGAGATATATATTTGCACAAAAACTTCCTCTGAATTTGAAGGGGAAAAATACAGGAGTCCATAATGTGACCTGAGGGTCATTCTTTCAGCAATATTTTGGCTATTTCAATAATATCCTCATCCACAACATGATAGCATATTTCAAGGCCGTTCCGTTCACCGTCTATTATACCTGCGGCCTTTAGCTTTGCCAGGTGCTGCGACACAGTGGATTGGGGCAGGCCAAGGCATTCCTGGATTTTAGTGACATTGCACTTGTTCTCTATCAGCCCTTTTACAATGCACAATCTTTGAGGGTGCGCAAGAGCCTTTATTTTTTCTGCCTTTTTTTCATACATTTTTATATCCTGCATTTGTCATCCTCCGTATTCTATGCTGAATGTACTATTGCTTCTGCCACCAAAAACACTGAAAAAATAGGTATGGTTTTCAGCGTTTCCGGTGGTAAAAATGTTTTAACTATCAACTATTTAGGAAATTTCTAGATGAACAGGCTCATATCCGATTCCTCAGCACTTCCGAGGAAGGATGCTACACCGCCTATTGTCACGCCGTCAATGAGTTCTTCCTTTTTAATACCCATAATGTCCATGGACATATTGCAGGCTACAAAATTGACTCCGTTCTTTCTTGCTTGTTCAATAAGCTCCTCCAGAGATGAAACATTTTTCTTGTTCATGAGGTAGCGTATCATTTTTGGTCCTATACCGGCCATGTTCATCTTTGAAAGGGATAATTTTCTTGATCCCTTTGGCATCATAACACCAAACATTCTGGAAATCAAATCTTTTTTTACGCCCGGTTTGTCTGCTCTTCTTAAGATATTTAATCCCCAGAAGGTGAAGAACATTGTGACCTTTCTTCCCATGGCAGCGGCGCCGTTTGCAATGATAAAGGATGCAATCGCCTTATCAAGGTCATTACTGAATACGATCATTGACTTGCTGTTATTCCTCTGCGTTACGGTTTCATCGGCTTTCATCTCTTTTTTTATTGTTGCCTTAAATGCATTATTCTCGAAGGCTGTGCCGAGTAGCTTATTTCCGGTGCTTTTGCACCAGGTTTTGATATCCTCGTGAAATGCAGGATCTGTAGCCGACACTTCAAGAACCTCATTGTAATTCATTGAGCTGATGGCTTCATAAACCTTCATAATCGGACCCGGACATTGAAGCCCGCAAGCATCGAGCTTGATGCTGGTATCGGGCGTGCAGGAGCCTGTTGTACAGCTTACCGAATTTATATCATCGTTCTTCATTATTTTGTCATATTCATATATGTCTTCGTTCGATTGCTTCTGTACGGCCATTTGGTATGTCTTGTAGCCGCCGCTGAGATTTTTAACATTTTTGTAGCCCGACTGCATAAGAATCCTGGAAGCAAGATAACCTCTGAGACCAACCTGACAGAAGACGTATATGTCCTTGCCCCTGGGTATTTCGTTTAACCTTCCGCGTATTTCATCTACAGGAATATTCAAAGCATCCTTTATTGTCCCTAAGCTGTATTCTTCAGGCGCTCTCACATCAATCAGCAATGCTTTGCTTGCATCAATGCTTCCTACGTCATCCCAATGGAACACGCCGCAATCTTTTTTCAATATGTTTGAGGCAACGTAGCCCGCAATATTTACAGGATCCTTTGCGGATGAATAAGGCGGAGCATAAGACAGCTCCAGCTTTTCCAGATCAAAAACTGTCATTCCTGCCCGCATGGCTGTAGACAAAACATCCATCCTTTTATCAACGCCGTCATAACCGACTATTTGGGCACCCAGGATTTTGCCGTCCTTTTTTCCGAACAGGAGCTTTATAGACATTGGAATGGCACCCGGATAATATCCTGCGTGGGAGCCGGAATGAGTGAAGGATTTCTCATATTCGATTCCGTTCTTTTTTAGAATTCTTTCGTTGTTTCCTGTTATAGCTACCGTTATGTCAAAAACCTTTACAATGGAGGTTCCCTGAGTACCTTCAAATTTTTCCGCAAGGCCTGAAATATTGTTAGCGGCAATTCTTCCCTGCTTGTTTGCAGGTCCGGCTAGAGGTATAAGCGCCTCATTTCCGCTGACAAAATCCATAATTTCGATTGCATCTCCAACAGCATATATATCCTTATTAGATGTCTGCAGATATTCGTCGACATAAATTCCGCCTGTCTTACCGATTCTCAGTCCCGCATTTACTGCCAATTGCGATTCGGGCTTAACCCCTATACCCATTATGACCATATCTGCCTTTAGGACCCTTCCGCTTGAGAGCTTGACACTGATGGAAGCATCATCTTCCTCAAAGGCCTCTACGGCGTCCTTCAAATAGAATTCCACATCCTTTGTCTTCATGTGTTGATGAACCAATGCTGCCATATCATAATCAAGCGGTCCGATTACATGATCGGCAAGCTCCACAACCGTAACCTTGACACCGCGAAGATGAAGGTTTTCTGCTACTTCAAGTCCTATAAAGCCGGCGCCGACCACCACAGCCCGCCTTGGATTCATTTTATCCACAAAATCCTTGATCCTGTACGTATCAGGTATATTCCTCAGTGTGAAGACTTTTTTTGAGTCAATACCGGGGAGTCTTGGACGTATGGGTTCGGCTCCGGGGGATAAAATCAGTTTGTCATAACTTTCAATGTAGGTTCTGTTTTCCGGTATATTCAAAACCTCCACAGTTTTGTCATCAGTATTTATTTTCAGGACCTCGCTGTTTACCCTGACATCGATCCTGAATCTTTCTTTCATTTTTTCAGGTGTCTGAACCAAAAGCTTTTCCTTATCGCTGATGATGCCTCCTATATAGTATGGAAGGCCGCAATTGGCAAAGGAAATATGTTCACCTTTTTCAAATAATATGATTTCCGCGTCCTCATCAAGTCTGCGCAGTCTGGCCGCAGCACTTGCGCCGCCGGCAACACCGCCTACAATTATTATTTTTTTGCTCATGTATTTGCCCTCCTATTCAATTAATATATCCATATATTATAATATTACGATATATCAAATAGAATGTCAATTATTTAACAAAATTTTAGGTAAAGTTTATGAATCCAAAGCTTTAGCCCTCTTGATTTTGTCCGGCCCGAACTTTTCCCTGAGCTTATCCATTGTTCTTTCTATGCTCTCCTCTTTTTTGTCTTTTGATTTGTCTTCGATCAGGTCAAACAAGGAAAGCTGCTCGGAACACTTATCGTCTACATTGCTAAGCCCTATGCCTATAAGACGGACGGGGCGGTGAGCATTCCAATTTTCTGATAGCAGGCTGGTTCCCGTAGCATAAATAGCTTTGGTCAAATATGTAGGTGATATTGATTTCTGACGTGTTATCGATGAAAAGTCAGAATACTTGAGCACAATGGATACTGTCTTGCCTTTGAAATCCTGTTTCCTTGCGGAGAATCCGACTTCCTCCGAAAGAGAAAGAAGTACAGCTTGGGCATGCTCGAAATCAGTTGTGTCGGCAGAAAGGGTTGTTGAACGGCTTATTGATTTGCATATGGCGTTGTTCTGACCGCAGACAGAAGACGTGTCAATGCCGTTTGACAGGTTATAGAGTTCACTGCCGTATTTTCCAAAATGTTTAATTAGAAGGTTTTTATTGTAGTTTGCAATATCGCCTATATTAAATATGCCGATCTTCGCAAGCTTTTCTGCAGTTTGTTTCCCGATCCCGTACATTTCTTTTACAGGCAGAGGCCACAGCTTCGCTTTAACATCCTTTTCCCATAATTCTGATATACCATGAGGTTTTTTAAGATCGGAAGCCATCTTTGCCAGAAACTTATTTTCGGAAATACCGATTGAGCACCATAGGTCAAGCTCATTTTGAATATTTTCCATGATTTTTTTTGCAATATCCAAAGGTTTTCCGAACAAACCCTCGCACCCTGTCAGGTCGAGCCAGGCTTCGTCAATGCTGTTCTGCTCGAGTGTAGGTGTATATCTTGATAATATATTCATGACTTCTTGCGATTTCTTTTCGTAGAAATCATGGTCCGGGGGGACGAGGATGATATCGGGACACAATTTTTTGGCTTCGTGAATAACCATTGTCGTCTTAACGCCAAATTTCCGTGCGTTGTAATTGGCTGTAAGTATGATACCAGACCTGTTTTTCGGGTCACCTGCAACCGCTGCTGGCTTTTCTTTCAATTGCGGGTTTCTGGCAGCATCACAGCTTATAAAAAATGCATTCATATCGACAAGAAAAATAACCCTTTGCATATTGCATCTCCGATAAGTAGTTTAGACTATTAATTATATCATGATTCACCTTAACAGAACAAAAGCTTCATAAACAATATTTGAGCTTTATCCGGTGCTATTATGGGACGAAGCCTTTACAACATATAAGTTGATTCTTGAAAAAAGGAATAATATGCATTATGCTGGAAAGTAAGAAAGGGTAATAACAATGATTATTGAAAATATGCGTCCGGCTGATCAACTGATTTTAACTATCGACAGAATATATAAATTCGGAATGACTACAACAACGGGGGGGAATATATCCATATGCGATAGTGACGGGGATATATGGATTACTCCCGGCGGCATTGACAAGGGGTCTCTCACCAGGGAGGACATAGTCAGGGTGAAGCCGGACGGCACTATTATAGGAAAGCATAAACCCTCTATGGAGCTTCCGTTCCATTCCCATATCTATAAATTGAGACAGGATATAAAAGCCATAGTGCATGCACATCCGCCTGCATTAGTAGCATTCAGCCTTGTGAGAAGACTGCCTGATACCAGGTTGTATTTAAATGCTTTCAGAGAGTGCGGAAGGGTGGACTTTGTGGAATATGCGCTTCCGGGCAGCAAAATGCTTGGAGAAAAGGTGGCAAGGGTAATCGAAAATGACGCCAACACCGCAATACTTGAGAACCATGGTGCAATAACTGTCGGAGAAGACCTTCATAAAGCCTTTAAGCGTTTTGAAACCCTTGATTTCTGCGCAAGGACTGAAATAAATGCCAATATTATAGGAACTCCTTCGGGATTAACCGGTGAGGAAGTGTCTAAAACCGCACATTATGAAATTACTGAGGAATTTGAATATTCAAACGATGCCCGGTTGTCTGAACTGAGAAAAGAAATATGCAGCATGGCGAAAAGAGCATACCTTCAAGGGCTTTTTACAAGTACAAGCGGGGTAATATCCCATAGGGTTGAAGGCAATTCATTTTTAATTACGCCGGAAGGCTTTGACGGTTATTTGCCTGATGAGGATGAATTAGTCCTTATAAAATATGGAAAGAGGGAAAAGGACAAGCTGCCAAACAGTACATTCTCTCTGCATAAGCGGATATATGAGGAGCACCCGGAGGTTAATTCTGTAATGGCTGCTACACCGCCGTCGGCCATGGCGTTTGCAGTAACGGAAGAAGAGTTCGATTCCAAAACCATACCCGAAAGCTATATGGTTCTGAGAAACCTGTCAAAGCTTCCCTTTAATGCTTCCGAAGAAAGCATTTCAAAAGCAATATCTGAAAGAATGCCGGTAATGCTTATAAGGAATAAATGCGCACTAGTAACCGGAGTCAGCCTGATTAAAGCGTTTGACAGACTTGAAGTATTAGACTACAGTGCGAGGTCGCTTATATCAGCCAGGAATCTGGGCGGCAAGCTGTCTTTTATAAGTAAAGAATGCATAGATGAAATCGATGAGGCATTTAAGCTAAAGTAGAAAAATTTAATTAGCATTGGGGAATTTGGCTAAATCCCCGATAAATTATTCAGCTAACCAATAATGATCGCGGGAGAGATAATAGTGAGTGAGGTTGTCAGAAAAATAATCGGCAATATCGAAAAAGTTATAATAGGAAAGCATGATGTCGTAACCCTTATAATGGCAGCACTTTTAAGCCGTGGACACGTTCTGATAGAGGATATACCCGGCGTGGGAAAAACCATGTTGGCCGAAGCACTGGCGGTATCGGTTAACGGAGTTTTCAAAAGAGTCCAGTTTACAACTGATTTAATGCCTTCAGACATTACTGGCTTCTCAATGTTCAATCCTTCAACAAGGGAATTTGAATACAGGCAGGGGGCTGCTCACTGCAACTTTTTGCTCGCAGATGAGATTAACAGGACGAGTCCCAAAACTCAAAGCAGCCTGCTTGAAGTTATGGAGGAGTGTCAAGTTACAGTTGACGGAAAGACCTGGGAGCTTCCAAAGCCCTTCATGGTTCTGGCTACACAGAATCCAATCGAGTGCTATGGAACATACCCCTTGCCTGAGGCGCAGATGGACCGCTTTTTCATGAAGGTTTCCTTGGGATACCCCGGAAGAGAAAATGAGAAGAGCATACTGGAGAAATTCGGAGCCGGAAAGCCTATTGCTTCTATTTCACAGGTTGCAGACAACGAAGAAATAATTGAATTGCAGGAAAAGACGGAAAAAATTCATGTCAGTAATGCAATTATAGAGTACATTCTTGACATCGTTGAGGGTACCAGAAAGCATGCGGATATAAGACTTGGAGCAAGCCCGAGAGGCACACTCGCACTTCTTCGGGGAGCGAAGTCTCTTGCCTTCATCTGCGGCAGAGATTATGTAATTCCCGATGATGTTGTTAAAATCTCTAAACCGGTATTGGCACACAGGCTTATATGCAAGGAAACATCCGGACAAAAGGAAAAGCTTCAGGAAGAAATAATTGATGAAGTATTGGGAATGGTAAAAGTGCCCTTTATTCCGGTTTGAAATCCTTTAGGCGAGGGGAGTCTTAATGAGGGCTAGAATAATATACTGTTTGGTTTTGTCAGGGCTGATCGGAATTGCATATGTATTTAACAGTCAGCTAAGCAGGATTATACTGCTGCTGGTTCTTGTTGTGCCTATTGTTTCCTTGCTTTTAAGCCTTCCGGCACTTTTTTGCGTTTCGGCTTCAATAGTTCATCAGGATGAAAAAGTTGAAAGAGGAGATGCTGTTGATCTTTATGTCATAATTGAAAACAGTTCCTTTTTTTTATTTCCGTTCATAGAGTTCACATTGAACTCTGATCCGGGAATCAAGCCCCTTGTTAATAAAAGTATCAGAGTTTCTTTGGATTCAAAGGAGAAAATCAGGGTGACTGTTCCTTGTAAGACCGTGAATAGGGGAAGCCAATCGATTTCAATTAAAAAAATATATGCGGTTGACTCCCTGGGGATTTTCAAGCTTCCTATTCGTGCAGGACGTACCGACTTATTAAGTTTACAGGTGCTTCCGAGAATAAACCGCAGATCGGATTATTTTACTTTAAAGGCATCTGTACCAAATGAAACGGGTTCATCAATAAGCAATGCCGAGTATTCTGCTTCGGGAAAGGATGCTTCACAGGGAGAGCTTCGGGAATTTCAGCCCGGTGACAGCATACGGGGTATTCATTGGAAGCTTTATGCGAAAACCGGCCAAATGTTTGTCAGGGCGGGAAACAGATTCAATGCGGGTAAAATCTCAATTGCCTTAAATCCTCTTATAAGGCGTTTTCCTAAAAGAGAAGTTAATCCAAAAGACTTTCCCAAGATGCAAGAGGAGATAAAAGAGCTGGAGGATAAATTGGTTGAGAGCTTTTTGTCAATAGCCGGAAACATTCTTTCGGGAGAAAACACATTAGAGCTTTGGCTGTATGATGAAAAAACCTGGCGAGCTGTTAATGCTGTTACCTCCGGTGACTTGGTCCGGCTTCAGTCCATCCTTGCCGGGTATGAATTTTTATATGAGTCCTCAGGTTCTGAGCTTGAAGAGCTTTTAAAGAAAAGAGAAAACGGAAAAAACACTTTGCTTAATAAAATAAACATTTTGGAATGTAATGCTGCAGGCGTAATCATGCTTGACGGAAAGGCGGTTTAGAAATTGGCAAAGGTCAGATTTGGCCAAACCGGGCTTATGAACCTTTTTCTTGGTTTGGGCTTTACATTTTTAAATACTTTGTGTGTACTTGAAATGTTCGGATACTCTGAAATGCTTTCATTTGAAACAGCACTTGTTTTGTCAGGCTTGATATTTAGCGGATATTCGATAATTTCACTGCTGCAAAACACTTTAATGAAAACCTTCGGAATAATTGTTGTAGCTGCAGCATGCATTACAAGCCTTATTATGCTTGCAACTCTTAACCTTGGTGCTCTTAAAGTTAATGCTTCTGCCTCAAACTGCATTAAACTTGCGTTTCTTTCGGTGTCTTTTTTTTCTTTCGTGAACTGGTATTTTACCTTTATCAGATACCGTTTTATCGTTCTTATAGGCGCAAGCTCTTTTCTTTTGGGCATTAGAATGACTCAAAGCAGCCCGTTTGCTTTGAATTTTATACTGTTTTTTATTTTATGTCTTATTGGATGGGTTGAAAGAACCAGAAGAAAGACATTAACCAAAGATGCTGCTAATAAATTCACAATATATAAATTTGAAGCGATTTTTTTATTAGCTTCATTTTGTTGTCTGGTACTGATAAATTCCTTGTTTACTCTGAATATTCCAAGAAGCTCAGAGCTCGACAGGCGCATAAACAGTGTATTCAAAGCTCTCTCTGTAAATACCGGTGCAGGGAAGGGCGGTATACTGTCAAATAATGCAGTTTTATTGGATCCCTTTAAATTTTCCAGTCAAGTTATCAGTGACATAGAGGAATCTTCGGATTCAACTGTATTGATGGAGATTAGCGGCGATAATCCGCGATATTTAAAAATTCAGGCATGGGGCATCTATAGGAACGGCAAGTGGTCAGTCGATGGTATGAACTTAATGGGGATGGTACCCCAAAACACACTGTTTTGGACATATAATCGTCTCAAAGCAAAAGAAGGGAACAAAGAACGCCAATGTACAATAATATGCAAATTTCCGTCTAACAGAAGCATACCGGTTCCTTCAACGATTTTTGACCTAAGGCTTAATGGGCTCCGATCCGATTTTTATATGGATGATCTGAATGAATTCTATTTGCCTCAAGGTGTTGAACTGAAAGAGAACGACAGCTATACGGTAAAGTTTTATGATGATACTGATTACTTCTATACGAGTTACTATGGATTCAACTCTTCTCTTGACTATTATCTTCTTCAGGTGCCTGAGGAGCTTAAGGATAAGCTTTACAACCTGTCACAGCAAATTGTTGCCGGGATTGATTCCGATTATGAGAAAGCTGCTGCCATTGAAAGATATTTTAACGAAAACGGATTCAAATATGTATTGAACCCTCAGCATGCACCCGGAGATGTTGATCCGGTTGAATATTTCTTATTCGACAGTAAGAAGGGAAACTGTACTCTTTTTGCGACATCAATGGTTTTGCTTGCCCGCTCGGCTGGGATTCCTGCCATGTACAATGCAGGGTATCTGACTGCCGATTCAGCCAATAAGGATGGAAGCATATCGGTAAGAGCAAAAGACGCACATGCTTTTCCGGAGCTCTTTATCAAAGGCTGGGGCTGGAAGGTTTTCGAGCCTACTGTTTCTTCTGCCGGAAGCACAGGGGGAAATAATAGCAGGCAAAAAACTGCAGAAAATAAGTCTTGGGGAAGGAGTAAACCTTTCCTTACCCAGTTCGTAAACTTCTTTGTATCAATTGGTGTCCGGAAAAGTGTGCCGGAAAAATGCCTTGCTTTAGGCATACTGCTGTTGTCTATTGTAATCATAATACCGGCCCAAGCATTGGTTCGAAGACTTTTTAGAAAATTTATAATTGCGCGAAGGCTAAAGTCTGATAAAATACGTTGTTATAGGTCTTTGATGTTGTACAATGAAGTACTGCAGGCTTTAAAAATGTTAAAAATAAGTTGTAATCCGGGTGAACCTCCTCTGGAATTTGCCAATCGTGTCAGGAATCAGACGGAGATATCGATGGTTGAGTGGGTATCGGAGCTGAGCAGGGGCTTGTTCTCTTCCGATAATGCTGCATCAGAATTATATGAGTACTCAAAAAAACAACGTGCAAAAGTTTTGATTCAGCTCAGGAAAAGAGTCGGAACCTGCAGATATCTTATTAATAGATGGGTTAAAGCAAGCTTTTAGGTCTTAAAATTGAATTATCACTTGCCGTTGAATATACCGCAAGGCATTGGTATAATTAGGTTGTTCGATGAGCCTTTAAGAAAGGGGATTTCAAATGAATATTTTTTTAACCGGGGGTACCGGGTTTATCGGGTCATATGTTGTAAATGATCTTGTACAAAAAGGGCACAAAGTTACTATTTTGGCCAGAAACCCTAAAAAGGTAAAGGGATTTCTGGGAAATCCGTCAATTGAGTTTGTTAAAGGGACATTATATGAAAGAGATATAATTGAAAAAGCAATGAAGGATAAGGATGCGTGCATTCATATTGCACTTGGATGGGGAAATACTGCCGTTGATTTGCTTGAAGCCGACACAAAGCCTTCGGTGTTTATATTGGAAACAGCGGCAAAGCTGGGTGTGAAAAAGGTAATATATACATCCTCTACGGCTGCAGTTGGTGAACTTAGCCCAATGATGCATGTAACCTCTGCTGCGAGGCCGATTGACCTTTACGGGGCTACAAAAGCCGCAACCGAAGCATATGTATTGTCATTCGGTTCTGTTCCGGGCTTGTGCTGCAATATAATCAGGCCGGGCTATACCTTCGGCAACCCTGTTGTCGACGGTGCATCTATGGAAAATGATCAGCGTTTCTTTAATATTGTAAGAAAAGCTAAGAACAATGAACCTGTAAAATTGATAAAAAACGATGGAACACAGTTCATATGGGCCGGTGATCTTGCGAAACTATATATAGCTCTTTTGGAATCGGATCTCAATAGGAAGGTTTTTTTCGGACTGGGATCCGAATTTGTCACGTGGGAGGAAATAGCACGCTATGCAATTGAGTATACCGATTCAAGGAGTGAAATCGTTCTTGAGGATAAGGGTTGGGCTGAAGGCGGTTTTTTATTTGATGTGTCAGATGCGGAACAAAGCTTCGAACTTACCTTTGATTCGAGAGATAAGCTTAAAGAGCATGTCAGGTATATTTCAGATCATATTTAATAATGGGAGCAATAGCTATGAATATTCAGATTTTTGGAATAAAAAAGTGCTTTGAAACTCAAAAGGCTGAACGCTATTTCAAAGAGAGAGGCATAAAGTACCAATACGTTGACCTTGGAAGATTTGGGTTGAGCAAAGGGGAACTGGAGAGTGTCAAGTCTGCAGTTGGTTTGAAGGAATTGATTAACACAGGAGCTAAGGAATATAAGACGCTAAACATGCAGAATCTCGGTATAGGGAATGCGGCACAGGAAACGCTTCTAAAAAACCCAAAACTATACAAAACGCCAATTGTTAGAAACGGAAAACAAGCTACTGTAGGATACAAGCCTGATACATGGGATAGTTGGAGTCAATAAATCAAAAACAAAAAAAGATATTCATGCTTTACACGAGTATCTTTTTATTATATAATATTCAAATGGACATAATAAACCACATTAGACTACATAAATTATATAATAATTGTATCATTCATTGTCATGGTTTGTCAAGCATTTATTTTATTTTATGGGAGAGATTGAATGAAGAGCTTTAATGAAACCTATGCTGAAGAGAATGCATACCTTTCAAAAACCCTGGAGGTCATTTCGGAAGAGGCGGCAAAGGAATCACAAAACCTTTCTGAGAGAAAAAGTTCGCTTATTAGCGCCAGAAAGGACATGTGGGAAAATACTGCGCATTACAGCACCGATTTTAACAAGATGACTGAGGTAAACCAGCACCTTACGGAAATAACGAATATGACTTCAAGCTACAGCAATGCGCTAAAAAGGATTCATAAGCTTGAAAAGATGGCGGAATCCCCGTACTTCGGACGCTTTGATTTTATTGAAGAAGGCCTCGGTACTGAGGAAAAGATATATGTCGGTCTTTATAATCTCATGGAATCAAAAACCGGCACAATATATGTATATGATTGGCGTGCCCCGGTTTCAAGCATATTTTACAGGTTTGAGCCCGGAAAGGCTTCTTATTCCGCTCCCTGTGGGGAAGTGTCGGGAGAAGTGCTTATGAAAAGGCAGTATAAGATTGAAGATTCCAAACTGAAGTATTTTTTTGATTGCAGTGTCAGAATTAATGATGAAGTGCTGCAGGAGGTTTTAAGCAGGAATTCTTCCGTGAAGATGAGAAACATAGTTAAGACGATACAAAAGGAACAGGATCTGATAATCAGAGATGCAGAGAATGAGCTCCTGATAGTGCAGGGGGTTGCGGGCAGCGGAAAGACTTCAATTGCTCTGCATAGGATCGCATTCCTTCTGTATGAAGGTATCGAGTCAAGGCTGGATGCGAACAATATAATGGTTGTCTCACCCAATGCAATATTCAGCAAATATATTTCAAGTGTTTTGCCCGAACTTGGGGAAGAAAACGTAGAGCAAATAACTGTAGATGAAATCCTAATAAAATATCTTGGTGAAAACACTGCTGTGGAAACGAGAAATAACCTGTTGGATTCTATTATAAGCTGCAAAGATGCGTCTAAAAGCCAAACTATGAGGCAAAGCCTTGGCTTTAAAGGATCAAAAGCGTTTGTAACTGTCCTTGACAGGCTTATTGATTCCTTTGAGCAGGATATGATTGAATTTGAGGATGTAATTTACGATGGTACCACGATTTATACAAGGCAGGAACTAAAGAGCCTGTTTTTGAATAACATGCTTTCAACACCAATGGCAAAAAGGCTGAAAAGGCTTGAAAACATGATTTTGGAAAAGATCAGGCCTCTTCAAAGCAAAAGGCTCGAGCAAATTGAAAAAGAGGTTGAGGAAGCCGGAGGCCATGAATTTGAAATACAATCCTACAGCCGGCTGCTGTCTATAAAGGAAAGCAAAGTTTTTACTGAGCGTTTGCATAAGTTCACGAAAATCGAAATTTTAAGCCTATATAAGAGGCTTTTCTCTGAAGAAGGACTTTTTCAAAAGCTGGCTCGGGAGCTTGAAATGCCTCAAAATCTTCAGCAGATAATAGAAGAGACGGAGCTCAGCCTTGGAAGGGGCTTAATCAGGCATGAGGATGCATTGGCATTATTATATCTCAAACTCAGGATCGAAGGAGAAATAGTTTACACTGACATAAAGCAGGTTGTAATTGACGAGGCTCAGGACTATTACTATATCCATTATAAGATTTTCAAGCTCCTTTTCGGGGGTGCAAGGTTTACAGTCATGGGGGATATCCGCCAGTCGATTGAAAAAACCGCAGAAGCATCTTTATATGATGAAATAATTAGTATTCTTGATAAGAAAAAAACGGTTAAGCTGACCTTGAACAAAAGCTACAGGGCTTCATTCGAAATAAATTCCTTCGCACGGAAGATTTTGAACATTAAGCAGGATTTCATAGCGTTTGAGCGGCACGAAGAAAAACCCGAATTAATATTTGAAGAGTCTGAGGAAGTTCTTATTCAAAGGATGGTGAAGGATGTTCAGGCATACCTTGACCAAGGCTTTGAAACGATAGCAATCATCTGTAAAACCAGAAGTCAGGCGAGGGAATTGTATTCCAGTATGTCCGGGCTGTGCAGGCTTTCACTTGTTGACGTTAAAACGGATGAAATAGATAAGGGGGTTATGATCCTTCCGGTTTACATGGCGAAAGGTCTGGAATTTGATGCTGTAATGGTTTATGGAGTTGATGATTCGAACTACTCGGACAATTATGACAGAAAGCTGCTGTATATAGCCTGTACGCGTGCACTTCACAGATTGTCCCTATACTATTCCGATAAGAAAAGCCGTTTGCTTTAGAAATAATTTCTGAGGCTGTTTGGAGTATGGCCGTAGGAGGATTGTTAAAGCAAGCTTTAGGTTACTTGAATGGATTATAGTCAGTGCAAATATAAAAAATCTCGGGACACAAGTTTTGTACCCGAGATTTTTACGTTAGCAGGGGCTTATCCCTTGCTTATTGAATTTTTAAGGTCTGCAAATTTATCGGCATACAGCATATTCCTGTCGCTCCTGTTTCCTTCTTCTATTGCTGTTAATGCATCTTTATATTCTCCCGCCTTTATTAAAGCATCGGCAAGGTTATACCAGCCTGCTGCCGAACGGGGGTTTTTCTTTACCTTGTTTGCATAATAGGCTGCAACATTCCTTAAATAATATCCTGAGGAATTGGGAACGGGCTCAAGCTTTGTGCCATCCCACTGCAGGACATTTATATCATATGAATCGGCGTCTTTTCTGTTCCATACAGCAAAACAAGCTTTAGGGCTGCGTGAATGCCTGACTATTTCAAATTGATCATACTCCTGGGTAAACAGCTGTTTTGATTTATTATCCTCATAAGTATAGCCGTAGAGACTTGCTGGCTTTCCTTCGGAAGTCATTCCAAAAAGCAGCTGCTTTCTTCCTTGGCCTGTAATGTCTGCAATTCCTCTGTAATGCAGATTGTCATGCTGCGGATGCAGTATTTCGTCTGCAACCCCCCAGGTTTCGCCTTGCTTTTTAAGTATCAGCGTTTTTATTTCATCATTCTGTCTGTAAGTTGCAAGCAACTCGCTCCGGGAATCTCCGTCAATATCGGCCAGACGGAAGTTTTGGGAATCGGGAGGGTATTGAGGTGTCAGAAGATACGCATCTTCGGGGATAAAGCCCTTAAGTACCTTGTTATAATCTTCCTGAGGTTTTTTCGTCAGTCCGGACACGGTTGATGAAAGAGTGCTGAACAAGTTGCGGAAAGGGTTTTGGCCGTCAGCACTAAAAAGGTTCCTTATTGGGTTGGGCAGGTTTGCCGGGCGTCTTGTCAAATTACCGAAGGGATTTGATCTGTTTAAACCTCCATTCACCAGATTTTTAAAAGGATTGGGCCTTGATGCAAATGTATCGATTATGCTTCTGACAGGATTGTGTAAGGTAAAGGTTTTGCCGGGCTCCATTCTCATAGGCTTTAGTCTGAATTTCGGTTTATTGCTATCAGAACGGGAATCGCTTGTATACTTTGTTAATACAGCAACACCTGCGAGAGTTATTGCAGGTATGAATAAAGGTATCATTTTTTAGGCTCCTTTTCGTTTCTTCTCTGTTGACATTATATGCAGATAAGATTAAAAGGGATAACGGTAATTTGAGAAACACTATACTAGTGGTTTAAAATCTGGTATAAATGAGAAAGAGGGTATGTTGTCCCCTGTTTTTTTAGAAAGAAGGGCTGCAGTGAGCCAACGACTGAAGGAATTGGATATACTAAGGGGTATAGCCGCTTTAACTGTTATTTTCATTCACGTTTCCGGTTTTGGGCTTTCGTCCGGCAATTCAAAAATCAGCATTCCGGTTTTTGTAATTAATCAGGCCGGGCGGTTTTCTGTTCCCTTATTCCTTATTATCTCGGGATATGCGCTTCATTACTCTTATACAAAGGTTAAACGTTTTTCACTGTCGGCTTATTTACGGAGACGGTTTGTCAGGATTCTTGTTCCGTATGTTTTATGGACAGTAATATATGTTTTTTATGCGCTGCGCGAGGATTTGAAGCTTATTTTGTCTGATATGACCGGTTTTCTGGTTTTTCTGGGAAACCAGCTTGTTTTCGGCACTGCAGCGCTTCATCTCTACTTTATTATAATAATAATTCAGCTTTATTTTCTGTATCCTTTACTAAGAAAACTAATTTTTAGCCGGCCTAAAGCTTTGTTGGTCATAGCCTTTGTGCTGACGATGCTTTTTCAGACCGCCGCTTATATTAAGCTGCTCGACCGCAGCTTCCTTTCGGTATTCAGCCAGCAATATCACTTGCTGTTTCCAACCTGGCTTTTTTATTTCGTATTTGGAATGTATTTGTGCGATAATATGGATTCCTTAAGGAACAGGCTCCCGTCTAAGGCTGTCTCCTTTAGTGTATGGGGCATATGTCTTGCCGTTGTTATCGGAAACAGCCTGCTTTCGGGAACATACGGAAGTTCAGTGAAGCCTGATATAGTTCTTTATAGTATTGCAAGCCTTATCATGCTGTATTCAATTGTAGATGATGTCAGAAAATCAAAGTCTTTGCCGGGAAGATTTCTTATATGGTTCTCCCGACAATCGTATGCGGCATATTTAAGTCACATTTTGTTTTTCAAGTTAATACTTTTAGGTCTGGGTTCTGTATATAAAGGCTTTTTCAGCCATAACCTTATAGGAGTACTGCTAATCTGGATGGCAGCTGTGTCTATAACGTCTGTTTTCATGTATGCAGCCAGCCGCACACCTTTGGCAGTATTTTTCGGTTGCATAAGAAATGGAAAAGTCAAGTAGAAGTGGGTTGTTTTTGTTTGTAATTTGCGATAATATGTTTTTAGAACATCTTGGGGGGATCAAAATGAGCATAAGAAAGCACAGCAAGAACTTTGAGGTTCGTTATAATGAGGTAAATAGATTTAAAGAGGCTACTCCGCTGACTATTTTGAATTATTTGGAGGAAGCTGCCATTTCTCATTCCAGTTTCGTAGGCTATGATATAGATAGATTGAAATCGGATGGTTTGGGATGGGTTCTTAACAGGTGGATACTCCATATTGATAAATATCCTGTTTGGAATGAATTGGTAATAGTTGAAACGTGGCCTTCAAGTTTTGAACGTTTTTATGCTACGAGAGAGTTTTTCATTAAGGATCCGGATGGAGTGATCATCGGCAGGGCGGCTTCATTATGGATACTTATAAACATTGAGAAGCGGAGGCCCACGAGGATACCTGAAAATTTCGGCGAGGTATATGGAATCAATGAGATCAAAGCTCTTGAAGATTCCTTCAGGGAGATCAGACTTCTGGGTGAACCCGAATTTTGCAGGGATTTTTCTGTAAGACAATCGGACATAGATACAAACGGTCATGTAAATAATTGTAATTATGTGGAGTGGATGCTGGAAGCGCTTCCTCAGGAAGTCAACCTTGAATACTATCTGTCCTCGCTTGAGATAGAGTACAAGAAAGAAACAGGTTATGGGGAAGAAATCATTTCAAAATGTAAAAACATAAATAATGCAGGCCCAGCTCTGGAATTTGTCCATACTGTTCAAGGAAACGGCGGCAAGGGAGAATTGGCAGTAGGAAGAACATTGTGGAAAAAAAGATAAATGTTTTTTTGTTGTTAGGGGGATAATAATGGACTTAAAAACTGTTTACCATTATACATATTTTGTATACCCTTTTCTTGTGAATGAAAGAAGGTATAAGGATTTTCTATGGAAATTCCTGAATGATGAGGAAAGCTGGTCCTTAATTATAAGGGATAATGAGACTGATCTGAATACACATGCATATTTTTTACCTTATGTAAAAAAATTTTTGTTTCCTACGATCTATTGGACAAGTTCTTTTCGTCAAGAGTTTCAGGAAATGTCAAATAAAAAAAAGCTAGATACCCTGGCTTCATTAACTTCAGTTAAATTCAAGTATAATATTGCCAAAAGCTATGTTTCAGACAGCGATACTGCAAGAGCGGGAATCAGCTTCGGAGTGCCGGATATTGATCTTATTTGTTTTGAGTCAGGTATTTGTTTTCTTAAAATAAAAGCGGTTTTGGATAATGAAGGTCAATTGTATTCTTCGGATATATTGGATTTCAATTATAAATTCAGGACAATCAACCCAAGATATCTAAAAAGAAAGAAAACTGAAGGTATATTTCTTAAAAACCAGGAGTTTAACGGGATGGAGGATTTCTCCGGCTTTATCGAAAAACTTCTGTACGGTTATGAAGATGTAGAGAAAGAAAATATATATTTTGACAGGCTTTTTACCTACTCGTATATATGTCTGGACCAGCAGGAATGGAATGAAAACAGGCCGCTGGATGAAATTATCAATGAATTTTACAAGTTTCAATATGTACTTAGGAGTGATTATGGGTCAACCTTCGATGGAGGTTTTAAAGGTTTTAAGGATAACACCTATACACGATGGAAATATTCTATTTATGGCTTTTCCAGGGAAGCCGGCGTGGTGTTTTCATCTGAGAGGGAGAATTTCAATAGCACCAAGCTGCCTGAATATTTTGAACATATGTATTTTTACATATTTCTCCTTGCTTTTTACCAGAGGATTGCATTAATTTTGTTTTCTCAGGAACTGATGACCGGAGGGAAAAAGAAAATAGAAAACCTTAAGGACCGGTTTACTAAGTTTACGCATTTCAGTTGGTTCAGCCAAATCACCAATTCGGAGCAGGGCATGGATATATGGAAAAAGTGGCAGAAGGCTTTTGATCTGCCTGAACTGTTTGATGAGGTCCAGAAGGAATATTCGGAATTTTATGAGTTCACGGTGGCAAAAGGCCAGGAAAAAATTAATCTTCTGCTGATTGTCATTTACACAATAAGCGTTATGTTCTCAGGGCTCACACTAATGATGGATTTTAGGATTATACATACATATGATACTATGATTCGAACAGGTATTGTTTTTCTTCTGGCAATGACCGTTTTTATATACCCCGCTTATGCCATGCTTAAAACCCTTCGGACTTTTATCTGGAAGCATCAGACAACAGCTAATAAACACTAATTATATGAGGTATTTATGACTGATCAAGATTCCAAAACTTATCTTTATGATGCTTTTATCAGCTATCGCCATGTTGAGCCCGATAAAACCATAGCGGAAAAACTTCATAGACTGCTTGAAACCTATAAAGTTCCGGCTAATACTGCGAAAAAAACGGGTTTTAAAAAAATAAGGCGTGTATTCAGAGACAGGGACGAACTTCCTACGTCAAGCGATCTTGCTGAAAATATTTGTAATGCGTTGAGTAAGTCAAGGTATTTAATCGTTATATGCTCCCCAAGCACTTCAAAGTCTGAATGGGTACTAAAAGAGATAGATACTTTTATTCAGATGCACGGACATGACAAGGTTCTGGCTCTTCTGGTAAAGGGTGAACCTGCCGAAGCATTCCCGGAGCAGCTAAGATTGATTCCTTATACCGAAATAGTAGATGGTGTGGTTACTAATAAAGGTTTTAAGAATGTTGAGCCTTTAGCCGCAGATATTCGTGGAAATGACATCAAGGAGATGCAGAAAAGCCTTAGAATCGAAAAGCTGAGGCTAATTGCACCTATTTTGGGCTGCTCTTTTGATGATTTACGGCAAAGACACAGGGAACGGTTTATAAGGAAGGTTATAACTATATCAGTTGCTCTTTCCGTTTTCTTTCTGGGATTTGGTGCTTTCAGCACATGGCAGGCGATCAAGATCAAGTCGCAGGTAAATAAGACACTTAAAGGACAATCCCTCTATTTATCAGATATCTCAGGTAAGCTCCTTGGTCAGGGGGACAGAAAAATGGCTATGCTCCTTGCTCTTGAGGCTCTTCCCAAAAACATGAGCGATCATGAAAGGCCTTACGTAGAGGAAGCTGAGTTTGCGCTTAGCGAGTCACTTGCAGCTTACAAGTTTGATAGCAGCTACACGGGTGATATGGCTTTGGAGCATAAGCAAGGAGTAGCTGATATAGTGCTCAATCCAAAGGGCACCGCAGCCCTTACTTCCTGCAAAGACGGTTATTACTACTTATGGAAAACCGGTAACGGAAGTAAGATTCTGTCAATAAAGAACGGCTTAAGTTACCCAACTTCAGGAAATGTTTTTTTCTCAAAGGATGGGAAAAGAATAACCGGACTTGCTCGGGACGGAATATCTTCATGGGATGCCAAAACCGGCAAGAAGCTTTGGAGCGTAAAAACAACGGTGAATCATTTATTATTGAGTCCTGATTATAAAACAGTCGCAGCTGGCGGAAGTGAACTGTCTTTTTACGACAATGAAACAGGAAATAAGCTTTCTGAAATATCAATACCGGTCAAAGAGTCCGGGTCTGCAGTCAAAATGCAATTCAATAAGGATGGCAGCCTGCTTGCTGTCGGGACTACAGCCGGGTATGCAGTAATAGTTGATGTAAAAGCTAATTCTGTCATTCATTCTTACAAAACAGACTATGAATATGTAGATAATTTAGCCTTCAGCCGGGATGGGAAAAGACTTTCGGTTGTTTCAAACTTTTATGATATGAAGGATCCGTTCGCAAAGGGGAAGGGCAGCCTTTCTGTAATTGATTGCAGCAGCGGAAATATAATAACTGCCATCAAGAATGCAAACAGCTCTATCAAGCTGTCCAGGTTCGGCAGCGTAGATTCTGACATATTGATTTATACTGAACGTGAACTGGTAAGGGTTTATAACATATCGAAAAAATCAATTGTTTATACATTTGTTCATGGCGGTACTGTTACTTCTCTTTTTATGAATGACATTGGGTCATTGCTTGTAACTTCATCCATGGACGGTAACATAAGGTTTTTCTCTATGAGCATGGGGATAGAGTATGATTGGGAAATCATAAAAAATACTGATGAAATTGAAAAAATGGAGACTGCTCCAAACGGTATTTTAGCTGTTTCTGCAAGAAGCTCAAATAGAGCCTATATATACAAAATGATTTCGGGACCGCATATAACAAGAATACCCGGACATAGCGATTTAATAGGGGGAGGGGAGTTCAGTCCTGACGGCTTGAAATCTGTTACCTTTGGAATCGGCAATAATGAGGTATGTGTGTCGGATACTAAAAAAAATAAGTTTCTTGGAAAGCTGAAAGGAATTGAAGGTACTATCGAGGATGCTCGTTTTATTCAGAACGGTAAATATATTCTGACGTTAACCAAAGAGGGAAATGTATCATTGTGGGATTCAATTTCTTTTAAAAAGGTTAAGGAGAATGAGATAGGAAGAATATCAAGATATGTATTCAGCGCTGATAATTCAAGACTTGCGGTTATAGTGGATGAAGGTTGTAAAGTTTATAATTTAAAAGATTTAAAGGAGGTAATGTTTTCAAAAGACTATATGGCTTTGGGCAGCCTCTGTTTGTCTCAGGATGGGAAAAAGCTTATTATTATGGGGGGATTCGCAGATTCGGCCATATATGAAACAGGCAGCGGCAAGGAGTTGAAAAGATTTAAAGACCTTCGACTGAGGTTTGGTGCATTCAGCAATGACGGGGACTATCTTTTCACAGCATCGGACAGTATTGTTTATATATTCGGCTTAAAAGAGAAGAAAATAGTTAAGAAAATTCAAGATATTAAAACAAATATAACTTCCATTTCAGTTGATTACGAAGGGAATTGCCTGCTGGTGGGCTTGCAGGATAAAACAGTAAGGGTATATGATTCAAGAACCGGTTCTTTCAGGCAGGAGCTTTCAGGCAATGCTTCCGTTGTAAAAAGAATTCTTTTCAGGGACAAGGGAAAGACAATGGTCACTATAGGGGATTTGAAGGATACTGTGATTTGGAATTATGACAACTATAAAAAGCTTGCATACATAAATAGAGCTTTTGATATTGATGAAAGCATGACACGAATATTATCAAGCGATGACAAAGCTTTAATTATTATGCCCAAATACAAAACTGAAATGCTTGTTGATGAAGCTAAAAAGCAATTGGGAAGCAGAACTTTGACTGAAAAGGATAAGGCAGATTATTTCATAGTGGATTAAATAAAAGATATCAGACTTTTTATACTTGATTACGTAAACTAGTAAGATTAAAAAATTCAGCAGGTGTGGAAACAATATAAATACAAGGAGATGCGAGAATGCTGGAACTGGCGTTGAAAAATGTTTGGAAAAGAAAAACAAGGTCAATACTGACCATACTTGGGATTGTGGTAGCTTTGCAGCTTTATCTTATAATGTCAAGCATCATGAACCAATATGAGGAGGATATTAACAAGCAGGTATCAGGCATTGCAGGAAAGGTTCTTGTTCAGATGAAAACAGAAAGCGGAAGAGGCAGCTTCTTTCCTGTTGATAGTGCCGTTAAGCAAAGTGATGCAGAAGCAATAATAAAACTGCAGGGTGTCGATCAAAAGAGAAGTTCTATGCTGATTTTTCAGGAGATTGTTCCGGCCAGCGCTCCCAATATGCCGCCTGATGTTCTAGGCGTAGGTGTTGAGCCCGGAAAAGAGGAAGCTTATTTCGGAAACCTCAAAATAAAGGGCAGTGGAACTCTGAAATCCGAAAATGATGTTATCCTTGGAAAAAATGCAGCCAGCTGGGCAAAGCAAAAGCATAACGCAGATTTGGGGGGCACTGTCAAGATAAAGGGGAAAGAATTTAAGATTATAGGTATTCTTCCATCTGTATCAAGCTCAATTGACAATTCGTTCATTATTCCTTTGACCACCGCACAGGACATTTTTGTCCGTCCGCAGCTTATAAATGCCATATTACTTACGGCAAGAGACACAGATAAGGTGGATGAGCTCGCAGCAATTATTCAAAAAGGTAATTCGAAACTGATTGCATCCACTTCCAAGGATATGCAAAAGAGTGCTGACGAGATATTAAAGGGGCAAAGAGTCTTCTTCGCAATGATTAATGATACAATCGTTGTTGTTGCAGCGTTTATAATAATGATAGTAATGGTTATGGCGGTACATGAGCGCAAAAAGGAAATAGGAACCCTTAAAGCAATAGGAGCTTCAAGATGGAAGGTTCTGCGGATGATTATCGCGGAGAGCCTTACTTTAAGCCTTATAGGAGGATTGTTATCAGTACCGGCATCTATGGTATTTATCAAAATTCTCATGGACACATGGTTCTTTGACTTTGGACAGTGGATGCAGACTATCATAGTTGCCATCATCCTTGGAGTAATTTCCGGATTGTGGCCTGCTTGGTCGGCACAGCGTGTAAATCCGCTTGAAAGCTTGAGATATGAATAATACCATTGACAAGGAGATTAACGATATGATTATACAAGTCGAGAACCTATGGAAAAAATATGGAATGAAAGAAACAGAAGTCAATGCACTTCAGGGAATAAACTTGTCTGTGAATGAAGGAGAGTTTGTAGCCTTGATCGGACCTTCCGGATGCGGCAAATCAACTCTGTTGCATCAGCTTGGAGCAATGGATACACCTGACAGAGGGAAGATAATCCTTGAGGGACAAGAGCTTGGAAAAATGAGCGGAGCACAGTTGACACGGGTGAGGCTGCACAGAATAGGCTTCATTTTTCAGACCTTTAACCTTGTTCCGACACTAACGGCGTTGGAAAACGTTGCACTTCCTATGAAGCTTGCAGGAATGTCGAGAAGAGCTTCGCACGAAAAAGCGGGATTGCTCCTGGAAAAGGTAGGCTTGAAGGAACGTGCAAAGCATGTGCCTGCTCAGCTGTCAGGAGGACAGAAGCAAAGAGTTGCAATAGCGAGGGCATTGTCAAACGATCCGGCATTAATACTGGCCGATGAACCGACAGGAAACCTCGATAGTGAAAGCGGTGAAACTATTATGCAGCTGCTTGAAGGGCTAAACAGGGATGGACATACTATCCTCATGGTCACTCACAATCCGGAGTTGGCTGAACGTGTCGGAAAAGTAATAAGAATGAAGGATGGAAAACTCTGCGGGTAAAAATACGATTTAATGGGGGATAGGCCTTGCGCCTATCCCTTTTTTATAGAAAAAAGTTTACAACAAGATGAATACAAAATATTTATCTGGTTCTAACTACTTCTTTATAATTTTACTGAAAAGGCATTAAAAGTGTTAAAGTATTATAACGGTAGTCTGGACGGCACTTTTGGGGATGCATTGGAGGACAGTGTAAGAAAATTTCAGAAGGACCATAGAGTGCATGTTACAGGAAAAATCAATACAAGCACTCATAATTTAATTAACCAGCTTTACAATGGTGCACAGAATATAGAACAGCAATAACTGTATAACTTTGCATTATAAGTTTGTAAATAGATGGCTGTCAGTGTATAATTTATAATAAACTGAATAAGCGCTAGCTGGTCGAGAATAATCTTTATTCATGTATTGGTACTATTTGGGTAAATTGTATAGGGAGGAAATTATTTGAAAAAGGGTTTAATCTTTTTAGCATTTTTCATTGTGATAAATATATCGTTAACTGGGTGCGGCAAAGATAATTTAAAAAATAATACTACTGCGAGTGAGAACATTAACACAATTCATATCTTTGATTATGTGAATTCATTTAAGTATGGCGGAAAACAGTTTTTATACTCAAAAATGGATTTTATTCAGAGTGAAAACTACACTTACTTTATTTTAGATAAACATAAAAAGGAAATCTCGATTACAAAAATTTTAAATGCTAAAGGTAAACTTACTATTCCAAACAGACTGGATGGATTTAAGGTAGTTTGCGTCGGCGTGCCATTAAATAATTTTGCTGCATATGAAGAAGGAGAATATGTTCCTGAGTCACAATACTGCATTCTTGATAAAAAGGATGTTAATAATGTTACAAGCCTTTTTATTTCTGAAGACATTAAAAATATAGGTATCGGAGCTTTTATTAATATGACCCGTTTAAAACAGGTTTTACTGCCTGACAGTCTTGAATGCATTGGCATTAACGCTTTCGCTAATACCGGTATTGAGGATTTGGTGCTTCCTGTAAATCTAAAATCTGTTAGAATGAGTTCTTTTTATGGATGTAATTATTTGAAAAAAGTAACCGTTAACAGCAAAAACGTTTTGTTTGAAAATGAGTATCCTGCTTTCAAAGGCTGCGATAGCCTTAAAGAAGTTGCATGGGGCAATGTTGAAAATGTTGATATGGGTGGATTTCGATTGAACGATTTAGAAAGAGTCGTAATGCCATCAACGATGAAGAAATAGTCAGGATGGAAAGCTCTGCGGTTAAAAATTCGATTAATGGGGGATAGGCCTTGCGCCTATCCCTATTGTTTACTGTAAAAAAGTTTACAACGATCTGAATGCAAAAGGTTTGTCCAGTTCCAATTCATCAAGCCATTCACTGCGTTCATCGTTGAAGCAGAAAACCGGATCATCAATCTGCGGTAACCGAAATAATTCGCTGAAGGAATCCATAGTTTCCTTAAAGGGCGTTGGATATCTCCCGTTGGTGGGGAATCCGGGCGACTGCATGAGCCTGTCGAAATTTTTCAAAAGCTGTTCCCGGATATCAGCAGGAAAAATCAAATCCGGCTCTTCTTTTTTCTTTAAAATGTACAGTAGAGAGAGGCTTCCGGCCAATGTAAATAAAACTGAGTAGTAATTAAAAGTCCGGTTATTTTCTTTCTTGTCGAACTCGGTCCCATCAGGTTCAAATGCCAAGGGTTTGATGAGCCGACCGTCAGCAACTGAAGCCCATTTACCGAATAGATCGGCTATTAAGCTGCTTGCTTCCTCAAAGGATAATTTGTTAAAAATTGAAGCATATCGGTAGCTGTGGTCAGGAATGTGCAATCCCTTAATCCCTTCAAAACCTCTGTAATAAGGTTGATAATCCGAACCGATTCTGAAAAAATTCCTGGCTGACTCCTCCGGCTCGCTGTCCAGCATTTTTCTTAGAAAGTTATGTGGGTCACTGATGGCGGTTTCATATACATCTTTCTTGACGGATATTTTTTTAACCTCACCTTGGGCCACCCAATATTTGCCCGCCAAATCGAAGTCCACCAGCACGAAATCCTTGCCGTAATACCTGTGAACGCCTTCTGTTTGAACCTGTTTAACCACACTGCCCCGTTCAGTGCCCTTAAATACTTTAACTCTGGTGCCGGGTTCAATTTTCTGAACCGACTTTGGGGGTTTTTGAAGTAATTTAGCAATTTGTAGAATTTCGTCCTGATTTCCAAAACCAAAGTATTTACCGGCCCAACCGTTAGTAATGTGGCACTCCAGGGCTTTTTCAATAAATTCATCCATTGTCGAGGCAACAGGAATATATTCATCCTCCTCAGCGGGACAGGCAACTACGATTTTGGCATCAGAGATATCACTGCCATCGGCAAGCAAGTAATAAAAAGCATATTGCGGCTCTATCCATTCCAGTGGAATGAATCTAAATCCGGACGGAAAATTATATTCATCCTTCGGAGGATACCTGAAGTCCCCTATTCTTTCTAAAGGCGGTATTCTGAGGCCAAGCGTGAGGTTCGTGTTATTTTTGAATAAAGCAAAAATATCACAGCCGTTCATTACAGAATAAAAGTCCAAAAGGGACTCGGGCAAAGAAGCCTTTGCTTTGCTTAGTATTTTGCTGCTGACCGGAGGCCGGACTTCGCTGTATGTAAAGTGCAAATCATTCCTTTTAATAATCGTTTCTAAAAATACCTTCAACTTCTTTGTAATTTCGATGGAATTTTTCATGCAGCTTCCCCCTTGTTTTGTCATTACTGTAATCATAAAGCTTATTTATAAGATCTGAATCCAAAAGGTTTGTCCAGTCCCAATTCATCAAGCCATTTGCTGCGTCCATTGCTGAAAATTGATTCTTCAATTCGTTGTAGCTGAAATAATACTTTAAATGAATCCATTGTTTCCTTAAAATGATCTGGAGATCCATAGTTTGTGGGAAATTCCTGTGATTCCATTAGCTTCTCAAAATGTTTCAATAGCTGTTCTTGGATATAGGTAGGCATCGTAAAATCTGGCTCTTGCTTTTTCTTTAAAATATATAGTATAGCGAGGCAGCCAGCTAATGTAAATAAAACTGAGTAGTAATCAAAAAATATTCTATGTTCTTTCTTCTCGAACTCTGTACCATCAAGTTTGAATTCCAAGGAGTCCTTGATCCGACCTTTAATAGAGGAAGACCATTTGCCGAATAGCTCGGTTATTATGCTGCTTGCTTCCTCAAAGGATAATTTATTAAAAATTGAAGCATATCGGAAGCTGTGTTTAGGAATATGCAATCCCTTAATTTTGTCAAAACTGTAATAAGATTGATCGTCATAACCGATTCTGTGAAAATTTCTGGCCGACTCCTCCGGTTCGCTGTCCAGCATTTTTTTCATAAAGTCAGCCGGATCACTGATTGCGGTTTCATATACATCTTTTTTGCGGGGTACTTTTTTAACCTCATCTTTAGGCACCCAATGTTTGCCTTTCAAATCGAAGTCCACAAGTACAAAGTCTTTGCCGTAATAGTCGTGAACTCCTTCTGTTTGAACCTGTTTAACCACAGTGCCCCTTTCAATCTGTTCAGTGTATTTAAATACTTTTACCCTAGTACCGGGTTCAAATTCTGGAAATGGCTTTGGGGGTTTTGGGGGCTTTTGGAGTAATCTTGCAATTTTATTAATTTCATCCTGTCTACCACAACCAAAGAATTTATAGGCCCAACCTAAAGTTAGGCAGGACTGTAGGGCTTTTTCAATAAATTCATCCATTGTTGAGGCAACAGGAACAAATTCATCCTCCTCTGCGGGACAAGCAACTACGATTTTGGCTTCAGAGATATCACTGCCATCGGCAAGCAAATAATAAAAAGCACATTCCGGTTCCATCCATTCCAGCGGAATAAACTTATATCCTGAAGGAAAATTATATTCATCCTTCGGGGGATATCTGAATCCATCTATCCTTTCCAAAGGGGGGATTCTGAGGCCAAGCGAGAGCTCCGTGTTATTTATAAATGAGGCCAGAATATCACAGCCGTTCATGACTGAATAAAAGTCCAAAAGGGACTCGGGCAAAGAAGCCTTTGCTTTGTTGAGTTCTTTGGGATTGGCCGGAGGACCGACTTCGCAGAAGGAAAAATGTAAATCATTCCTTTTAATAATCGTTTCTAAAAATGCTTTTAACTTCTTTGCAGTTTCGATTGAATTTTCCATGTAGCTTCCTCCTTGTTTTGTCATTACTATAAAGTCTACATGTTTTATCTTAAAAAAACAATCTGGTTGCTTATGATTTGTTAAGGTATTAATAATGTTTTGGCTTATAAATAAAGGGTGAGGATAACCTCACCCTTTAGCCGTATTACTTTATCTCAACAATATCTACATTGCTTACATTTATACTATCCTTTGATGACATACTTTGTATGATTGTCCCGTCTGCTGTGTAGGTTCCCGGTGATACCACTCTGGCATAATATGTGAGGTCTCTGTAATCTCCGTCGTCGTTTTTGTAAACGTAGAAGGTTACCTTTTGCCCGTCAATGTTGTAATAACAGTAATAATCATCGTCATTTACACCCATCAATGCAGGAGAATCAATCGGCTTCAAACCTGAAGGAAGATAGTCCGTTATCTGGTAGCTGCCGTCCAGCGCTTTTTTCCCGGCATCCCAACTGATATGCACCTTTACAATATCGTCCTTTTTGAAAGTAGTAGTAGCTGCCGAGTCATCACCATAAATTGTATAACTTCTGCTCACCGATATATTGTCGTCTGTTTTGCTGATCTCAGTTACTCCCTGTTTATAAAGGGATACCAGTGACACTTCGCCTTCCACACTATTGACCTTGAACTGTGAGAGGTTTTGTGAGGGTATTTTGAGAGCAAACATTTGTCCGTTGTTAAGTTCTTTTGTCTCGGTTTTGTCATAGAGGCTGTAGCTGATTTTTACTGTTCCTTCCTTGTGCTTGCCTATTTCTTCATTAATATAAAGCAGCTTTTCAATATTAATGAGAATATCCTGGGTGTAGTTCGAAATACAGTAATTGTACAATCCTTCCTTTTGAGGCATATCGAGTTTTGCAGCCAATATTGACGCTAGAGATGTGCATTCCAGGATGTCATCATTGTCTGAGCCTGTATTAACTCTGAAATACGGCTTGAACTCTTCGATATTCTTTAATATGAGTTCATTATATATTTTTTGAGCCTTTGGTATTTCTCCGAGCTGACAGTAAGCCAAAGCTATATACAGCATATCTTTGATGCTTGCGTTGGAAACCTTTGCTGCCTTATCCAATTCAAGCAGAACAGGTTCCTTCAATACCGACAGTCCATATAGTGCGTTGCCCTTGATTCCGCTAGAATCGCCATATAGTATGTCATAGAAATATTCCTTCAGCTTTGCCGCATTGACATCATCCTTGACGAAGGCTGCAAGCTTGGCGGTTAAATCGGCTTCGCTGTTCCCGTAAGGCAGAAGCGCCAAACCGCCGTCACTCTTTTGATAGTCTTTTGGGTTGAAGGATGTTTCCCAAGGTTCTATATCAGAATCCTTGAAATATTTTTTGATAAGGTCTGAAGCCACAATGTTTGACAGCTTCTGATCGATCCTGTTTCCACAGGTATACATTAAATGAGTCAGTTCAGGCAGGAACATTCCTCTGCTCTTATCAAGGAAAATCAGTCTTGTTATTCCTGATTCGCCTCCCTGTATCTGAATTCCGGGTTTCAGGTCATAATACTGTGCAGCGTCAATTTGATGATAGGATTCAATTACATTTATCTCTTGTTTAAGTGCATCGGAAAGGCCATTATCCGTATAGGCTTTAATAATTATGCCATCCTTGCCTTCGTTTAATTTCCATAAAGGAATATCAACCCTATCAAATGCAGCGCCTTCTCCCTTCACAACCATAGATGGATCGGAAGAGCTACTGACTTCGAAATGAACCTTATCTCCGGCTTTAAGTTTGCTCCCGTATGCGGTTGCCCCGAGAACAGGCTTATCGCCAGCTAGATAAGTAGTGTTGAAGGAACTGTTGATGAAGAAGGGCAGTGTTACTTTCAGTGAAACCTTGTTGCTCCCTCCAGACAAATCTGTTGTGACACCTGATAATGTAACTCTCCAGGAGGTTATATTGTCAGGTATTTTAAATGTTAACTCACCGTATCCTTTATTATCGGTAGTTATTGTGTTGAAATATGCGGTATCTTTAAAATCCTGCCTGACTGATGCTGGGGCATGAGCAGCTTCTTTTTTGGAAGACTGCATCTTCCAATTTGTAGGCGCAGCCTCATCTGCGGCAATATCATTGAGGCTATAGGTAGCCCCACTTGAGCCGCTTAATCTGTTGGCAGACTCAATTCCGGAATTAACATGTGATTCATAAGAGAAATCTATGCCGCTGGGAACAGAAGAATAAAGAGCCGACAGTGTATCGAAATACTGTTCTTGAAGCTTGAACAATGCTTCATCCACAATGCTTGCATTAATCACAGCTTTTTTAGGTTTTCCGGATTTGTCCTTTGCGTTTATCTTTATTGTAACGGTATCACCTGGCTTGTAGGATGTCTTGTCTGCTTTAGCGCTGATGGTAAGTTCTTTTTCCTGATAATCAAATGCCGCATTAAATAATTCCGATTCTATATATGTTGTACCGTTGAAATAGATGCCTGTGACATATATGTTTGGTGCATATTTGTCGGACATTGCAAATGAGTATATGGGCTTGCTTGAAGCAGTATACTCCCTTATCCCGTTCTGTGACTTGATATAAAGGTATTTTCCTTCCGGTAATGCTGTTTTTCCTTTCTTGAATGTCAGCGAAACAACCTGACCTGATTTATATGCTTGGTCCTTTCCGAAAAGGTAGTATCGGGTGTCATTATAACTGTTATAGTCATATAGGTAGTTTTCCCCAAAGTATACAGAGAATTTCATGTTTCGGCCTGAATTGTCGGTACAGAATACTTCTGCAGTATAATAGCTGTCTTCAATATCGGGAAGGTCGAAGACGGCGGAGGTTTTCCCGTCTTTGTCGGTTGTCATGCTGAATTGCTTGACTGCTTCCTTATGAAGGTCATATCTGTAGGTTTTCCGGGTTACTTTATTAATAAAATCATAGTACTGGCCATCTGCTACCTTTACCCATGTATTTCTATATACGGTGCCTTTAAGCTCTTTCCCGGCTGTCGGCTTTGAAAGGTAGTCAGAGTAATCCTTGGCGGTTCCGTTGTTTAGCCTGTCGAGTGTAATATCGTTCAGAACTGCATTTATAGTTTTTTTGTTTTTCTTCATATCAGTGCTGATGTTGACATTAACATCATTAACGAATACTCTTACGCTGTCATCGGCGGTTATTTGTCCTGATTCGGGAAGTGTTGCATGAGCATAGATGCTTGCATAATTTTCGCCCTGTGCCGACTTTGAGGCAGACGGTGTATAACTGACGGTTATTTTGCCGCTGTCATCTGTTTTGCTGCTGGAATTAATGTACTTGTCACCAAAACCGCCGTTTATGTTATAGCCTATATCGAGATTCGGAAGCCCTGTACCCTCGAAGAAAGACGCTGCAACATCAAATTTCACTGTTTGACCAGGGAAAATTGCCTGCTTGTCTTTGGTTATATCCATCTTATATGTAGGCTTTGTATAGTTTTCAACGGTAATATATGAGCTTGAAATGGTTTCGTCTCCCTTTTTCAGGGTGAGCTGATATCCACCGGGATCCAGGTTCGGGAGCGCGAGGCTTCCCTTGAATATCCCGTTTGAACTGGTAAGGTGCTGCACTACTAACGGTTGATTATCGGTTGGAAAATAGTGCAAGCCTATTTTTGACCTATAGGAAGTTTTGTAGTAAACCCTGTAACCATATCCTATCTCAACAGTGAGCTTGCTTAAATCCTCATTTGAATACCTGTTTTTGACAAGCCCCCAGAAGTTGACAGTATCATCCGGCTTATAAAGATTGCGATCCATCGATATAAAATTCCAGTACATGCTGTTGTTGCCGTACCAGTTGTAATAACCGCTGTCTATGAATGAATAATAATTGAGTATGGCAGTCTTTTTGTCTTTAGTAGTTATTTTGAAGAAGGTCTGGTCATAATAACGGTTCTCCCGATCGTCTTCCTTTATGGCAGGAGTATTAAAGTAGGCTATGCCTGTCTTGTCTGTATGGTAAGTGCTGTTATTCTTAAGAAGCTTTAACTCGGCACCTTCAATGGGCTTCTTGGTTGACAGATCGTTGAGCCATACAAGAGTTTTGTTATCGCTCCTCATGATATACATTCCGACATCTGTTACTTCGATAAAGGTCTGGAATTCAAGCTTATCCCATGTACTATCTATGATATAGTAGCCGGCGGGCAGAACCTGCGGAATCTTTATAAATTGCTGCGTTTTTGGGTTCATCTCGAACTCCTGCTCGAATTCAACGACCCTGTTTAATCCGGCAGGCTTAATAAGATTATTTTGATTGCTGTAATATGCCCAGTAGGGGATAGAGTCCTTCTTTTTCAGAGCACTTATAAAAGAGTCAATATCCTTATATCCGTATACTGTCGTATGAACCTTGACTGAATTGCTCTTGTAGACATTTTTATTTACATAGTAGTTTATAGGCAGACAGGGTTTCTCTGACGGAGAATATTCGTTTAAACTCTTATTAAAGGAAAAATAGCCTTTATAGCTGTCGTTAACTGATTCGTCAGCCTTCTTAGCTGTTTCAAATGAAAAAGTATAGTCTTCCTTTAAACTGTAATCGGTGCTATTAAGCTTAAGACCTTTTTTCACTGTTACAGTATAAACTGTTCCTTCCTTTAACTCCTGAGGGACGAACACTGCTGCTTTTTTATGAATCTCAAAGGTTCCTTTCACAGAAGGGGAAATAGAGAAATATTTGTCAAGGCTGTCAAAGTCCTCATGAGAAAAGTAAAGCTCTATGCCTGTATTAACAGGAACATTCGTCGATTTGTCGGCAGGGAAGGCGCTTTCGAGCTTGAAAGGCATACTGGTCTGAAATGACCAGGTTACTTCATTTTCCTTATCCTTATATAGTATGAAGGTATATACCTTGTTTTGCTCAAGTGCCCTTGAAGGGGTTATGGAATATGAACCGGAACCCTCCAGCCTGATAATTGGAGAAGGTTCTCCGTCTATTGTGAGGTTTTCTCTTATTTCATTAACAGGCAGATTCTTCTGAGATTTTAGGCTGAATTTGCTGTCAGGCTTAACTCCTGTAGAATCAGAGTCCAAGGGTGTCAGTGAAAAGCCGTTTCTGTAATCATCGGCGTTTGCATTACTTGAATAGCTTGGACTGAAAGTAATGAGCGCACTTGCAAGAAGTGCAATTGTCAGTATGCTTACCATTATTCTCTTATACATCGTTTTCTACCTCCAGGACTTCATTTTATCATAGTATGCAATATATGTAACTTTATATATTAGACCTGCAGTTGGAAAGAAAAGTTCCGTGAATTTGATAATATTTAAACGCTATTAATCAATCCGTAAACATTAGTTAAAACCTTGATTTTTCCAAGCTTGCAGGTGCATGTGCGCAGCGGGAAATATTCCTTGACAACTGTGTATACACAGTATTATACTGTATATATGGGTGTATACACAGTATAATTGTACAATTATTATGAGGTGATCAATTGAATATAACACTTTTAAACAGCGACCCTTCTCCTTTATACGAGCAGATAGAGAAACAGGTCATTGAACAGATGATGAACGGGAAGCTTGCACCGGGTGAATTGCTGCCTTCAATAAGAGTGCTTGCCAAAGAGCTTGGGATAAGTGTGATTACTGTAAAAAAGGCTTATGAAGACCTTGAAAGGTCAGGTTATATAATAACCAAGGCTGGAAAGGGTTCGTTTATAGCCCAGGCGGGAGCAGAGTTCGTAAAGGAGTCCAAATTAAAGGATATTCAAGGATGCTTTGAAAAAGGTATCGAATTGTGCAGGACAATTGATATGAGCTATGACGACATTATAAAGACGTTTAAGGTCATACTGGATGAAAAGTAATGGAGGGTGGTTTTATGGATGAATCCATATTGAAAGTAGAAGGTCTGGTAAAAAGCTACGATAAGTTTTCCTTGAAGGAGGTAAATCTTGAGATACCCAAGGGGTATATAATGGGGTTTGTAGGGAGAAACGGAGCAGGAAAAAGTACTACAATAAAATGCATAATGAATTTGATAGGCTTTGATAAGGGGAAGATCGAGGTGTTTGGCCTTGATAACAGAAAAAATTCTATTTTAATAAAAAACCGCATTGGATATGTAAGCGAAGAGCAGTATTTCTATGAGGATATGACTGTAGAGTGGATTGGAAGGTTCACAGGGAGTTTTTATTCCCGGTGGGACAGCAAACAGTTTGATTCTCTCCTGAAAAAATTTGATATTGACTCTAGTAAAAAAATCAAGGAGCTTTCCAAGGGAATGAGAATGAAGCTGTCTCTTGCACTTGCCTTGTCACATAAGCCGGAGCTTTTAATTCTTGATGAACCAACATCCGGACTTGACCCTGTGATAAGAAGCGAGCTGTTGGAGATGTTTCTGGAGATAATCCAGGATGAAAGCTGTTCCATACTCTTCTCGTCGCACATCACATCTGATATAGAGAAAATTGCTGATTATGTGACGATCATAGACGATGGGAGAATCATCATGAGTGACGATAAGGATCTCATCATGGACAAATGGAAAATTATAAAAGCTGATAACGAATATCGAACTGAGGAAATATGCAGGAGGCTTGTGGGAGTGAGAAAAGGGGAATTTGGCTTTAGCGGGCTGACGGACGATCTTGTTTCTTTTGCGAGAGAATTCAGGAATGCCTTCCCCGGTGCAAATTTCAAAACAGAAAAGATCAGTATGGACGAATTGCTGGTAAGAGTAGTGAAGGATGGTGAATGTTAGATGCGTCAGCTAATTATAAAGGATTTTGCAGTCCAAAAGAAAATTATTGTTTTTTTTGTACTGTTTGTAATAGGTTTTACACTGGCCTTTAATGTGGATGAAAAGAACGGAAATTTTAATGCCTTTTTACTGTATTTGGTCTGTATTCCAACCTATAGCTTCGTGACCAGAGTTGTTGTGGAAGAAGAAAAAAACAATACAATCAGGTTTCTGGATTCCCTTCCGGTTACAAGAGACAGTATCGTCTGCTCAAGATATTTGTCAGTGCTTGGGTATACATTATTGAATCTTATTGCTTTCACTTCGGTTGACTATCTGTCCAGACTATTTGTATTCGGCAATACGGAAAATACATTAAGAGATTTGGCTGTTGAAACATTCTTTAATCTTATCCTTATGCTTGTAAATTCGGTTTACCTTCCTTTTATATATAAGTTTGGCTATAAAAAAGCTGCCATGGTAAATACATTAGCCTTAGTAGCCATATTTGCAATCATTGGCGCTATAAGCTCTGGCTTTAAGATCTCATCCCCGGATTTTGCAAACAGTTTGATGAAACCTATTAATATTACTTCTGTTATCATATTGGTATTAGCATTATATCTTGCTTCAATGGAAGTATCTATTGCTTTGTTTAAACGAAGAAATTTATATTGATGATATTTATGTTGTTTATAAAGAAAGATATGGATATAATAAAAAAAGCAATTAATAAATCAGGGATCCGGAGGGTTTTATGTCTAAGATGCAGCTTATTGCTACAACTGCCTTTGGAATAGAGGCTGTTGCAGGGAGAGAATTAAAAAAGCTGGGCTACGAAGATCAGCTTATAGAAAACGGAAAGGTTACTTTTGCCGGTGATGAAAATGCGATCTGCCGGACAAACCTGTGGCTTAGGACAGCGGACAGGGTTCTTTTAAAAATGGGAGAGTTCAAAGCTCTTTCCTTCGAAGAACTGTTTGAAAAGACAAAAGCTCTTCCGTGGGAAGATTGGATATCTGAGGACGCAGAATTTCCTGTCGAAGGAAAATCTATAGATTCGAAGCTTTTCAGTGTTCCCGACTGCCAGGCAATAGTAAAGAAGGCGGTTGTTGAAAGGCTTAAAACAAAATATAAGCGTGACTGGTTTGAGGAACAAGGGCCGAAATACAGGATTGAAGTAGCTTTGCTGAAAGACATGGCTACATTGACTATAGATACCAGCGGAGCGGGACTTCACAAAAGGGGATATAGAAAACTGGTTAGCGGTGCACCGTTGAAGGAGACGCTTGCTTGCGCAATGCTTCTTATAAGCAGATGGAACAAGGACAGGATACTGGTTGACCCCTTCTGCGGTTCAGGCACTATACCGATTGAAGCCGCAATGATAGGCAGGAATATTGCCCCGGGGCTTAAAAGGGAATTTGCAGCCGAGGCATGGCCGTCCATTCCCAAAAAGCTGTGGCTGGCAGCCAGAGAAGAAGCAAATGACTTGATTGAAAATGAACGTGAACTCAGAATTCATGGTTCCGACATAAACGATGAGGTAATGAGTCTTGCGCGTTACCATGCGAAACAGGCTGGAGTTGAAACAGGTATTCATTTACAGCGGATGCCGATGTCGGAATTAAGATCCAGATACAAGTATGGCTTTATTATCTGCAACCCTCCTTATGGCGAGCGTCTTGGCGAAATGAAGGAGATAGAAAAACTGTACAAGCAGATGGGAACAGTTTTTAGTTCCTTGGATTCGTGGTCTTACTATGTTATTACCTCACATCCTGAATTTGAGAAGTTGTTTGGCAGAAGGGCGGATAAAAAAAGGAAGCTTTATAACGGCAGGCTTATGTGCAACTATTACCAGTTCTTTGGACCGCCGCCGCCAAAAATGTCAGTTGAAAGAGGACAATTTACACCGGATAGTTAAAATTCTGTTTTAATTTATTTTATATAGTGGTTAAATTTTATAGGGATAACAGTTTTTATTAGGTTTGACTTCTGCCAACTAATATATTAATATAGAACAAAGGCGGAACTGCCGTTTTTGTAGCATGGTAGAAAGGGAAAAACTATGATTTTGAAAGTCTGTAAATCAATTACCGGGGGAAGAGTAAGAATCCCCGGTTCTAAATCTCATACCATCAGGGCTCTTTTTATTGCCGGTCTTGCCAAGGGAAAGTCTGTAATTTCCGATCCTTTAGTCTCAAACGATGCCTTATCCGGGGTAGAAGTGTGCAGGGCTTTAGGGGCAGATATATCCATAGAACCAAATAAGTATATCGTACATGGTTTCGGCGGGATACCTCATATTCCTTCTGATGTTGTAGATGTGGGGAACTCAGGAACTACCTTGAGATTTGGAGTTATGACCGCTGCTTTAGCGGATGGCTATACAGTCTTCACGGGAGACCATCAAATCAGAAAAAGGCCGCTGGGTCCGTTAATTGAGGCAATAAACAATCTGGGCGGGGCAGCCTTTTCAACAAGGAACAACGGCATGGCACCGGTAGTTGTAAAGGGCAGAGCGGCAGGTGGAAAAACACACCTGGATTCAGTTACGTCCCAATTTCTTTCGTCTTTATTGGTAAACTGCCCGCTTCTTGAGAAGGATACAGAGGTATCTCTTATCAGGCTTAATGAAGTTCCGTATGTTGAAATGACCTTATGGTGGCTTGATAAACAGGGTATCAGATACAGCAATGACAATTTTAAAAATTTCATGATTTACGGAAGTCAGGAGTATAAGCCTTTTGACATTACTATTCCCGGAGATTTTTCTTCGGCAACTTTTTTTGCAGTTCTGGCTGCAATTTCAGGCTGCGAGATATTGCTTGAAAACCTTGATATGACTGATCCTCAGGGCGACAAAGCAGTTCTTTCGATTTTGGAAAGCATGGGGGCAGTGATAACCTATGAAGAGAATTCCATCAGAGTGAAAGGTAATGGGCTTAAGGGGATGGAGATAGACATGAATTCAATACCGGATGCATTGCCTGCAATGGCCGTGGCCGGATGCTTTGCCGAGGGAGAGACCAGACTTGTCAATGTACCCCAGGCCAGGCTCAAGGAGACCGACAGAATACGTGTCATGTTTGAAGAATTGTCTAAAATGGGAGCGGATATTGAAGAGCTTCCGGACGGACTTGTTATAAAGAAAAGCCGGTTGAAGGGATGCAGGGTAAAAGGACATTATGATCACCGTATTGTTATGGCTCTTGCAGTTGCCGGACTGAATATAGACGGGGACACGATCATTGATACCGCAGAAGCAATGAATGTAACCTTCCCCGAATTTGTCGAGCTGGTTCATTCATGCGGCGGAAATGCAGAACTGACCGAAGGTTGATAAAAGGGGAACGGGAATGAAAAATAACATTGTGCTTATAGGTATGCCAAGCTCAGGCAAAACTACTACAGGCAAGGTGATTGCCGATATCAAGGGAATGAATTTTGTTGATACCGATCGGCTGATAGAAAAAAAATCCGGCATTTCCTGCAGAGATATAGTAAGAACCCAAGGACTAAACACATTTCTTGAAATTCAGCAGGAAGCTATTATGGAATTGAATGCAGACAACCATGTGATTGCAACAGGCGGCGGAGCCATTTACAGCGAGGCTGCGATGGGCTGTCTGAAAAAAGACGGTTTTGTTGCGTTCCTGAAGCTTGACTATGAAGAGCTTATGAACAGGCTGGAGCCCGGTAGACGGTTTGCCCGGAATGAAGGTCAGTCAATGGCGGATGTATATAAAGAAAGAATGCCCTTATATGAAAAATATGCAGATATAATAATTAATTGTTCAGGAAAGAGGCCTGACGAAATTGCTAAGGAAATAATTGATGCATTCGAGGTGATATAAAATGATGGGAAATACTTTTGGCAGGATGTTCCGGGTTACAACAAGCGGAGAATCCTATGCAGGCGGTTTTCGTAAAAGTCCGGGAATACCGAAGGAATTGTATGGCGGCTTAATGACCATTGTTGACGGTGTTCCGCCGGGATTGAAAATAACAAGTGAAATAATTCAGGAAGAGCTTGATAAAAGAAGGCCGGGACAGTCAGAGCTTGATACTCCTAGGAAGGAAAAGGACAGAGTTTATATTTTTTCCGGCGTTATGGAAAATGACCTTTCATCAGGCGCACCTGTAGGTATGATAATTCCTAACGGTGATATTGAAGATGAACATATACAAAAGCATTTAAGCTATAAAAGGATTGTCAGGCCGGGTCAGGCTGGGTATACATTTCACAAAAAATACGGTCAGTTTGCAGATGTTATAGGTGCTGGACGAGCATCGGGAAGGGAAACTGCTTCCCGGGTGGCTGCAGGTGCCATTGCAAAGATTGTGCTGGATTCGATGGGTATAGACGTAATTGCTTTTACAACAGAGATACATGGAATCAAAGCCGGAGAGATTACATATGAAACAGCTAAAGCGAACTATAGGAAAAATGAACTGAATTGTCCTGATCTTGAAAAGGCGAGGGAAATGATAGATGAACTCCTTAAGATTAAGGCGGAGGGAGATTCTGCAGGCGGAGTTGTCGAAGTGATAGCAAAAGGTGTTCCGGCTGGACTGGGAGAGCCTGTTTTTGATAAGCTCAGCGCAACAATAGCGCATGCTTTGATGTCTATCGGGGCTGTTAAAGGCATAGAATTCGGTGCAGGCTTCAGGCACAGCGAAATGAAAGGATCGGAATCAAACGACACTCCTTATTATGATAGCGAAACAGGAAGAGTCAGGTTTAGAACCAATAGGGCGGGAGGTCTGCTCGGAGGCATCTCGAACGGGGAGGAAATAAGGATAAGGCTTGCTATAAAGCCTACACCGACTATAACAGTAAAACAGTCTACAGTTGATTTGGATAAGCTGGAAGATGTATCGGCAGAATTCAGGACACGAAATGATCCTAGCGTCTGCCCTAGAATTTACCCTGTATGCGAGGCTATGGTAAGAATTGCCATACTGGATGCGTTATTTATGGCTAAAGGGACAAGAGAATTATGCAATATTGATGAAAAATGGGATAAAATATAAAGCAAGCAAAAAATCTGCATTTTTTAATCAAAAATACGTAAATTTAAAGGAATTTGGATTTTAATATCGAATAATATATTCATTAAGTTATTTTATAGGGGTATGACTTGTATGGATGAGATTACTATACTTATTGCTGATGATAATGTTGAATTCGGTGATTTGCTTAATGAACAGATTAGCAAGGAAGAAGATATTAAAGTACTCGGTGTTGCAAGAGACGGATTGAAGGCTGTCGAAATGATTAAACAGCTTTCGCCGGATATCGTAATTTTGGACATAATTATGCCTAATCTGGATGGTATAGGTGTCCTGGAAAGGATGCAAAGCCTTCAGCTTGCGCACAAGCCTTTATTTATAATGTTGTCTGCAATAGGTCAGGACATATTTGTACAAAGGGCTATTATTTTGGGTGCCGAATACTATATAGTCAAGCCTTTTGACATTGATATTCTTGTTTCAAGAATAAGACAGATCCATAATGATAACAATAAAAACTCAAATTTGTACGGTAGGATGTTCACTAAGTCTGTACAACAAACAGTAAAACCAAACACCAAGACAGTAGATCTTGAATTAGAGGTTACCAATCTGCTGCATGATGTAGGAATACCGCCGCATATGGCAGGATACCAGTACTTAAGGGAAGCTATCCTGCAGGCAGTCAATAATTCCAAGATTTTTTCTTCGGTAACTAAGGTTTTATACCCTGAAGTAGCGACGAAATTCAGTTCTACTCCGCAAAAAGTAGAGAGGGCGATCAGAAATGCCATTGAAAGCGCATGGACAAGGGGTAATCAGGATTCTATAGACTCTATGTTCGGGTATACTTTTAATTACAGTAAGGGCAAACCTACTAATTCTGAGTTTATTGCGATGATGGCCGACAAATTAAGAATACTTGTAGGAATGAAATAAAGAAGTATTTTCTTGAAAAAAAGCTTCATTTGCTTTTGGAACGCTTGTTTTGAAAGTTACTTTAATAAAAATAGGATGGCATTTGCCATCCTATTTTTATTTATAAGTATTATTTATTAACCTTATCCTTTAATCCTTTACCAGCTTTAAATACTGGAGCCTTTGATGCAGGAATAGTGATTTCCTTCTTAGTCTGTGGGTTTCTGCCTTTTCTAGCAGCTCTTTTTCTAACTTCGAAGGTACCGAAGCCAACAAGTACTACCTTATCGCCCTGTTTGAGAGTATCTTCTACAGATGCTATAAAAGCATTGAGAGCAGCTTCACTGTTTTTTTTGTTCAATCCTGATTTGGAAGCTATCGAGTTAACTAAATCTGTTTTATTCATGAGTATACCTCCTATATTTGGAATTCGACATTATTTTATAATGAAAGTCGCATGAAGTCAAGCTTTTAACGATAAATTAGTCAATCAAAACTATTTTTTATTATTCAAAAGCAAAATATTAGTTAAAAAAATTAAAAAACAAAAGATAATAGGCTTTTATTTGTATTGAATTAGGGTATGACACGTATTTCTATACTGCTAAAACGGCTTTTAATTTTATGGTGGAATGAATTTTCCTTGTGATCATCTGGTGATTCTCCTACGACTACAATGCTTATTTTGTTGTCCTCAATAAAAGATGATATGGTTTCAACGATATCATCCGATCTCAAAACCGTTAATGCCGCTCCGACAGATTTTGAGATGGCAAAGAGGTATTCCAGCGCTTCACCTTCCTTATTGTTATCAAGAAAGTTCCATTCATTTTTTGCAACATGTATTACAAAAAGTTCGCCATTCAACTGATCTTTCATTTCAGCGGCCTTCCTTATAAGCCGCTCACATGTTTTTTGCTGGGTTACGCATACCAATATGTGCTGAATAGAATTCAAATATTGTACACCTTCCTTTATGAAATAAATGTTTAATCGATCCTAATTCATTATACCAAAGTATTGGGAATAAGTTTGTTAACAAAAAGTAAATATCTGATTGAGAGGGAATAGCCGAATGTACCTCTTTAATTTTAATATGCGGTAAGAACTGAAAGGTAGCTTTCAGCTTCTTGCTTTTTGCTTTTCTGTATATTAAAATCTTATTGAACAATAGGAAATACCTACCTAAACATTCAATGCTATCGGAGGACAGAGATGAAGGAAATAGAAATAGACAAGATAATTAATGCGGTTGAGGAATTGTGCAAATCTGCAAACTATAACCTTAATGAAGACATGTTGAATTCATTGGAACATGGAAGAAAACAAGAAAAATCGGATATCGGTAAAGATATACTTGGGAAGATTTTAAAGAATGCAGAAATAGCCAGGAACGAGAAAATGGCTATATGCCAGGATACGGGAATGGCTGTCGCTTTTGTTGACTTGGGACAGGAAGTCCATATAAAGGGAGGCAGCCTGACGGATGCAATAAATGAAGGCGTCCGACGCGGATATAAGAATGGCTTTCTAAGGAAATCCGTTGTTAAAGACCCTTTGGATAGGGTTAATACCGGAGATAACACGCCTGCAATCATTCATTATAATGTTGTGGAAGGACAAGAACTCAAAATAACTGTAGCCCCTAAAGGGTTTGGCAGTGAGAATATGAGTTCTCTAAGGATGCTAAAACCTTCAGACGGCATAGAGGGAGTTAAAAAATTCATTGTTGAAACAGTTGACAAGGCAGGCCCGAATCCATGTCCGCCTATTGTTGTAGGTGTAGGCATCGGTGGTACTATGGAAAAGGCTGCGTTGATTGCCAAGAAGGCCCTTCTAAGACCGGTAAATGTAAGAAGTAATATTGAGTATGTTGCAAAATTGGAAGAGGAAATGCTGTGCGAAATAAATAAGCTTGGAATAGGTCCATCAGGCTTGGGTGGTTCGACTACTGCACTTGCAGTTAATATCGAAGTTTACCCCACGCATATTGCAGGACTGCCGATTGCAGTAAACATTAACTGCCATGTTACCAGGCATGCGGAAATTGTACTTTAGTGCAATGTAGATGAATAAAATTATTCAGGAGGACAAAATGCATTACGATATTCAAGCTCCATTAGACATGGAGACGGCAAAGAAGCTTAAAGCGGGAGATACCGTTAATATTAACGGATATATATATGCGGCGAGAGATGCAGCCCATAAGCGAATGATTAATATGCTTGATGAAGGAAAACAGCTTCCTTTCGACGTGAATGGGCAAATAATATATTATGTAGGCCCTTGCCCTGCCAAAGAAGGACATGTCATTGGATCTGCAGGCCCAACGACAAGCTACAGGATGGATGCATATTCACCGCGGCTTATAGAACTCGGACTGAAAGGCATGATTGGAAAAGGGCTTCGAGGCAAAGAGGTAGTAGATGCAATGATAAAATGCGGCAGCATATATTTTGGTGCTATCGGAGGTGCCGGTGCTCTGATTGCAAAGACAATAATCGAGGAAGAAATCATAGCATTTCCGGAGCTTGGCCCTGAAGCTTTAAGAAAGCTTAAGGTTAAAGATTTCCCTGCTACGGTCATAATTGACTCTTACGGAAATGACCTATACGAAACCGGAAAGCTGAAATATAGGATAATTTGATTAATTGTTGAATTTTAATAAAATATGTTGTAAAATTTATTATAAATACATAGTGTATCAACGTTGATATATTTTAGAACATTCGATGACGTCGGAATGGTATTCAATACTGTTTTGGGCGTCTTTTTATTTACTCGGATGAATCAGAAGGGAGAAAACATGAAAAAGAACATAGCTGTTGTTTATCTAGTCATTTTAGTAGTATTTTCTGCAATTTATCTTTGTATTTTGCCTTTCCCGGGCATCTGGCTGAAAATCACGACTTATCTTGCTCTGGCATTAATATGGGTTGCAATTTATATTTATATTAGCAGGAATCATTTCATTGAGATGAGAAGCAAATCAAAGGCCTTGAAAAAGAAGTTCAGCAAATTGAATTACGAAGTTCAAGCAGCCTCAAGCCAGATATCCGCAGTATCCGAACAGATGAATATAACGCTTGATGAAAATAATGCATTTGCACAGCAGTTGTATGCTGAAACAAAAGAAATGGCCGCATTGAATGAGGATGTTAACGGGAGAATGAAGTCCACACTGGACGGCGTAAGAAAGATTATAGAGCTTTTAGAGGAGGCAGTTAAAACATCCGGCGAGATGGAGGAGGTAGGACTTTCATCAAATCAAATTATTAAAAGCAGTCTGGACGAGATCCTAAATATTGTTAACTTTATTAAGGAAATCCGGGAATCCTCAGATGCCACCATGAAGTATATGGGGAGGCTGAACGATACTTCCGGGGAAATAATTCATATTCTCGAAACTGTAAGCAACATATCTAAACAAACGCATCTCCTTGCTTTGAATGCATCAATAGAGGCTGCAAGGGCCGGAGAGGCAGGCCGTGGATTTGCAGTTGTTGCGGATGAAATAGGAAAGCTTGCAGCCGGTACGAATGATTCCGTAAAAGATATCAATACTCTTGTTAATGCCGTTCAAGAAGAGATAAACGGCGTATTTGAGGTTACTCAGGAGAACTCCTTAAAGGTCGAGCGGGGAGTAAAGCTTTCCGCTAATGTTGAAAAAAACCTTGAGAACATTGACAATTCTTTCAAAGATGTATTACGGATGATTAAAAGGATAAACAGCTTGTCACAGGAGGAAGCATCGCTTACGAGGGAAATAGGAAGCAAGGTAGGAAGTGTTGAAGAAATTGTGAAAAGCACTCAGATGAGTGTTGAAAATGTAAAGGAATCGGTACATAAACAGAAACATAGCATAGAGGGCATTGCTGAGATGGGGGAACGATTGAATGAGGCTTCCAAGAATCTATCTGAAATTATTGACATTTCTACACTGGAAGAGATAACGAAAGCCAATAGAGATAAAATTAATAATGCTGTTGAAGAATTCCACAGCATAGCAGACAGGCTTCAAAACGAAAAGACTATTTTGACTTTTGAAAAATCAAACCATAACAGGATTCTGGATGGCCTTATAAAGAACTATGGATTTATTGAGGCTATATGGACGAATGACAGTAAGGGCAGGTTCATATGCTCTATTCCGGAAGCCGGTATAGCTAATGCAAGTGTAAGAGAATGGTTTAAAAGGAGCATAGAAGGCGATGAATACATTTCGCAGGCGTATGTCTCAGCGATAACAAGAAATCCCTGCATTACAGTTTCAAGGCCAATAGTTAAAGATGACGGTACAATAGCGGGTGTCATTGGAATTGACATTAAACTATGCGAAATGAAAGAGCTTTAAAAATAGTATATTTTTATAATTACATAGTGTATAATATAATCAATCTGAAATTCCTATTTTACGGAGTTTACGGAACTGAAAAGCAGTTTATTATAAAGCCTAAGGGAGGAACTTAAATTATGCCCAAAATTACACCTGATATGATAATAGCGGATGTTTTGAAGCTAGACAAGGGAACAGTACCGATATTTTTGAATAGCGGTATGCATTGCCTTGGCTGTCCGTCTTCATCCGGTGAAAGCATTGAGGATGCTTGCCAAATCCACGGGATTGATGCAGATAAGCTGGTTAAAGAATTAAATGCTTTTTTTGAAACAAAAAATGCGTAAACTAATCAATGCACAAAATTTATTGGTCAATTAAAGTCTCTTAAGCAGGGGCTTTTTTTGTCTGGCGGGAAAATCCGAACATTATTGTGAATTTTTCAAAGAATGTTCGGATTATTATTGTTTTTTGTTATATTTTTTGCTAAAATCATAGTGGAAATAATTTTAACATATCTTAAAAATATTTATGTTGCATAATTTCAGGTTTTCCAGTTATAATTTAAATGTTGCTTAAAAATGAAGTGCAGCTTGAATGGGGGTATTGCAGTATGGCTACTAGGATTGTTGTGGGTACCCAATGGGGAGATGAAGGTAAGGGAAAATATATTGATATGCTTGCGGGCGATTCTGATTTGGTTGTCCGGTTTTCGGGCGGAAACAATGCCGGGCATACGATAGTTGCTGATGGCGTTAAATATGCGCTTCATCTTATACCTTCGGGCATATTACACAAAGGGAAAAAATGTGTAATCGGAAACGGCGTAGTTATAGACCCTGCCGTATTAATCAAGGAAATAGAAGAATTAAATGAAAAAGGTATAGATACCAGCAATCTGCTCATCAGTGACAGGGCTCATGTTATAATGCCGTACCATAAAGAGCTTGATGAGCTTCAGGAGAAGTTCAGAGGAAGTAACAGCATCGGTACTACTAAAAGAGGAATTGGTCCTGCTTATTCGGATAAGACTGAAAGAAGCGGAATAAGAATATGTGATTTGATAGATGAGAATGTTTTCCCTCAAAGGGTCAAGGACAATCTTGAGGTTAAGAACCTTATAATTGAAAAGGTGTACGGGGGAAAAGGCTTTAAGGCTGAAGACATAATTTCCGAGTACACGGAGTATGCAAATTATCTGAGAAAATATGTTGTTGATTCAAGCGTTATAATATTTGATGCCATTGAACAGGGAAAAAACATATTATTTGAAGGTGCTCAAGCAACATTCCTTGACTTGGATTTCGGCACATATCCGTATGTAACATCTTCAAATCCTGTTGCAGGCGGTGTATGTACAGGAGCCGGAATCGGTCCTGTATTCATAAATGAAGTTTACGGTGTGCTTAAGGCTTATACTTCAAGAGTCGGAGCAGGGCCTTTCCCAACCGAGCAAATCAACGAAATCGGGGATAAGATCAGGGAACTCGGATGGGAGTACGGTACAACTACAGGCAGGCCAAGACGCTGCGGCTGGCTGGATACGGTTATGATAAAATATGCTGCACGTATTAACGGTCTGACCGGGCTTGCAATAAACCACGTAGATACAATCGGAAAGCTTGATAAAATTAAGCTTTGCACTGCTTACATGAAAGACGGCAAGAAGATCACATACTTCCCGGCCAGCCTTGAGGAGCTTGCGAAATGCGAACCTGTATATGAGGAATTCGAGCCATGGAATGAGGACATTTCAGGTGCCAGAAGCTACAATGAATTACCTGCAAATGCCAAGAAATACCTCTCAAGAATAGAAGAACTCGTTGGTGTTAAGGTTAAGCTCATCGGCGTAGGAAAAGATCGGGAGCAAACAATTAAAGTCAATTGATAATAAAATTTAAAATAAATAGTTGACAGAACTCTAAGTTATGTGTATTATATATACTTGCGTGACAAAATCAGAAAACAGAGAGATTAATAATCTCTCTGTAATTTTGGGCCATTAGCTCAGTTGGCAGAGCACTTGACTTTTAATCAAGGTGTCCCGCGTTCGAGTCGCGGATGGCTCACCAAAACCCTGTAATCAGTAGATTACAGGGTTTTTTGATATCTGCCCGCGGTCTACCATGATTGTAAATAGGAGCATTATTAATCAAGCATTCTGACTGCTTTTTGCTTGTGGTTTATAAATTAGAAGGATTGTGGTATAGTGGTAAAAAGAAAAGACGTATTAGTCATATAAACACTTTAAAAAGCGCTGTTAAAATTCTATATTCCGAAAGATGTAAGATTGATGGGAAGGTGGAATCAAATGGAGAACATTAAAGAACAACTAGAAGCAATTAGAAGCAAGCTAGACAGGCTGAAGGAACTAGATAGAAACTATTCAGGGTTTGGTTCTGAAAGCCATAAATATAAACTGAATAAAAGGCTTACTCAAAGTGATATAAAGCAATACCAAATAAAATATAACATAATCCTGCCGGAGGAATATGCACAATTTCTTATGCACATAGGAAATGGTGGAGCTGGACCCTGTTATGGACTATTGCCTTTAGAAGAAAATGAGAATTCAATAAATATATCTGAAGTATTTCCTTATCAATTTGAAAGTCCATTTTATTTAGAAGGCAAATATGATGAATTCTATGAGCGGATGGATGAATGTGAATCACTGGACGAAGAAGATGCTGTATGTGAAGAGTTAAATGAAATAAAAGACCGGGAATATCTAAATTCTCTCAAAGGTTTCATAGACCTTAATCATGAGGGATGTGCAATGTACAATATATTAATAGTAAATGGGAAAGACCACGGATGCGTTTGGTTTTTTGACTTTTCAGATGATTTTGGTACGGTTCCATTAATAAATCCTGAAAGTTCAAAGCCAATGAGATTTTTAGATTGGTATGAACTGTGGTTGGATGAGCAAATAGAATTTTTTGAAAATAAGACAAAGGGAAAAACAGGTTTTGGTTCATACATTTCATATGCTAAACCAAAGTAGAATTATTTAGCGTAAGCTGAACATGATAAAATATCTTGTATTGATTATTATACAATTCTGTATTATAATTGATTCATTAGTAATACGTTCTCAAATAGTAAATTCTTTAAAGCGTAAATTTCTACAAATTCCATTTAAGATTTAATTAGTAAAATTCAATAGTTGTACTTTATTTTTTTTGCTACCAAGAACAGTTATTCGCATCAATTTTTAAACTAATATATTATGTAAATGTAATACTTTTTCAGGTGAAATATTTGTTAAAACAGCTGCCAAAAATTGTAGATAAAATATCAAGCTTATTACTTGTTAAAAATTTATTTGTCACATACATATCCCACTAAAATTAAATAATGGAAAGGAGTTGAATAAATGCCAAATGCCGTTAACGAAATGGAATTTATTGATGCAGAAGATACCCAGAAAGATAAATACCTGACCTTTTCTCTGGGTGATGAATACTACGGAATAGAAATAGGCTATGTTACGGAAATCATCGGGATACAGCCTATTGCTGAAGTTCCTGAACTCCCTGATTACATCAGGGGCATCATCAACTTAAGAGGGAAGATTATACCCGTCATGGATGTTAGGAGGCGTTTCAGGAAAGATGCTAAAGAGTATGACGATAGAACTTGCATTATTGTTATTGATGTTATGAATACATATGTAGGTTTGATCGTTGACAGGGTTTCGGAAGTATTATCGATTGAGGAAAAGGACATTGAACTGCCTCCTAATATGAGCAAAGGCTCTGTAGGATATATTAAAGGGATCGGTAAGGTTGGAAGTGATGTGAAGCTTATCCTGGACTGCAATCGGCTTTTGAACCAGGAAGATTTGGAGAATATTAAGGGGGAATAAGATGTTCAAAAAGATGTCGCTAAAAATGAAGCTTTGGTTACTTGTATGTATTCCTACTATATCAATATTAATTTTGACTGCAGTTTCGGTGTATTATGTAAATAAAATAAACAAAGATCTCAAATCCGATCTTTATGACAAGGGGTTTCAAAGCATAAAGAATGTTCTGAATGCCGACAGGGATATGTATCAGTCTATGAATTCTGCGAATTTGATATTTTCCGGTAAGCTTAACGCAGAAGAGCTTAAAAATCAAATAAAAGATTATAAGGATAATTACGATCAAGCAAGGACAAGGATGGCAGAAGCAAAAAAGATACTGGTTTCCGATGAGTCAAAGTGGAGTGGGTATAAATTGAAAGATTTAACCCTATTTGACCTTTTCACAAAATATGAATCGGATTTCAACCAATGGATAGTCGATACGGATAAACTAGTCAATACAGGGATTGCAAAACCAAATTGGGATGCAGAATTCAATAGCGCAAGGGAATATGTGAACCAAATCGGAGAATTGATAGAGATTGGTATGGATGATTCCGTCAAGCTAAGTAACAATGCCAAAAACAAAATGATTTTTATGATTATTTTAGTAGATGTTGTTGCGTTTGTTATCATTTTTCTTGCGACCTTCATCATTTTATCCTTTATAACAAAACCTCTTATGAAAATGAAGACGATGATAGCGGAAATCAGTAAAGGGCATCTCAATTCCCGGTTGAAACTTGATTTACAAGATGAAATAGGACAAATGGCGAAGACGATGGACGAATTTGCAGATGACCTGCAGAACAACACCGTTATGGTAATCAAAAAGATCGGCGAAGGGGATTTGAATATTAAAGCACATGTTGTTGACGATAAGGATGAAATAGGTCCTGCGCTTAATAATACGATAGATTCCCTGAAAAGATTAATATCTGATACTAACATGCTTGTTAAAGCAGCTGTGGATGGAAACCTGAGTGAAAGGGCCGATATTTCAGCACATAATGGCGATTATCGCAAAATAATTGAAGGTGTTAACCGTACTTTGGACGCAATTATTGCACCAATAAAAGAGACATCTGAGGTGCTAAAAGAGGTATCGGCCGGAAATTTGAATGTTAGTGTGAAAGGTAATTATAAAGGGGATCATGCCGAAATAAAGAGTGCAATGAATGAAACAATTAATTCGCTTTCAAGTTACATCGGAGAGATTTCCGAAACATTGACAGAGATGGCAAAGGGCAATTTGGATGTGGAAATTACAAATGAGTATAAAGGTGATTTCATAGAAATCAAAAAATCCCTTAATGCAATAATAAAATCCCTGAATGATGTCCTTAGTGACATAAGCACTGCATCCGCTCAAGTCAGCTCCGGAGCAAGGCAGGTATCCAGTTCGGCCCAACTGCTTTCTCAGGGAGCGACTGAACAATCCAGCGCGACAGAAGAATTGTCAGCCTCGATGGAGGAAATTGCCACACAAACCAGAAACAATGCCGTAAACGCCAATCAAGCCAATCAAATTGCAATTGATGTTAAAGAAAACGCAGTCCGTGGCAATGAACAAATGGGTCAAATGTTGAAGGCTATGGAGGATATTAACAATTCCTCAAACAACATTTCGAAGATCATCAAGGTTATTGATGAAATTGCTTTCCAGACAAATATTCTTGCTTTGAATGCCGCAGTGGAAGCCGCAAGGGCCGGTCAGCATGGAAAAGGCTTTGCTGTTGTTGCGGAAGAAGTGAGGAATCTTGCGGCCCGTTCTGCCAATGCAGCTGAAGAGACTACCGCACTGATAGAAAGTTCGATTAAAAAGGTCGAGGGCGGCACTAAAATGGCAAATGAGACTGCCGGTGCCCTTGACAAGATAGTTGAAGGAGTAGCCAAGGTCGCGTCCCTTGTGAACAATATTGCAACTGCATCCAATGAGCAGGCCTCCGGCATTGCGCAGGTCAATCAAGGCATCATGCAGGTTTCCACGGTGACACAGACCAATTCGGCAACATCAGAAGAGAGTGCGGCAGCAAGTGAAGAATTATCGGGACAGGCTGAAATGCTGAATGATATGGTAAGCAGGTTTAAACTCAAGAAAAATATGAATGCTAATGTAAACCTTGACGATATTAACCCTAATGTACTAAAAATGCTTGAAGACATGGCAGATAAGAAAAAAGGCAAGCACTTAAAAAATGGGTATATTGACACAAAATCAAAGATAACGCTTGATGATAAGGAATTCGGCAAATATTAAAAAATGTACATGAAAAGCTTAGATCAATCCCCCATGATCTAAGCTTTTCTATTATTCAAAATTCAATTAATTAACATCTATGATATGCTCAACGGTGCAGGTTATGCAAGGAAAAGTACTTACATAAGAGGCCTCATGGCCCAAAGAAGTGGATGGGTCTGTATAATTAACGTAGTAGGTGTTTTTTGCGCCTGTAAATTGCACATTATTTTTTGGGTAATACCCGTAGCTGTATTCGGGTGGCGTTAAGAACTGAACCTTTAAGCTTAATTTAACATCCTTGTATAAATAGGTCCACATTCCGGAATCTGGATCCATTGAGCCAAGTAAATCAGCTTTTAAGTTAATTACTATTTTTTTAGGATCAGGAGCCGCCAGCCATGATACATTATCTGTACTATATCCGATTGCTTGAACGTTATCGGGAAGGGTAATTTCAAAGGTAATGTCGTTAAACTGAGCGATTGAATAAAGCGTATTTGTCATACCTTTCAATGCACCTGCCAGTTTAGTGGGGTCAGGACTAAACTTGTAATAATAGTCTCCGGGTGTTACTTCGTCAGAGCCGGATATTTTTGCAATTTCATTCAGACTGCTTAAGGTACCGTCAGTCGAATAGCATCCAAATATAGTTTTTATTTTTACGGCTGAATCACTTTTTACTTTAAATCCCATAGCCCTGGCATAAGCAGCAGGCATATCACCGGTACGATCCCCAAGATAATATGCTTCTCCCGAATTGACTAAAGCATTTTTTATTGTATTGTCAGTGGCAGACCAGGTATTTGGATTGTTATAGGCTAAAACAATCATATACTTCGGGACGCTGCTGGGTGATCCTTTGAGGATATAATATGCTTTGCGGAGGCCATCGCCCATATTGCTCTTATCATCATTGCTTGCTTTCAGATTATTTGAGATTATATTTTTTAGAGAAGTATAGCCCGATTCAGATTTAGTGTCATATAAGCTGAAATCATTTTGACTATTGCCGTTTATTTGATTTGCTGAATCGCTGTACGAGATTATGCTCATTTTTACGCCGTCAGCCCTTACCATATCAAGAAGCCTCTTCATAAAGTCCTTTGCTTTCGCCAAATAGTATTCATCTACGTAATGGCCTATTTGCTTGACTAAATCGCTATCACTTTTTGGGTGGACTACATCGAAGCTGTTTGTTGCATTGCCAATCTCTTTTGCAACAACACAGCCATTAACCTTGTTGCCGGTTGTGTTATAGGTGACTTTACCCTTAGGAGCGTAAATGACCCCATCAATACAGGAGTTGGAAGGTTTAATTGTAATGCTGCCGTTTTTTGAATAGATACAGGTTTCATCTCCGTTGCAGATATTACCCTCGATAATAATATTTCCTTCGGCAATGATATATTGCTTTTTGCCTGAAAAGTTGAGCCCGTTTGTAAAGTCTACATTGCCGTTGAAATAAAGTACAGTATTGTCCGAGTACCAGTTAAAGGTGTTTCCTGTAAATTTGATTGTATTGGTTGAGGAGTCATATCCAAGATAAACTCCACTTGTGCATATTTCACCCTTATTGCTCAATTTTGAATCTATTGTAATAAGCCTCATTTTTTCCTTATCATTTTTAATAAAATCTGAAAAATCCGGGAGATCGATATTCGGTACATGCTCCTTTATTACTGTTTTGCCTGTATCACCTTGGGTTAAAACAGTTCCCACAGATTCAAGAATACCTTCGACATTGAGGGTGCTCTGTTTGGCTTTTATGTTTCCGTTTGCATGCACATCCCCAATAACTTTGATTGATGAACCTTGAATATCCATATCACTATCACTGAACAGTGCATAGTTAAACGGGTTTATTTCATACTTTTTTGAAGTGTCTACGACTACGGCAATTTCCTTTGCGCTGTTTATATAAACCGGAACATCTATTTTCCCGGAATCACTGTAAGTTAGAACTCTTTCTTCGCCAAAATCAACTGGCTTTGGATTGTCATATATTACTGTAGGTTCCGTAAAGCCTGATACTGTAAACAGTATTTGAATTGCTGCCGCCAGAAAAAAAACAATAGCTTTTTTAGTGTTTATAAGCATATGAAGTCTCCTTTGACAAAATTGTAGGGATAAGAAGCACCTGATACATTATATTCCTGCGCAAAGTCCACATGTTAACTTTTTTCAGTGTTTTAGAATAGGTGATTTATAATACAGGCAATTCAGAGAATTTTTATCTCTATATGTGCTTTCAAATAGCATTTAAAGGGCCGGAAATATGTGATATAGTAGAAAGGTACTCTGAAGGTTACATAAAGGTGATTTATGAAGATAGACCGTTTACTCAGTATAATAACAATATTACTTCAGCAGGATAAGGCTACGGCGCCTGAACTGGCAAGAAAGCTGGAAGTTTCCCGAAGGACGATCCAAAGGGACATAGAAGATATCTGCAAGGCAGGGATTCCCGTTGTGACATTCCAGGGGGGAGACGGAGGCATCTCTATTGCTGAAGGTTTTAAGCTTGATAAAAGAGTCCTTTCCGTTGATGAACTTCAAAATATACTTGTAGGATTGAAGAGCATTGCAAGTGTAAGCTCGGATGCAAAGATCAACCGGCTTATCACGAAGCTTGCACCTGAGAACGCTTCTGTGGCTTTGGCGAGCGACAGCATTCACATAGACCTCTCTTCTCATTATAAGTCAACCTTGACAGAGAAAATAAGTCTGATAAAATCAGCTATTTCAGACAAGCATGAAATAACTTTTGATTATTACTCGGAGAAGGGCATGACCAGCCGGAGGATAGAACCCTATTTCATAAATTATAGATGGACATCCTGGTATGTCTTTGGATTCTGCAAAATAAGAAACGATTTCAGAATGTTCAAGCTGAACCGGCTTTGGAACCTGAATATTACAAATGAAACATTTATCCCACGGGAAGCTCCAAGGGAAGCTCTTGAAAAAGAATGCTTTACAGATGAACACAAGGTCACGGTATTATTCGACCCATCGGCAGAATACCTTCTCATAGAAGAATATGGCCCGGATTGCTATGTGAGAAAAGAAGACGGTCAATTGGAGTTTAGCGCCGGTTTCAGCAACAGGGATTATGCGATAAGGTGGATTCTTGGCTTTGGCGGCAAAGCCAAGGTTATAGATCCACCGGATATTGCAAAAGAGATTAAAGAAAATGCGAAAAAAATTATCCATAACTATGAACATGACATATAGTTGTCCGGTTCGGTCTGTTATTATTAAATAAAAAAGGCATTTTGGGGTTAAGAATCAGCTGCCAGCCTTTTTGAAAGGAATGATATTTGTAATGGTAGAATCGAGATGCGGGCTGCTGTGCAGCAAATGTGAGTTTAGGGAGCAAATGAACTGTAAAGGCTGTATCAATACAAAGACAATGTTCTGGGGGGAATGCCCGGTAAAGACCTGCTGTGATGCAAAGGCTCTCTCTAATTGCGGAGAATGTTCTGAAATGCCATGCAAGCCGCTCAATGACTTTGCTTATGACAAGGAGCATGGTGATAACGGCGCGAGAATACAACAGTGTAGGAAGTGGAAAGAGGAGGGTGATAAGCAGCAATGAATGCTGATTTGATGCAAAGAGCGGAAGAAATAATGAAAAAAGCAAATACTGCAGTTATTGCCACTATTGATGGAGAAGGCTATCCGCGAGCTTCTGTCATATCCAGCTTGAAAACCGAAGGGATAAAGCATGCGTGGTTCTCAACAAGTTTAAAATCAGGCAAGGTCAGGTGCATTCGTATCAATAGCAAAGCAAGCTTATGTTATAGTGACGGGGACAATAACATCACTTTGATGGGAACAATTGAAATTGTTACAGATCCTGAGCTTAAGAAGGATATGTGGCTTGACTGGTTTATTGATCACTTCCCTGGGGGAATTGAAGATCCGAATTATTGCTTATTGAAGTTTACGGCAGGGAAGGCTGCATTTTGGATAGATTCGATCAGCCTGGAATTAGATGAAATTGCCTGATGAAAGGAAAAGGCCTGATGCTTAAAAACTATGACGATTTTCTTAAAAGAGTTAATGAATTGGGTTACATGTTTTTTTCGGAAGTACTGCCGGGATTCCCTTCACTTACAGGTGAAACCCCCGCGGAACAGTGGCACACCGGAGATATGGATACAGACCCATGGTGGTGGAAGGATAGGGCGGCAGAAGAAAAAAAGCTTGCTTTCGGGTGCATCCTCGGAGGGCATAAGGGCTTCATTTCACCGGAAATGTATCCGTACTTCTACCGTGCGTTTCAACCGGAAGAGCACATGGAGGAGAGAAGGTATAACGGTGAGGTAAAAGAAGCTGTTTGGGAGCTTTGGCAGCTTTTTGAGAGAAAAACCCTTATGAGCACAAGCGACATCCGAAATGAGCTGGGAGTTTCCAAAAAGAAAGGTGCCGGCCGGATAGATTCTGCAATAAAGGAATTGCAGCAGCATTTTTACATAGCTGTTTCAGGCAGTACGCAGAAAAAAGACAGATTAGGCCAGCCCTACGGGTGGCGGATAAATGTTTATGACAAAGCGTTAAACTGGGCTCCACCGGAATGGATTGAAAAAGGCAGGGAGTTGAGCCTCGAAGAGGCACGGGAAAAGATCCTGAAAACAGGTACCGATATAAGCTGCAATGTGACGGAAGGTCAATTGGTGAAAGTACTGGGCATCAAGTAAGTGTATAAGAAAGCAGGTATTAAAGCTCGCAATATAGTATTGCGGGCTTATTAAATTGGTTAAGCCTGTAAAAGCATGATCAAATTATTTTCGTTAATATATTGACAAAGCAGCTATAATCGTTTAAAATGTTAGACAAGGCTAACAATTATTGAATAGTGATAGCTATAACCAATTGGAGGTGTTACAATGGCTGATGAAATAAAATTATCATCGTTAATAGAGGCAGTCAGGAAAACTCTGAATGAGCTGAAAATAGGCCAAAAGGGCAAAGTAGTAAAAGTTAATTCCAAAGGAGCTATAAGAAGAAGGATCATGGAGATGGGCATAACTAATGGCGCTGAAATTCTGGTTAAGGGCTTTGCGCCATTGGGCGATCCGATGGAACTTGGGGTCAAGGGCTATAGCTTGAGCCTTCGTAAATCGGAGGCATCCGAGATAATGGTTGAATTGGTTGAATGATTTTTTATGATAAAGTTAGGCGAAACTAACATATGGGGGATTGGTCGATTATGGTTAAAACAAATATATTAAGTAATGAAATTGTATTGGGGATAGCCGGAAATCCGAATTGTGGGAAAACGGTTCTTTTTAACGGATTGACGGGCGCCAGGCAGCATGTGGGAAATTGGCCGGGTGTCACAGTGGAAAAAAAAGAAGGAAGCTTTATGTTTGAAAATATGCATATTACTGTAGTGGATCTTCCGGGTACATATAGTCTTGGTGCATATTCAGAGGATGAAGCTGTTGCCCGGGACTATATCCTGTTTGAAAAACCTGATGCAGTTCTGAATGTCATTGACTCGACGAATATAGAGAGAAACCTTTATCTGACATGCCAGCTGCTGGAGATGGACGCTAATGTGATCATTGCCTTAAATATGTTTGATGAGGCAATGTCAAAAAAAATAGATATTAATCTTGGACAATTGTCATCTATGCTTGGAGTGCCTGTTCTACCCACCGTTGCAACGAAAAACCGGGGGGTTGAAGAGTTGATGCGACAGATAGTCAAAACATCCGGCGAAGAAACAAGGGAACCCTTGGTAATAAACTATGGCAAGGAGATTGAAGCTGTTTTGAGAGCTCTTCAAAATGAAATTGCAAAGGATGAAGAGCTAGTCAAGGTGAATAATTCAAGATGGCTTGCTGTTAAACTGCTTGAGGGTGATGAGACAGTAAAGAAAATCGTTAAGAAAAGCAGCCTGTATGAAAAATTGGGAAGGATGAGGAATGATTCGGTCAAAAAGCTGGAGACTTTCTGGGGAGATGACATTGAAGCTATTTTCGCTGAAAAAAGATATGGTTTTATCAACGGTGTTGTAAAGGAATCTGTGAAGAGGCATATGTCTGCAGAGGAAAAACAGTCCGTTACGGACAAGATCGATAGGATCGTTACAAACCGCTACCTGGGAATACCCATTTTTCTTTTTGCGATGTGGGCGGTATTCCAATTTACCTTCACCCTCGGAAATCCTTTGGCAGACGGTATTGAAACCGTTTTCGGGTGGCTTGCAAAAGGAGTAGGAATTCTTCTAGATGACATGCATGCTCCCCATTTATTGAATTCTCTTATTGTAGAAGGAATTATTGGGGGTGTAGGGGCGGTAATTGTCTTTATGCCTAACATCTTCCTGCTTTTCTTTGCAATATCACTTCTGGAGGACAGCGGTTATATGGCCAGAGCAGCATATATTACGGACCGGTTCATGCATACCCTGGGTTTGCATGGCAAGTCTTTCATTCCGATGATTATTGGTTTCGGGTGTAATGTTCCAGGCATATTGGCTGCAAGAACCCTGGAGAATAAAAGAGACCGTCTGGTTACGATTTTGATTAACCCATTAATGTCGTGCTCCGCAAGACTGCCTGTCTATATATTGTTTACCGGTGCTTTCTTTACGGCAGACCAGGGGCTTGTTATATTCTCACTATATCTTTTGGGAATAGTGCTTGCAATTGCAATGGGAGTTGTTTTCAAGAAGTTTATATTCAGGGGAGAGACCTCGCATTTTGTTATGGAATTGCCTCCGTACCGCGTACCAACCCTAAAGAGTACATTTATCCATATGTGGGACAGGGGAAGCTCTTTTATACGTAAAGCAGGAACCATCATCGTAGCAGTTGTTGTTTTGGTTTGGGTCCTATCAAGCCTTCCTGCAGGAGTGGCTTATGCCAGCCAAGACAGTTTGCTTGGACACCTGGGGGCATTCATTGCACCCGTACTGAAACCAGCAGGGTTCGGAACCTGGCAGGCTGCTGTAGCCTTGCTTTTTGGGATTGTTGCAAAAGAAGTTGTTGTCGGTACGTTAGGTGTTGTGTATGGAGTAAGCGACAAGGGCCTGACAGCGGCTATTGCAAAAGCTTGGACGCCTCTTTCGGCCTTTTCTTTCATGGTAATGACTCTGATCTATATACCTTGTGCTGCGACCATAGGCGCAATAAAGCGCGAGACAAACTCATGGGGCTGGACCGCCTTTTCTGTAGGCTATAGCCTAACACTGGGATGGGTTATGTCAACGGCAGTATTTCAGATTGGAAAATTGTTTGGCTTTGCCTGATAAGGAGGGAGCATTATGGAAATTATTTTTTTAATTATGATAGGGTTAGGTGCAGCTGCATTTATTTATTATAAAATGCGGAAAGCCTTTAAAAAGTCGGATTGCGGTTCATGCTGCGGTTCTTGTAATAGTGACTGCAGCATGAGGTCACAAAAGAAAAATGACTAATCCAACTGTCGCTTGTAACATGCTCAAGAAGGACATTATTTATTGCCGCCATTGCTGAACGGAGGTGTCACAAAGCGACGGAGGGATTTAACCAAGGGAGGTTTCCCTGATTCCTGAGAGGATTGCTTTAACTATTTTTCTCTTATACTCACTCGTAGCCAGCAGTCTTCTTTCCTCAGAATTTGTTATATATGCTGTTTCGACAAGGACACCGGGAATGTTTGAATTTCTGAGGATATAATAGTCTCCTGTTTGGGGATCGTGGCTTTTTCTTTTAAAATCATTTATAGTAATGCTGTTTAAAGCCTTTTGAATGTTTTGTGCCAAGATTTTAGACTCGGGAAGCTTATTGTCGTAATATACAATTGAACCCGTATTTGAAGGCACATCCGGAGCGCTGTTGACATGGATGCTTACGAAAAACGCAGCCTTGCTCGTATTGATAATATTGACTCTTGCTGACAAATCCCGCAGCTGTCTTGTACCGCTGCCTCTGCTAAGACTATCCAGTGAAATGTCTTTTGACCTTGTGAGGGATGAATTGCAGCCGCATTCAGTGAGATAATTGTTGAGCAGTTTTGACATATCCAGATTTGTTTGGCTTTCGACTATGCTTCCTTTGGAGGTTCCTGCGTCAATTCCTCCATGCCCGGGATCGATTATTATTCTTGTGTTTTTTAATTTGCTCAGAAGAGTGTCTATTTTTAGATAAGTCAATAAATCTGCTTTCCCTGAAGCATATTTTAAATACTTCTTTTGAAAACCTAAAACTGCATTTTCAGTGATGCTTCCGAAAAATCCCGTAGGCTCCTGATCCATAAAACCAAGCTTTAAAAGATCACTCTGAAGGGATTTCACTTCATTATTTTTATTTCCTTTAGATAATAACGGCTTGCACATAAAATAACTGATTTTGTCATATGTATTGCCGCCAACCTTTCCATCGGCATAAATACCATGCTCCTCTTGAAATCTGATTACGGCCTTCATTGTCAGGTCACCAAAAAAACCTGTCGGCTCGTGATCAAGATAGCCCAGTGTTTTCAAATTTCTCTGAAGGGAAGAAACTGCGGCCCCTGTATCACCCTTTTCCAGGACAGGCTTATTTACTGCTGTACATGTCTGTACAAGCACAAAAGAAACAATCAGAATTAATACTGTACCGATACGTATTTTGTTATTCTTCACGCAATAACCTCATTTGCATTTTATTTACTTACGGTTTTTTCACATTTATAGTATATGGATTTTTCAGGGAAAAATCAAACTATAAAGTAAAATATGGGCTAATTTTAAGATAATTTTAAGAAACGATTAAGAGCAGTTTAAAAAGGCTTGTTTATAATTTGTAGTAGAAAGGAGTTGGATTTAATGAAATATGCTATAGAAATAAAAAACCTTACAAAAAATTATGGCAGCTTTAAAGCGGTAGACAGCCTGAACATTCATGTTCCTGAAGGCAAGATATATGGTTTTCTGGGAAGGAATGGGGCAGGAAAAACCACCACCATTCGTATGATAATGGGTCTTATACGCCCCGATAAGGGTGAAATCATGGTCTATGGCAAGGATGTATGCCAAAACAGGCTTTGGGCGGCAAGGAACATGGGGGCGATTGTTGAGACTCCGGGTTTTTATGAAAATCTTCCTGCAAGGGCCAATCTGGATATAACCGCAGAAATGTATGGAATCAACAAGATAAGGATTGAGGAGGTTCTGGAAATAGTAGGTCTTTCAAATGTGGGCAATAAAAAAATGCGAGACTTTTCACTTGGCATGAAACAAAGGTTGGGTATAGCAAATGCTCTTGTCCATTCGCCCAAAATTCTTATTCTTGATGAACCTACAAATGGACTTGACCCTGCCGGAATCAAAGAAATGCGTGATTTTTTAAGGAAGCTGTCCGAAGAGGCCGGCATTACAGTGATGATATCAAGCCATATCTTGAGTGAAATACAGCTTTTAGCTGATCATGTAGGAATAATCGACAAGGGAAAATTAATCGAAGAAACCGATATAGACTCAGTTAATACTGCGGAACAAAGCTGTATGCTGCTTGAGGTTGATAATCAGAAGGCTGCGGAAGAGATACTGAACAGGATGAAAATCAGGTATGACTCTGAGGAAAGCAGGATTAGGGTTTTCTGTAGTAAGGAAATAAATCACCTTATAAATAAAACTCTTGTTGAAAGTGAAATCAAAGTTTATAACCTGTCTTCTGTTTCTCAGAGTCTGGAAGAACGGTTCCTTTCCGTAACCGGAGGGCAAAGTATAGCGTAAAAAATGTATGAAAGGAAGATTAAAATGATCAGATTATTGAAATGTGAATTCAAGAAATTCAAAGCAACCTACATAAATTCACTGTCACTGCTTGGAATGATAGCCCCTGTGTTACTTGTCCTGTTGATGTTTTTTATGAAAAGGCATGATTTTCAAAGGTCGGGGGGGTATAGCTGGGGTAAGTTCAATGAGTATGTAATACAGTTTTTTGTACTTATGGTAGGCCCTATTATAACGTCCTTTATTTCTGTCTTTTCCGTCTTTTACGAGTATCAGCAGAAAACTATGAAAAATCTTCTGACATCCCCATTCGGAAGAATTAAAATAATTTTCACCAAAATAGTTTATACTTCGGTATTTGTTGTTTTGCTCTATGCTGTTGTGGCTGCGGTTAATGTACTTTGCGGCTTGATACTGGGCTTCCATATGAGCCTGGCCGATATAGCCGATAACAGTTTGAACATGATTTTGGCTGGAGCTACAACGATTTTGCTGGTTCCGTTCATGATGTTCATAACACTGTTGTTTAGAAACTTTATACCTGCTATGGTGATTACAGTTATCGGGACGATATCAAATATTTTAACCATGAATTGGGAAAAGTCATATTTTTCGCCATGGGCAGTACCGATAGACCTTTTTGGAATCTCATCCGGCATACTGAAAATGAAATTAGTTTATCCTTTGATAAGCCTTTGCATATACCTTTGCGCTTTTATGCTTCTTACCGTTGTGTATTTCAGAAGAGCGGATCAGAATGTCTAGGTTTTGTAATTTTGTTTTCCATAGACTTAAATTTTTGTTATATAATAAGAATATAACTTGGTTTGGGGGAGCATATGGCAGGAGAAAAGGTACTTGTTGTAGATGATGAGCAGGATATCAGGGAGCTGATAACCAAATACCTGACACGTGAAAATATGGAGGTATCGGAGGCTGACGGAGGAAGAAAAGCCATTGATCTGATACTACAAAATAACTTTGATCTTGTCATATTGGACATAATGATGGGAGATATGGATGGCTTTGAGGTTATAAAGCAGGTAAGGGCTGAAAAGCCTTTTCTGCCTGTCATGTTCCTGAGTGCGCGCCGGGAAGACTATGATAAGGTCTTAGGCTTCGGACTGGGTGCCGATGACTATGTTACAAAGCCGTTCAGCCCGGCGGAACTGACTGCAAGAGTAAAGGCACATATAAGGAGGACGGCCGCTTTCCGTACGCGTGAAGAGGAGAATAGCGTCCTTATGAGGGGCTCTTTGAAGCTCGATTTGAAAGCATATACCTTATCAAAGTCAGGAAAATCGGTGGAACTTTCCGCAAAAGAGATCAAACTTCTTAAGTTCTTTATGGAGAACCCCGGAAGGGTTTTTACAAAGGCTCAGATTTACAGGAATGTCTGGGAAGATGACTTTTATGACGACAATTCCATTATGGTCTATATAAGGCACCTTAGAGAAAAGATCGAGGATAACCCGAAAAGCCCTGTGTACATTCAGACGGTATGGGGAATCGGATACAAGTTCTGTGCAGGAGAATCACATGAAGCTGAGGACTAAAATAGTAATTGTATTTATACTTTCCATAGTCATATCTATAATAGTTTTCATTTTTGCAACCGCCTTTCAGCTGACATTCGGAGGCTGGAGCGGCATAAGCGAATATGACATGCACAATGCCGTAAATGGCATTGCAGAAGATCTTGCCAAGAGCAATGCTGTTGATGCCGGAAGTATATATCAAACAATAAAAAAATGGTCTCCCTCGAAGGGCATGGAATTTGAAGTGCTTTCAAAGGATTTAGCCATAGTGTACTCGACTAACGGATTAAAGGGAGCGCACACTTTTAGCGAACTAGCTCAACGACTTTCTCATCATGGCGTTTTCAAGCAAAAGGAATGGGTTGTGATAAAACCTGTTACGAGAGACGGGGAAGATAAATATTATGTGCTTGCATCTGTTCAAAGCAAGTTCTATTTGCCTATTACAATGGCGTTTAACATCAGAGGAGCCGGCATTCTCGGAAAGATATTTCTAGTTGGTGTAGGTATAACCATGGCTGTTTCAACGATGTTTGCCATACTCTTCACTATAAGAATATCCAGGAGATTTTCAAGGCTGAGCAAGGGAATTAATACCTTTGAATTAGGGAATATGGATGTTGCAATACCAGACAAGTCAAAGGATGAAATCGGGAAGCTTGCGGCTTCTTTCAATGGTATGGCTGTAAAGCTGAAGGACCAGGTTCAAAAAGAAAAGGAATTTCAAGAACAAAGGAGACAACTGGTTTCAAACATTTCTCATGACCTCAGAACTCCTCTGACCTCTATTGTCGGGTATTCGGAATCACTGAACAATGGCGTTTACGAAGGGGAGAATGAACAAAAAAAGTACATTAATATAATATGGAAATCATCGCTGTACATGGAAAAGCTGCTGGATGAGCTTTTGGAATTTTCGCGCATGGAAGCACCAAATTTTGAATTGAATCTGAAAGAGGATGATTTAGCCGAGTTAAGCAGAGAAATCCTGATAGAGTATATACCCCATATTGAAGAAAAGGGAATGCAGCTTGAGGTGGAAATTCCCGATCACCCTGTCATGCTTAAGCTTGACAGAGACAGGATTTCAAGAGTCTTAAGGAATCTGTTGGAAAATGCCCTGAAATACGGTGCTCAAGGAAAATACCTCGGTCTGCTGTTAAAAGAGAGTGACAGCCATGTGGATATTCACATAAAAGACAAGGGCGTCGGCATAGATGAGCAAAACTTAAGCCGGATATTCGAACGCTTCTACAGGGCTGATAAAGCCAGAAACTCCAAGGCAGGGGGGATGGGCCTTGGCCTTGCGATTGCTCAGGAGATTGTTAAAAAGCATGGAGGCAGGATTTTGGCTGAAAGCATAAAAGACGAAGTGACGACATTTATTGTGAGACTGCCAAGATAATAAATACTCAGCATTTACCGACAATAAAAGACATAAAAGGAAAATAAAATTTTTATAACATTTTACTTGACATTTTGGACTTGCCCCATTACAATATACTTTGTCGGCAAAAAAGACGGCCCATTGGTCAAGCGGCCTAAGACACCGCCCTTTCACGGCGGTAACAGGGGTTCGAATCCCCTATGGGTCACCAAAGCAGTTTTTAATTTGAAGTTTGCAATTGACAGTTTACAATTAATGAATTTTATGCTTTAATATATAAGTGCTTTTGATTGTAAACTGTAGAAATATGGCCCGGTAGTTCAGTTGGTTAGAATGCCAGCCTGTCACGCTGGAGGTCGAGGGTTCGAGCCCCTTCCGGGTCGCCATTTTAATTCTTCAGGTTGAAGAATTCAGTCAACTAAATACGCTGGTGTAGCTCAGCAGGTAGAGCAATTGACTTGTAATCAATAGGTCGGGGGTTCGATTCCGTCCACCAGCTCCATATGGGAGGGTTCCCGAGTGGCCAAAGGGGGCAGACTGTAAATCTGTTGCGTCTCGCTTCGGTGGTTCGAATCCACCCCCTCCCACCAAAAAAAAGCATCCAACTAAGTTGAATGCTTTTTTGCTATTCTTAGTTATTTTCAACAAGAAAAAATGCAAAGTGTATGCTATAATCTTAGGCAATAGTGCTATTATTAGCACACAATAACTGTGATTCCAAGGAGAGTGAGTTATGTACGATATAGCAATTATAGGGGCGGGACCTGCCGGCGCAAATCTTGCAAGATTACTGGGAAAAAGTCATAAGATACTCTTGATAGACAAAAGGCAGCTGGATAGTGACGCAGGTTGTAATTCCCCAATAAAATGCTGTGGAGGATTACTTGCGCCGGATGCGCAAAAAATTATAGCTGAACTTGGCTTGGGATTGCCCCAGAATGTTCTTGTAGGCCCGCAGCTCTTTGCGGTAAGAACCATAGATATGGAAAAGAATGTTGAAAGGTATTACCAGCGTTTCTATATAAATGTTGACAGGGAAAAGATTGATAGGTGGCTGGTGTCGTTGATTCCGCCCTCTGTAGATATGAGGTTCGGCTGCAAGTTTAAAGCATTTGAAAGTATGAAAGATGGATTTAAAATATGTTTTTCGCAAGCTGGAAAAGAATATGTTGAACAATCAAAGCTTATTGTGGGAGCGGATGGTGCCAACTCAATGATACGGAAACAGGCGTTTGCTGATCTTCCTGCTCCTAAAAAATATATATCCATACAGGAGTGGTATGAAGCAGAAGTAATGCTGCCCTATTTCTCCGCAATATTTGACAGAGAAATATCCGATTTCTATTCATGGACTATTCCGAAGGATGGCTACTTTATTGTAGGAGCAGCACTTGAGCCTGATAATCAGGCAACTTTAAAGTTCGAGCTTTTAAAGAAAAAACTATCCAAATATGATTTTAATTTAAAGAAGAAGGTAAAAAGAGAAGGTGCTTTCATCTACAGACCTCAGAGCTTAAGAAGTATTTTTACCGGAAAGGATGGGATAATGCTTATCGGCGAGGCGGCAGGATGGATAAGCCCAAGTTCCGCTGAAGGATTCAGCTATGCATTCAGAAGTTCTCTGGCATTAGCTCAAGCGATAAAAGAAAATGCAGACTCTATAAAAGCCTACAATAATAAAACAAGAGGTTTGAAAGGAAATATTCTTGTCAAGAACCTTAAAAGTCCGTTCATGTATAGCAGCTTACTTAGAAAAATTGTAATGTCTACCGGTATACAGAGTATGAATATTCCCATAAAGTAATTAATTTTTATATATGATCTTTTTGAAAATAATAAAATTCCAAAGAACAATCAAACCCATTACAAATATCTTTGATATGGAGGAAGGAATGCCTGCCGGTCCGGTCAGCAGGTAAAGCAATAAGCTTTGGACGCATAGATTTATGGAAAAGAGCGCAAAGTACTGCAATAATTGCTTTTTGAAATTCTCTTTTGAATTGAAGGACCAGAACCTGTTTAAAAGAAAACTGATCCAAAAACCTGCAAAAAACGCCGGAATATTTGCAAAAATATACCAGAGTCCGGCATAATTCTTCAAAAGAATAAATAGCCCATATTCGGTTACAGCGGCCAATACTCCCGTGACAAGATATTTGGCAAACTGCATTAATGACTTCGGTTCAAGAAATTCGGAAACGAGCCTGTTTTTTTTGATTTTAGAAATAAGTGAGTCCCCGGACATTTTATCTCCTTTTAATAACATCTCATGGCATTAGCTCTTAGATTTTGAAACATGCTTCACCAATTGAAAGAGAGCAGCATATTGCTGCTCTCTCCGATATATTATTTGATTAAAGGTATAATGATTTCTTCAATTTCCTTTTCATTAACAGGCATTTTAACATTGTCATACAGAGACCATGTTTCCGTATGTTCCACAGATTCGCCTGAATCAAGTATCACCAATGGACTGAGAGTCTCCATTTCAGTCATGAAATCGCAGGTGTAGCTTTCATAGGAAACCCCCAAATCAGGATATAATTCATCATCATAATGCTCGTATTGTTTTATGAAGAGGTGACCGTTGTTGCAATAGCCTGCCCAGCCATCTTCAATGCAAATTCCCAGTTTGAAAGCTACTGTAGCATTTGTGTCCTGCTGAAGGGTTATATATTTTTCACCCCAGCAAACTCTGGGATCATTAAGCTTGGAATACGGCCACAAAGAGACAGCCCTGTTTGGAAGATATCCTGTGTTTTTTATTATCTGAGGCATTATTTCCTTACCGCCCGGAGCCATTACAGTTACAGCCCATGCCGCAAGTTCTACCGGCCATACACCTTTATTGGTAAGCCTATGTAAAACAGTTGCTTTTGCTTTGTCAGGAGACAATGTAATTTCCATCTCTTTTTGGATTCCGGTCAGGGATTCGACAGGCTGTATTAGAATGATACCGTTTTCTTTTTCCTTCCACTCTATCGGACTGTTGTCCGGTTGATATGTACGGGGCAAATTCTCTGGACTGTGCCAAAGCCTATGGCCTCCGTAAACTTTCCATTCATCACTTCCTGAGGTTCCGACTTGATCCTCAACTTCACAGAATTCATTGCACTTGCCCGATAATCCGAAGTAAATTACTCTTGGACCAACATCTGTGGTAGCAATCAAGTCAACAAGACCGTTCGTGATGCTGATGCAATTCTTCCAGCCTTTATACTCTTTTTTTTCTATCTGTACCATTTGATTGTCCTCCTTAGCGCCAAATCTATAAGATTATTGTGTCAGTGTTAATTATAATATAGATAGAATGGCTTAGCAATAATTCCCTATAATTCTGATTTGCCGGAATTCGGAAGAATGTGTACCAGCTATTGACAAATTAATAAGGATAAATTATAGTGGTATTAATAAGAACCACCATAAATGGAGGCGGATTATGGACATATTGGAATGCTTGATGAAAATAGGATTTACGAAGCATGAGTCAATGCTATACCTTACCCTTTGCAAGGAAGGCGAACTAACGGGGTATGAGGCTTCTAAAATCTCGGGGATACCCCGGTCGAATGCTTATCTTGCTCTTGCAGGGCTTGTTGAGAAGGGCGGTGCATACAGCATAGACAGCGATGCGGTGAGGTACATGGCCGTGCCTGCGCCGGAATTGGTCTCGAATACCAGAAGACAGATGGAAGAGGTACTGAAATGCATACTTGAAAGTATTCCCGTGAAAAAGCCTTCCACAGAGCCTTATATAACTATAGCAGGCAGGAATCATATAATAAATAAGATGAAGAACATAATAAATAATGCCAAAGAAAGGGTTTACCTTTCGATGTCTCCGGCTGAAATTTCGCTGGTTGAAAAAGAAATAAGCAATGCTGCCGGAAGAGGACTAAAAGTTGTTGTTATAACTTCAGAACCTGTAAAGAGCGAGGGGGTCATATTTTACTTGAATAACAAGCAGCCGGGACAGATAAGACTGATTGCTGATTCATCACATGTTCTTACGGGAGAAATTGGCCAAAACGAGCTTCCGACCTGTCTTTACTCCGGCAACAAAAATCTTATCGAATTAATTAAGGATTCGCTGACAAACGAAATAAAGCTCATACAAATCAAAAATAATGAATAGAGGTGATCATACATGAATAATTACTTTACCGAAGAAACGGGATTTTATGGGAAAGCAACACCGGGAAGCTTGATTGAACAGTATGGAAGTCCCCTGTATGTGTATAACGAGAATATATTGAGAAACCGATGCAGGGAAATGAAAGGTCTGGTTCAATGTGAGAACTTTATGGTTAATTATTCTCCAAAAGCAAACTCGAATATCGAATTGCTGAAAATTGTTCGCAGCGAAGGGCTGCATGTGGACGCCATGTCGCCGGGGGAAATTGTTGTGGCTCTTGCAGCAGGCTTCAAGCCTGACGAAATATTCTATATCGGCAACAATGTCTCGGAAGAAGAAATGAGATTTGTAATCGATAGGGGATTAACAGTAAGTGTGGATTCGGTTTCTCAATTGATCCAGTATGGGCGCATCAACCCCGGAAGCAAGGTGGCCGTAAGGTTTAATGCAGGGGTAGGAGCAGGACACCATGAAAAGGTTGTAACGGCAGGTAAAAAGACAAAATTCGGAGTTTTCCCGGATTTGATTCCGGAGATCAAAAAGGTCTTGAAAGATTATGATCTTACTCTAGTAGGAATCAACCAGCATATAGGCTCGCTTTTTATGGAAGACACTTCATACGCTAAAGGGTCAGAGGCTCTGATGGAAATAGCAAAGAATTTTGAAGACCTGGAGTTTATTGATCTGGGTGGAGGCTTCGGAGTTCCCTATCGGAAGCAGGAAGGTGAAGCAAGACTTGATCTGAAGGCTTTAGGTGAAAAGCTTGTAAGTATTATAGACTCATGGACAACTCAATATGGAAAGAAGATTGCTTTCAAGATAGAGCCTGGGCGTTATATTTCTGCCGAATGCGGAATATTACTGGGTACCGTGCATGCGATAAAGCAGAATTATGATATCAGATACATAGGTACCGACATAGGGTTCAATGTCCTGATGCGCCCTATATTGTACAATTCACACCATGAAGTTGAAGTATACAGGGAAGATAAAATAGTGAAATCCGTCGGTCAGACTGCAACTATTGTAGGCAACATCTGTGAAAGCGGGGATATAATTGCAAGCAATAGGGAATTACCGGATATAAGTGAAAAAGATATTATCGGTATAATGGATGCCGGGGCATATTGTTATTCAATGGCCTCGAATTATAATTGCAGGCTGAGGCCGGCAGAAGTTCTCATAAAAGAAAACGGAGAAGATGTTTTGATCAGGAAGAGGGATAATCTGGAGGACCTGCTGCATAACTTCGTTTGATTTAGAGTAAAACAATAAGTTTAGCGGAACAATTGTCTTGATATGCAAAAAATGTGTGTTATAATTTTGATTTGAGAAGCAGGATGATTTTAAGGAGGCTACAAAATGAAATTTACCAAAATGCATGGAATTGGAAATGATTACATATACGTAAACTGTCTCGTAAATGAAATCAGCAATCCATCCGAGGTTTCGAAGTTCGTAAGCGACAGGCATTTCGGAATAGGTTCAGATGGCTTGGTGTTGATACTTCCGTCAAAAGTGGCTGATTTCAGGATGAGAATGCTGAATTCGGATGGGTCTGAGTCCGAGATGTGCGGAAATGCAATAAGATGCGTAGGCAAATATGTTTATGATAACAGACTTACGGACAAGACTGTTGTTAAGATAGAAACTTTGGCCGGAATAAAAGTTCTGGATATGACTGTAGAAAACGGGAAGGTTACAATGGTTAAGGTCGATATGGGTGAACCGATACTTAAACCCAAAGACATTCCGGTTGACAGCGAAAAGGACATTTTCATATCCGAGCCCGTAACCGTTCTGGACAAAACTTATAAAGTAACATGTGTGTCAATGGGGAATCCTCATGCAGTGACATATGTGGAAGATGTTATTAATTTTCCCCTGGAGGCAGTAGGTTCCAAAATGGAAACTCACGCTATGTACCCTCGAAAGGTGAATGCAGAATTTGTTCAGGTTATTGACAGGAAAACCCTTAAAATGAGGGTGTGGGAAAGAGGTGCCGGGGAAACTATGGCGTGCGGAACAGGAGCCTGTGCGGTTTTGGTGGCTTCGGTTTTAAACGGCGTAAGTGAGAGAAAAGCAGTAATAAAGCTTCTTGGCGGAGATTTGAATATTGAGTGGAACGAAGAGGATAACCATGTGTATATGACCGGACCGGCGGAAATAGTATTTGACGGCGAAATAGACCTGAAATCAAAAGGACTGGAATAATAGCAAACGGTTAAAGAATGATATTTATTATTATATAAATTTATGAAAATATGAGAGGAGATAAATTATGGCTCTAGTTAATGAAAATTTTCTTAAGCTGCCGGGTAACTATTTGTTTGCAGAGATAGCAAAAAGGGTGGCAAAATTCAAGGAAGAAAACCCAAATGCTAATATTATCAAATTAGGAATCGGGGATGTTACAAGGCCTCTTCCGAAAGCATGCATCGAAGCTATGCATGAAGCAGTTGACCATATGGCTGATGAAAAAACCTTTAAAGGCTATCCCGAATATGAAGGCTATGATTTCCTGATAGAAAAGATTATCGAGGTTGACTACCTCAGAAGAGGAATAAAAATTGACAGGGATGAGATATTTGTAAGTGACGGAGCGAAAAGTGATACTGCAAATATTCAGGAGCTCTTCGGGTTTGACAGCAAGATTGCCGTAACAGATCCTGTATACCCTGTCTATGTAGACAGCAATGTCATGGCTGGAAGAACAGGCGAGTATGGCAGCAACGGAATGTGGAGCAACATCGTATATCTTCCTTGCAGTGCGGAGAATAAATTTACTCCTGAACTTCCGAAAGCAAAGGTTGACCTTATATATTTGTGCTTCCCCAACAACCCTACAGGAATGACTCTCAACAAGACAGAGCTTAAGAAATGGGTGGATTATGCAAAGGCAAATAAATCAATAATACTCTTTGATTCCGCCTATGAAGCATATATAAGTGAAAGCGATGTTCCGCACAGCATATATGAAATCGAGGGCGCGCGCGAAGTTGCGATAGAATTCAGAAGCTTTTCCAAAACTGCAGGCTTTACCGGAACAAGATGTGCATATGTTGTAATCCCTAAAGAGGTGGTTGCATATGATTCAAACGGAAAAGAACAGGCTTTGAACAGGTTGTGGTACAGAAGACAGGCAACCAAATTCAACGGAGTTTCTTACATTGTACAAAAGGGTGCAGCTGCTGTATATACAGACGAAGGGCAGAAGCAGATAAGAGCTTTGGTTGACTACTATATGACAAATGCAAAGATTATCAGAGAAGGTTTGGTTAAGGTTGGGATTCAGGTCTTCGGAGGGGTGAATGCACCGTATATTTGGCTGAGGACTCCAAACGGAATGGATTCATGGGCATTCTTTGACAAGCTTTTGAGCGAAGTGAACATTGTCGGTACTCCGGGTTCAGGCTTTGGGCCCAGCGGACAGGGCTATTTCAGGCTGACTGCCTTCGGCAGCAGGGAAAATACCGAAGAAGCGGTTCAAAGGTTTGCAAAGCTTAAAATATAAAATATACTTGCGTAAAAGCCCGGGAACAGTTTTCCCGGGTTTTTTCTTTACGGCTGAATCAAAACCTCTATCAAACAGATAATAATATTATCAGTACTTGAATACGAGGAAAGATATGAAGCTCAGAAGAATTGCGTTTATATGCTGTATAATTTTTACGACAGTTTTGTTCATTGATGGGTTGCGATACATTACAATCATCAATAGCAAGCTGAATGAAAAATATATTGAAAGGCCAAACACTTCAAAAACCGGTAAAAAAAGCAGTATTGGCAGTGCCAGACCGGTAAATTTAATCATTCTTGGGCTTGATGAAGAACAGGTCAGATCTGATGTAATCACTCTATTTAATTATGATCCGATGAAAAGTAAACTGAACATACTTTCTATTACAAGAGACACAATGGTTTATCATAAAGGGCGGAGAATGAAGATAAACGCCCTGATCGGCAGGGGTGGTGAAAAGCTTATTATAGAAAAAGTAGAAGAAATGACCGGCCTTACAATAGATTATTATTTGACTGTCAATTTTTCCGGCTTCAGAAAAATAATTGACATACTTGGCGGGGTGGAAGTGGATGTTCCTTTCGATATGAACTATGACGATCCGGAGCAGAAGCTTCACATACATTTGAATAAAGGACGTCAGATTCTTGATGGAGATAAGGCGGAACAATTTGTGAGGTATAGAAAAGGAAACACACTTGGGCAGGGATATACGGAAGGAGACCTGGGACGGGTAAAAGCACAGCAGGTCTTTTTAAAAGAGCTGGTAGAACAAAAGGTTAGATTAAAATATTTGATAAAAGCTGATGATGTTTTTCTAACCCTTAACCAATACAGTAAAACAAATATAAGCTTGAGTGATATAAGCTTTTACTACAAATATCTGAAAAATGTAAACTCTATTCAAATCCAAACATATACGACACCTGGGAATTCCAGTTATGTCGACGGGCTGTGGTATTTTATTTATGATGAGCTAAAAACCAGACAAATGATAGAAAATAAGTTCTTTCATTAAAGCCCCTATAATGGGCTCTTTTACTTCATGTGGATAGGTTGAATTATTTACCTGTGACTTGAGCGCCTCTGAGGTGTTATAATCAGCAAAGCCGGGAATTCGGCTTTTCACTGGATTATATATAAGTTAAATTTAATAATTGTACGAAAGCGAGCATAATATCCAACGATTCTGGGGATTTTTGCGATGGTTGAGTATATAAATTATTTTCAACTTATAATAGTAACTTTGTAAGGAGGTGTATTGATGGATCCGGTAACTCATGCTGTTATAGGAATGACAGTATCAAAAATAGCGGGAAACGGACTGGATTTTTCCAACCCTGTTTATGCAGGTCTTATTGCAGGTTCGGTTTTCCCTGACATAGATATTTTGCTGCAGAAGTGGGGGGATTATGTTTACCTGAAAAATCATAGGGGCGTTACCCACTCAATCATCGGGTTATTTGTGTCGGCAGCTCTCATTGCAGTTGTAATCGGGGGGCTATATCATGTAACGGACATACAGAACATATTTTTGTGGAGCTTTATCGGATGCCTTTCGCATTCCTTAATTGATATTTTTAATCCTTACGGGGCAAAGCTGCTTTGGCCATTTTCGGATAAGAAAATTTCAATAAGTCTCCTTATCTTATTCGATCCTGTATGTGTAGGGACTTTAACCGGTTTTGTCTGCACTCGGGGGGCTTTGCAATGGGTTTTCCTTGCTGCATTCGGACTGTACCTTGTATCGAGAGTAGCAATGAGGCTGTTTATCAAAATGGAGCTGAAACATAAATATGATATGGATTACGGCCGAATAAGCTTGCTTCCGTCGATGAAAGGCATTTTGAAGTGGCACTTTGTTTTAAAGACTAAGGATGCTGACATAATAGGTGAGAAGGATATTCTCAAAAGAAGAATAAAGATCACTCATATATTGAACAAGACAAATGACAAGCTCGTTAAGCACGTGCTGGAATCAAAGCCCGGAAAATTCTTTGCTGAATTTACGCCTTTAATCCATGTTGCGTGTGAAGAGACAGGAAAGACAAAAAAATATGTTTTAACTGATATGAGGTACTGTGTCAAAAATAACTTTTTGCACCATGCCTTCCTGGAAATCGATGAAAATAATGAAATCATAAGCGCTAGTTTCAATCCGTATTCTGTAAAAAGGAGCACTTCAATACCGATGTGACCTGCGAGGCTTATTAAAGAGATATCCTTTTCGGATATCTTTTTTGCATATTTTACGTTATAATTAGTACTACAGCGAAAAGCTTTGAAATTAATCCTTACATATATAACACGTTGAAGCTATCGTGATTATTTTTCGCTGTAGTAATAGTGAAGAATTTTGAATATGAGGTGTTCCGTTGAAAAAGATCGGTTTTACTACAAGCATACCTGTTGAAATAATATTTGCGGCCGGATTGATTCCGGTTGATTTAAATAATGTATTTATTACAAGCAAAGACCCTGGCAAGTTTATTGAGCTCGCTGAAAATGCAGGCTTCCCCAGAAGCACATGTGCATGGATAAAGGGAATTTATTCTGCGATATTGAACAGCGGAGAAATCGATACTATCATAGGTGTAGTTGAAGGTGACTGTTCCAACACAAAGGCTCTGATTGAAGTGCTTGGGCTTAAGGGAGTCAAAAGCATTCCTTTTTCCTATCCCTCTTCACGGGATTATGCTTCTCTGTCAAGAGAGATTAATAAGCTGTCGGAACTGTTTGGGGTTAACTCAAAGGATATTTTACAGGTCAAAACAGCACTTGATATTATAAGAAAAGACATATTAAGGCTTGATGAACTTACTTGGACGCATAATAAAGCTACAGGGTTTGAAAATCATCTCTGGCAGGTCTCAAGCAGTGACTTTAACGGAGATTACAGAGCTTTCAGCTCGGATTTAAGAAATAAAATAGCTGAGATTGAAGAAAGAAGCCCCAAAAAGGAGGCAATAAGACTTGGGTATATGGGAGTGCCGCCAATTAACGGAGATTTGTATGACTACGTTGAAGCCATTGGTTCAAGGGTTGTTTTCAATGAGGTGCAGCGCCAGTTCACGATGGCATCGGGTATAGACAATGAGGACATTGTCGAGGTATACAGGCTTTTTACTTACCCATACAGCCTTAACAGGAGGCTTGAAGATATAAAAAGGGAAATTGAGAAAAGGCAGATAGATGGCATAATTCACTATACTCAGGCTTTTTGCTTCAGGGGAATTGAGGATATTGTGATCCGGAAGGAACTGGATATTCCGATATTGACACTGGAGGGCGACAGGCCGGGAGAACTTGATGCAAGGACTAAACTGAGGATTGAGGCGTTTGTGGATATGTTAAGCTGAGGGTTCTATATACTTAGGAATAGGTGATTAAAAATGAAAACAGTCGGCATAGACCTTGGAAGCAGGTCGGTCAAGATAGCCATATTTGAAGATGATAGTTTTACGTCAAGCAAGATCATAGATACTGCCGAGTTCTACAGGAATTACTGCTCAAGTATTGGCGGAAAGCTTGTTGTTGATTTTGAAAGAATAGGTATTGATGGTATTGATAATATAGTAAGTACAGGCTACGGACGAAACAATGTAAACATTGCAGCTGCTAAGGTAATTGTAGAGCTCAAGGCTCACATGCATGGAGCAAAGCACCAGACCGGCTTGAATGAATTTACTCTTTTGGACATAGGTGGACAGGACAGCAAGGTTATATCGGTTAAAAAAGGCAAGATGGCAGATATGATGCTTAATGACAAGTGTGCTGCTTCATGCGGCCGCTATCTGGAAAACATGTCTGCTGTCCTGGGCATAGATATAGCTACTATGGGCAGGTATTACAAGGATCCGGTGGAACTTAGCGCCACCTGTGCAGTTTTCGGAGAATCGGAACTCATCGGCAGAATATCCGAAGGCTATTCAATTGAGCAGCTTGCGGCCGGTGTAAACTATTCACTATTCAAAAGGATTAAACCTATGCTTGAAAGATTTATTTCCGATACACTTGTTGTTACTGGGGGTGTTGCCTGCAATGAAGCTCTTCTTTCATATATAAAAAATGAAACAGCTTTTGAGAATATCAGAGTGCCCGATGAACCGCAGCTTAACGGTGCAATCGGTTGTTGCGCCTATTTATTATAAATTTGTCTCAGCTTGAAAATACTTATGGTATAATTGAGACAATTCAGATTGCTTTGAAAGCGATTTTGTTAGTAATTGGAATTCTGTTAAAAAAATATTTTTGGACTGATCAAATGAAAGGGAGGCATTTAGTTGAAGCTGGATTATAGAAAAACTATTTTGATCGGACTTGGTTTCTTTTCCATAAATATCATATGGAGCATTTACAATATTGCGGTTCCTATTTATCTAAAGGGATTAGGCCTTGCAGGAGTGACAATAGGCGCCATTATGGCTGTTGACAATATATTTGCTTTGATTCTCCAGCCCGTTTTCGGATTGTTAAGCGACAAGACAGTGTCACGGTATGGCAGAAGAATGCCGTTTCTTTTGATAGGCATTCCCCTGGCGGCGATTTCTTTTTTAGTAATACCGTTTTTTCGATCCAGTGCATTTCTTCTTTTGACAGCGGTATTTGCACTTAACTTCTTCATGAGCATATTCAGATCTCCGACCTTTGCTCTTGTGCCTGACCTCACTCCAAAGAATCTCAGAAATGTGGCCAATGGAGTAATTAATACGATGGGAGCCATAGGTGCTGCTGCAGCTTTTCTGTTAGGCGGCATCCTTTTCAGATCAGACGATGCATATCCTTTCGCAGTTGCTTCCGGCATACTTTTTATTTCAGTAATAATTACATACGCATTTATCAAGGAACCTGCAGCTCCAAATACGGAACCGGACGAAAAAGTGCCTGATGAAAAGGTGCTTAATTCATCAGATAAAAAGGGGAATTTTCTTAACCTGATTTTTATGATGCTTGCTATTTTCTTTTGGTTTGCAGGCTATAATGCTTTTGAAACCTTTTTTTCAACATACGGACAAGCAGTTCTTGAAATCGACAAGAGCCTGACTTCATTTCTGCTGATGGCTTTTTCAATGATGTTCATTATAGCGGCTATATCATCCAGATTTATTTCAAAAAAGTATGGCAGGAAGAAAACCATATTATCAGGCTTATGTATTCTGATAGGTTCTTTTGCCCTAATGATTTTTATAAAAAATACGGTCATACTGTTCCTGCTTTTAGCTGTAAGCGGTATATGCTGGGCGTTGATAAACATCAACTCATACCCGATGGTGATGGAAATGACCAATTCCAAATCAATCAGCAGACATACAGGCCTTTATTTTTTCTTTTCCATGGTAGCAGGCATAATTAGTCCTATTTTATATGGAAACCTGAAGGATCATTTAGGCGAAGGATTCTTATTCATTTACTCTTGTATCGCATTTGTTATCGCATTATTCTTTATTATGCTTGTAAATCAAGGTGAAGCCGCGGAAGATACAAGTAAGCCTGTTGCAGAAAAATAGGATACATGCCTCATATTTGGGGGAACATTTATAAAAAATACTAGGAGGATCAAATGAAAAAAGCTGTTGTTTTATTATCAGGCGGGTTGGATAGTACCACCTGCTTATCAGTTGCAATAAAGGAAGGCTATCAGGTTTATCCCCTTTCATTCGATTATAGTCAGAGACATAACAGGGAACTGGAATGTGCGCATAAAATAGCCGAGTACTATGATATTAAGGAACATAAGGTTATACGGATAGACAATGTTGGGGGAAGTGCACTTACCGATATGGACATAGAAGTTCCTGATTATAAGGGAACAAACGATATACCGGTGACATATGTTCCTGCCAGAAATATCATTTTTTTAAGTTATGCTGCCGGTTATGCAGAGGTTGTTGGCGCTGAGGCTATTTTTATAGGTGTAAATGCAATTGATTACAGCGGATATCCTGATTGCAGGCCTGAATTCATAAAGGCTTTTGAAGATATGATACGTGTTGGTACAAAAAGCGGTGCAGAGGGAAATCCAATAAAAATAGCTACCCCTCTTCTGCACTTAAGCAAAGCAGAAATCATCAAACTTGCTGCTGAAATTAACACCCCCCTGCACCTTACAACCAGCTGCTATAAAGGGAATGAAGCTGCCTGCGGCGTTTGCGACAGCTGCATACTGAGACTTAAAGGCTTTAAAGATGCAGGAATTACAGACCCAATAAAATATTACAACGATATTAACCTATAATGGAGATATGCAATGAAAAGCAGAAACCTGGCAATAACTAAGACATTTACGTTTGACAGCGCTCATCATCTGAAGGATTACCCCGGAAAATGCAGAAATGTACATGGACATACCTACAAGCTTGAAGTCACAGTAAGAGGAAACACTGATAAGAACGGCCTTGTTATGGATTTCCATGACCTTGATGACATTATAAAGTCAGATGTTCTTGAAAGGATTGACCATAAATATTTGAACGATATTTTTGATTTTAATCCGACCTGCGAGAATATAGGAATCTGGATATGGGAAGAAGCTGCGGGTAAGATCATACAAGCAGGCTGTACACTTGAAAAGCTTGTGCTATGGGAGACGCCGACTAGCTGTGTTACGATAAATAAAGAAGACATGGCGCTTTAGGTGCGGCTGGCACAAGACCCTCAGTCCAGCGGACAACTCCCTATTGGAGGGAGCACAAGGAGTTCTCGTTCCCCATCGATTAGGGGGATGTCACGTATGAGTGACAGAGGGTAAAAAACCTAAAGATGATAGTAGGACAGTAAAAGGTGGGGAATTAATATTGAAAGTAAATGAGATTTTTTTAAGTATACAGGGAGAGGGCCTTTCGGCTGGCTTCCCCACTATATTTGTACGATTCACCGGCTGCAATCTGCGATGCAGCTATTGCGACACAACATATGCCTATGAGGAAGGCAGAGAAATGTCTTGCTTGCAGGTGCTTGATGAAATAAAAAAGCTTCACTATAAGAGGGTTTGTTTAACGGGTGGTGAGCCTTTGCTCCAAAGAGAACTCAACAGCTTGCTTGAAATTCTTAAGGAATATACGGTAACCATAGAAACAAATGGGGCAGTATCTCTCTCAGGTATAAAACTCAGGGAAGGCCAATCCTTTGTAATGGATATGAAAGCACCTTCGTCGGGCTGTTCCCAAGACATGCTTTATAAGAATTTTGCTTTATTGACAGATAAAGATGAAATTAAATTTGTTATTGGAAGCCGAAAAGATTATGATTGGGCTAAAAGCGTCATAGCCGATTATCATAAAAATGGTACGATAACATTTTCTCCTGTTTTCGGATCTATAGAATATTCAAATATAATTGATTGGATTTTGGCGGATAAGCTGGATGCGAGATTTCAGCTGCAGCTGCATAAATTTATTTGGCCTCCGGAGAAAAGAGGAGTATAGCTTAAAAGACGCAGTAAACAGTTGACAATCGCAGTGAACAGTTAGAAAAAAGACATGCAGGGGTTAAAATATGTTGAATTGGGAAGAACTCGAAAAAGAGTGCTCAAATTGTAAAAGGTGCGGTCTTGGCAGTACAAGAACCAATATAGTAATAGGGCGCGGCAATCCAAACTCAAAATTAATGATGATAGGAGAAGGACCCGGCGAACAGGAGGATTTACAGGGCCTGCCGTTTGTTGGCGCTGCAGGTAAGTTGCTAGACCTTCTTCTTGAAGCATTGATGATAAAGGATAGTGAATTTTACATAGCTAATATAGTTAAGTGCAGACCGCCCGGGAATCGTGTGCCTTTAGATGAAGAAGCGGAAAAATGCATTCCTTTCCTTAGAAATCAGGTAGCGATAATAAAGCCAAAGATCATTGTTTGCCTCGGGGCGACGTCAATGAAATATATCGTCGACAGAGAGGCTAGAATATCAAAAATACGGGGCCAATGGATTGAGCGAAAAGGCTGTTGGATAATGCCTACATTTCATCCTGCTGCCCTTTTGAGGGATGAGTCGAAGAAGATACTTATGTGGCAGGATTTTATTAAGGTCAGAAGCAAACTCGAAGATTTAAACAATATATAATTAAGGTGAGATCATGACTAAAAGAGAGCAAATGAATGTTTTATATAATAATTATAAGAAGGAATTCGATGGAAAGGAAATTGTTCTCGGTAGTGGAAACCTTGATGCAAAACTTTTCTTAATCGGAGAAGCTCCGGGTAAGGATGAAGTGAAGCAGCAGAAACCCTTCGTAGGAACTGCGGGAAAAAACCTGACTGAATTTCTTGATGTGCTTGGGCTTCAACGGGATTCCATTTATATTTCGAATGCAATAAAGTACAGGCTTTCACGCATGAACCCTAAGACTGGCAGATTGGTTAACAGGCCTGCCTTAAGGAACGAAATTGTTCAGGGCAGGAAGTATCTTTATGAAGAAATCGGGATAATTAAGCCTGATATAATAGTGACATTGGGCAATGTGCCTCTTATCGCTGTTACAAATGAACAAGATGAATGCATTGGCGGGCTTCATGGCAAGGAAAGGCAGGTTAATATCCTTTCATCAGCTTTCAGGCTTTTCCCTCTATATCATCCTGCCAGTATCATTTATAACAGAAGCTTAAAAGAAATATACATTAACGATATTTATAATTTAAAGAGTATTATAATGGAGGAAACGGTAAGGAAATGATGAAAACAGGGGCATTTTTTATCTTTCTCAAGGTAAAATAGATTAATGTAGAAATAATATAGATTAGTAGCATTTTATTAATAAAAATATCCTTGACTTAAAAAGTATGACGGTGATATAATGTAAAAGCTGTCGCTTCCGACACCTTATTGACAATTTGATTATAAATATTAAATAAAAAAGGTGTTGACAAGATAAAAGAAGCGTGGTAACATATAAAAGCTGTCGCAAAACAGCACTGAAAACGAAGGAACGACATAGAATAAAAGCAACTGGCAAAAAGTTCTTGAGAAAAAAGTGTTGACACAAAAGCGGCGGCATGATAGAATGAACTTCCGCTCGAGAGGGCGAAAGAAAAATCGTCAGAAGCGAGTAGTACAAGGCGCAAGTTGAAGTGAGAAACGGAGTTTATTTATATAAATGAGTATCGCAACAAGACTTGCAACGCAGTAATGCGACGCTTATCACGGTTTTGAATGGACCTTGAAAAGTAAACAGTGTAAAAGAGTAAGACAAAGGAACTCGTATAATTTATTTGAGTGATTTGTAACTACAAGTCAGTGATAACGTAATTAAGAGCCAAATGGCTCTCTAATAAAACTTTAATTAGAGAGTTTGATCCTGGCTCAGGACGAACGCTGGCGGCGTGCTTAACACATGCAAGTCGAACGGAGA